>JAEZTV010000004.1 GCA_023421245.1 Bacillota bacterium | reverse complement strand
CAGTTTTCCGTATTATGCAAGATTTGCATTTGACCTCATCCGGCGCTACGCGCCACCTTCTCCTAACAGGAGAAGGCTTTACACGAGGCAATGAGGTCAAATTCGGACGCGCAATGCGCGCCCCTACACATTCAACAAAAGCAAGTCGCCCGAAGGCGAAACATAGCGAAACAAGTTTCGCATTGGGGAAACCTGCGGTTTTCCGTGTTGTGCAAGGTTGGCATTTGACCTCATCCGGCGCTACGCGCCACCTTCTCCTAACAAGAGAAGGCTTTACACGAGGCAATGAGGTCAAATTCGGACGCGCAATGCGCGCCCCTACACATTCAACAAAAGCAAGTCATCCTAAGGCGAAACATTCCTTCAAAAGATACGCAAAGAGATGGCTTCTCCGAAACGGCGAGCTTTGCTTGACATTGCGAAGACTGGCAGGCACAGATGGACTGATGAGGTGACATAGCCAGCCTTCGGCTGGCATTCTAAAAACCTGCGGTTTTCCGTGCAACAGATTGATCTAAAATAACGGGCAGGTGGCTGGGATGCGAAGTGTCGTGGACGCCGCCCCCTGCACATAGCGAATCTAAAGATTCGCATTGGGAAAATCTGCGGGTTTGCGCGAGACGGGTTGATCTTATCCGGAGGAGGGTTATAGGCGAGAGATGCTGTCTGTCGCTTAAACCGGTAATAGTATAAGCCCCGCATGGCGGATAGACGAAAGGGAAGAGCAATGGAACGAACGGTATTGCAAACGGGGATTGCGGCCAAGAAGGCGGCAAGAACGCTGATGATGGCGACAACCGCACAAAAAAACAAGGCGCTGGGGGCGATTGCCCAGGCGCTGGAGGATAATCTGCAGCGCATACTTGCAGAGAACGCGCGCGACCTTGCAAACGGCAAGGCCAGAGGGCTTTCGCGGGCATTGCTTGACCGCCTGCACCTGACGGAGCAAAGGGTCAAGGGCATTGCGGATGCGGTGCGCGAGGTTATGATGCTGCCCGACCCAATCGGGCGCATTGACAGCGGATTTGTAAACGCAGACGGGCTGCGGATTGAAAAGACGAGGGTGCCGCTCGGGGTGATTGCCATCATCTACGAGGCGCGCCCTAATGTAACGGTGGATGCCGCCGTGCTCTGCCTAAAGAGCGCAAATGCCGTGATTTTGCGCGGCGGCAAAGAGGCGCTGTACTCGAACCTTTGCCTTGCCGCGGTGATGCGCGAGGCGATAAAGGACGCGGGCCTAAATGAAGATTGCATACAGATTATCAGCGACACTGCGCGCGAAACCGCCACCGAACTGATGCGCCTGAACGGCTATGTGGATGTGTTGATTCCGCGCGGCGGTGCGGGGCTTATTTCGGCGTGCGTGCAAAACGCAACGGTACCGGTAATCGAAACAGGTGTGGGCAACTGCCATGTATATGTGGATAGCCCCTGCGACCTTACCATGGCCGCACGCATTATTTACAATGCAAAGACCTCGCGCCCGTCGGTGTGCAACGCGGCCGAAACGCTGCTCGTTCACGAGGCGGTGGCCGCAGAGTTTTTGCCTATGGCCTATGCGCTGCTGCGGGAAGCGGGGGTGGAGCTGCGCGGCTGCGAAAAAACCCGCCGCATTCTCGGCGAGGAAGTTGTTCCCGCCACCGAGGAGGACTATTCCACAGAGTATCTGGACTACATCCTTGCGGTGAAGGTAACCTCTGCCATTGACGAGGCAATCGCACACATAGTAAACTATACAAGCGGCCACAGTGAATGCATTGTAACTCAAAGCCTTACAAACAGCGAACGCTTTACGCAGGAAATCGACGCGGCGGCGGTGTATGTAAACGCCTCTACCCGCTTTACCGACGGCGGGGTGTTTGGTTTGGGCGCCGAGATCGGTATTTCAACCCAGAAGCTGCACACACGCGGCCCGATGGGGCTGAATGAATTGACATCCGTGAAATTTGTGATACACGGCAGCGGGCAGATACGCTAGCGACCGTACCTTGTTGCGCGCCGTCAAAGGAGGTATCCGAATATGGGTACAAAGGATAGCGAGCTATTCAAAAGCGGGCTTGCGCCCGAGCAAGGGATAAAACAACCGGCGCCATCCGCGCCGGTATCATCCAAACGCAGACGCAAGGGCAGCCGCGTGGCGGCGCCCATCGGTCTTACCATCCTCATTCTGTGCGTGGTCGGTGTCATTACGCTGATTGCGAGCATTGTGAGCCTTACGCAATCGTTTATTAACAATGACAAGGAAAAGGCGAAGTTTGAGCGTATCCTTATACCGGTGGTAATGTATGACCCGCCGCCCTTTGAGAATGTTTCGACACTCGACCAGCCGATGTTGCTGCAGACGGCGATGTGGTCGGCCATCCTCAACAACGATGACGCAAAATGGGCAAAGGATGAGTTTAACTTTTCATTGATTCCGGCGTCTGAGCTGGATGTGCGTGCGGCAAACCTGTTTGGCCCCGGCGTAAAGCTTGAACACCAGACGTTTGGCGATTATGAAACCAGCTATTTTTATGATGAAGAAAATAAGGTGTACAGTGTTCCCACCACGGCGGAGGTTGCATTGTATACGCCGAAGGTAGAGAAGATTACAAAAAACGCGGACGAGATTATTTTGCGGGTAGGCTATGTGCCGCCGGGCAGTGTATGGGAGATAGACGAAAAGGGTAACCGCTTTGAACCTGATCCCGATAAGTACATGAACTATCACCTGCAGAGAACCGAAAGCGGCTATATTATTACCGCGCTGCGTGACGTAGAAAAGAGCGAATCGGGGGCTTCGGGCACCGGTTCGGAGAATGAATACTACGAGGAAGACCTGATTACCTCCGACACCTCATCGCTTGAGGAGGAAACGTTCGGTGACTCGTCTGAGCCGGAGGAGGATACCTCGTCAGCCGGGCAGGATGAGGATGTGGATTCCGGGGAAAATGAGTCGGAGGATAAGGACAGCTCATCGGGCACCAGCAGTGCCGGCGCATCGTCCGGCGCAAGCAGCTCCGGTTCGGGCAGTTCGAGCTCGGGCAGTTCAAGCTCAAGCAAGGCTTCGGGCAGCGCATCCTAGGGTTTCGCGCACAGTGATTGCATAAAAACAGCGGCAAGTCTTTCCACGCGGAAAGACTTGCCGCTTTGTTGTTTGGTGATGCGCAAAGGCTTACGGTCGCTATCTTTAAGTCTGCCGCAAGGCAAGCGGGGAGGCAAAAAGGAATGCCTACGCTGAAGCAGACCTGTGTGTTTGATGCAGGGCAAGTTTTATTCCTCGTTTTGCGGTGCGGGTATTCGCCGCCGAAGCCGTTGTATGAGCAGACCGGCAACGATGGAGGCGGCGTACACAAGGCCCCACACGAGCCAGCCGTAATGCTTATACTGCGGGGGAACATCGCGCTGAAAGCCGCCCAGCAGCTCGCCGAGTACAATGCCGAGCAGGTACCCCGCAAAGGAGACAGGCGCGGTAATGCGCCATTTTCCCCAAACGGTCATAGCCACGGTAAGGAGGCACACAAAGGGCAGAACCTGTCTGGTTGTCCAGCTGACGGTATACAGGTAATATGGCTTGTAGATATCAAAAAATAAGGTGTTTAGCAGGTATACCGTGCCGTATAGCAAGACGATAACCAGTGAGAGGCGGATTCTTTTTTTCATCATACGGTACCTCCGGCTTTGCGGGAATGGGTTACTGCCGCCTGCGGGTGCTTATATACAACATCGCCGCCGCACAGGGTGTACAGCACGATCCCGAACAGTGTTGTGCCCGTGAAGGGTGAGTTTGAGGATTTTGAGAGATATTCGCCTGCGACAAACGCGGCATCGGGGTCAAGGATGGTGATATCGGCGGGTGCGCCGACGGCAAGAGAGCCTGCATCAAAGCCGTATAACGCGGCGGGGTTGACGCTCATCTTGCGGATAAGCTCGCCGAGGGTAAGGTGCCCTTCGCGCACAAGCGCGGTGATGCCGAGCGCAAGTGCGGTTTCAAGGCCGATCATACCGCTGGGTGCGTCTGAAAACGGGAGCGCCTTCTCTTCGGTAGTGTGGGGGGCGTGGTCGGTGGCGATGATGTTGAGCGTGCCGTCGCGCAGGCCCTCCACAACGGCAAGGCGGTCCTGTTCGGTACGCAACGGGGGATTGAGCTTTGCAAGCGTTCCCTTGGTAAGCACCGCCTGCTCGGTGAGGGTGAAGTGCTGCGGGGTTGCCTCGGCAGCAATGTCGGCGCCCATGGACCTGGCAAGGCGGATAAGCGCGACAGAACGCGCAGAACTGATATGCTGAAGGTTTACCTTTGCGCCGGTATACAGGGCAAGCATACAATCGCGCGCGACCATTACATCCTCTGCGGCGGCGGGTGCGCCGGAGAGCCCGAGTGCCGAGGCGACTGCGCCCGCGTTCACGCCGCTCTGCGCGATGAGTGCGGGATGCTCCTCGTGCAGGCTGATGGGCAGATTCAGCGCCTTGGCGCGGTGCATTGCCGCAAGGAGCATCTTCTCATCCGTCAAAGGAAGGCCGTCGTCTGAAAAACCGCACGCACCGGCTGCGGCAAGCTGCTCGAGCTCGCAAAGCTCGTGCCCCTGTGTCCCTTTGGTAAGGGCGGCAACCGAATGTACACGGATGGGGGCCTGTTTTGCCTTATCCAGCACATAGCGCAGGGTTTGTATGTTATCTACTGCGGGTTTTGTGTTTGCCATGCATACCACGGTGGTAAAGCCGCCCTTTGCCGCGGCCGCGGCGCCTGTGAGGATATCCTCCTTGTAGGTAAGGCCGGGGTCACGGAAATGTACATGTACATCCACAAGCCCGGGGCAGACGACAAGCCCCCGGGCATCGATGACCTGTGCAGCCCTATCGGTGCAAACATCATTGCCGAGCGCAGCAATCCGCCCATTCGCAATGGCAAGATCAAGGACGGCGTCGATGTCCCGCGCAGGGTCGATAACACGACCGTTTTGTATCACAATCATGGCTGTATCATTCCTTTCGCCGTAGAGTTCTATAATCAGCAAACTTTAAAACCATTCTGGTTTTAATAGTGCGGGGTAGCATAATCGGCCCGCACGCTTTTGTGTGTTGACTAGCACAGCTTGCCGCTTGAAAATTTCAGAGGGGTTTTGGGGTTAATTGATTATATCATAAAACCACAGCACAAAACGGCATGTCGTTTTGTGCGCAGCTTTGCTGCGAAAGCGCCGGATACCGGCGCATAAGTGGTTTTTCGATGAAATAAATCCTCTGTGTCGTCATACGGCACAGACCGCGCAAAGCGCGAGCAATGGCTGCTTTACAGCCATTGCGGATTTATTATATCAAAGTTCATTATACCTGTTTTTCAGCGTCTTTTCCATTAAAACGGCAGAAAAATACCGCACCCGGAAAAGGATGCGGCATTAAATCAAGACCGGTTAACTGTGCAAAGAGAGGTATACATAGAACAGCTCACGGCCCGACGGGTCGAGCACATAGAGCGGCAGATAGTCGTAGTCGCCGGAAACCACAGAGTAGAGCAGCAGCTTGCTGACCTTTTCGCCCGGCATCAGCACGGTGCGCTCAAGTACATCCTTTGCGGATACCCCGCCCCGTTTGGCGGCGTATTCGCAGGGGTTGCCCGAGGCATCCTCTAACCGGAAAAGGGAAGGGGTAAGCGTAAGCGTGGCAGAGGAGTTGTTTTTAAACGTAACCCCGACTACCACCAGAGAGGAGGCACCTTCGGAATCCTCCTCGGAGAAGCAGTAGTCAAAATCGTAGACGACATCGCCCTTTATCACGGTATCACCGATAAAATACTGCGGCAGGATATTATCCGGCAGTAAGCCATCCTCAGTATACTCGCCGCCCGGCAGAAAGTTATTTCCGCCCTCCGGTGAGGACTTTGCATCCAGCAGCGAAACACCGTAAGCAAGCACAATGAGCATAATGAGCTGTATTACAAGCATAATACTGCCCATTACAATGGCAGCTACCATCGGCCAGCGGGAAGAATCCGCACGAGGCGGTTGGGGGGGTGCAGGCGCGTATGAGTGGGCGGCACCCTGCCAAGGGGGTGGCGGCGGTTGCTGCGGGTAAAGGGTTGTTTGTTGTGCATAACCGTAAGGGGGCTGCGGACGGTTTGCCACAGGAGGAACTACGCCCGCATAAGGGTTGTAAGCGGGCGTGGGAGCAGATTGTGCGGGCGGCATGCCGCGAAGGCTGAAGGTGCACACGGGGCAGAAGTTTTCATACGGAATGAGGTTGCCGCAGCGGGGGCAAGCAATCATATCCGGAGGCGGGAAGGCTGCAGTATCCTCGGAGCGCGTATCTGCAGGGGGTGCATCCTGCGCTGTGTTTTCGGGCAGCGGAGCGGTATGTTCGCACGCCGGCTCGGCGGACTGCGGAGCTTCGGGTTCGGCGGCAGTACGGGGGAGAGAAACGCCTTTGGCGGAGGTGTTTTCCGCGGGGCCCTTTGCGCCTGATTGTGGGGCATCGGGCAGGGGGGAGGTTGTATTGTCGGGTGATGCGGCGGTGTGCAGATTAAGGTCGTCCATAAGCGTTCTCCTTTGGTTCGTGCCAAAATATTACTGTCTTATTATCAATATTAGCATAATGAGTATAGATATACAAGGCAACAAAAATGAATTTTACGATGTAAAGTATGCAGTATTTCATGATTTTATACGTGTCGAACCCATAGGGAAGCAGTCGGAATACAGCAAACGAATCGGGAGACAAAAAGAGGGCGGCAAACGCTTAAAACAGCGTTTATCGCCCCCATTTAAATTGCAGCCCGAGAAGTTATACCAAGCCCTCGTTTACGGGAATCTCACGCAGTGAGGCAAAGCCCTGCTCGAGATCTTCGTCGGTGGGGCAGTAGTCGGTCATCTTGCCCTCGGTGTACTGCTGGTATGCCGCCATGTCAAAATAGCCGGTTCCGGTAAGGTTGAACACGATGGTTTTCTGCTCGCCGCTTTCCTTGCATTTGAGCGCCTCGTCGATGGCGGTGCGGATGGCGTGGGACGACTCGGGTGCCGGAAGTATCTGCTCGACACGCGAGAACAAAGCTGCCGCCTCAAAGACGCTGGTTTGGGTAACCGAAACGGCTTCCATATGCCCGTCGTGGTACAGCTTGCTTAAAATAGGCGCCATACCGTGGTAGCGCAGGCCGCCGGCATGAATGGGGCTTGGCATAAATCCGCTGCCGAGTGTGTACATCTTGGCAAGGGGGGTCATTTTGCCGGTGTCGCAGAAGTCGTAGGCGTATTTGCCGCGGGTAAGCGAGGGGCAGGAGGCGGGCTCGACCGCAATAAAGCGGATGTTGTTTTTGCCCTGCAGGTGCTCGCCCATGTACTCCGAGATAAAGCCGCCGAGGTTGGAGCCGCCGCCCGCACAGCCGATCATGATGTCGGGCTTTTCGCCCAAAAGGTCGAGCGCTGCCTTGGTTTCGGTACCGATAATCGACTGGTGCAGAAGAACCTGATCGAGCACCGAGCCGAGCACATAGCGGCAATCGGGTGTGGTGACTGCTTTTTCCACCGCTTCGGAGATCGCGCAGCCAAGGCTGCCGCCCGTACCGGGGTTTTCGGCAAGAATTTTGCGCCCTGCCTCGGTGGTATTGCTGGGGCTGGGGATAAGATTTGCACCAAACGTTTGGATAATCGCGCGGCGATAAGGCTTTTGCTCTGAGCTGATTTTAACCATATAAACGGTAAGCGGAATTTTAAAGTAGGCTGCCGCCATTGCAAGGGCAGTGCCCCACTGCCCCGCACCGGTTTCGGTGGTCAGGCTTTTTATGCCCTGCTGCTTTGCATAGTATACCTGCGCGACAGAGCTGTTAAGCTTGTGGCTGCCGGAGGTGTTGTTGCCCTCGAACTTGTAGTAGATTTTTGCGGGGGTGCCAAGCTCTTTTTCAAGGTTGTAGGCGCGCACCAAAGGGGCGGGGCGGTAGGTGCGGTAGAACTCGCGCACCTCGTGTGGAATTTCGATGTAGCGGTCGGTCTCGTTAAGCTCTTGATTGACAAGCTCTTCGCAGAATACGGGCAGAAGATCCTCACGCTTTGCGGGCTGCATTGTGCCGGGATTAATAAATGGGTCGTGCTGCTCCTTCATATCGGCGCGGACGTTATACCAGTATTTCGGCATCTGCTCTTCACTTAAATAGGTTCTGTACGGTATGTTTGCCATAGTTACTCAAGTCTCCCTTTTATATAATATTTCGTATTACTGCGGCAGATGCCGCGCGGTTTATCTGCGTTTACACAACAAAAAAACCCTTGCCCCTGAAAAACAGGGACAAGAGTTTATATACTCCTGCGGTACCACCCAAATTGGCTTGATAAAAGCCCGCTTGCTCCACGCACCGGCATACGTGCTTCCTTGGTAACGGGTGAAGATCCCGTTGGCTGCTACTCGGCAGTGCCATTTATCACGGCAGTTGCCTTTCGGCCACCCTCATAAGTCCATTCAGCAAGATCAAGCGGCGCCGCACTCACACCAATCGGCGGCTCTCTGTGCCCGTTGCATCATGCCTACTCTTCTTAATCACAGGTTTAACATATGATGTTGAAAACATGATAGCATAAGGCAAAAGGCTTTGTCAACCGGTAAGTTTAAAATTTTGAAAGTATGTTGTCTGTGAGCTTGCCTTTTGGGGATACTGCTTTTGCGGTACGGATGGCTTGGACGAATATGTATAGGCCGGTGAGCGCAAGACCGGCATATGCCGCCGTAAGCGTAATGGTTGCGGCAAGGGAGGTATACCGGGTATCGATGGCCGAAAAAGGCAAGCGCGCCGCGTAATCGTATACAAAGTTATACAGTGCGTGTGTGACAATACAAAGTGCAAGGCCGTCTGTGCGCAGCGCTGCGGCCGCGAGCAAGACCCCAATCAGCGTGGTATAGCCTACCTGCCCCAGCACCTCGGGCAGGGCATCGGGACGCGCAAACAGATTGATGAGGTGAAGCAGGCCAAACAAAACGCTTGATGTCAATATAGCGTAAGCTGCCCCATGCCGCTTGTTTTGCCACGCGCGCAGCAGCGTGCCAAAAACCAGCCCGCGGAACACAATCTCCTCCAAAACGGAGACGCTCAGGCAGTCCAGCATCAAGCACAGCACAAAGGGTACGTTTTGCGGCAGAAACGACCACGACCGCGCATCCAAAAGATGAGCAACGGAGAGGTTGATGAGCACTAAAAAGGTGCAGGCGATGGCCGCGGCCGCATCAAAGCGTAAGCCAAGCAGACGCAGCGGTTGGTTTTGCCTTCGGGCAATAAACAGAAATACGGCGGTCATAATCAGCCGCCTTGCGATACGCATAGCATAGTATAAAACGCTGCCGTCGGGGAAAGTGACAACCGATGAAACCAACAGCCTAAGCGTCAGTGAAAGTGCGGCCGCCAAAAGGAGCATGAGAACTGAAAAGAGTACGGGATGGCAAGCATGCGGTGTGCGTTGTGTCATAACAGAAAGTCCCTCCGGTGTTTAAGCGATATGCCTTACAGATACAGACGACAGGGTGCTGTGAATTACTTCAAATAAAACCTGTCGGCAAAGGAAACGGACACACTGCCTTGCAGCGTGTCCGTTTCCTTCATGTTATGCAAAGGTGCGCCAAATTAAGATGCCCGAACCGGATTTGCCTTGCGGTGCAAACGATTAGGCGGGAAAGGAAATACTGCCGTTACTGCTGCGCCCCTACAATGGCAACCGAGCGGTCGCCGGTTTGCGCGTTGCTCAATGCGGCGGAGATAAGAGAGGAGAAGTTCCAGCCCGAGACCGACGCGCCCGTAACCGCGTCAATTCTGCTAGGTGACTGCGACTCGATGAGCGACGCCGCGTAAGCACGCGTAAAGCGGGTGGGATAGGTATCCTTTGCGGCGTTCATACGGCGCATGTAGGACATATCCCAGGCCTTGATGAGGCCGCTTTCGTTCTTTGCGTTGAACTCTACCGTGACAATCTCACCATCGCTGATGCCGATGGTGACGTACTCTTTCCAGCCTTTGTCGTCAAACTCGGCAAATTCGGCGGTATAATAGCCGTTTTGCAGCGCGCTGCCCGACTGTGCGCAGGAAGAAAAGAACACCATGGACGCAACAACGGCACAAAGGATGATAAGTGAGGTACGGCGGGTATTACCGGATATCATCATGCTTCTCGCCCTCCCTTCCGGGTTTGTTCGCCGCGCAAGCGAAAGCGTTCGGCCATCTGCGCAAGCTCCTGCGAATACGCCGAAAGCTCCTCGCTTAGTACCGCCGATTCGCGGCTGGCGTCAAGGTTTTGCCTGGCAAGCTCGGAAATCTGTGTAATATCGCCCGACACATGATCAAGCGCTTCCTTTTCGCTGCGTACCGATTCCACCAGTTCCTCGGTAATCTCAGAGATTTTGCGGGAGATATCCGAGATCTGCTGCATGAACTCTGCGGTCAGCGTTGCGTATTTTACGCCGTCGGCTACCGCCGCGCGTGAATGTTCTATCATCTCGGAGGTTTGCTGTGACGATTGCGCGCTCTTGGCGGCAAGCTCGCGCACCTCCATCGCAACCACGGCAAAGCCCTTGCCCGCCGCCCCGGCGTGCGCGGCCTCTACGGCGGCATTGAGTGCTAAGATGTTGGTCTGGAACGCAATATCCTCCATGAATTTGGTGATATGGGTAATCTCGTCCGCGTTCTTGCGGATGCGCTCCATCGCTTCGAGCGTATTGCTCATCTGCGAGCCGCCCTGCTCTACCCGTTCGACAATTTCATCGGTAAGTGCGCGTGCGGTTTCGACGTTCTGGTTGACAACGCCGATGTCGGCTGCGATGCGGCTGGTTTCGGTAACAAGGCGGGATACCGCTTCGTCCTGACGCTCGGACGATTCATGGACAATCTGCGCGCTGGTGGAAACCTCGCGCGCGCTGCCGTCAATCTGCAGGGCAGAGTGTTTGAGGTTTGCAAGAATCTCGTTGAGGAAGTCGATGATGTTGTTAAGTGAGTCTTTCATCACCACAAAGTCACCAGCAAAGTCGCCGTGTATGCGGATGTTAAGATTAGAGTCCGAAAGGGCGGTGAGTGCCTCGCGCAGCTTGAATATGTAGCCGCTGACATCCCGTATGGTGTCGCGCAGCGCGACGGAAAGCGCCTCGGCCTCATCCTTGGTGCTGCTGATCTGGACAGGGGAGGACAGGTCGCCGGCGGCCAGCCCTTGGATGCGGGAGGTAACGTCTGCAAGCGAGCGGGCAATCCGGTCGGAAAAGCGCCGGATAAACAAGATGGCAAACACAATAAGCAGCGCTACCAGCAAGATGCTGTAGAGGATAGCGCGGTTTGTAGTTGCGGCAAACTGCGCGCGGGGTACGAGGATTGCAAGAAACCATGTTACGCCGCGCACCGGCGCGTAGGCAACGTAGTTTGTTTTTCCGTCGATGGAGACAACACGAACGCCGATTTCGCCCGCTTTGATGTTTGCGGCAAGTGATTTCATGCCGGCATCCGAGGCAAACAGGGTATCGATTGTGTGTGAATCAAACACCACGCCGGTATCCCTGTGCGCGACTATCTCGCCTTGGTCATTGATAATAAGCGCATGACCGCCACCGCCAATGTTGATATTGGCCAGAACATCGTTGAGCAGATCGTAGCGATATGCGCCCACAAGGTAGTAGGCAAGGGTTTCACCCTGAAAGACGGGCACACCGACCGAGATTTCCAGCGCGTCGTTTGCGATAGCGGTATCGTCAATGACAAGGTTGTTTGTGCGCTTCATCAAATCGTACAGTTCTCGGTCTGCGATGGACGAAGGAGCGCCGGCATAGGCGGTGTACAGCGTGCCGTTTGGCTGATAGAGCGCAAGCCATACAAACTCGATGCCCGATGCCGTATGCTCAAGCTGCGCTTTTTTCTGCGCGAGGGTTGTGTCGGCGGAGGTAAGCGCCGCGTTATCCGCAAGCAGGAAGATCCGTTCACTGAGCAGATGCAGGTTACCCTCCACGCTCTGGGCGGCAATCTTGGCAAAGGGCTCCAGTGTGCTCTGGAGCGTTGTGTTCATAAGGCTGTTTGCACTTACAGCGAGGATAACCGTTGTTACGATAGCAAGAATTAGGGTAATAACAACGGTGTTTAGGATTATTTTGTGCTTAATACTTTTCAAACGGCTGCCCCTTTCTGTGCATTATAAAAAGGCGGATAAAAACCGCCAATTATCGATTTGAATGCATGGAGAATGATAATCATTAACATTATTTTATCATAAAACATGGGGAAGTCAATCGAAAATATAGAGTTTTTACAATGTGATTATATGCCGAAAACAAAAAAGTGCGGCCGATGTGTAAAGAACATTCAGCCGCGCTAAAAACTGTAATACAAGGAGACTTCAAGCGGTAAAACGAGGCGCGCAAGAGCATGATTACCGGAATAATCCAACGTCACGTCGAAACTTCCGCACACGGGCGTTGGAGCTGTTTTGCCACGATCCGTTTTCCCGCTTTAACCGGTACGCGGTCAGCCGCCTTTTTTCCACCAGGAGTAGGTTGCGTGCGGACAAAATCCAATATCGTAGTAAAACTGCTGCATACTCCCCGTTAGTATACGGGCGGCTCCAAGTGCCGCGCTGCGTCGAATGGCCTCATAAACAGCGGCCTTGGCAAGCCCCATATGGTGATAAGCGGGGTTGATGGCAACAGGCTCGGCCACGGCGGTGCGCAGGGAGGCGTTATACCATATGCTGCAGCAGGATGCAAACTCGCCGCTTGGCGCAACAACCACGATTCTAAGGTCAAGATCGATATGGGGGCGGATAAGCTCCCGCTCCAGCTGCTTGATTTGCTGAGGCGTTATGCCTTCATCCCCGCTCGCTTTGCCGACAAAGCGGCTGCGCAACAGCGCGGCGTAACGGGCAAGGTCAAACGTATCCTTTAAGGTGGTAATCGAGAAGCCGTCGGGCAGGCGGAAGGAAAGGTTTCTGCCGCGGGCAGGCATGCAGGAGACATATTCTTTTTCTTCGGTCGCGACATAGCCTGTCTGCAATGCAATGTTCTGAAAAACGGTGTCGGTATCCGCTATCAGCACCTGAAACAGCTCGTCCTTTTGCAGGTGCTGCTGCGCATAGGCAAGGATTTCATTCTTTAGGTATTCATATCCGCGCAGGGTAAAGCAAAAAGCTTTGCCGAGGCTTGTATCAAAGGCGGCGATGCCCACAATCTCGCCGTTATGCTCCCACAAGCCAATCCTGCTTAGTGCCGACCGGTCAAGCTGGGGGCTCATTATCATCCAATCCCATCGGGCAAAGGAGAAGAAATCGTCCGCCGCTTTGGTTAAGAACGCGCGCACCTTAAAGTAATCCTCGGTACAGCCCGAAACCCGTGTGTAGTTGCGCAGGGCAATTTTCATCTTGTACACCTCCGGTATCTAACTTTACTCACACTGCGCGGGCAGGCGTATGATTCACGGAAGAGGATGATATGCGGATGCTGCCGATACGCGGTAAGTTTGAACACGCAATGCGTGTCCCTGCAGTTTGGCTATGCGCATAGTTGTATATTATAATGATATCATATATCGCCGTTATTTACCATATATAGTTTAATTATGACGGATATCGGCAGAGGGCTCCGGGGAAATAGTTTTGCGTTTTTGATGGTTATCTTCATACGGCGGAAAGCTGTACCCGCGCAAGCCATTCCTTTACAAGCGCTTGAAACACTTCGGGCTGTTCAATCTGCAGGTTGTGGCCCGCACAGTCGAGCACCGAAAAGCTCGCTCTGGGGTAGCATGGCAGTACCGCATACGCGCCCTCGTAACCGGTTGCGTGGTCCTGCCGTCCCATGATAAATGATGTGGGGAAGTGATAGCGCCTTGATAAATCAAACTCCAACGTCTGCCCAAGCGCGTCAATAAACGCATGATCTGCAAGATGCAGGTAAGAGCCGATATCCTGCCGAAAAGCGGTATGCACCTCTTGGGTCTGTATCACCGACAGGAGTTCAAACGATGCGCGCGCGGTTTCGCCCAGCGACTGCATATATGCGGGGTCGGATACTGCCACCGTGCGCTCGGGCAGGGTTTGCGCAATGTCTGCGATATAAGGGCATAAGAACAGCGCACCGCGGATGCGGCCGCTGATCTGCTCAATGATGCCGCGCGCAAGCTGCCCGCCAAACGATTCGCCCACCAATAAAAACGGCTGGCCGCCAAGCAGACGGTCGATGAATTCAAGCAATACCTGTGTGATGGAGGTATCATCGTTTACCCCCTTGCCCGGCTTGGAAAGCCCCATTCCGGGAAGGTCGGGATAGATGCGCCGATACCCCGGCAGCTGTTCAAAGACCGGTTCAAAGCAGCCGGTCATCAGATGATGATCCACCCGCGAACCGTGCAAAAGCACGACGGGTAACCCCTCACCCTTTTCGGTATAATGAATGTGACTGTCGTCAATGCGCAGCGTCATGATGAAAAGCCTCCCATGTTTGTTTTAAGCGGGGATATGTGTAAATATTGTAAATTATAGCACATAAACGCACGACATACAAACAAATGTTCAACCGGTAACCGCTTTCAGGTCCCTGGTGCAATCAATCAGCTTGAAAACCCTTCTGGGACTTTCAAGCGGCTGGAATAGCAAGCCGACACGCATAAGCGCGCGATCGACTATGCAGACCCGCAAAAGTGCTATCCGGGCAGCTGCGCGGTGAGGGCTGTGTCTTTAAAACCGAAGTGGTTTTAAAGTTTGCTGATTATAATATCCGCAAGCTCAAACGGAATGACCTTTGCAAGCTGTGCGGGGGCAAGTTCGATTTGGCAGCCGATTCTGCCGCCGCTGAACAGGATGGTATCAAACTCGGCGGCGGTGCGGTGGAGGACGGTTTGAAAGGACTTTTTCATACCAATAGGGGAACAGCCGCCGTGTACATATCCTGTAAGGGCAAGCAGGTCCTTGGATTTGAGCATCGCAACCGATTTTTCGCCCACCTGTACCGCCGCCTTTTTTAGGTCAAGCCCGGTGCAGACGGGTACAAGAAAAACATAGTGTGCGCCGCTTTTGCCCGTCGTAACAAGTGTTTTAAACACCTGCGCGGGGTTTTCGCCCAGTACTGCCGCAACCTCTTCGCCGCTTACAGCGTCGGTATGGGTATAATCATGCTCGCGGTAGGGTATCTTCATGCTGTCGAGCTTTCGCATTGCGTTTGTTTTATCCGCCATTTGGGTATGCTCCTTATTGTGTTTTTGGGGGGATAGATGTATGATACCTGAAAAATAAGCAGCCGGCCAACCAAAACAAAAGGGGCACCCTCCATAGCGGAAGATGCCCCGAGTGTGAAAAGGGTTTTGGAGACTATCTCTTTGAGAACTGCGGTGCGCGACGGGCTGCTTTGAGTCCGTACTTTTTACGCTCCTTCATGCGGGGGTCGCGGGTGAGGAAGCCTGCGCTCTTGAGCACGGGGCGAAGCTCGCCGTCGTTTACCTGCAGCAGTGCTCTGGAGATGCCGTGACGGATGGCACCGGCCTGACCGGTTACGCCGCCGCCTGCTACGGTGCATACAACATCGTACCCGGCAAGGCTGTCGGTCAGCGCAAGGGGCTGACGAACGATCAGCTTTAAGGTCTCAAGGCCAAAATAATCGTCGATGGTTCTGTTGTTTATTGTGATGCTGCCGGTGCCTTTGTAAAGTCTTACGCGGGCTACCGAGCTTTTTCTTCTGCCGGTACCATAAAGATAGGGTTTGGATTCATACATGGTTTACAATCATTCCTTTCCGGCGCTGCCCCAAAACGGCACAGATCGCCACAAAAATTGCGGGTGAAATTATTCCTGTGTCCATGCAACAGGCTGTTGTGCCTGCTGGGTGTGCTCGGCGCCGCGGTAAACGCGCAGACGCTTTAAGCAGGCAGCCCCAAGTATGTTGCCGGGCAGCATGCCCTTTACGGCAACGGTCATGGCAAGCTCGGGCTTTTTAATGAGCATGTCTTTGTAAGGCGTTTCTTTCAGACCGCCTACCCAGCCGCTGTGACGGCGGTAGAACTTCTGCGTTGCCTTGTTGCCGGTGAGTACTGCCTTTTCGGCATTGAGGATGATTACGCTGTCGCCGCAATCGATGTTGGGCGTGAAGATGGGTTTGTGCTTGCCGCGCAGGATGAATGCCGCGCGCTCGGCTGTGCGGCCCAGCGGCTTGCCGGCCGCATCAAGAATATACCAAGTGCGTTTAATGTCGCTTGCTTTTGGCATAAAGGTTGACATGATTTGTTCCCTCCGTATCGCTTGTATATATGAAATAATTATAACGGGCGGATTGTTGCTTGCCGCAGGCGGATTTTGCCTGTTAAAACCGACAGACCTTATTATATATGCCCGAAATTGCGGTGTCAACATATTTTTGCCGTTAATTTAATTTATTACATGGTTTTCTCTGCTTTTCTTGCCTTCTTACGCAATATCTCTCTGTTTCTTGAATGCTGTTTCATTTTTGCTGCCGGCCCGCTTTATTGTTTGGGAATAGGAAAGATATTGCACGACAGGGACGGAATTTTGTAAAAAAACACCTAAAACCGAAAAGCGGACCGCTTAGAGTTTAGCAAAACAAGATGTGGAAAACATATTGCTTAGGCAGTATAATAAGAAAGTATGAATTTTTGCATGGGCGCGCAAAGAGCGCGGCGCAAAGTGCACAGAGCTATTTGCGCAGGGATTTAAAAGGAGTAAACATTTTTGTTAAGAGAAGATTTACGCAATATCGCAATAATTGCACACGTCGACCACGGCAAGACCACACTGGTGGATGAGATGCTCAAGCAGGGCGGCGCGTTTCGGGAAAACCAGGTTGTAAGCGACCGCGTGATGGATTCGGGGGATATTGAGCGGGAGCGCGGTATCACCATCCTTGCCAAGAACACCTCGGTATGCTGGAAGGGGATAAAGGTTAATATTGTAGATACCCCCGGGCACGCTGATTTTGGCGGCGAGGTGGAGCGCATCTTAAAGATGGTAAACGGTGTGCTGCTGCTGGTGGACGCCTTTGAGGGGCCGATGCCTCAGACCCGCTTTGTGCTGGAGCGCGCGCTTGCGCTCGGGCATAAGGTGATTGTGGTGGTGAACAAGACCGACCGTCCCGATGCAAGGCTGCACGAGATATCGGATGAGGTGCTGGAGCTGCTGCTTGATTTGGACGCGGATGATGAACAGTTTGAAAGCCCGGTGGTGTACTGCTCGGGGCGCGAGGGTACCGCAACGCTTGACCCGGACCTGCCCGGTACCGACCTTGCCCCGCTGTTTGATAAGATTATTGAATATGTTCCCGCACCCGAAGGTGAATTGGAGGAGCCGCTGCAGCTGCTGGTTTCCTCCATCGACTATAACGATTATGTCGGGCGTATTGCCATTGGGCGGGTAGAGCGCGGACGCATCCGCCAGAACATGGAGGTTGTCGTTGCCGACTGGCACGAGCGCCGCAAGCCATACCGTGCCAAGATTGTGGCGCTGTACCAGATAGAAGGGCTTGCGCGCAAGCCGGTGGAGGAGGCCTCGATCGGCGACATTGTCTGCTTTTCGGGCATTGAGGAGATTTCGATCGGAAACACAATCTGCGACCCTGCCGCGGTAGAGGTACTGCCCTTTGTAAAGATTAGTGAGCCGACGGTGGAGATGACCTTTTCGGTCAACGACAGTCCGTTCGCGGGGCGCGAAGGCAAATATGTAACCAGCCGCCACCTGCGCGACCGGTTGTTCCGCGAGCTGCTCAAGGACGTTTCGCTGCAGGTAAACGAAACCGATACCGCCGAGAGCTTTCGCGTTTCGGGGCGCGGAGAGATGCACCTTTCGGTTTTGATTGAAACCATGCGGCGCGAGGGCTACGAGTTTCAGGTGAGTATGCCGCAGGTGCTGTACAAGCGGGAGGGAGACGCCCTGCTTGAGCCGATGGAACGCCTTGTGATTGATGTGCCGGAGACGTCGCTTGGCTCGGTGATGGAAAAGATGGGCAGGCGCAAGGGGGAGCTTTTGAGCATGAACCCCGTGGGCAGCCGTATGCGCGTGGAGTTTATTGTTCCGGCACGCGGCCTGTTTGGCTACCGCAGCGAGTTTTTAACCGATACCCGCGGCGAGGGTATTATGAACACGGTATTTGACGGTTACGCGCCGTATAAAGGGGATATTCCCCGCCGTGCCACCGGCTCGCTGATTGCGTTTGAGGCGGGTGAGACGGTTATTTACGGGCTGTATAACGCACAGGAGCGCGGCGCGCTGTTTCTGGGTGCGGGGGTACCGGTATATGAGGGCATGATTGTAGGGCAATCGCCCAAGGTGGAGGATGTGGTGGTGAATGTATGCAAGAAAAAGCATATTACCAACATGCGCGCCTCGGGCAGTGATGAAGCGCTGCGCCTTACCCCGCCGCACCTCTTCAGCTTGGAAGAGGCGCTGGAGTTTATTGCCGAGGACGAGCTTTTGGAGGTTACCCCCAAGAGCCTGCGCATTCGCAAGCGCATTTTAAACCGGGACCTGCGCGCAAAATCGACCAAGCCGAAAAAGGCAGCGGCGGAGCAATCATAACGCGGACGCCGGGGTAGAATGTGAAGCGGAGCGGCAGGTTTTGAAATAACTTCGATAGACCTAACAAACAGTTTTATATTCAGCAGCCAAAAGGGCTTGCCGCCTGTGAATTGCAGGCGGTAAGCCCTTAAGCTTTGCCGGTCTGCTTGCAATTCCCATCAGTTCAATATATAATATCAGAAAATCGGTATTGCGCCATGCAGCTGCGCTGGATGGCAGCCGAGGGGCGATGCCGGATGTTTTGTGTTCGACCATTGACCGTGTTTATTGTGTTTAACAGGAGTGTGAGCGATGAGAGAGTATCAGCTTTTTACCGATTCTACCTGCGATCTGCCCGCCGCTTTGGTTGAGGAGCTTGGCGTTACCGTGCTGCCGATGGAGTTTGAGCTGGGCGGCAAGCCGTATACACACTATCCGGATGCCCGCAACTATGGCTTTCATGAGTTTTACGAGCAGCTGCGCGCGGGGAACCTTTCTAAGACCTCGCAGGTGACTTATAACACCTATCTTGAGTATTTTGAACCGGTGCTTGAGAGCGGCAAGGACGTTCTATGCATCAGCTTTTCGTCTGCGCTGAGCGGCACTTACAGTGCGGCGGAGCTCGCGGCTGGGGATCTTTGTGAGAAATACCCCGACAGGAAGATATACGCCGTCGATTCCCGCGCCGCCAGTGCGGGGGAGGGACTTTTAGTGTATGCGGCCGCAAAGAGAAAGGCGGACGGCGCGGATATCGAAGCCCTGCGCGACTGGGTGCTTGCAAACCGTGACCGCCTTTGCCACTGGTTTACCGTAGACGACCTAAACCATCTCAAGCGCGGCGGACGTGTCAGCGCCGTGAGCGCGCTGCTGGGTACCGCGCTTGGCGTAAAGCCTGTGCTGCATGTGGACAACGAAGGCCGTTTGATTCCGATGGAGAAGGTGCGCGGCAGACGCAAGTCGCTCGAGGCACTGGTGGAGCATATGCACAAAACCTGCGATAAGCCGGACGGGCAGCATATCTTTATCGGGCATGGTGATGCAATCGAGGATGCCGAGTACACCGCGTCGCTGGTAAAGGAGCGTTTTCCCACCGTGGCGGACGTTACGCTGACGATGATAGGGCCGGTTATCGGCTCCCATTCGGGGCCGGGCACCATCGCGCTGTTCTTCTTCGGTACCGAGAAATAAAGGGAATATAAGAGTATGCTATAAAACGGGGGCACATCCGATTTTGTCGGGTGTGCCCCCGTCTTATTGAGGATGGGGATTCATAAAGGATAGGGTGGGGGCAGTACGCGCAGGGCAACGGGCACCGCCGTGCGGGAAAACAAAGGGTAAGGATAATCACTCTCCTGATTTTTAAACACGGTTTGATTATTTCGGATAAAATGTTGAAATTTTCACGTGGAACATGTAAGAAAGTTAGATAAAATTGTGCTTTCGCGATTGATAATACCCAAGGATTATAGTACAATACTGATAATTGCTTTTACACAGGAGCTTCGCTTGCCATGCGGTTTTAAGCGGGGCGGGGAAAGAGCAGGGATTATAAGACCTATTGGTTTATAATTTTGATATGGTGGTGATATACGAATATGGTGCCTGATACGATTGCCGCACTGCGTGCGGCGGAGCTGCGCGCGCAGGAGATTGAGCGGCAGGCAGCAGCAGAATGCGACAGCCTTAGACTTTTAGCAAAAAAGGAAGCGGAGGAGCAGGCCGAGCGGATAACCGGAAAAGCGCGGGCCGAAGCGGAGCGGCGGATTGCCGCGGCGCGCGATGCGGGGGCTGCCCTGCAGCAAACAGCGCTTGCCGATGCACAGGATGAGAGCGCCTTCATAAAACAGGCAGCTGCCGCGAACAGGGACAAGGCCGTCAAGTTTATCATTGCCGAGCTTGTATAGTGTTTTTGATAAATCGCGGTATAGCCCGCCGCCCTGAAAGCAGGTTCTTGTTTTTAGGGGGAGCGTGTCTGTGCGGCGAATGTTCGCCCAGCGAATGAAAACATGGGGCAGCTGGAAGAATACGCGGGTATTTTTGCGGTTTTCGGTGTTTCTTTGCAAAGGCACCGGTTTGGTAAGGTGCCGGCGATTAACAAAAACAGCCCCGCCCGTGTGCGGGCACCGCACGGAGTTTCGTGCGATTGAAACGGTATTTATTTTAAGGTTTGTCAGGGATAAAGGGGGTTAAGCCTATGGCGGTGATACCGATGCGCCGCGTTGATATCTGCGCCCTGCAAAAGGACCGTAAGGGGATTCTTAAGGTTGTGCAGCGGATGGGTGTTGTTGAAATAAACGACAGTTCGCCGACCGATACTATATTTACAAAAACCGACACCTCCGCGCAGCGTGCAACGTTTGAGAAGAATGTTGCGCAGTGCGCCGAAGCGCTGGGGATTCTCGATTCCTATGTGCCCGAAAAGAAGGGGTTGCTTTCGGCGCTTGGCGGCAGGCAACGGCTTTCGGTGAAGGAATACGATGCCTTTGCGGGTGAAAACCCCGAGATTATGCGGGTGGCATACCGCCTGAGCGCGCTTTCCAAAGAGATTGGCGAGAAAAAGGCGGACAACCTAAAGCTCGCGGTACAGCTCGAGGCGCTGACCCCGTGGCTTTCTTTGCCGATTTCACTTCGCGAAAAGGGAGGCAAGCGGTTTTATGTGTTTGCCGGCGCGGTTTCGGGTGAATGTACGCTGGACAGCATCTACAAGGCGCTGGCGGTGCGCGCGCCCGATATGGGCGATGTATACCTTGATTTGGTAAGTGCGAGTAAGGAGCAGACCTGCATTCTTGCGGTGTGTCACCGTGCGGATGCCGCTGCACTTGAGGATGCGCTGCGTGCCGAAGGCTTTGCACGGCCGGCATCCCCGCCGCGTGCGGTGCCTGCCGAGGAGCAAAAACGCCTGCTGCGGCGGATAGAGGATAATCAAAACGGCATTACGGCCGCCGGGGAGGAGATATGCTCCTACGCCGGTGCGCGCCGTGCGCTGCGGTTTATGATGGACTATTTTACCATGCGCGGTGAAAAGTATATGGCGCTTGACAGCCTGTTGCACTCGAAGCACGCGTTTGTGCTCAGCGGCTATATCCCCGAGCCTGCGGTGGAGGCGGTGACCCGGACACTGACCGCCGACTACGAAGTGGAGATTTCGGTTACCCAGCCGGATGAGGACGAGGATGTGCCGGTGCTGCTGAAGAACAACTCGTTTGCAGCACCCGTGGAAGGGGTGCTGGAATCGTTCAGCCTGCCGGGTAAGGGAGATATCGACCCCACCGGCATTATGGCGATATGGTATTACATTTTGTTTGGGCTGATGTTCTCGGACGCGGGCTACGGCCTGCTGCTGGTGCTTGGCTGCGGCTTTGTGCTTGCAAAGTTTAAGGATATGGAACGCCCGATGAAGAACACCATGCTGATGTTTTTATACTGCGGTATCTCGACTGTTTTGTGGGGCGTTGTGTTCTCGAGCTATTTCGGCGATGTGGTTAATATCGTATCAAAGACCTTCCTTGGCCGCGAGGTCGGCATACCGCCCTTATGGTTTTCGCCGCTTGAGGAGCCGATGCGCATGCTGATGTTCTCGCTTGCGGTGGGTGTGCTGCACCTGTTCTCGGGCCTTGCGGCAAAGCTGTATATCCTGCTGAGGGAAAGGCGGTTCAAAGATGCCCTGTACGACGTGATCTTCTGGTATATGCTTGTCGGCGGATTGATTGTGGTCTTGCTTTCGAGCCGGATGTTTGTGGACATCGGACAGCTTAACTTCATCCTTCCCCCTGCTGCGGCCACGGCGGGAGGAATTGCGGCGGCTGTCGGCGCGCTTGGCATTGTGCTGACCGGCGGGCGTGACTCGAAAAACCCCGTCAAGCGCCTGCTTAAGGGCGCGTATGAGCTTTACAATGTAACCGGGTATCTCAGCGATATTCTTTCGTACTCGCGGCTGCTTGCGCTCGGCCTTGCCACCGGCGTTATTGCATCGGTGGTCAACCAAATGGGCGCGATGGGCGGCAAGGGGGTTGCGGGGGTTATCCTGTTTATTTTCGTATTTCTGGCAGGACAGGCGATTAACTTTGGCATAGAGCTTTTGGGTGCGTATGTGCATACCAACCGGTTGCAGTTTGTCGAATTCTTCGGCAAATTCTACGATGGCGGCGGGCGCAAGTTCAGTCCGTTTGCCGTTAATACAAAGTACTTTAAATTCAAGGAGGATACGAATCATGGATAAAATGGGTATTGTATTTGCGCTGCTTGGCGCAGCCGCTGCGGCGCTGCTTGCGGGTGCGGGCTCTGCTGTAGGCGTTGGTATGGCGGGTGAAGCGGGTTCGGGCGTTGTGACCGAGGATCCTACCAAGTTCGGCAAGGTTTTGCTTTTGCAGCTTCTGCCCGGCACACAGGGCATCTACGGGCTTTTGATTGCGTTTATTACCCTTTCGCAGATCGGCGTATTGGGCGGAGACCCCAATGTAAGCCTTGCGAAAGGTCTGCTGTACTTTATTGCTTGTATGCCAATGGCGATTGTCGGCTACTGGTCTGCAATCCGTCAGGCGCGCGTTTCGGTTGCGGGTATTAACCTAATTGCAAAAAGACCCGACCAGATTGGTAAGGGAATGATTTTTGCGGCGATGGTAGAGACCTATGCTATCCTTGCGCTGCTGATTTCACTGCTGGCTGTAACGGGTGTATCGTCGCTTACGATATAATACGGTGCCGCATGCCGACAGTACGAAGCGGCTATAAAAGACAGGGTTTGTCTATCTTTATATAGCAGCAGAATAGTATGATTAGGATTTAAACTGTTTAGGAGAATTTGCCGATGACAGGTCTTGATAGGATTATAAAACGAATAGAGGACGAGGCGACCGCCGAGGCAGCTTCCGTGGTTAATCGGGCCAAGGCCGAGGCGGATGCGGTGGTAGCTGCCGCTGTGCAGCAGGCACAGGCGCAGGCCGACAAGACGGCGGCGCAGGCCGCTGCGCAGGCGGAGGAGATCACGGCAAACGCACAGTCGGCGGCGCAGCTTGCAAGGCGTCAGGTGCTGCTTGCCGAGAAGCAGCGGTTGATTGCGGACGTCATTGCACAGGCAAAAAAGGCCCTGCTCGACCTACCCGATGCAGACTACTTTGAACTTGTTGAGCGGCTGGTTGACGCAAATGTGCTGCCAAAAAACGGAGAGATCTGTTTTTCGCAGGCCGACCTTGACCGTCTGCCCGCGGGCTTTGCGCTCAAGCTTGGGGTGCTTGCCACCGCGAAGGGCGGTGCGCTTGCCTTGGGCCGCGCGCCGCGCGAAATTGACGGCGGCTTTGTGCTGGTGTACCGCGACGAGGGTGCCGGCGGTGATATCGAAATCAACTGCTCTTTTGAGGCGCTGTTCTATGCCGCGCGTGAAACGCTGCAGGATAAGGTTTCGGACATCCTGTTTGCGCGGTAGTTTTGCGCACACAGGCTTTGATACAAATTGGTTTTATTGCGTTTTGGCATAAAGCCGGAAAGGCATGGTCATAAGTATGTCTGATAACGGTTACGCCTATGCGGTTGCGCGCATCCGCGCAAAGGAGCTGACGCTGCTTAGCACGCCGGTGCTTGAGCAGCTGATGGCGGCAAAGGATACCGCCGACTGTTTGCGCATCCTTGCCGAAAAGGGCTGGGGTACGGGCGACGCCGCCCGGAACGCCGGCGATCTGCTTGCGTATGAGCGGGAAAAGACATGGGCGCTCCTGCGCGAGCTGTGCGAGGATATGTCGGTGTTTGACGTGTTTTTGCTTGCAAACGATTACCATAACCTCAAAGCGTCCATCAAGCTTGTATACACGAACCAAACGCCCCATGGGGTGTTCAGCACAAACGGAACGGTGGCGCCGGGGCTGATTTACGACGCGGTACTGGCGCGCGATTTTGCGTCGCTGCCCGAGGGGATGAGGACGGCGGCGGAGGATGCATTTCTCGTGCTCTCCCATACTGCCGACGGCCAGCTGTGCGATATTATGATTGACCGTGCGGCGCTTGCCGCAATTTTTGCGGCAGGGGAAGCCTCGCCCTACGGCTTGATCCGCGAATATGCGCGCCTGACGGTTGCGCTTGCCAACATTAAAACGGCGGCCCGCTGCCAGAAGACGGGCAAGAACCTCGAGTTTATTCGCAAGGCGCTCTGCCCGTGTGACGGCCTTGATGTGCAGCTGCTTGCCGCGGCGAGTGCGCAGGGATTTGAGCCGCTGATGCAGTATCTGGAGGGTACCGTGTACGATAAGGCGGCCGAGGCGCTGCGGGTATCGTTTGCACGGTTTGAGCGGTATGCCGATAATGCGGTAATCGAGCTGATTCGTCCGCAGAAATACCACCCGTTTACCATCGAGCCGATTGCGGCATACCTGCTTGCGCGTGAAAACGAGCTTGCTATGGTGCGCCTGATTCTTTCGGCAAAGCACAACAAGCTTTCGGAGCAATCCGTAAGAGAAAGGCTGAGGGAGATGTATGTATAGGATAGGCGTACTGGGCGACCGCGACAGCATCTACGGTTTTTCGGCCCTTGGTCTGGATGTGTTTGCGGTGGAGGATGCCGCCGAGGCGGTAAAAACCTTTCGTCAGCTTACAGAGGACGATTATGCTGTTTTATATGTGACCGAATCGCTTGAAAAGGCGCTTGAGCAGGAGCTTGCACGGTGTGCAAAGAACGTATTGCCCGCGGTAATTCTTATCCCCGGCGTATCGGGCAACACCGGCGCGGGGCTTAAGAGCGTGCGCAAGTATGTGGAACAGGCGGTAGGCTCGGACATCATCTTTGGGCCGGAGCAGTAAGAGCGGGGCTTTTACCCGGGTACGCCATGCGGCAGTTTACTATTCCATGGGTTCGCGCCTTGGGGCGTGCAGCCGGAAAGGGTTGGATACAATGAGCACAGGTAAAATTAAGAAGGTTGCCGGACCGCTCGTTATCGCCGAGGGGATGCGCGACGCGAATATGTTTGACGTGGTGCGCGTTTCGCAGCAGCGCCTGATTGGCGAGATTATCGAGATACACGGTGACCGCGCATCCATTCAGGTATATGAGGAAACCTCGGGTCTTGGACCGGGCGAGCCGGTGGAATCGACGGGTGCTCCGCTGAGTGTGGAGCTTGCGCCGGGGCTGATGGGCAGCATCTTTGACGGGATACAGCGTCCGCTCGATGACATTATGAATCTGACGGGCAGCCGCCTTGTGCGCGGCGTAGAGGTTTCCGCGCTGTCAAGGGAAAAGAAGTGGGACTTCGTACCCGCGAAACAGACAGGCGATACGGTTGCGGGGGGAGATATTCTCGGCACAGTGCAGGAGACCGAGATTATTGAACACCGTATTCTTGTGCCGCACGGTGTTGCGGGGCACATTGTTTCGATTGCATCCGGCGAGCACACCATTACCGATAGTATTGCGGTGGTGGAGGATGCGGCGGGTACGCGCCACGAGCTTGCCATGCTGCAAAAGTGGCCGGTGCGCGAGGGGCGCCCCTACCAAAAGAAGCTGCCGCCCGATATGCCGCTGATAACCGGTCAGCGCGTTATCGACACGCTGTTCCCCATTGCCAGAGGCGGTGTTGCGGCGGTGCCGGGCCCGTTTGGCAGCGGTAAGACCGTGGTGCAGCACCAGCTTGCAAAGTGGGCAGAGACGGATATCGTGGTGTATATCGGCTGCGGTGAGCGCGGCAATGAGATGACCGACGTGCTCAACGAGTTCCCGGAGCTGAAGGACCCCAAAACGGGGCATTCGCTGATGAAGCGCACGGTGCTGATTGCAAACACATCGGATATGCCGGTTGCGGCACGTGAAGCGTCGATTTATACCGGTATTACGATTGCGGAATACTTCCGCGATATGGGCTACTCGGTAGCCTTGATGGCGGACTCCACATCCCGCTGGGCGGAGGCCTTGCGCGAGATGTCCGGCCGTCTCGAAGAGATGCCGGGTGAAGAGGGCTACCCCGCTTACCTTGGCAGCCGTCTTGCGCAGTTCTATGAGCGCGCGGGCCGTGTGTATACGCTGGGCACCGAGCAGCGCGAGGGAGCGCTGTCGGTAATCGGGGCAGTTTCACCCCCGGGCGGCGATATCTCGGAGCCTGTTTCACAGGCGACGCTTCGCATTGTTAAGGTGTTCTGGGGGCTTGACTCGCAGCTTGCCTATCGGAGGCATTTCCCTGCCATCAGCTGGCTGACGAGCTACTCGCTGTACGCGGACAGCATGGCAAAATGGTTTACCGATACCGTGGGTGCGGACTGGTCCGCCCTGCGTGCGGCAATAATGGGTCTGCTGCAGGATGAGGCGGAGCTTGACGAGATAGTAAAGCTGGTTGGTATGGATGCGCTAAGCCCGCCCGACCGCTTGAAGCTTGAGACCGCGCGCTCGATTCGTGAGGACTTTTTGCATCAGGACGCGTTTCATGATGTGGACACCTACAGCCCGCTTGAAAAGCAGCGGCTGATGCTGAAGTTGATTCTTGAGCTGTACGAGATCAGCAAGGCTGCGCTTGCGCAGGAGGTATCGGTTGACCAGCTGGTAAAGCTCGCGGTACACGAGCGGGTGGGGCGTTTTAAGTATGTTCTGCCGCAGCAGATGCAAGCCGAGTATGACAGCATTGTTGCCGACATGCACAGCCAGATTGATAAGCTTTCACAGCAGAAGGAGGAATTCTAATGCCGAAGGAATATCGTACGATAGAAGAGGTTGCGGGTCCCCTTATGCTGGTGCGCGGCGTCGAGGACGTCAACTACAACGAGCTTGGTGAAATAGAGCTTGCAAGCGGGGAGCGCCGCCGCTGCAAGGTACTGGAGATTGACGGACAAAACGCACTGGTTCAGCTGTTTGAAAGCTCTACCGGCATTAACCTTTCCAACAGCAAGGTGCGCTTTCTTGGGCGCAGCATGGAGCTTGGCGTTTCGGAGGATATGCTCAGCCGCGTGTTCGACGGTCTCGGCCGCCCCATCGACGGCGGGCCGGATATCCTGCCCGAAAAGCGTATGGATATTAACGGGCTGCCCATGAACCCTGCCGCGCGGG
Source organism: Bacillota bacterium (assembly GCA_023421245.1). Taxonomy (GTDB): domain Bacteria; phylum Bacillota; class Clostridia; order Oscillospirales; family Ruminococcaceae; genus Acetanaerobacterium. Next base: position 22,122 of record JAEZTV010000004.1, on the reverse strand, counting down.
ACTATCCGCAGGAGTTTATTCAAACGGGCGTTTCCGCCATCGATGGCCTGAATACGCTGGTGCGCGGGCAGAAGCTGCCCATCTTTTCGGCGTCGGGTCTGCCGCACGCAAACCTTGCCGCGCAGATTGCGCGTCAGGCGAAGGTGCGCGGTACCAGTGAGCCGTTTGCGGTGGTGTTTGCCGCCATGGGTATTACGTTTGAGGAATCGAACTTCTTTATTGAAAGCTTTCGTGAGACCGGTGCGATCGACCGCACGGTATTGTTTATTAACCTTGCAAACGATCCCGCCGTTGAGCGTATCTCTACCCCGCGTATGGCGCTGACCGCCGCGGAGTATCTCGCGTTTGAAAAGAATATGCATGTGCTTGTTATTCTTACCGATATCACCAACTACGCCGACGCCCTGCGTGAGGTTTCCGCCGCGCGCAAGGAGGTTCCCGGGCGGCGCGGCTATCCGGGCTATATGTACACCGACCTTGCGTCGCTGTACGAGCGAGCGGGCAGGTTAAAGGGCAAAAACGGCAGCATCACGATGATACCGATTCTGACCATGCCCGAGGATGACAAGACCCACCCCATCCCCGACCTGACGGGGTATATTACCGAGGGGCAGATTATCTTAAGCCGCGAGCTGTACCGTAAAAACGTAAGCCCGCCCATTGATGTACTGCCGTCGCTTTCCCGCCTGAAGGATAAGGGCATCGGTGAGGGCAAAACCCGTGCCGACCACGCGAATACCATGAACCAGCTGTTTGCAGCCTACGCCAGAGGCAAGGAGGCCAAGGAGCTGATGGTAATTTTGGGTGAAGCCGCCCTGACCGACATTGACAAGCTGTACGCAAGGTTTGCAGACGCGTTTGAGAACGAGTATGTTTCGCAGGGCTACGGTGCAAACCGCGATATTGAGGAGACGCTTGCCATCGGCTGGAAGCTGCTGCGCATTCTGCCGCGTGCAGAGCTTAAGCGCATTAAGGATGAGCTTCTTGATGAGTACTATGCAGTAGCCGGAGAATAGGAATTAGCAGCCGGTGGAACGCGGTCTGCTCGAAAATTCGCTGCATTGCCGGCTGCTAATAACGAATCTCTGATAACGAAAGGGGGGTGCTCCCTTGGCAAAGATACAGGTTAACCCCACCCGCATGGAGCTTACGCGCCTAAAGCGCAAGCTTGTGACCGCCGTGCGCGGGCATAAGCTGCTAAAAGATAAGCGCGATGAGCTGATGCGCCGATTTTTAGAGCTTGTGCGCGAGAATAAAACGCTGCGCGAGGAGGTGGAGGCAGGGATTCTTGCCGCCAACAAGAACCTTGTGCTGGCCCGCGCGCTGATGCCGGATGAGGCGGTAAACGCCGCGTTTCTTGCCCCGAAGCAGGAGGTAACGATTGAGGCGGGCAGCCGCAACGTGATGAGCGTGGATATTCCGGTGTTTGAGACCAAAACGCGCACCGCAGACGCAAACGATATCTATTCTTACGGCTTTGCGTTTACCTCGGGGGACCTTGACGATGCGGTGAAGTCGCTTGCCGATGTTCTGCCCGCGATGCTGCGCCTTGCCGAGGTGGAAAAGGCTTGCCAGCTGATGGCGGCCGAGATAGAAAAGACGCGCAGAAGGGTAAACGCCCTGGAGCACGTTATGATTCCGCAGATGCAGGAGAGCATTAAATTTATTACAATGAAGCTTGATGAAAACGAGCGCAGTACCCAGATTCGCCTGATGAAGGTTAAGGATATGATTTTAGAGCAGGCGCACGGGTACAGCCAGCGGTATGAGCAGTAGCAGGCTTATGACAGGACGGGGCGGGGGAGTATTCTCCGCTCCTTTTTGCGGCTGAATTCAATGTTCATACAATATGCGGCAAAAGAAAAGGCTGCGGTGCAGGGATGAAACTGGGAACTGCAAGACACTATTATATCGGGCAAACGATATAATCAATGAACCCCCATCCCCCCTGTGAGATTTTCAAGCGGCTGAATTTGCTTGCCGATATGCGAAAGCGAGCAATAGATTATGCGACCGCGCGTCTTTAAAACCAGAAAGATTTTAAAGGTTACTGATGATAGTGCGCAAAGCAGGTTTTTCGCCTGCGGCAACACGGATGACACAGTTTGACCGATATCCGGCCCAAAACCGCATATACTGATTTTATGGACAATTTTACGGGAACTTGCAAAGAACAGGAAAAGGATGAAACGCGATGGACAGCGCTGTGCTTAGGGTATTCAACAAAGAGGTAAGGCTGACCAAACGGGTGAGCCTGCGGGTGTTTGACCTGCTGTTTTTGGCGGGGATGACACTGGTGGGGGCATTTGTTCGGCTTGTGCTGTTTGATATTGTATCGGGCGATTACCGCGATTTTCTTATGCACTGGCACAACGAGCTTGCCGCTCTGCCCGGGTTTGCCGCGCTTGGGGCATCGGTGGGCAACTACAACGTACCCTACCTTTACCTGATGAAGCTGATGACGCTGCTGCCGCTTGACAGCCTGCATTCGATTAAGCTGTTTTCCTGCCTGTTTGACTTTTTGGCAGCAATCGTGCTTGCGCGTATTGTATGGCACCAAACAAGCAGCAGGCGATATGCGATTGGCGCGTATGCAGTTACGCTGCTTGCCCCGACCGTGGTGCTTAACGGAGCGGCATGGGCGCAGTGCGACATCATCTATTCTTTCTTTTTGCTGCTGTGTGTTGCCGCGTTTTTAAAGGAAAAGCCGCTGGCGGCCGCCATATGGTTTGGTGTGGCGTTTTCGTTTAAATTACAGGCGGTGTTTTTATTGCCGCTGCTGGTGTGGATGTGGCTTGCGCGGCGCATTAAGCTCAAGCATTTTGCCGCAATACCCATTGTATATTTTGCGATGCTTATTCCGGCGTGGATTGCGGGCAGGCCGCTTGGGGAGCTGCTGAGCATCTATGCCGACCAGACCAGTGAGTACGAAACAAGGCTGTCGCTGAACTACCCGAACCTGTACACCTTCATCAGCGGGCAGTACGTGGAGCAGTTTTCCACAGCGGGGATTGTTATGACTATTGGGATTGTAGGGCTTCTTGTATACTTTATGTATATTACCGCCGCCCGCCCGACCTCCGGTCTGATTGTGACCTTTTCGCTGCTGTCGGCAATGACCATCCCGTTCTTTTTGCCTTTTATGCACGACCGTTACGGCTTTGTGGCGGATGTGCTGGTGGTGCTATACCTGTTTTTGCGCCCCGCGCGCTGGCCGGCGGCGGTGGGATTTACGATGGTATCGCTGTGCGCGTATGCCCCGTTTTTATTCGGTATGGAGCCGATTCCTCTGGAGCTTGTGGCGGTGGGGTACCTGTTCTGTATCGGATACGTAGCGGCGGATTTGGCGCGACAGTGCATTCGGCAGGGTGCAAGGGGAAAACCGGAGGGGATATGAACGGGATTACAGGGATAGCCGTGACACTTGCGGCACTATTAATGCTTGCAGGATGCACAACACAACCGGTATCACTTACCGGCGTGATAGCAGAGGAGACCGAGGCCGTAACAGTAACCCATGTTCTAAGCGGGGGCACGACAGAATATACGGTTACGGGCGGCGATTTAGAGGACTTAAGGCTGTGGGTATCGGGTCTGCTGCTTATTCATACAACCTTTGCGGAGGGGGAATCTCCCGGGGATGAGGACGGCGGCGAAGCCTATCTGTTTGATGCCGGTGAAAACAGCGGCAGCTTTGCATACATCATAAACGGAAAAGACCGCTGTTATCTGGCGGCGGACGGTAAATGGTATCTTGTTTTGAATGCGGTCGGTTCTCCGGCGGTATAAACGCGGGCAATAAATAATCAATTAACCCCCCAAACCCGTCTGGGATTTTTGGGCGGCCGGCACGCAAGTATGTGCAAGCAGTTATGCAAGCGGGCAAGAGCTGCCTTTCAGTCAGCTGCGCGGCGCGGGCCGCGTCTTTCATGCCGGAATGGTTTTTAAAGCTTGCTGATGATAGGGATCAGCCAAAAGGATATTTCCTCCGCTTTTGCGCGGGAGGGAATATCCTTTGTTCTTTTATAGGGCGTGTGTACAGACGTTTTGCCGGATTGCGTGCAGCACCATAACCCGCTCCGACAGACCACGTCCACATAAAACCCGGCCGGAGCGCATAATTATGGCAGTAGGGATTGAGGGAAGGGGGCGGTTTTTATGCCGGTAAAACGGGCGGCGTTTGCAGCGATTGTGCTGGCGGTGTGTGCGATGCTTTGCCTGTGCGCGTGCACGCAGGAGAGCAAGACCGTCCGCCTTGGGGTAAACCTTGAGCTGACCGGCAGGCTTGCGTGGTATGGCGAGGCAACCTTATGCGGTATCCGCCTTGCGGTGGAGGAGATTAACCGCGCGGGCGGGGTAAGCGGCAAGCCGGTGGAGCTTTTGGTGCTGGATAACCGCTCGGAAAACAATGAGGCCGCGCTTGCCGCAATTCGGCTTGCCGAGCGGGGCGGGGTGAGTGCCATCATCGGGCCGTCTACCTCGGGCGGGGTGAAGGCGGCGCTTGCAACGGAAAGCGGCGTGCCTGTACTGGTACCCTCGGCGACGGCGGATACCTTAGTGCCGTCGCATGCCGGGCAAAACGAGATGATTCGCCTATGCTACACCGATACCATGCAGGGCGGGGCGGTGGCGCAGTTTGCAAGCAGCCAAGGATATACACGCGCGGCGATGCTCATTGAGTCGTCAAGCGATTACGCGCGCGGGATGGGTGACGCGTTTGCCGCGGCGTTTGAAGCGCTTGGCGGCAGGGTGACTGCCCGCGAATACTATACCGGCGGTGAGACCGACTTTGGCAGTGTGATTGCGCGGCTGAGGGGCGAGCAATATGATGTATTGTTTTTGCCCGCTTACTATACCGAGGCGGCGCTTATTCTGCGACAGCTTGCCGAGCAAGGGCTGCACACGCCCATTCTTTCGGGCGATGCGTTTGATTCCCCGGGACTTGATGAACTCGTGGGCAGCAGCGAGGTGATGAGCGATATCTATTATTCAAACCATTATCCGCCGGAGGACAGCACATCCGGCGGATTTGCGCAGCGGTATTTTACCGCATATGGGGAGAATCCGGCCGCGTATGCGGCTTTGGGGTACGATTGCGCGCACCTGTTTGCGTATGCCTTACAGCAGACCGAGGGCAAGACACGGGGGGAGCTGCTTGCCATGCTCAGTCATATTAAGGACTACGAGGGGGTAACCGGCAGTATTACCATTGATGAGAGCCACAACGCAAAAAAGCCGGTGCATATCATCGCCATTCAAAACGGCAAGCGCACGGGTGTGGATGTGATTGACGCGGACGCGGCACTATGGCAGGGACAGTCTGAAACAACACGCCGCCCTGTGCGCCGGTATGTGGGCACGGCGGGGGAGGTATGGAATGCTGTGGCTTGAGCAGCTGGTCTCGGGGGTTTCGGTCGGGGCGGTGTACGCGCTGATTGCACTGGGATACACGATGGTGTTCGGCGTACTGCGGCTGATAAACTTTGCGCACTGCGATGTAATGATGGTGGGGGCATATATAGGATACCTGTGCGCGGTGTATCTCAAAACGGGGTTTGTGCTGTCGGCCATACTCTCGGCACTTGGCTGTGCGGTACTGGGGCTTGCGATAGAACGGTTTTGCTACCGCCCGCTGCGCGACGCAAGAGGAATGCCGCTGATGGTGGTGACGCTTGGGGTATCGCTTTTATTGCAGTACGGGGTAATGCTTGCGTTTGGCGCGGGTGCGCGCGCCTATCCGTCCGGCTTTGCAGGGGGTGTGGTTCAAATTGGCGGGGTGAGCATTGCAAGCTCGAAGCTTTACGCGCTTATCCTTTGCCTGGTGCTTACCGCCGCATTGCAGCTTATGCTGACCAAGACCCGTGCGGGCAGGGCAATGCGCGCGGTGGCGGACGACAAAACGGCGGCAATGCTGTGCGGAATTCGGCAGCAGAGCACAATCAGCCTTGCGTTTGTAATGGGGTGCGCACTTGCGGGGGTGGCGGGTGCGGTGTACGGCTCGATGTATCTGCTCAGCCCACTGATGGGGGTGACCCCGGGGCTGAAGGCCTTTGCCGCGGCGGTCATTGGTGGGATTGGAAGCGTGCCGGGCGCGGTACTGGGCGGGTTTGCGCTGGGCCTGGCAGAAGCCCTGGCCGGAGCTGTGCTTGGCACGGCTACCCGTGATGTGGCATCGTTTGTGCTGCTGATTGCGTTTTTACTGCTGCGTCCGGGCGGGATTGTAGGGTCAAAGGCGGGGCTGGATTAAGCGTGATTTTTGCACCGGTACAAAGGCAACCCTTCATACACCGTCCGGTATAAAACGGGGGAGGCAGATGATGCGGCGTACACTCACAACAAAATATCTTGCCGCGTGCTTTGCGGCGTTTGTGCTGATGCTTCTGCTTGACCGTGACGGCTACTCATCGGCGGTGTTTTCGCGGATGCTGATTGCCGCGATTATGGCAGCGGGACTTGACCTGTGTGTGGGGATGGCAGGGCAGCTAAGCCTTGGGCAGGCGGTTTTTATGGCGGTGGGCGCATATAGCTGCGCGGGGGTTACGCGGGTTTTTACCGGACATGGGGGAGCGGTGGCGGGGCTTGTGCTGGGTGCGGCCGCCGCCTCGGTAATTGCGCTTGTGCTGGGGGGCGCCGTACTGCGGCTGAGAGGGGATTATCTTGCCGTTGCGACAATGGGCCTTGGCGAGATTGTGCGTGTTATCATCGAGAACAGCAGGGCAATCGGCGGGGCGGCGGGGCTGTATGACATCCCAAGGGTTACGACACCCGTGTGGGCGTTTTTCGCTGCGTTTTTGTGCGGGGGCGGATGCCTGTGGTTTGCGGGCTCGCGGCAGGGGTTTTTGTGCCGGGTGATGGGGCAGGATGAAACCGCCGCCGCTGCGGTGGGTGTAAACACATTTGGCATGAAGCTGTATGCGTTTGCACTTGCCGCTGCAATAACGGGGCTTGCGGGGGGATTGTACGCGGGGCTTCTGGGGTTCATCAGCCCCAAGGATTTTACCTTTGCGCGGTCGGTGGATATTCTTGCGGCGGTGGTAATCGGCGGAACGGGGACGATTATAGGCCCAATGCTTGCTGCCATGGCACTGGAGGCGGTTGCCGCGATGCTGCAGGGGGTTGCAAACCTGCGCATGATTTTGTATGCGATAGTACTAATTGTATATACAATTATAAAATATACAAAAAGGGGTAGACGAAATGCCAATCCTAACCGCGGAAGGGCTGTATAAACGCTACGGCGGGGTGACGGCAGTAGCGGGTGTGAGCTTAAGCCTTGCGCGGGGTGAGATTGCAGGGATGATAGGCTCAAACGGGGCCGGAAAAACCACGCTGTTTCAGATGTTGACATCGTTTGAGCGCCCTGATGCGGGCAGAATTTATCTCTATCCGCAAACAAAGGCGGGGGAAAGTGCGCAAGGGCGCTTTGACGCAGTAGCGGTACACGGCACACAGGCGCATATTCTTGCGCGTATGGGGGTGGCACGAACCTTCCAAAACCTTAGGCTGTTTGAGCGGCTGACGGTGCGTGAAAATATTCAGGCGGCGGTGCTGTCTCTGCGCATCCGCGGTTTTGCGCTGGAGCAGCTGCTCGCGATGCTTGGTCTTGCCGAGTGCGCCGATACCAATGTGGAGGCGCTGCCTTATGGTACCCGAAAGCTGTGTGAGCTTGGGCGCGCGGTGGCGGTGGCATCTGCGGGCTGCGGAATGCTGTTTTTAGACGAGCCCTGTGCGGGGTTGTGCGCGGAGGAGACCGAGCGGCTTGCGGGGCTGCTGCGGCAGCTAAAGCAGAACTACGCGCTTACAATATTTATTATTGAGCACCATATGGCGTTTGTAGAACAACTGTGCGACCGCCTGTATGCAATGGACACCGGACACGTTATCGCGCAGGGAAGGCCGCAGGAGGTGCTAAGCAACGCGGCGGTAAGGCAAGCGGTGCTGGGGGAGTAGCGGCATGGGTGCGCAACGCCGTATCGATTGCCGCCGCGAAAGGGGAATTGCCGGTGCTTCGGATAGAACACATCTGCGTAAGGTATGGGCAGGTAACCGGTGTGCATGATGCGAGCCTTTGGGTAGAAAAAGGCGAGGTTGTAACGCTGCTGGGTGTAAACGGGGCAGGTAAAAGCACGGTGCTGCTTGCGGCAGCGGGCATATTGCCGGTGCACAGCGGAAGAATTTTGTATCGTGCAGACGCGGGCGAAGGGTTTGGCGGGCGGCAAGCGGTAAGCGGCGGAGTGCATTCTTTCGCACGCAATGCCGCAGGCGGGGGGAAAGCGGAAAGCCTTGCGGGTGCAGCGGCGGGGTGCGGGAGTTTTACCTTGGCGGATGGGTATGCCGACATTACCCGGGAAAACGCACAGGCGCGGCACCGCAGGGGAATTGCGCTTGTGCCCGAGGGACGGCGGGTGTTTTCGCTGTGCACAGTGAAGGAGAACCTGCTCATCGGCGCGCATACAAGGCGGGATAGGGTGCGGGAGGATTTGGATAGGATGTACGGGATGTTCCCTGTGTTGTATGAAAAGCGGCGTGCGCAAGCGCTATCGCTTTCGGGGGGGCAGCAGCAGATGCTTGCCATCGCGCGTGCGCTGATGGGGCGGCCGCGGCTGCTGCTGCTTGATGAACCGACCATGGGGCTTTCGCCCGCCCTGTGCGCGGAGGTATATGGGTTCATTAAGAAAGGGCGTGATGAGGGGCTGACGGTACTCGTTTCGGGTGAGGGGGGCAGAGGGCTTGCACAGGTAAGTGACCGCGCAGTGCGTATTGTGAATGGTGTGCTACAATAGAGCTGCGCTACGGAAGATAGCCGCTGTGTAAAGCGTGATATGGAAAGAAGTCCTTTTACAGGCAGCTGTGTTTTGGATTGCTGTTGCCGCGCGAAATACCAAAAGGCAAAGCGGCAGGCGGGGGGGAAGAGAAACCGCTTCTTTGCAGAGATAATGGAAGGGAGATATTATCATCAGCAAACATTAAAACCGTTCCGGTTTTAAAGACACGGCCCGCGCCGCACAGCTGCCCAAAAGACAGATTTTCCGGGGGTGCATAACTGGATGCACGTTTTCACGTGCCGGCAAGCACAGCCAGCCGCATGAAAATTCCAGAGAGGTTTTGGGGTTAATTGATTATATTCGCAAAACACCAGCATGCATCATTATGCGAATTAACGAATAAATTCGACATTGGTTTCTACAAAATAGTGCATAATGCTAAAAATAGAGGTGCCATTGCCGAAAATGTGAACTGAATGTTGCTTTTCTTTTAACACATGACGTATAATAAGGATAATAGATTGAAAGGGATTACCGAGGCCGCGGCAGCCGCTTTGCGTAGTCCTTTCTGATTTTAAAAACAGGAGGAAGTTAGATGGAGCGATTCTTCAAACTCAAGGAAAATGGCACCAATGTTTCCACCGAGATCATGGCGGGTGTTACCACATTCTTTACCATGGTTTACATCATCTTTGTAAACCCGGGCATTCTTTCCGCTACCGGTATGCCTTGGGGCGCGGTTTTCCTTGCAACCATTATTTCAGCCGCAGTCGGCACATTGGTTATGGGTCTGTTTGCAAACGTGCCGTATGCGCAGGCGCCCGGTATGGGGCTCAACGCGTTCTTTACCTACACCGTATGCTTTGGGCTGGGCTTTAGCTGGCAGCAGGCATTGGCAATGGTGTTCCTGTGCGGTATCATCAACATCATCATTACGGTGACCAAGATCCGCAAGAGCATTATTAAGGCGATTCCTGTAAGCATTCAGAATGCGATTGGCGGCGGTATCGGTATCTTTGTCGCTTACATAGGCATTAAGAATGCGAATTTCATTCAATTTCTTTCCGACAACACGAACCTCGTTTCGGTAAACGGAGACGCCTTTGCCGCAGACGCGACTTACACCGGTATCTTCTCGGCAGTGACAAGCGGCGGCATTGTTCCCGAGCTTGTTAAGTTTAACACAGCCGGCGTACTGCTTGCGGTAATCGGCCTGTTGATCACCGTGGTTTTGCTGGTGCTTAAGGTTAAGGGCGCAATCCTCATTGGTATTGCTGCCACCACCGTTATCGGCATTCCCATGGGCATCGTTGATCTTTCTTCCGCTTCTATTTCATTTGCTTCGTTGGGCGAGTCGTTCACGGAGCTTGGCACAACCTTTGGCGCTGCATTTGGCTCTGAGGGTATGCTCTCGCTGTTTAGTGACCCGGCTAAGATTCCGCTTGTTCTTATTACCGTTTTTGCGTTTAGCTTGTCGGATACCTTCGACACCATCGGCACCTTCATCGGTACCGGACGCCGCAGCGGTATCTTCAGCGCAGAGGACCAGAAGGCGCTTGAAACGAGCACCGGATTTAAATCCAAGATGGACAAGGCGCTGTTTGCCGATGCGATTGCTACTTCGATCGGCGCTGTGTTCGGGACGTCGAACACCACCACCTACGTTGAGAGCGCGGCAGGCATTGGCGCAGGCGGACGCACCGGTCTTACCAGCGTGGTAACCGCTGTTTTGTTTCTGCTCTGCTCGTTCCTTGCTCCGGTTGCAGGGTTGGTGCCCGCGGCGGCAACCGCACCCGCACTGATTGTGGTTGGCGTTATGATGCTCAGCGCGTTTAAAGATATTAAGTGGGACGATTTTGAGGAAGCTGTTCCCGCGTTCTTTGCCGGTATCTTTATGGCACTGTGCTACAGCATCTCGTACGGTATTGCAGCAGGCTTTATCTTCTACTGCATCATTAAGATGTGCAAGGGCAAGATGAAAGAGGTTCACCCCATTTTATGGGTATCCGCATTGTTGTTCCTTGTTAACTTTGTTGTGCTGGCGATTATCTAAGCTGTATTGTTTAAAAGGTGAACGGGATATACCCCGTTCACCTCTTTCGTGTTATGCCGTGTGATGGAATGATATTGTATGCGAAAACAGGAAAAGGGGGGAAGTAAGGTTGGACGAAAAAGAGATTCGAGGCCATCGCGGGGGTTTCTGCATCCGGCTCGACGATATTATGCTCGATTGTGACGATGCTTTACGGCTGGGTGAGTTCTACGCCGCGCTGCTTGGTTGGAGCTGCACAAAGCTTAGTGACGAGTGCGTGATGGTAAGGGCAGAAAACCATCCGGTTCGCCTGCTTTGTCAAAGAGAGGCAGGGTATATCCCGCCCGTCTGGCCTGAGACGCGCGGTGCACAGCAAAAGATGCTGCATCTTGATTTTACCGTAAACAATCTTGAGCATGCAGTGGCGCATGCGGTGGATATCGGCGCAACAATTGCGGATACACAGTATAACCCAGGGCAGTGGACGACGATGCTTGACCCTGCGGGGCATCCGTTTTGCCTGTGCCTTCCAGAATAAAGCGCAAAGCCGGAATGAGCATATCATTCCGGCTTTGCGCTATCTTGAAGGGTAAGTGCTGGTTTGTGCATATCCTCGTATGCTTTGCAGCGCGGTGCCAGCACACAGCCTTCGCAGAGCGGTTTTGCTTTGCAATGCTGCTTTGCGTGCTCCACAATCAGCGCATGAAACTCATTGTATACGTACAGGTCGCGCGGAAGGTTTTGTTCGAGCAGGACGCGCAGATCATCGTAGGCGTCCGGCAGCCGGTAGCCAAGTCTGGTAAGGAGGCGGCGGGTGTAAGCGTCCACCACAAAATAGGGTTTATCGAAGGCATACAGCAGCATGGAGTACGCCGTTTCGTGCCCCACGCCGTTTAGCGCAAGCAGCTCTGTGCGCAGCTGATCGCCATCGCACGCACGTACTCGGTTAATGTCGCCGCCGTAATTCATATACCACCCCGCAAGCGTTTTAAGCCGTTTTGCCTTTTGGTTGTAGTACCCGCTCGGGCGAATAATGTCCGCGAGCGTCTGCTTGTCACACGAAAGGATGAAGGCGGGGGAAAGATTGTCACCGAACGCGGCGATGGCGCGCTCTACATTGGTCCATGCGGTATTTTGGGTGAGGATTGCGCCAACCATCATTTCAAACGGCGTGCGCGCAGGCCACCAGCGGCGTTTGCCGTAGGTTTTGAGCAGCAGGGTAAAGATGCCGACAAGCTCCGTCATACACGCGCTCCCGGTTTGGCGGCGGCATCGCGTTCCATGCAAAGCAGACGCTCCTTAATGCCAAGGCCGCCCGCGTATCCCGTGAGGGTTCCGTTTTTGCCGATGACCCGATGGCACGGAATGATGACCGCGATTGGGTTTCGGTTACACGCCTGCCCCACAGCACGCGATGCGCGTCCGTTTCCCGCAAGTGCGGCTATCTGCGAGTAGGTGAGGGTTTGGCCGTACGCAATGGCCCTGAGCTGCGCCCATACCCGCTGCATAAACGGCGTACCCTTTGGCGCGCAGGGAATGGTAAACTCCGTAAGGGTTCCGTTTGTGTAAGCCGTAAGCTCCCGCTCGGCAAGCAGCAGCAGCGGGGTATCGTCCGCACAGGAGGCGCAAGGGTCGCTGTCGCCGGCAAACCGCGCCGATACCACAGCGCCGTCCTGCTCGGTGACAACGAGTGAGAACAGGGGTGTTTTTACATAGCGGGTGGTCATGGGAGTGCACATCCTTTGCCTTTTCTATAAGAATATTATACTGGTGTTCAAGAAACAAATCAACAACCGGACAAGATTGAAGAATACGTAAACATTCTCGCAATTTGCGTACTTTTGATTTTTAGAAATGCAACGCTTGAACCTTTGGACCGTGCCTTTAAGAGAAAACACAGGTTCAGTGAGACATTAAGGAACGGCTGTACGGCTGCACTGAAATAATTTGTGGTTTTGCGGCGACAGGTGATGAAGATGAAATGCAGGGCAGATGGTAAATATGGGGATATTCATTGTAAAAATTAAAGATTGCATCGCAATAGCTTGCAAGAATATCCTATAAGGTTTAAAAACTTTGTAATAAACCGCCACAATCTGAAGAATACCAGTAATAGCTGTTGACTTTCATAACAATAGCCGTTATTCTAGTATTATACTATTGTTGGGCAAAACAAAGTAAGTTTTTGTTGCATATGCACAACAGAATCCTGCTCAAATTAGCCAAAGGAGCATGAACATGGATGGAATGGTTAAAACATGGATGTTTAAAGGGCCTCTTGGAGATTTTACACTAAGCGACCCTGAGAAGACAAGTTGTTTGTATTTTCCCCTTGTGAATAAGAGCGGGATGATCTCTTGTGTGACCCCTCTTTTGGGCGGCGATTGTAAGACGGGCCATGATACCTTTGCGTTGCCTCCGGTTACCGCGGAGGATCTGCACACCAGCAGGGCTACGCGAAATTTCTGGCTGTATATTGACGGACACGGGAAATGGAGTGCAACAGGGGTATCGTGCGGGCAGCTTTCGAAAACGTTTTCGACAGATAAGGAGGAGACGGCGCTCGAGGCGGGTTTGCTTTGGCATAAATTAACGCGCGTTAATACGGCGCTTGGCGTGCGCAGTGAGATTACCACGTTTGTTCCGTATTCGGATAAGGTGGAGCTTACCAAAGTAGAGATAACAAACACCGGCACCGAGCCAATAAAATATAAGCCGTATGTTGCGGTGCCGCTTTATGGACGCAGTGCGGATAACATTCGCGACCACCGGCATGTGACATCGCTGTTGCACCGTATACGCATCAGCCGGTATGGTGTGGTGCTTCGGCCGACCATTGCGTTTGACGAGCAGGGGCACAGGATAAACCAGACCAGTTATGCCGTGGTAGCCGCCGAGGGCGACGGCAGCCCGCCCATTGCCTGCTGCCCGATTGCCGAGCAGTTTTTGGGCGAAGGCGGAACCTATGATAACCCGCAGTTGGTCGGCAGCAATCTGCCGATGCATGAGGGAGATACCGCTGAAGGCTACGAAGCCATTGGGGCAATACAACTTGCGGAAAAAACCCTTGCCCCGGGAGAGCGTGCGGTTTATGTGTTCGCGGTGATTATCTCTGATACATCATCCCAGATTAGCACGCTGAGCGCAAAATACTTAAGCGGCGATGCATTTTCACGGTATCTTGAGGCAACCAAAAAGTTCTGGCAGCAGGAGCTGAACCTGCAGTTTTATACCGGTGATGAACGGTTTAATCAGTGGCTGCGCTGGGTGTCGCTCGAACCCGCGCTGCGGCGTATCTGCGGCAGCTCCTTTATGCCGCACCACGACTACGGGCGCGGCGGCCGCGGCTGGCGTAACCTGTGGCAGGATTGTCTGGCTCTTTTGTTGATGGATACGCAAGGGGTGCGCTCGATACTGCTTGACAGCTTTGCGGGTATACGGTTTGACGGTACCAATGCCACGATCATCGGAGAGAATCCGGGCGAATTTACCGCCGACCGCAACGAGATTACACGCGTATGGATGGACCACGCGGCGTGGCCGGCCATTACCACCCGGTTATATATCGACCAGACCGCGGATATTGACTTTTTGCTGCAAAAGCAATGCTATTATAAGGATTCCATTACCTGCCGTACTACCCGGCGCGATGACAACTGGACGCCGGAGCATGGCAGCGTTTTGCTGACCGAGAAGGGCGAGAAGTATTACGGTACCGTGCTTGAGCATCTGCTGATACAAAATCTTACCGCGTTTTACAATGTAGGGGAGCACAATATTCTGCGACTGGAAAATGCGGACTGGAACGACGGCATGGATATGGCGTCTGAGCGGGGAGAGAGCGCCGGCGGCACCTATCTGTACTACGGGAATCTTACCTGTTTGATTGAGCTGCTCAACCGTCTGCGTGTGCGCGGCAATACGCACATCACCGTATCCGAGCATTTGATGGTATTGCTTGATGATCTAAACACGGACGCGGATTACAAGTCCTGTGCCTACAAGCATGACGTGCTCGCGCGCTTTAATCAGGCAAGCCTGCATCGGCTGACCGGCGGACAAGCAGAGCTTGCGGTGGATGATATTATAGAAAACCTGACCGCAAAAGCAACGTGGCTTGCAAAGCACCTTCGCGCGCAGGAGTATGTTACCAATCACGACGGCTTTTCGTGGTACAATAGCTACTACGATAACGATGGCAAGATGGTGGATGGCGACCACAAAAACGGAACACGCATGACACTCAGCGCGCAGGCGTTGGCGGTGTTTTCCGGTGTTGCAACCACAGAGCAGGTGCGCAGTATCGTCGCATCGACCGAACGGTATCTGTTTGACGAAACAGTGGGGGGCAATCGCCTGAACACCGATTTCCGTGAGCTGAAAACCAACCTTGGCAGGCTGTTTGCATACGCCTACGGTCACAAGGAAAACGGCGCGATGTTTTCGCAGATGAACATGTTATATGTTTATGCGCTGTATATCCGTCAATTCGCGGATGAAGCGTATTATTTTGCAGATGCGCTGTATCGGCACTGCTGCAATTTTGAAACCGCCCGAATATACCCGGGTCTGCCGGAATACATTAACCCAAGCGGACGCGGCATGTACCATTACCTGACGGGTGCCGCAAGCTGGACCATTCTGCTGGCAGCCACCCAGATGTTCGGTGTGCGGGGGTATTTTGGCGATCTGGTGATAGACCCGAAGCTGCTGGGGCGGCAGTTTGACGCAAATGGGGTTGCGAGCGTTGCTACGGTGTTTGCAAACAGAGAGCTGCTAATCACCTTTATCAACGAGGAGAAGAAGGATTATGGGCAGTACCGCATCGATCGTGTACTGCTGGGCGATAAGGATATCTTCTACGGCAGCTTTGGCAGCGGTATTATGATTGAGCGCGACAGCATTACGGCGCTGAGCAGTACAAGGGTACACAAGATAACGGTGTATCTGCGATAAAAACAATGGAAACAGCCTGTGGGCCGCATTGCGGTTTGCAGGCTGTTTTATGTGGGGGATATGCGACCCCCTTACTGCTTGAATGACTTAATAAGGGGAAGAAGGGTATTGTTTTTATGATACGTTTGTTCTATTATTTTTATGGGATGGAGGCATAGCGAATCTTCGGTTGGCATATAGCGAAACAAGGGCTCACATTGGGAGAAGCTGCGGGTTTGCGCGGATGGAGGCTCCTTGACGGGAAGGGTTAATGACCTCATCCGGCGCTACGCGCCACCTTCTCCTAATAGGAGAAGGCTTGGGCGGGGATTAAGCGTGAGCAAATCAATTATAATGCCGAGGTTAAAAGAACGGCAAGGGTTGGGGCACGGGCGAAACGGAAGAAGTACAATCGGGCGTGGAGGGAATCAAACGCGCAGCGTTTGACGTTTGTGCAAAACTGTTCCCCACGCCATTTTGCACAAACGCCGATAATTCTTTGTGAATAGAAATTGCGAGGTGTAGTTCGCCCGTGCTGCGGTTGGGGTTTTCAAGGGGCGAAGCCACTTGATTCATTTTTACCTACTTTTGTTGAACTACAAAAGTAGGTCGCCCGCAGGCGAAACATACCCTCAGAAAATACGCAAAGGGATGGCTTCTCCGAAGCGTCAAGCAAAGCTTAACGTTGGGAAGGCTTTACGCGGGGCGTCGAAGACATAGCAAAACAAAGTTTCGCATTGGGAAAACCTGCGGTTTTCCGCCTGTTTCATCATGCCCTGTCTGCGGCGATGGGCGATGAGGTCAAATTCGGACGCGCAATGCGCGCCCCTACGCATTCAGCAAAAGGAAGTAGCCCGAGGGCGAAATATTCCTTCAGAAGATACGCAAAGGGATGGCTTCTCCGAAACGGCAAGCATTGCTTGACGCTCGGGAAGGTGCAGGACTTCCCCATAGTGATATTGACTCCTTACCCGAAAACCGAGCAATCCACTTACAGCAAGGAGAACCGAGAAATGCAGAATTGCTTTTGTACCGAACATATCGTGACATATCCCGAATGCGACATCAACAACCGGCTGCGCATTTCGGGTATAATGCGGCATGTACAGCAGATTGGCGGAGCACATCTTGACAGCTTGGGGCTGACCTATGGGCGTATGGCGGCGGTCGGTATTGTTTTGCTGCTTGCAAAGGAGGGACTGAGCATCCGCAGGCTGCCTGAGGGCGGTGAGCGGATTCGCATCGAGACCACCCCGCGCAAGCCGAAAGGCGGGGCACTGCTGCGTGATTGCACCATTTACGCAGAGGATGGCGAGGAACTGGTTTTTGCCGAAACTACATGGGTTGCCGCCGATACCGAGACACACCGCATTGTGCGCCCGGGGGAGCTGAAATATGAGATTATTCCGTCGCTTGAAGAACGGGAATACGCTGTGACAGGGATGCGGGTACGCGAGCCGCAAAACACCTGTACGGTAGGCGAACGCATTATCCGGTTTTCGGATATTGACTGTAACCACCATCTGAACAACGCGGTGTATGCCGATATTGTGTATGACTTTCTGCCGTTTGACGTGGCATCAAACTATACGCCAAGGACCTTTTTTGTACACTTTCAGCATGAGGGGGCCCTTGGTGAGACACTGACTATCCGCCGTGGCCGGGATAAGACAAAAGAACGGCCCGCATATATCTTTAGCGGACAGAAGGCGGATGGAAGCACCTGCTTTATGGCTTACATTGAGTTTTAGTAAAACCCCAAATCACGGGAGGTAATTTATTTGGACATTTTTAATACCCTGATTGAGGAATTCAAGCTGCGCAAAGAGCAGGTGGAAAACACCGTAAAGCTTATTGATGACGGCAATACCATCCCCTTTATCGCACGATACCGTAAGGAGGTTACGGGCTCACTGGACGATCAGGTGCTGCGGGAGCTGTATGACCGCCTGAACTATCTGCGCGGGCTTGAAAAGCGTAAGGAAGAGATTCTTGCCGCCATCGAAGGGCAGGGCAAGCTTACCGAGGAGCTGCGCTTGCAGATTGCCGCCGCAAAGACGCTTGCCGAAGCGGAGGACTTATACCGTCCGTATAAACAGAAGAGAAAAACACGCGCGTCGGTTGCCCGCGAGCGCGGGCTGGAGCCGTTGGCTGCGTTTTTAATTGCCCAGGAAAAACAGTGTACTGAACCGCTTGTAGAAGCGGCCCGGTATGTTGATGAGGAAAAGGGTGTTGATACCGCTGAGGATGCAATAAAGGGCGCAATGGATATCGTCGCTGAGGAGATCTCGGACGATGCCGCAATCCGTAAGGTTCTGCGCGAGTATCTGATGAAAAACGCGCTGATTGTGACCAAAAACGCGAATAATGAAGATAGTGTATACGCAATGTATTACGAGTTCAGCGAAAGCGTGGCAAAAATTGCGGGGCACCGTGTGCTTGCCATCGACCGTGGTGAGCGCGAAGGGTTTTTAAAGGCAGCGGTGGAGTGTGACCGTACCCATACGCTGTCGCTTGTGACGAAAAATACCGTCAAGGAAGGCTCGCCCTGCACCATGTATGTGCTGGCTGCCGCCGAGGATTCGTTTGATCGCCTGCTCTTTCCCTCGCTCGAACGTGAGATACGCAGCACCTTGACCGAGAATGCCGCTACACAGGCCATCAAGGTGTTTGGCATAAACCTTTCTCATCTTCTGATGCAGCCGCCGGTTAAGGGCTTTCGGGTTCTGGGGTGTGACCCCGGGTACCGTACCGGCTGCAAGCTTGCGGTTGTGGATGAAACAGGCAGGGTGCTTGATACCGGCGTTATCTATCCCGCACCGCCATATAACAAGACCGCGCAGGCGGCGCAGGTGGTAACAGGGATGATTCAAAAGCATGGCGTCAATGCTATTGCCATCGGCAACGGTACCGCTTCGCGTGAGACCGAGGCGTTCATTGCCGATGTGATTCGAAGCCTGCCCCAGCAGGCCTCCTACATGATGGTGAGCGAAGCGGGTGCGTCGGTGTATTCGGCAAGCAAGCTGGCCGCCGAGGAGTTCCCCGAATTTGATGTATCGCTGCGCAGTGCGGTGTCGATTGCGCGCAGGATGCAGGACCCGCTTGCCGAGCTTGTTAAAATTGACCCCAAGGCAATCGGCGTAGGGCAGTATCAGCACGATATGCCGAAGGCACAGCTGGAAGAAGCACTTTCGGGCGTGGTGGAACAGTGTGTAAACCGTGTGGGTGTATACCTGAATACCGCGTCGCATTCCCTGTTGGCGCGGGTTGCGGGTATTAACAATACCGTGGCAAAGAATATTGTCAAATACCGTGAGGAAAACGGCGCGTTTACACAGCGCAGGGAGCTGCTTAAGGTTCCAAAGCTCGGTAAAAAGGCGTTTGAACAGTGTGCGGGCTTTTTGCGGGTGGCGGAAAGCGGCAACGTATTGGATAACACCGGCGTTCACCCCGAGAGTTATGATGCCGCGAAGGCACTGCTTACCTTATGCGGGTACAGCCTTGCGGACGTGAAGGCGGGCAATATCTCCGAGCTGCCCGCGCGCATCACCGAAAAGGGCGGGAATGCAGCAGTTGCAAAGCAGCTGGAGATTGGCGCCCCTACGCTTGCTGATATTGTAAAAGAGCTGCTCAAGCCCGGGCGTGACCCGCGCGATGAGCTGCCAAAACCGATTCTGCGCACTGATGTGCTGACGCTTGAAGACCTTTCCCCCGGGATGGAGCTGACCGGCACGGTGCGCAACGTCATCGATTTCGGCGCGTTTGTGGATATCGGTGTGCACGATGACGGATTGGTGCATATTTCGCAGATCTGCGACCGGTTTATCAAACATCCCTCCGAGGTGCTCAAGGTGGGGGATATTGTCACGGTATGGGTGCTGGATGTTGATTTAAAGAAACACCGTATCTCGCTGACGATGAAGGAGAAGAACAGGCCTACGGCAAAAGAATGATGCTGCGGAAATAAGGCGCAGGATAAAGCGAAGGCACTACTATGAAAAGGACCCAAAACTCAGGCGTTCAGCCTGCCTGAGTTTTGGGTTTTTTAATCTGCTGCGACGTCACCTTTGTCAGATCATGACGGGCATAGGCTTCGTTATACAGCTGATAGGAAATATATTCAAAGGCGTTTTCCTCTTCGGAAAGTCTCACAACAAGCGCGCCAAAGGGAAACAGGAACCCTCTGGAATAGCCGTAATCGGAGGCGTTTTGCTGGTTGTCCGGCAGAAAGGAACCAATCAAATCCGGGTTTACTGTATCCCCCGAGAGATAGTGATAGGCAACCTCGATGGTGATTTGTTTGCCGTCTTTGTCAGCGGAAGCAGCAACCATTCTGTCAGGTCCGCCGCCGCCTACCAAGAGCAGATAGGTATGGCTTTCGGAATCGTAAAAGCGGGAGGAGCGCAAGGTTTCTTTATTCACACCAAAGCGGTTGCACAAATCAGCCTCCACCAGATCGGCATCGGCATAAGGGTCGTCATAGCGT
This sequence comes from Bacillota bacterium, assembly GCA_023421245.1. Classification (GTDB taxonomy): domain Bacteria; phylum Bacillota; class Clostridia; order Oscillospirales; family Ruminococcaceae; genus Acetanaerobacterium. The sequence goes on along the minus strand of JAEZTV010000004.1, from coordinate 1,904 downwards.
TCCATCCCGAGCGGAAGATTCAGATAGTTGTTAATAGGAAAGAATCGAGATGTAATCCTCGGGGTCGAGCTGCCCGATACTGTTCCAGGAATAAAACCACGGGTATCCGGCAGGCTTGAGAGGGTCGATAAAAATCCTGCTGACAGCCTCCAAATCGTTTAAATCGATCCCGCCGGAGATATCTTGCCACGGAACATCCGCGTCGGAGATACTCGAATCGCTGAGCAATTCCGGCGATTTTGATTCGGACCGTTGCACGGATGCTTCACATCCAAAGAGGCTTGTTATCAATACCAGACAAAGAAGAAGAGGGAGGATTCGCGCCATAGCCGACACCGCCTTGCCTTTTTGTTACAATTAAATACTAGCACACAACTCCATCCTTTTCAATAAAAGCAGATGAAGCAAAGGCTTACACAAAGAGGCTACACCATTTTGAAAAGTCATTGCAATAAAACACTAAAATATCTGCACTAATAATTGTAAGGGGTTCATAATGATGGATGACAATAGAAATTAAGAAAGAGGTGCTTTGTATGAAGCGGTATGGCTGGATTTTTGGGTTGGTGAGCAGTTTGCTCTGCGCGGCGCTCATGTTTACAGGGTGCACATTAAGTGAAAAACAAACTACTAATAAAATAGATGAAGAAGGCCTAACCAAAACAGAACGGTTCTATGTTAATACGGCACGAGACATGTATATCGCGAATATAGAAATCAGCGACCCGCCGAAAGGGCAGGAGATGTCAACTTTTTTTCGGTGGATGATTGCACAAGAACTATATAATGAAAACCATAAGGCATGGTATGACGGTACGGTGTATAGAATTCCCTTAGAGGACATCCAAACCGTACTATACAGGCATTTGGATGTGGATTCATTTTCACCGGAAGAGATTTTTCCGGCTTGGGATGAGAATAGCTCCGTCGGATACGACAGCCACAATCAGGAGTATATTATAAAGATGATGGGGGGATACGGCGGGGCGCAGTCCATGTGTTTGCTTGGTTATAATGAAAAGCAGGATGCCGTTGAGGTTGTAGTCGGCGTATATGATATGAACAAGCTTTTTTCGGATGAGCCAAGTGAAGAAATTGTAAAAACATATACGGTTTGCTTTGATTTATCATCCAAGGAAAAGCCTGATTTCAAGATTGTTTCAGCAAAGGCAGAGGTTCAGCAACGACTGCGGAACCTCTGCCTTTGTAAAGATTAAAGTTGCTGGAGTTATGTTTGCGGAATATAGTGTGTGAGTACAATATATCCCTGAAGTGTTTTGCCCCAAAGAGTTTTAAAACTTGAGATGCTTTTCTTCTGAACTGTACCGTCTGCGCACCAGGAATTACCTTCAGTAAAGTAAACATAACCACCTGTAACTTGTTCAATAAATACAACGTGTCCATACCCGGAATCACTGAAGCAAGCGATGCTTTTAGAAACAGGATCATTTGTTTTTGCTCGTTTAGTAACACCAGGCCATTCAACTACATTATTGTACCAACTTCCCCCATTTCCACTAACGGGGAGAGGCCCGCCGTATCTTTCAAATGCTCTGCCAAAAGCATACCAGGTACATTGGCCTTGGGGGAATGGGTTGGTTTCAGGGTCAGCATAAGCGTATTTTGTCAAATTTGCTACGACCTGATCAACTTTATCAGTGTATACGGAGCCGGTATAATATGCCATAATGAAATCCTCCTAAAAATTTATTGAAGAAAATTCCCTGTAATTACTCCTTACACCTTCTGCAGCAGGCGAACAAATAATCTGTGGGAGTTCCTTTCAATATATAAAGAGTGAAAAAGCGCCCGAAAATTAAGGTGGAAAAATTATTTATTTTTTTGCTCCTTATTCGTGTGCTCTCTCGCTGTTTTTAGTGATTTTATAATGAACGCGGGAAGCG
>JAEZTV010000003.1 GCA_023421245.1 Bacillota bacterium | reverse complement strand
TGCGCACCATATTTTCAAAGGTCTGTACCGCATCCATGGTTTTGATATAGCTTTGGTTTGCTTTTAGTTCGGGGTATTGCTCCGTTACCATGGCAATCCTGCCAAGGGCTTCGGAAATAACCCCTTCCTGACGCATGACTTCATCCGGCGTGGATTTTGCCGTGATGACGCTTCTTCTGGATTTGATAGTTTCAATCAGCGTTTCGCTTTCGTGCTTGGCGTAGCCCTTTGTCAAATCCAAAAGGGCCGTTAGCGCATCAAAGCGGCTGGAAAGCTGCACCCCGATCTGGCTCATGGCATTGCTGATATTCTCATCCAGCACCACCAGTCTGCGCTGGGTGGAGATGATCCATAGAACAATGACCGCAATCATTACGGCGATTGTGATGAAAGTTGGCAGCATACTATTTTACCTCCTCATTTCTTGTTCTTTGTAAAATGGCGGACACAGATTACCCTGCCTCCGCCATTTCAAGGTGTTTTTGATGCACCTGTTATCGATTTTTACCGTAACCCTATTAACCGGCGTAGGGCTCGCTGAACTTGGCGACGAGGTTGGGCATTTCGTCCAGCATTGCCTGATACTGTTCTATAACGGCATCGATGTCCTCCTTGCTGGTGTCCCCATATCCGTCAAGTTCTCCAAGCCCAACCCTTGCAGAGTCCATGATGGCATAGACCATGTTCAGTTCCTCCACTGCCCCCTCGTCCTGATCCCAGCCGTTTGCCGAGGCAGCTTCAGCCGCCTCGTTGTACAGCGGGCCCATCTTCGCCATGATATCTACAATTGCCGCTGCCTGCTCGGGGGTTACGTTGTCCTGCCGCTCTGTAGTAGCAGGGGTGGATGCGGGCGTGGAAGTTGGTGCGGAATTGTCTCCACCGCAGGCTGCAAGGCTCAGTGCCATAACAAGCGCCATCATAAGTACCAGTAATTTTTTCATGATTAATTCCTCCATTTTCTGTTGGGTTGTGCAGGACACATTCTCTGAGTTCAATCTATCAAAGATTCCTCTCAAAAACTGTCCGCTGCATGAAACATGCTTTTTTCGACACGAATCATGATTTTGAAAAGAGTTTTACGCCGCTTTGGTCATAACTATCATGCTGCCCCGGTATAGATCATGTCGGGCTGGATAACTGTTGTTGTTGCGGTTTCGTATGCTTTCGCTGATGATGCAAGGCTTTATCCCGGTACATATTTTCATCTGCCGTTCTGAGCAGATTTGCTATTCTGATATCTGATGCGTTGGCCGATACCGCGAACCCGATGCTAACGGAAAGCCGGAACGGGAGCTGGTTTGTATTTGAAAAATGATCAAAGCTGTCTCTGATTTTCTGTGCAGCTTCCTTGGCAGCACGCTCTTCACCTTCCGGTAAAATGATAACGAATTCGTCTCCGCCATATCGTGCCAGAAAAGCAGAAGTCCCGTTAACGGTTGCCCTTAAGATATTTGCCGCCTGTATCAAAGCCATATCCCCTAAGTGATGGCCATACTTATCGTTGATGTGCTTAAAATTATTTATATCCAGCATAATTAGCGCAGCTGCGCGAATCTGACCCTCTTCATATATTTTTACAACCTGCTCCATCCTTCTGCGATTGTTCAGGCCGGTTAGAGCATCCTGTGATAGTATTTTCCCTTCCTTATTAAGCAGAATCAACAAACTGGAAACAACCACGCAAGGCCATACCAAGCTAAATCCGTAAAGCACTATCTGCATAAATCCACCCAAAAATGGAGGCACCGAAAAAAAGCAATGGTCAGCAATTCCTTCTTGCGGTCAACAAATATCTCTTTTCTAACCTGTATCAAAGCTGCTACCGTTACTGACAGCAGATACAAAAGTATGATGACAGACATTGGCGCCGACAATACTCCGCGATGATAATAATTGGCATCGTCCAGATAGAAGCACCATCCGTTAATCGGAGAAGTAAGGACAAGCAGACCTAAAAATGCAAACGGTACAAGAACAAAGAATGTCTCTTTCTTTTCCGGCATTTTGCATCCAAAGAGATGATACCATGCGTATCTTAGCCACCAAAAAACAATCGCAATCTGCATAATAAAATAAAGGATAATGTTTGCATAGCTTAAAGTACGCAGAAAAGCGCCGCTTTTTCCATTCAATATCCACATTGCTATATCCGCCAGTAAAACCAGTAACGTTGCTGCTTCACTCTTGAGGAGTAGTCGGATGTCATAGGTGTCAGCAAAATTTTTTTGACCCTGTAAAAGATTATTAAAGTAATGATGCAGGAAAAAATATTGATACCGATATTAAACAGCAATGTTTCATCCAAATCAAATACAATCATTGATTTCTCCTCCTTTAGAAGGTTTGCTTCACATCTTTAAACTATCAGAAATCCCCCCAAAAAACCGTCCGCTACATGAAACATGATTTTTTCGACATGAATTATAGTTTTAGATTGTCAATTTTTATGGTAAACTTAGTTCAGGAAGATAGATTTATAAAGAAATGGAGGAATGCTTATGCTGCAAATTGCGGTCTGTGACGACAATATTGACGAGCTATCCAATATGGTACAGCTTATAGACCTGTACCGAACATCAAGACATCTAAGCTGCGAACACGCCGTCTTTCCAAACGGATTTGAACTGGTTTCGGCCTTGGAAAAAGGAAAGCGGTTTGATATATATTGTCTGGATATTATGATGCCGGGCTTTACCGGCATTGATGTGGCAAAGGAAATCCGCACCTTTAACAAAACCGCACCGATTTTATTCTTTACCTCATCGCCTGAGTTTGCTTTGGAAAGCTATTCGGTGAAAGCCATCAACTATGTACTAAAGCCAATCTCAAAGGAAAAGCTGTTCTTTACCTTTGACGAGCTGCTCGAGCAGATTAAAGCAGAAAAAGAGGAGGATGCCGTAATCGTAAAGAGCAGTGAGGGGATTCAAAAAATACTGATCTCCAATTTGATCTTTGCCGAGGTCATCGGCAGAAACGTGCTCTATCATCTGCGCTCCGGCAAGGTGGTCGAATGTACGGGGCTTTTTTCCTCTGTCTACGATAATCTTCTGAAATATGGGTGTTTTATCAAGCCCCACCGCTCCTATCTTGTGAATATGCAGTATGTGGATACTATCGAAAATCATCAGATAACCCTACAGACCCTTTCCTCTGTCCCCATTGCCCAAGGAAAGCTGCGGGAGATTAAGCAGCAATATCTGAATTATCAAATGGAGGCGGAATAAGAACATGGAGGGAGGTGCTTTAAAGTGGCAGCAACAGTGATAGGACTCTTACGATTTGGATTTTCTCTGGTCTTTGGCATTGCGGTGTCCGTTCTCTTTGCGGGAATAGAACCCACAAAGAAAAACAGGCTCTCCACCGGCTTGCTCTGTGTCATTTTTCTTTTCGTTCAAACTGCCAGCTGGTGGCTCTTGGGCTTGGATTTGACCTCAAAGCTGTATCCGCTGATTATCCACCTGCCGCTGATCGCGATATTCTCCCTATACTATCAACGTCCGTGGCTCATCTCCGCCGTCAGCGTGCTTTCCGGCTATCTTTGCTGTCAAGCGCCGCGCTGGGTCGGCTTCCTTGCGGGGGCCACCTTAGACAGCAGGCTTGCGGACCACGTTTTTTATATTGGGGCGATATTTCTGTTCTACTATTTTCTGAAAAAGTATGTGGCCGCTTCCGTTCGTCATCTTATGGAGACATCCACAAAATCCTGCTTATTTTTAGGCGGGGTTCCGCTTTTTTACTATCTGTTCGACTACATCACCGCCATTTACACCGATGTGCTTTACAGCGGCGCCGAATGGGCGGTACAGTTCATGCCCTCAACAATATCCGTTTTCTATTTTGTGTTTGTGATCCTTTACTACGCTGAGACACAAAAACAGACAAGCCTTCAAAGAGAAAAGGATATGCTGGATGCACAGTTTAGACTGGCGCAGACAGAGTTTGCTTCTCTGCGGCAGTTACAACAGAACGCCGCATCCTATCGGCATGATATGCGCCACCATTTTGCGCTTTTACAAGGACTGGCCTCCAAAGAACACATAGAGGGGATCAAAGAGTACCTACGAACTGCCCAGTCCGACATGGACGCCATCACGCCCACACGCTTTTGCCAAAACGAAACCGTCAACCTGATTTTGTCCGCTTTCGCCGCCAAAGCGAAACAAGCAGACATCATGCTGACGGTGGATGCGAAACTGCCTGATTTGCTTCCCTTTAGCGACACTGAGCTTTGCTCGCTCTTGTCAAACGCTTTGGAAAATGCCATTCACGCCTGTGAGCAGATCCCTGGCAGCAACACACGCATCATCCGGCTGCGTGTGTATTCCAAAAATAATAAGCTGTGCATTGATCTGCGCAACAGCTATCAGGTAGAACCGGTATTCAGGCAAGGGCTTCCGGTATCAATAGAACAGGGGCATGGCTTTGGCACAAAAAGCATAGTTCATATCGTGGAAAAGCATGGCGGTGTATTTCAGTTTTCGGTGAGGGATGGCTGGTTTATATTTCAGGCTACTGTATAGAAGGTTGTTCTCTTTTTATAAAGACTGGTTGTAGGTTATCGGGAATTCCTGATAGGGCTTATAATCATCACGTGTTGATTATTTCAGCAAGCAAGGCAGACCAGCGCGCACATGCGCACTTGGCCTGCATCTGCTTGCTGGGGAAACCCCAGACCCCTATGGATCGCCCCGCATTGCGGGTCGGCTGCGCAGCCGGAAACCGGCCGCTAATGAAATGACTGTACATGAGATTTCACCACCATGAGAAGCAGGATGGGTGGCCAGATCATTTGCCGATGGGTCCCATTTCGGGACTCCGTCAAAACAAAACAAGAGGCACGGATAGTCCGAACCTCCTATCATCATATAGCTTGGATTCTTTGTCATATAAAGTTTTTGGGAACTGTCTTTGGATCACAGCTCCTCAGATGCCATAACGATTCGTGACGGCATTTTATAAAGTGAAGATATGTTTTGTCGCCTCGGAACTACCGAAACGGTAGTTCGAAACAAGGTGAGGCATGCCGATGGGTATGGTGCGTTTCAAGTTTTGCACCTCCCCCTAAACGCAAAAGAGCGGCTCACGGTTTTGACAGTGAGCCGCTCTTTGCGGTATACTCATTTTGTTGTTAGGCGGCAGGTTTAGGAGCAGAATCAAGCGCAATCTCCTCCGTAGCAACCCCCTCTGCGGCCTTGGCGGCGGCGTTTTTCCGTTCCTGCCACAGCCGGGTTTTCTCCCGGTGGTATGCACGCCTTGCCGCCAGTTTTTCCTCTGCAATGCGGTCAGTCTCCATCTGCTCCGGCGTTCGCATATCCGGCACCTCGAAGCTGCCGATGTATTTGAGATACACATCCACCCGCTGGGTACGGGCTCCGCGTGGCCGGCCGCCCTCGCCGGTATTGCCTTCCGACCAGTTGCACTCATAGACAATCACCTTGTCAACGAGTTCGTTCAGCATGGGCGCGGTCAGTTCCTCAAAGCTGGTGTATCGGCGCACGATCTCGGCGAATTTGTCAGCGCGGATACTGTCGGCATCGAACGTATCAAGCTCCGCTTGGAGGGCATCGGTCTTGGCACGGAGGTCAAGCCGCTCCTGCCCATAGCCTTCCGTCATCTGTGTGAATATCCCCTCATCAATTTTCCCGAGAGCCTTGTCCTCATAAAGGCTTTTGTAGATACGATCGATTTCCAAAAGCCGACGCTCATTCTTGGCGATCAGCTTTTTATGCGCCTTGGCGGTTTCGCCTTGCTGAATCGCAGAATTTTCACGCACCCGCCGGAGAAAATCCTCCTCATGGGCGCGGACATAGCCGGTGGTCTTGCGAAGCACATCGAGAATGATCCCCCGCACCGCTTCCGTGCTGATGTGATGCGGGGAGCATTGGGTGTTGAACTTGGAATTACTGAGCTTGTAGGTCGAGCAGCAGTACACATCGGTTAGCTTTTTGTGTGTTGGTTTCGCCGTGTGCGCCTTGCGGTGGTTGTAGAGCTTGGCGCCGCAGTCGGCGCAGTAGAGCAGTCCTGTCAGCGGATTTGCTTCACCGAGGGTGTCAATCCGGCGCGGGGTTTCGCGGAGCTTCTGAACCAAATCGAAGGTCGCCTGATCGACGATGGCCTCGTGGGTATTCTCGAAGATCAGCCAGTCCTCCGGCGCATTGTTCACCTTTTTCTTACTCTTGAAGCTGGCCGAGGATGTGCGAAAATTCACCGTATGCCCGGCGTACTCCGCTTTGCGTAAGATGTGCGCAATGGTGGCGCTGCCCCACGCATACCGATTGTCGCGGTCGTAATCATTTTTGTGCCGCCCCCGTCCACGAGAGCCGAGATAGTAGGAGGGACGCTCGATCTTATCCTGCGCAAGCACTCCCGCAATATGGTGGACCCCCATGCCATCGACCGCCATCTGAAAAATGCGTTTCACCACAGCGGCGGCCTCGGGGTCAACGAGCCAATGGTTTTTGTCGTTCGGGTCTTTGATGAACCCGTAGGGTGGGGTACAGGAGGTAGGCTTGCCGCTCTTACCCTTGGCGGCGATGACCGATTTGATTTTCTTGGATGTGTCCCTTGCGTACCATTCCGCCATGATTTCTCTAAAGGGAGTAAAATCGTCCTCCCCGACCGAGCTGTCAAGGCCGTCATTAATGGCGATCAAGCGCACGCCCTTTTCACGGAACATCTCGCGGTACAGACCCACACGGAGGTAGTCGCGGCCCATGCGGCTGGAATCCTTGACGACCAGGCAACCCACCTCGTCCGCCTCTATTTTTGTAATAAGCTCCTGCCAGCCGGGACGATCCCAGTTTGTGCCGGAGTAGCCGTCATCGTGAATGTGCAAGTAGGGCGTCAGATTGTTGCGCTCGGCATAATCCTCTAAAAGCTGGCGCTGGTTTAGGATTGAGTTGGAAGGGCCTTGCAGCTCATCGTCTCTTGAAAGACGCTCATACAATATGGTCAGTTTTGTGTTCATGAATTCCTCTTTCCGGCGGTCGAAACCCGTTGCGGCACTAGGGATATCAGGCGGCATTTTCCACCTCCCGCTGGATTAGACGGTGGATTTTATCCTCCAGCGGTTCGGTGCTGATATTGCTAAAATGGACGTTCACGATGAAGGTCGTGGAGCCAATCCGCTTTAGCAACTTTATCGGCTCGGCTTCAACCTTATGGTCGAGCGTCCCTGCCGCGCTTGTGCCCATATCGGGTGCAGTAGCAGCTGTTTTCATAAGACGTGGCTCCTTTTTCTGTAATAAGTGATATCTGTTACTATTTCGGTCTCCTTAGACCTTCCCTCTTTACCACGAATGGCGGGCGGGGTTCATCGCTTCGCTCATGGGTGAAGTGTGAGAGATACCCTTCCGTTGTCTACCCGAATACGTTCCTGCACTGAGCCTGCCTGGGCTATGGTGCGTTTTCCTTTGGCTGCCCTCGCCGCCATTCCCATAAAACGGCTGGAATGCAAGGTTGCGGCCTCGGTATCCTAACGGCAGCGTGATTCTGTTTTCAATGTGCGCCACCTGTCATACAGGCGAAGGCCAAAGCCTCTCATTAAGGGTCGCACTGAAAACAGGTTTTGAGCGGAATTTTTTTCATTTTCCCAGATAACCGCGAACGCAATATTTTTCAAAGAGCATGCCCCTCGCTCCATGGACGTGTGCGGCGCACAGCAGGGGACTTCCCCTCCGCAGGGGTAATACCCACATCAGCCAACGTGGCCGCACAGGGCGGGGCTGTGGGCGCATTGGTTGCCGTTCCATTCCCGGCTGAAAGCCGAAGCTGTGTCCGTCCGTTCGTGCCGCAAACGGCCTGACTGCCTAAGTTTATTTGGGGTTTTCAACTTCCCCCTTTACAATATAGAGCATCCGTTAATTCTGGGGGCAGGATATCAAGAGTATTATCAGACGGGCGACCGAATCGAAATTGTTTACCTTGGCCTTACGCTTGATGCGGTTGTACTGGATTTTTTTAACCCATCCTCTGAGCTACTGCTGTATCCGCAGATGGGAGCCGACCGATATCCAAATGTCAGCCTTGATACCTTCGTTGTCGCGCCGTTGTTTGTATTTGATGATATATCCGCCGACAAAACAGTTAAGTCCTTTCAATGGAAACGGCTTATGGATAAAAATCAGGGATATCTGTTCAGTGAATATAATCTGTCTAAGACAACACAGCTCGTGGAGCAATTATGCATGCAGGCGGGGTTTACGCCGTATATTGTATACAACGAGCATTTTGACAGTGGATATAACCTGCAAAAGAACAAGGAATTTCTTTTGAAGGCCATGCCGTTTTTTTTGCTGGTCTGGATTGGATTTTCTGTTATACTGACAGTACTGCTGCGGCGATATATAAAAAGGTATAGTTTTAAGATAACGGATACAAACAAGTTACACCCGGTGATATTCCGGCCTTTCTTATGGATAGTACTCTGTTTTGGCATTCCGTTGTTGTCATGCGCATTAATAGCCAGTCAATTCTTAGGCAATTGGCTTAGAGTTTCTATTGGACTCTTGGTACTGCTTTTTGCAATCGGTGCTATTACGATGGTTTGTTTGTATCGAAGCATTCAAACAGAGAAGAATAGAACGGAGCCTTAAACTATTGATATATCCGTTTTTGGAACGGAGAAAAAGCAAGATATAGGGAAAAAAGAGAGCGGAAAACCGCTCTCTTTTTGTGCCTTTCGCGGTTATGCGGTATAGGAAGGCCTTTTGTTATAACATGGCGGCAGACAAAACCCCATATACCCGAGTTCGATACGCATTTTCTCTTGCCAGTTTTGCGTGTCTGCATTACAATAGGTTTGTTATAATCAATTCGCGTGAAAACCCGCCTGTGCGACTTTTAAGCGGTAAGCTTTGCTTGCCGGCACGCGAAAGCGTGCAATTTGATGATGAAACCCCGCAACAGCTGCCTTTCAGGCAGCTGTACGGCATGGGCCGCGTCGTTAAAACCAGAATGGTTTTAACGTTTGCCGGTTATAACAATAGTGACACACAGAAATTCTATCCGAAAATCTGTCCGATGCAATCGAAAAGGAATGAATGTTTATTATGTCTGAATATTACGCGGGCAGCTTTGAAGTTGCCGTTATAGGGGCGGGGCACGCGGGCTGCGAGGCGGCGCTTGCCGCGGCACGGCTTGGCGCGCGGGTTGTTTTATTTGCCCTATCGCTCGATTCCATTGCCAATATGCCGTGCAACCCTTCTGTCGGCGGTACCGGTAAAGGGCATCTTGTGCGGGAGCTCGACGCATTGGGCGGCGAGATGGGACGCGTTGCCGATAAAACCACCATCCAAAGCCGGATGCTCAACCGCGGCAAAGGCCCCGCCGTATACAGCCTGCGCGCGCAGATCGACCGCATACAGTATCATATCGAGATGAAGCGTGTACTCGAACAAACACAAGGCCTTATCGTAAAGCAGGCGGAAATCTGCGAGATACGCGTGCAGGACGGCAGGGTACATGCCGTTGTCACACGCCTTGGTGCGGTGTATGAGGCGCGCACGGTAATCGTCGCCACCGGCACCTACCTTGGCGGACGCATCTATGTCGGCGATGCAAGCTACGAAAGCGGCCCGGACGGCTGTCAGGCGGCGGTACAGCTTACCGAAAGCCTGCAAGCGATTGGTATTGCCACCCGCCGGTTTAAAACGGGCACACCGGGCAGGCTGCTGAAAAGCAGCATCGATCTTACAAAGCTTGAGGCGCAGTACGGCGATGAACCGGCCGAGCCGTTTTCGTTTGCCGCGGCACATCCGCCCGAGAACAAGACGGTCTGTCATATTGCCTACACCAACGCGCGCACGCATGAGATTATCAAAGCGAACCTTCATCGTTCTCCGATGTACAGCGGTATGATCGAGGGCATCGGCGCGCGCTACTGCCCGAGCATCGAGGATAAGGTGGTTCGGTTTGCCGATAAAGAACGGCATCAGCTGTTTCTGGAGCCGATGGGGCTTGATACCGAAGAGATGTACCTGCAGGGTATGAGCTCTTCGCTGCCCGAAGATGTACAGATGGCGATGTATCGTACGATAGACGGCTTTGAAAACATGCAGATGATGCGCAGCGCATACGCGATAGAATATGATTGCTGCGATCCGCTTGACCTGCTGCCTACCCTAGAGTTTATCAAGGTAAAGGGATTGTATGGGGCGGGGCAGTTTAACGGCACATCCGGTTATGAGGAGGCGGCGGCACAGGGGCTTGTTGCGGGGATTAACGCCGCGCGCACCGTGCAGGGCAAACAGCCGCTGATTCTTGACCGTGGCGGTTCCTATATCGGAACGCTGATTGATGACCTGACCAGCAAGGGCTGTCTTGACCCCTACCGTATGATGACCTCGCGCTCGGAGTATCGCTTGATTTTGCGGCAGGACAATGCGGACAAGCGTATGATGCCCATCGGGTATGAGATTGGATTGATTTCACGGGAGCGGTATGACTTGATGCATGAAAAATATCGTCTGGTGGATGAGGAGATCGCGCGGCTGAATCGGATCATCCTGCCGCCCTCTGAAGGACTCAACGCACTGCTGACCGAAAGCGGCACAGCGCCGCTTATTACCGGAGCGCGGCTTTCCGAGCTGATTCGCCGCCCGCAGATTACCTATGAGATGCTTTCCCCGTTTGACAAGGACCGCCCGAGCCTTCCGCGTACCGTGTGGGAGCAAGCGGAGATCGAGATAAAATATGAAGGGTACATTCGCCGCCAGCTTATGCAGGTGGAGCAGATGCATAAGCTGGAAAGGCGCCCGCTGTCACCCGATACCCCTTACCGTGAGATAGAAAGCCTGCGGCTCGAAGCGCGCGAAAAGCTCATGCGCATCAAGCCTCTCAGCATTGGTCAGGCGTCGCGTATCTCGGGCGTCAGTCCCGCCGATATCTCGGTGCTGCTTGTGTGGCTTGAGAGAAAAAAGTAGATCTTCCAACTGCTATCCTTCTACAAATGCGAAACTTTGTTTCGCTATGTCACCTCATCAGTCAGCCTACGGCTGCCGGTCTTCGCAATGTCAAGCAAAGCTTGCCGCTTCGGAGAAGCCATCTCTTTGCGTATCTTTTGAAGGAATGTTTCGCCTTAGGATGACTTGCTTTTGTTGAATGTGTAGGGGCGCGCATTGCGCGTCCGAATTGACCTCATTGCCTCGTGTAAAGCCTTCTCTTGTTAGGGGAAGGTGGCGCGTAGCGCCGGATGAGGTCAAATGCCAACCTTGCACAACACGGAAAACCGCAGGTTTTCCCAATGCGAAACTTGTTTCGCTATGTTTCGCCTTCGGGCGACTTCCTTTTGCTGAATGCGTAGGGGCGCGCATTGCGCGTCCGAATTTGACCTCATCGCCTCGCGTAAAGCCTTCTCCTGTTAGGAGAAGGTGGCGCGTAGCGCCGGATGAGGTCAAATGCAAATCTTGCATAATACGCAAAACTGCAGGTTTTCCAACTGCGAAACTTGTTTCGCTATGTTTCGCCTTAGGATGACTTGCTTTTGTTGAATGCGTAGGGGCGCGCATTGCGCGTCCGAATTTGACCTCATTGCCTCGTGTAAAGCCTTCTCCTGTTAGGAGAAGGTGGCGCGTAGCGCCGGATGAGGTCAAATGCAAATCTTGCATAATACGGAAAACTG
>JAEZTV010000025.1 GCA_023421245.1 Bacillota bacterium | reverse complement strand
AGCTTTGCTTTGAATGAACTCGGCAAAGCCGAGTATGAGTATTTTGCATAGCAAAATACGAATGTGGCCATGTTACACCATAAACTGCAAATGCTGATGAAATCAGCATTTGCAAGGACTATGTCCTAAGCAAAACGACATTAGTCGTTTTGCAGTCTGTTTATGGTATAATATGTCTACAAGTACATAAAAACCACCACACCGGTTTCCGGCGTTTATGCAGTAAAAGCTGCGAACAAAACGGCTGCCCGTTTTGTGTTGTGGTTTTTATGGTGCAACAACCCTACTGTTGTTGGTTGGATTAGCGTCCTTAGGTATACAAGCATTACGGGAAGGAATGAATAAGCAGATGAATGAGCAAAATGCAAAACGTGTCAGCGAGTCAAAAACGGAACAGATACAGATACTGATGCCGGAGCATATTAACGGGTACAACCGCCTGTTTGGCGGCAAGCTGATGGAATGGATTGACGTTGTTGCGGCGGTGGCGGCACGCCGTCACTGCGGCTGTAATGTAACAACCGTAGCAATCGACAATCTTCAGTTTAAGGCCGCGGCATATGTCAACACCACCATGGTGCTGTCGGGCAGGGTTACCCATGTGGGTAATACCTCAATGGAGGTTCGGGTCGATACCTTTGCGGAGGATCTCTCCGGCCAGCGCAGGCTGGTTAATACCGCATACCTTGTTATGGTGGCGCTCGATGAAAACGAGCGGCCCACTCCAGTGCCCGGCCTGGTTCTTGAAACGGAGCAGGATAAATGGGAGTGGGAGGCCGGCGAAAAACGCAGTGCCTTGAGAAAACAGCGCCGTATCGAGGCATATTAATACCGACACGCAAAAACAGCAGCCCGAAGGCTGCTGTTTTGTATAGACCGAAAAAGGATAGTAAGGAGCTTGGCATAATAGACGGATTATGCGGCGGCTGTACCTTGCGCATCAGAGATGTTGGGGTCAATGCTGCTTTCTTGTGATTGGGAGCTCACCGGCACATCCTGTGCAGACGATTCTTCGGTGACGGAATCTGACTCCTCCAAGTTATCTTCGCCGTCGTAGACTTCCTCCTCGGGGAGCGGGTCGTCAACGTCTTCGGTTTGCGCGTCCACAAACTGCACAAGCTCGCCCGCCGGTGCATCGAGAAGGTAGCGCCCCTGCAGCTCGAGATAGTAGCGCGGGTTGCCGTGGGAGGAGAAGGTTATGTGTTGGAATACCACGCCAATCCGGCTAAGCTTTGATGCGATGGCACTGCAATCTTCTGCAAACGCGATGGCGGAGGGGTATTCCTTCTTTAGCTCAATGTTGGCGTATATATTGTCGCCGGTGTTCAAATCAGAAAGAGTTGTACCTTCGTTTAGTGTCTGCGTGCGTACATTGATAGAAACGGCCAGCGTTTTTACGGGGCTTTGCGGTCCAAGCTGCTCATAGCACAGGTCGTAAAGGTCGCCCTCCAGCCGGTTTTCGATATACTCGCGCTCCGGCCCCCAGTACCGGTAGATATGCGGGAGGGCGGCAAGGCACAAAGTACCGCAGATGAGGAGGGTGCAAACAACCATGCTCAGAAAGTCATATTTAAGCTTTGTGCCGCCGGCAAAGATGGCGGATATCATAATTTCGATGCCCAGCAGAATCAGAATTACCGGCGTAAACCGAAACAGTAGTACATAATCGGCGGCAGGGTTTATCAGGCTGTAAATCGCAAGGCCCCCGGCCGCAATCAGGCTGATTCCCATCGTGAATGTTCCCACCCGCCGTATTTTGGGCGGGAGCGCGGGTTGTTGCGGTGCTGCGGGAGGGGGAGAGGGAGTTGGTGCGGTGTAAACGGTCTCGTTATTCATTATGGTCACCTCTGTATTGGGTCAAATCCTCTTCTGCTGCGGGTACCTGCTCCTTCTTGCCCTTGAGCAGGTATATGCCGAGAATAATGATGGCAATCGAAACAATCAACGTGGGCAGATTCCTTAGCATGGTGTAAAGCGGGGGCATAAGCTCGCGCAGGCTATAGATATGAGGGGAAACGAAGCTGTCAAACAGCGCGTATCCGCCAAGCGCAATCAGTGAGATACCGATAATCTTATGGCGGCGCGCAAAGATGGATTTAAGCCTGCCCTCCCAAAAACCATTCATGCCGGAGAACACGCCGTCATCCTTCTGCTTAAGCCATTCGGGGGTAAAATTCTTGTTGTTGTGCACGGTAAAAAAAGAATAAAACCACAATACGGGCAGCGTGAGATAAATAAACTCAAACCGTAAAAATGAACCGATCATTATAATGCCAAAGAACGCCGACATAGTTACAACGCCCGTCTTCATCATGCCAATGTACATCTCTCCGGCGCCAGGTATCAGCGAAAACAGAAAAATTAAAAACCTACTCTTTTTCATGGGAAGAAGCTCCTTTCTTATTCAAAGAATCAATACCATCAAACTGAAAATACTCGCGCAGTTCGCTTGAAAGGTCTGTTCTCCATTCGGTCACACGCTCGCCAAACGCCGCCGCGCTTGTGCCCACCGAAGCAATCAGCAGACTGTTTTTTTCGGCAAATTCGGTACTGAACACGCCGGCTGTCCATAGCGTAATGGCCAGGCACGCCGCCACCGCCGCGCGGGTATATCGATTAAAGAACAAAATACGTGCGCGCCGCGTTACAATTTTAATTATGGAATCCGCCTGCGGCGAAGGCGGGTCAATCAGCAAGCTGTCGCTAAGCAGCGCCATATACCCATCCAAACAACAGTCACAGAACGAAAGATGCTCGGCAAGCTCTAACCGGCAAATCTCGTCCGCATCCGCTCCGTTAACAAGGCAGTGCAGCGCGTCTTGTGTAAGGTGCCCGTTATCGTGAAAAAACTCGTTCATCCGCTCATCTCTCCTTTCAACATTTGCCGCAAACTAAGCTTTGCGCGGTATAGCTGTGTCTGCACGGTTTTCTTGGGGCGCTTTAGCGCATCGGCAATCTCATCAACGGTTCTTTCCTCCAGAAAAAACAGGATACTTACCTTTAGATACGGCTCTTTGAGCGAAAGGATCATGCCTTTAATCTGTTCCTCCTGTTCGCGTGTCAGAACAATGTCGTCGGGCAAGGGTTCGCGAGAGGCGGCACTGTCACCTACGGGGGTGTCGCTCAATACGGTGTGACGGTAATAAGCGCTTTTTAAGTAGTCCTTTGCTTTGTTGGCGGCAATACGTGCAAGCCAAGGCTTAATCTTATCCTCATCGCAGCTGTCGATGTGGCAGTATGCCGAAAGAAAGGTATCCTGTGTCAGGTTCTGCGCCTCGTCGTAATCCTTCACAAGCTGATAACATACGGTAAACACAAGCCGTTCGTATTGCACGACCATCATATTAAACTTTTCTTGTGTCATATCGACTTTGTCATCACCACCCGGAAGCATTTGTTGCGGTATGCAGGCACAAGCAGTAAGGGCCCTTGGTATGCCTGCCTATCGTACCGCACAAGACTGTATGCGCAGAGCTGGTTGTAGGTGCCCTGTCTGCCCGTCACTATCTATATAACGACGCAGGGCATACGCTTACTTCAGCAATTTCAGTATAAAACGAAAAAACTCCCGCAGCAGCAGGAGGAAATTACAGAAAAACGTGATACGGCAGGCGTATAACGTGTTTAACATATGAGTTTAGCGTTAACAATCAAGTCATGTGCGAAAAAACAGCGGGCCGGTTTAGGCAATCCCAACAAATTATTATATGCTGAAGGGCGAAAAAAATACGGTTATTTCATTGACACTAAATGAAATAGGTGGTACAATAATATACTGTATCATCATGCCTAAACATACTTTTGAGATATTTCATTATAGCATACTGGTTTTAAAATATCAATACATAGATGCAAAAACACTGCGCTTGCCTTTCACCCTAGTGTTTTGCGTTGCGATAAGTGGTTAACAACAGGAATGGAGTGAGCATATGGTAAATGTCAAAGAAATGCACCTGGGCAAAAACACCCGCATGAGCTTTTCCCGTATCAATGAGGTGCTTGATATGCCAAACCTTATTGAGGTGCAAAAGAACTCTTACAAGTGGTTTCTCGAGGAGGGTTTGAAGGAGGTTTTTGGCGACGTCTCATCCATTACAGATTACACAGGTAATCTGGTTTTAACCTTTGTAGGCTACCGGCTGGAGGATAAGCCGAAATATACCGTAGAGGAGTGCAAAGAACGCGACGTAACCTATGCCGCGCCGCTTCGTGTGACGGCAAGACTTTTAAATAAGGAGACCGGCGAGGTCAAGGAGCAGGAAATTTTCATGGGTGATTTTCCGCTGATGACCGACAGCGGTACGTTTGTTATCAATGGTGCGGAGCGTGTTATCGTTTCGCAGCTTGTGCGTTCCCCGGGTGTTTACTACGGAATGCAGTTTGACAAAACGGGCAAAAAGCTGTTTTCCGCCACGGTAATTCCCAACCGCGGCGCATGGCTGGAATACGAGACCGACTCAAACGATATATTCTATATTCGCATCGACAAAAACCGCAAGATGCCTGTTACCGTGTTTTTGCGCGCACTCGGTATCGGCAGCGACCAGGAAATCCTTGACCTAATGGGTGAAGACGAGCGCATCTTTGCTACCATTCAGAAGGATGGAACCAAAAACACCGAGGAGGCACTGCTTGAGGTTTACCGCAAGTTGCGTCCGGGCGAGCCGCCCACGGTGGAAAGTGCGCATAGCCATATCGATAGTTTATTCTTTGATGCGCGCCGCTATGACCTGTCGCGCGTTGGCCGATACAAGTATAATAAGAAGCTCGCAATCAGTGGCCGTATTGCGGGCAAAACACTTATGCGCCCCATCGCCAATCCTTTGACCGGCGAGCTGATGGCGGAAGCCGGACAGGTGCTCACCCGCGAAAAGGCATGGGAGATTGAGGCTGCGGGCGTTGACACCGCCTACCTCAACGTCGAGGACAAAGAGGTTAAGGTAATCAGCAACGGTATGGTTAACATCTGCGACTTTGTTTCGGTAGACGCCGAGGCCATCGGCATCAACGAGAAGGTTCGCTTTGCCGTACTGCGCGAAATTTTGGATAAAACGCCCGACGAAGAAACCCTTGTTGAGATGCTCAAATCCCGCATCGACGACCTCATCCCCAAGCATATCATTAAAGACGACATCTTCGCGTCGATTAACTATATTAATAACCTTTGCCACGAGGTAGGCAAAACCGATGATATCGACCATCTGGGCAACCGCCGGATTCGTTCGGTGGGCGAGCTTTTGCAAAACCAGTTCCGCATCGGCTTTTCCAGAATGGAGCGCGTCATCCGCGAACGAATGACACTGCAGGCGCAGGACATGGACGTTGTAACCCCGCAGGCACTCATCAACATCCGTCCGGTGGTTGCGTCCATCAAGGAGTTTTTTGGCTCCTCGCCCTTATCGCAGTTCATGGATCAGACGAACCCGCTGGCGGAGCTGACACACAAGCGCCGTCTTTCTGCATTGGGCCCCGGCGGCCTTTCCAGGGATCGCGCGGGCTTTGAGGTGCGTGACGTTCACTACAGCCACTATGGCCGTATGTGCCCGATTGAAACGCCCGAAGGCCCAAACATCGGTCTGATTTCCTATCTTGCGACCTTTGCCCGCATCAACGAATACGGGTTTATAGAGGCGCCCTACCGTAGGGTCGACGCCGAAACCGGTGTGGTGCTTGATGAAGTGGTATATATGACCGCCGATGTTGAGGACGAGTTTGTGGTTGCGCAGGCCAACGAGCCGCTCGACGAGCAGGGCCGTTTTTCCAAGGAACGCGTAAACGCCCGCTATCTTGACCAGATTCTTGAGGTGGATCGCAACCATGTTGATTTCATGGACGTATCGCCGAAGATGGTTGTTTCGGTTGCGACAGCAATGATTCCGTTCCTTGAAAACGATGACGCAAACCGTGCGCTTATGGGTTCGAACATGCAGCGTCAGGCCGTGCCGCTGCTCAAGACCGAGTCGCCCATTGTGGGCACCGGTATGGAGTACAAGGCGGCGGTGGATTCGGGCGTTGCGGTTATTTCGCGCCACGAAGGCGTTGTGGAGCGCGTAAACGCTGACGAGATTGTTATCCGCAAGACCGATGGTGGTCTTGAGACCTATAAACTTGTGAAGTTCACCCGTTCCAACCAGGGTACCTGTACTAATCAGCGCCCAATCGTAAACCGCGGGGATACCATTGCAAAGGGGCAGGTAATCGCGGATGGTCCCGCGACCAGCAACGGCGAAATCAGTCTTGGCAAAAACGCCCTGATTGGCTTTATGACGTGGGAAGGCTACAACTACGAGGACGCTGTGCTTATCAACGAGCGACTGGTTCGTGACGACGTTTACACCTCTATTCATATTGAGGAGTACGAGACCGAGGCGCGCGACACAAAGCTCGGCGCCGAGGAGATTACAAGAGATATCCCAAACGTGGGCGATGAGTCGCTCAAGGACCTCGACGAACGCGGCATTATCCGCATCGGCGCCGAGGTACACGCGGGCGATATCCTTGTTGGCAAGGTGACGCCCAAGGGCGAAACCGAGCTTACGGCGGAAGAACGTCTGCTGCGCGCCATATTCGGTGAAAAGGCGCGTGAAGTGCGCGATACATCGCTGCGTGTACCGCATGGCGAGTCCGGTATTGTGGTGGACGTCAAGGTGTTCACACGCGAAAATTGCGATGAATTAAACCCCGGCGTTAACATGGTTGTGCGCTGCTATATTGCGCAGAAGAGAAAGATTTCGGTCGGCGATAAGATGGCAGGACGCCACGGCAATAAGGGCGTGGTATCCCGCATTCTGCCGCAGGAGGATATGCCCTTCCTTGCCGACGGCACACCGCTTGACATCGTGCTTAATCCGCTGGGCGTTCCGTCGCGTATGAATATTGGACAGGTGCTGGAGGTTCACCTCGGCTACGCCGCCAAGGCTCTGGGCTGGAAGGTTATGACCCCGGTATTCGACGGCGCAATCGAGAACGACATCCACGCATGTCTGACCGAGGCGGGCTTCCGTGAGGACGGCAAGAGCATCCTGTACGACGGCAGAACAGGCGAGGCGTTTGATAATCCGGTAACCGTTGGCTATATGTACTTCTTAAAACTGCATCATCTGGTTGATGACAAGATACACGCACGCTCCACCGGCCCTTATTCGTTGGTTACGCAGCAGCCGCTCGGCGGTAAAGCACAGTTTGGCGGACAGCGCTTTGGCGAGATGGAGGTATGGGCGCTTGAGGCTTATGGTGCTGCCTATACCCTACAGGAGATACTCACCGTCAAATCCGACGACGTGGTTGGCCGTGTCAAGACGTATGAGGCAATCGTCAAGGGTCAGAACGTGCCAAAACCCGGCATCCCTGAATCGTTTAAGGTGCTCATTAAAGAGCTGCAGTCGCTTGCCCTCGATGTAAAGGTGCTTGACCGCGACAATCGGGAAATCGACCTCAAACAAACCTTTGAAGAGGATGAGGACGTTGGTCTTCCCCCGGTTGACGACGTGTTGCCCGATGAAATGATAATTGACGGCGAGGATATTCCCGATGGCTTCAGCGAGGAGCTGATCGACGACGAGAACCTGTCTGATACTAATGATGATCAGGAGGATATCCTTGACGATCTCAGTGACGATGAGCCGGCGGATGAGAATGAATAAGGGAAGAGGGGTTGCAGCTTGGAATTTAACGTTTTTGAGTCAATAAAGATTGGTCTTGCATCACCGCAGACCATCCGCGAGTGGTCGTATGGTGAGGTGAAAAAGCCCGAAACCATCAACTACCGCACACTAAAACCCGAGCGCGACGGTCTGTTCTGTGAGCGCATCTTTGGCCCGACTAAGGACTGGGAGTGCCACTGCGGTAAGTATAAGCGTCTGCGCTACAAGGGTAAGATATGCGACCGCTGCGGTGTTGAAGTAACCCGCGCTAAGGTTCGGCGTGAGCGTATGGGCCATATTGAGCTTGCGGCGCCGGTATCGCACATCTGGTACTTCAAGGGCAACAAATCCCGTATGGGACAGATTTTGGATATCTCCTCCCGCTTGCTTGAAAAGGTATTGTATTTCGCCGCGTATATTATTATTGATCCCGGCTTTACGCCGCTGGAAAAGGGCCAGCTGCTCAGCGAAAAGGAATACCGAGACATGAAGGAGAAGTACGAGGACGAATTCCGCGCCGGAATGGGTGCGGAGGCGATTCGCGAGCTTCTTTCAGAGATAGACCTCGATCAGCTTTCAGAACAGATGAAAGAGGAGCTGGAAACAACCTCCGGACAGAAGAAGATTCATCTGCTCAAGCGCATTGAGGTAGTGGAAGCATTCCGCCTTTCGGGTAACCGCCCCGAGTGGATGATCCTTGACGTGGTTCCCGTTATCCCCCCCGATATTCGCCCCATGGTTCAGCTGGATGGCGGACGTTTTGCCACCAGTGACCTCAACGACCTTTACCGCCGTGTTATCAACCGCAACAATCGCCTTGCTCGTCTGAAGGATTTGGGCGCGCCCGACATCATTGTGCGTAACGAAAAGCGTATGCTGCAAGAGGCGGTGGATGCGCTGATTGATAACGGCAGACGCGGCCGTCCGGTGACCGGCCCCAACAACCGTCCGCTCAAATCCCTTTCCGATATGCTAAAGGGCAAGCAGGGGCGTTTCCGCCAGAACCTGCTTGGTAAGCGCGTGGACTACTCGGGCCGTTCGGTTATCGTGGTAGGTCCCGAGCTTAAGATGTTCCAGTGCGGCCTGCCCAAGGAGATGGCACTTGAATTATTTAAACCGTTTGTGATGAAGCGCCTTGTGGAAACAGGCGACGCGTCCAATATTAAGAATGCCAGAAAAACGGTAGAGCGTGCCAACCCACAGGTTTGGGACGCGCTCGAAACCGTAATCAGCGACCACCCGGTTCTGCTCAACCGTGCGCCCACGCTCCACCGTCTGGGTATTCAGGCGTTTGAGCCGGTGCTGGTGGAAGGACGCGCACTTAAACTGCATCCACTGGTATGTACCGCGTATAACGCCGACTTTGACGGCGACCAGATGGCGGTGCACGTACCGCTTTCTGCTGAGGCGCAGGCGGAAGCGCGTTTCTTGATGCTTGCGGCAAACAACCTGCTTAAACCGTCGGATGGCCGCCCTGTGGCGGTACCGACACAGGATATGGTGCTCGGCTCCTATTACCTTACCATGTTTAAGCCCGGCGAGCCCGGCGAGGGCAAGGTCTTCCGCGATGTGGCGGAGGCACTGATGGCGTATCAGGAGAAGATAATCGGGCTGCACGCGCAGATAAAGATCCGCTTTACCAAGGAGATAGACGGCAGAAAAGTCAGCCGCCTTGTGGAGACCACCATTGGCCGTGTTATCTTCAACGAACCAATCCCGCAGGACCTCGGTTTTGTGGACAGAACCGATCCAGAGCATCTGTTTGATCTTGAAATCTCGTTTAAGGTTGGCAAAAAGCAGCTCGGCAAGATCATTGAAAAGTGCATCAAGGTACACGGCACAGCGAAAACCGCTGAGGTGCTGGATGAGATTAAGACGCAGGGCTTTAAATATTCTACCCGCAGCGCAATTACGGTGGCGGTCTCCGATGCCGTGGTTCCGCCGCAGAAGAAACAGCTGATCGCGGATGCGGAGGCAAGCATCCAAGGTGTAACCAAGCGTTATCGCCGCGGTGAGCTTTCCAACAGCGAGCGCTACGAGCAGGTTATCCGTATCTGGAATGAGACGACCCAAAAGGTGTCGCACGCACTTCAGGAAAACCTCGATGAGTTTAACCCCATCTTTATGATGGCGGATTCGGGCGCACGCGGCTCGATTAATCAGATTCGTCAGCTCGCCGGTATGCGCGGACTGATTGCAAATACCTCCGGAACGACAATTGAAATCCCCATTCGCGCTAACTACCGCGAGGGTCTTAATATTCTGGAATACTTTATCTCATCGCGCGGCGCAAGAAAAGGCCTTGCCGA
Organism: Bacillota bacterium; assembly: GCA_023421245.1. Taxonomy (GTDB): domain Bacteria; phylum Bacillota; class Clostridia; order Oscillospirales; family Ruminococcaceae; genus Acetanaerobacterium. The sequence continues at coordinate 23,678 of JAEZTV010000025.1, read as the reverse complement.
TACCGCGCTGCGTACCGCGGACTCCGGTTATCTGACCCGCCGTCTGGTGGACGTTTCACAGGACGTTATTATCCGGCAGGAGGACTGCGGCACTCACGAGGGCATTGAGGTATACGACATCAAGGAAGGCAACGGCCTGATAGAAAGCCTTGCTGAGCGTCTGAACGGGCGTTATCTTGCGGACGACTTTGCAGACCCCAAGACCGGTGATGTCTTGGTATGCCGCGATACGATGATGAATGATGACGATGCCGACAAGATTGTGGCAACGGGTGTCAAGCGCGTCAAGATTCGCACAACCCTAACCTGCGACGCGAAGTACGGCGTGTGCGCACGCTGCTATGGTGCCAACCTTGCCAATGGCAAGTCGGTTGCGGTGGGCGAAGCGGTCGGTATCATTTCGGCGCAGTCAATCGGCGAGCCGGGCACACAGCTTACGATGCGTACCTTCCACACCGGGGGTATTGCAAACGCCGAGGATATTACGCAGGGTCTGCCCCGTGTAGAGGAGCTGTTCGAAGGCAGAAAGCCCAAATATCTTGCCATCATCAGCGAGATTGCGGGTGAAGTCCGCTTTGGCGAGGTTAAAAAGAACAAGCACGTTTTTGTGACGAACAACGAAACGGGCGAAGAAAAAAGTTATCTTATTCCTTACGGCTCAAGGACCTGTGTTGAAGAGGGTGACATTGTCCGCATGGGCGACCGTCTGACCGAAGGTTCGGTCAACCCGCACGACATTCTTGCGGTCCAGGGCGCTGACGCCGTACAGGATTACCTCATTGCCGAGGTGCAGAAGGTATACCGTATGCAGGGTGTTGACATCAACGACAAGCACATTGAGGTTATTGTGCGCCAGATGATGAAGAAGGTGCGCGTGGTAGACGGCGGCGACACCACGATGCTGCCCGGCACACTCGTCGATAAATTAGAGGCAGCCACAACGCTGCACGAGATGGAAAAGCGCAACGCCGCCGGCGAGGATATCAAGCTGCCGGTATTTGAACCGGTACTGCTCGGTATTACCAAGGCGTCGCTTGCGACCGACTCGTTCTTGTCTGCCGCGTCGTTCCAGGAGACCACGCGCGTGCTCACCGAGGCCGCAATCAAGGGTAAGGTCGATCCGCTGCTGGGGCTTAAGGAGAACGTTATTATCGGCAAGCTTATCCCTGCCGGAACGGGCATGTCCTGCTATGGCAGCGTCGAGGTGGTTTCCGCCGATAAGCCAGAACCGCAGCCGGTCTACTCTGCTGAAGCTATGAGCTTTGCGGACTAAGAGCAATAATCCGAACACGACGGTAAAATCGGGGGTCGTTTCCCACGGCTCCCGATTTATTCTCAATTTATGCGTGCAAAAAACGTTTTTTAAAGAAATGTACACGGGATGTTGACAAAACCGGATAAGCGGTGCTAAAATGTATAGTCGGTGCCCCATGTAATTTTTAATGAAAAGTCGCAGATACTACCATATACGTATCTGCGCGGGGTTTTGAGCGAGTAAAGACGCAGTTTTGCGTTTTTATAATAAATAGTAAAAGAAGGAGGTGCAGCATGCCAACCTTTAACCAACTGGTTCGCAAAGGACGAGAGGTTGTGGGAAAGAAATCGAATTCGCCTGCGCTGCTTAAGGGCTACAACTCGAAAAGACGCGTGACGACCGACCAAACTTCTCCGCAAAAACGCGGCGTATGCACAGCAATCAGAACAATGACCCCCAAAAAGCCGAACTCTGCTCTGCGTAAGGTAGCAAGAGTAAGGCTTACAAACCAGATTGAGGCTTCGGCTTATATCCCTGGTATCGGTCATAACCTGCAGGAGCATAGCGTTGTGCTCATCCGTGGCGGACGTGTAAAGGATCTGCCGGGTGTACGTTACCACATCATCCGCGGCACATTGGATGCTCAGGGCGTTGCAAAACGTATGCAGAGTCGTTCCAAGTATGGTGCCAAACGTCCCAAGCCCGGTGCGGCTGCAAAATAATCGAGAAGTGAAACACCCCACAAACTGCACCCTTACTAAGGTAGGGGAAGGCAAGGTGCTTAGGGTTTATATAGATTCGGTTGTCTTAAGGGCAGACGAAGCGATGACCCCGCACTTGGCCAACGGGAGTTTTGCGCTTTCGAGTACCTGTGAATTCATTCTGTGAAGGAGGGAAGCGAAAATGCCAAGAAGAGGTCAAATTGCAAAACGTGATGTTTTGCCTGATCCGCTTTATAATTCCAAGCTTGTCACACGCTTAATCAACGGCGTGATGTATGACGGCAAAAAGGGTGTTGCTCAAAAGATTGTTTACGGTGCCTTCGACATCGTAAAGGATAAAACGGGCAAAGACCCGCTGGAAGCTTTTGAGCTCGCCATGGAAAATATCATGCCGTCGCTTGAAGTTAAAGCTCGTCGTGTAGGTGGCTCTACCTATCAGGTTCCGATGCCGGTCAGACCCGAGAGAAGACAAACGCTCGGTCTGCGCTGGATTACGCTGTATGCTAGAAACCGCTCGGAGCGCACTATGAGAGAGCGTCTTGCAGGCGAGATTATCGATGCCACCAACAGCATGGGCGGCGCGGTAAAGAAACGCGAGGATACGCATAAGATGGCGGAAGCCAACAAGGCGTTTGCCAACTACAGATGGTAGTTTTGTTATCCGTGTATACACGGTAGCACATTTTTATACGCAATGTCTAATGAGCCTTTGTATGTCGCCTGTAGATATGCACGCTGCAAAGGCTGCATAGCAGTTATTTTTCTAAGGAGGACTATATGCCAAGAGACGTTTCGCTTGAACAAACCCGAAACATAGGCATAATGGCTCACATTGACGCTGGAAAAACCACAACTACAGAGCGCATACTGTACTATACAGGAAAGACACACAAAATAGGGGAAACCCATGATGGTGCTGCAACGATGGACTGGATGGAGCAGGAGCAGGAAAGAGGTATTACCATTACCTCCGCTGCAACCACTGCGTTTTGGAAAGGCTATCGTGTCAATATCATCGATACGCCCGGGCACGTTGATTTCACGGTTGAGGTTGAGCGTTCGCTTCGCGTGTTGGACGGTTCCGTAACAGTTTTTTGCGCGAAGGGTGGCGTCGAGCCGCAGTCTGAAACCGTATGGCGTCAGGCTGATAAATACAAGGTGCCGCGTATGGCCTATGTAAACAAGATGGACATTATGGGTGCAGACTTCTACCGTGTGGTGGAGATGATGCACCAAAGACTCAAATGCAACGCTGTTCCGATCCAGCTGCCTATCGGCGCGGAGCAGTTTTTCAAAGGTATCATCGATCTGCTTGAGATGAAGGCCTATGTATACTACGATGATCTCGGAAAGGATATCCGTGTTGAAGATATCCCCGAGGATATGTTGGAGAAGGCGGAGGAGTATCGTCAGAAGCTTATCGAAGCTGCGGCTGAGATCGATGAGGAAATGATGATGAAATACCTTGACGGCGAAGAGCTCTCGATTGACGAAATCAAGGCTTGCATCCGCAAGGGAACCCTTGCCAATACCATAGTACCGGTAGTATGCGGCACCTCTTACCGCAACAAGGGCGTGCAGAAGGTACTCGACGCTGTAATAGATTACATGCCGTCCCCCATTGACGTTGACCATATCACCGGCGTGAACACGAACACGAACGAGACCGAGGAGCGTCCTTCGGACGACAAATCGCCTTTCGCTGCGCTTGCATTTAAGATTGCGACCGACCCCTATGTGGGTAAGCTGTGCTTCTTCCGCGTGTATTCCGGTTCGGTAAAAACCGGCAGCACGGTATACAATGCGAACAAAGATAACAACGAGCGTATCGGTCGTATTCTGCAGATGCATGCAAACCATCGTCAAGATATCGACGAGTGCTTTGCCGGTGACATCGCTGCCGCGGTTGGTCTTAAAAATACCACCACAGGCGACACACTGTGTGATGCAAAGCATCCGATTATTCTTGAATCTATGGAGTTCCCCGACCCTGTTATCCGTGTTGCGATTGAGCCTAAGACCAAGGCCGGTCAAGAGAAGATGGGCATTGCCCTGGCCAAGCTTTCGGAAGAGGACCCCACCTTCAAGAACTATACCGATGAAGAGACGGGGCAAACAATCATCGCCGGCATGGGTGAACTGCACCTTGAGATTATCGTCGACCGCCTGCTGCGCGAGTTCCGCGTAGAGGCAAACGTCGGTAAACCCCAGGTTGCATACAAGGAGACGGTTCGCAAGCTTGCGGATGTCGACAATAAGTATGCGCGTCAGTCGGGCGGCCGTGGCCAGTATGGTCATGTTAAGATCAAGGTTGAGCCCAACGAGTCCGGTAAGGGCTACGAGTTTAGAAATGCCGTTGTAGGCGGTGCGATTCCCAAGGAGTATATTGCTCCTGTCGATGCCGGTATTCAGGGGGCCATGCAGGCGGGCGTTTTAGCGGGATACCCCGTTGTAGACGTTATTGTAACGCTGTATGATGGATCCTACCACGAGGTTGACTCGTCTGAAATGGCGTTTAAGATTGCAGGTTCCATGGCGTTTAAAGAGGCAATGAAAAAGGCCGACCCCGCCATCCTTGAGCCCATTATGAAGGTAACGGTAACCGTTCCCGAAGAGTATATGGGCGACGTTATCGGTGACCTTAACTCCCGCCGCGGACAGATTCAAGGCATGGAGGCACAGTTTGGCGCACAGCAGATCAATGCGTTTGTGCCGCTTTCCGAGATGTTTGGCTATTCCACCGACTTGCGCTCTAAATCGCAGGGACGCGGCAGTTACTCAATGGAGCCCAGCCACTACATTGAGGTACCCAAATCCATTGCCGAGGGCATCATGAATGTCCGTACGAAGCAGGGCTGATCAGGGGCTTAAGGGCGGCCATTTTTGCCCCGGCCACTTGATATTTTTTAGGTTTATTGCTACAATGTCACTATAATAAACAGTTCCGAAATAATGTGTTTATAAAAGGAGGAAAATCCAATGGCAAAGGCCAAATTTGAACGTACAAAACCCCACGTTAATATTGGCACTATCGGTCACGTTGACCATGGTAAAACATCCTTAACAGCGGCTATCACAAAGGTGCTTGGTTTCCGCGGTTCGGCAAACTATGTTGCTTACGACATGATCGATAAGGCTCCCGAAGAGAGAGAGCGCGGCATTACCATCAACACCTCACACGTTGAGTACGAGACCGACAATCGTCACTACGCTCACGTTGACTGCCCCGGACATGCCGACTACGTTAAGAACATGATCACCGGTGCGGCTCAGATGGACGGCGCTATTCTCGTTGTATCCTCTGCAGACGGCCCTATGCCTCAGACAAGAGAGCACATCCTGCTTTCCCGTCAGGTAGGCGTTCCTTATATCGTTGTTTTCATGAACAAAGCCGATCAGGTTGACGACGAAGAGCTGCTTGAGCTCGTTGAGATGGAAATTCGTGAGCTTCTTTCCGCTTACGAGTTCCCGGGCGACGACACCCCCATCATCAAGGGTTCCGCTCTGGTTGCTCTTGAGAGCACCTCTACCGACATTAACTCTCCTGAGTATGCTCCCATCGTAGAGCTCATGGATGCAGTTGACAGCTATATTCCCACCCCCGAGCGTAAGTCTGACCTGCCCTTCCTTATGCCTGTTGAGGACGTGTTCACCATCACTGGTCGCGGCACTGTTGCAACCGGTAGGGTAGAGCGTGGACAGATTAAGACCGGCGACGAGGTTGAGCTTGTTGGTTTGACCGACGAGAAGAGAAAGACCGTTGTTACCGGTATCGAGATGTTCCGCAAGATTCTCGACTATGCTGAGGCTGGCGATAATGTTGGCGCACTGCTGCGCGGTGTTCAGAGAACTGACATTGAGCGTGGACAGGTTTTGTGCAAACCCGGCTCCATCAACCCCCACACCAAGTTCCGCGGGCAGGTTTACGTTCTGAAAAAGGACGAGGGCGGCCGTCACACTCCGTTCTTTGATAACTATCGCCCCCAGTTCTATTTCCGTACAACTGACGTTACCGGTATCATCAAGCTGCCTGAGGGCGTCGAGATGTGCATGCCTGGTGACAACATTGAGATGGACGTAGAGCTCATCACCCCGATTGCAATTGAGACTGGTCTGCGTTTCGCTATCCGTGAGGGTGGCCGCACCGTAGGCTCGGGTGTTGTTATTGCAATCAACAGCTAATCATAACCTTGTAGCCCTAGGGCAGCAATAAGAAAGGGAAGCGTGCATAACGCTTCCCTTTTTGCATCCAGCACGTTCAAGGATTGTATGGCCGCCGTCAGGTTAAGTGAATTTTTACCCGAAGAATCTTAAGCTTGTGCGTGTCGTGCGTTTTATGGATGTGGATGATATCGCGCCGCCAAATAGTAAGCAGGGTATTTCGCTCGTGTTTGACAAGGTATGGTGTGCGCGTTATGATATAGCCAATCCACTTGAAAACATGCAGTTTTCAAGCTGCCCCGCGCGAACAGACCGAAAATCTGCTTTGCTCAGCGGTCACTTGCTATAAACGGCATGCAGCTCCGCCCCCGATGCGGGCGCCGCACGGAAATCCGTGCGGCTGAACATGCATTTATTTTAAAGTTTATTGAGTATAAAGGTGCTGACCAATCGGGTCGAAAGGAACGCTTTTATGAAGACGCTCGGCTTTTATTCCTACCACCGCATATCCCATCTGTGCTACTTTGCAACTATGCTCGTACTCACACTAATGACAATGAACCCTATCATCATTGCCCTAAGCCTGATGTTTTCGGTGTTGCTTGTTTTACGTGTATGCACAAAGGCAGAGCTGTTTCGTATGCTGCGGTTTGGCTTACCGTTTGTAGGGCTAATCGTGTTGTTTAACCCGCTGTTTAACCATCGCGGCAGCGCGGTGCTTACAACGCTGCTTGGTAAGCCGGTTACGCTTGAGGCAATCCTCTACGGTCTGGTTTCTGGGCTGATGCTCTTATGCGTCATGCTGTGGTTTACGGTGTTCTTTGCACTACTGCCGGGTCAGCGCCTTCGCGAGCTGTTTGGCACAAGGTTGTCCTCAACCGCGCTGGTACTAAGTATGACAATGCGGCTTGTGCCGATGCTCATCCGTCGCCAGCAAGAGATATCGGATACACTCTCTCTTTTATCTCCGCCGCTTACCAAGGCAAAGGGTATTGCAACGCGGGCAAGAGGGCTTGCACAGACGGTTACCGTGCTGCTAAGCTGCGCACTGGAGGACTCGCTTGATACCGCACGCTCGATGCGTGCACGCGGCTATGGCGCTGCGAGGTGCACAAGATATAAATCCGAACGTATCGCCCCGCGTGATATTGTGGCGACCGCAGCAATGACAATACTATTTGCAATAATCATCATGATATATACATCAAACGGGCTTGCATACACCTTTTACCCTGCAATGAGCAGGCTTTACCTTACAGGCTGGCAAGGCATATACTATCTGCTATTCACACTGCTCGCGGCGGTTCCGCTTTTATGTGATGGTTGGGAGGCGATTCGATGGAGCTGTTAACGGTACGCGGTTATTCCTATACCTACCCCAAGGCAGACCGCCCCGCGCTTTGCAACCTCAGCTTTTCGGTAAACGAGGGTGAGTTTGTTCTGCTATCCGGCACATCAGGCAGCGGAAAATCCACTTTGCTTGCAAATCTTAAGCCTGAGCTGTGCGCAAGCGGTACATACAGCGGTACTATCAAGTATCGGGGGGAACCGATCAATGCCCTAAACCGGATGCAGTCGTCATGTGATATCGGCTTTGTGATGCAGGATATCGACAGCCAGCTCGTTACCGACACAGTACGCGCAGAGCTGTGCTTTGGGTTGGAATCGCTGGGATTCCCGCCGCAGGTTATCCGCCGCCGTGTGGCGGAGATGGCAAGCTTTTTTGGCCTTGGAAGACTGCTTGACCGCAATGTTAATACCCTTTCGGGCGGACAGAAACAGATGGTCAACCTTGCGTCAGTGCTCGCATTATCCCCCCGTCTTATCCTGCTTGATGAACCTACCTCGCAGCTTGATCCCGTGGCGACGCGCGATTTCCTCTCAATGCTTATCCGCCTAAACCGCGAACTGGGGCTTACCGTTATGATTGCGGAACACAATATCGAGGCGCTGCTGGCCCACTGTGACCATGCATTGGTACTGGAAAACGGTTCACTTTCTTTTAGCGGCAGCGGTAGGGAAACCGCGCACTGGATGGCGGGACGGGGTGCCGTTTTCTCGCGGATGCTTCCTGCTGCGGCACGTATCTTTGCAGATCATCGGCCCATCCCCTTAACTGTCAGCGAGGGGCGTACCCTGTTTGAGGAAAAGATGCAGGGGAAACCTCTCGCACCTCTCCCGCCGGGAAGCGGCGGTGACAGCGGTACCGTAGCTGTGCATGCAAAGCGGGTGTATTTTGGGCACAACGGCGCGCAGGAGCTGATTTTTAAAGACCTGGACTTTACCGCACACCAAGGCGAGATTACCGCTCTTATGGGCGATAACGGCTCCGGAAAGACTACACTGCTTAAGCTGCTGTGCGCAATCCTAAAACCAAACAGGGGTAAGGTTACGCTGCATGGAAAGCAGGGCAAGGCAAAAGCGGTATATCTGCCGCAAAACACCAAGCTTTTGTTTGTGCACGATACCGTTTTTGACGATCTTATGGATACCGCGCGCGCAAACGGCGCGCAGAACGCACAGTATGAAGTGGAGCAAATTGCAAAGGCACTTTGCATCTCCTCCATTCTTACCCGCCACCCGTATGATGTCAGCGAGGGGGAGCGTCAGCGCGCAGCCCTTGCAAAGGTGCTGCTTGCCCGCCCCGGTCTTGTGCTGCTGGATGAACCGACCAAGGCGCTTGATGCTCACGCAAAGGGGCAGTTAGCCGTTTTGCTCAAACAGCTCGCGGGGCAAGAGGTAACGATTGTTATGGCAAGCCATGATGTTGAGTTTTGCGCTGAGCATTGTGACCGCTGCGCGCTGCTGTTTGACGGCGGGGTTGCGTGTACTGCACCCCCAAAAGAGTTTTTTGGCGGCAATACGTTCTATACAACCCCCGCAAGCCTGATTGCCGGAGACTACCGCCGCCATGCGGTTACCTGTAAGGAGGTAGAGCGCCTGTGGGAGGAGTAAGCGGCAAAACCCGCGCATGCGCGCCCAAAATCGCCCTGCTGCTTGCCGCGGCACTGCTTGCGGGAACTCTGGTTTGGGTGTATTGTGCAGGAAAATTAAGCGTTCAGCTGGTGTCGATTCTGGGTGTACTGTTGGTTCTGCTGCTTGGGTTTGCAAGCTTTGAGCTATCCCGCCCCGATGCCAATACCCTTACGGCGGTCGCGGTGCTGTCCGCTGTGGCGGTGGCAGGCAGGGTATTGTTTGCGCCGCTTGCAAATTTTAAGCCGGTGGGCGCGGTGGTTATCGTTACCGGTGCGGTGTTTGGCCCTTCGGCCGGATTTATTGCAGGCGCCTTGAGCGCGCTATGCTCCAACATACTGTTTGGGCAGGGTGCATGGACGCCATGGCAGATGCTCGGTTTTGGATTGGTTGGTGCGCTTGCAGGCATCCTTGGCAGGCGCGGCAGTCTGGAAAAACGGCTGCCGCTCTGCCTGTACGGGGCAGCGGCGGGCTTTCTTTATGGCATTATCGTCGATTCGTTCTATCTGCTGGGCTATATTGCACCCTCGTGGCAGGCTATCCGGGCAGCGCTTGTGGGCGGGGTATTGTTTAATGCCATCCATGCGGCTGCAAATGTGTTTTTTCTTTCAATATTCGGCAGGTCATGGATTAAAAAGCTCACGCGCATCCGCGATAAATAAGCGGGCGTCTGCTCCTGTGATGCAGTTACTAAAATTAAATAGTGACGTGAATTTGTATATTCCAAATATCTTTTGGCCCAAAACAGGGCAGAATCTCTGTTTTAGGCCAATGTTGTAAGGCATGCAGATTGTGTCTGGGTTTAAGACATGTCGCCGTCGGTACCCAAGGTGCATAAGATGGAGCGTAAGGGTAAGCGGATGACGCGCCTTGCGGCGGTGGCGGAAGCTGCCGGAGGCCATCCCACCATGCGCGGGGCAAGCCGATTGCTTTTAGCAGAGCTTTGCCCTAAGCGCTGCGGTGGAGGCTCAAAACCGCCCGCAGGGGAGCCGCTGCATAACGGCGCGTCATGCTGCCTGCCCTTTGAATATAATGCCTCCGAAGGATGGCTGCGGCCTCCCGAAGGTGTCACAGCCTTTGCCGCCGGCAATACGCTGGCGGTTCGGTGGCAGTATACTCGATGCAGGCTGGTATCGCTTGATCAAGCAACATATTTACTGCCGGCTTGTGCGTGATACTGATCTGCATTAAAAACATAGACCGGTTTTTAATCGGCAAGCAGATCTTGTTGCCACGGCTTTGACCGCAGGCAGACGGTCCCTGTACAACTTTCCATGCGGCGAGGCCGCCGTCATACTGTTTTGCGGTGAGTATAAAAGATGGGCAAAATCTATTCATTAAAATGGAAATAGTATAAGACACACAAGCCGGTAGCCTGCGCATATCCATCCTCAAAGGCATTAGAATCAACACCGTAGAATATTGCGGCACTTTGCAAGCATTTGTAGACTGTTGCCGAAAGTTCACGATATGTTCATGGTTTATTTTGTTGCCTGGTTGACGTTTTTCGCCGCGTGGTTTAAAATAGTACAGTAAGCGACTTTTTGTAAAAATGATATTAAACCAATTCACATTTTCGTTTCACACTATATTTAATATGTACAGGCATTTTATATCTGAATCAACGTATTTGATGGGAGGAGTTTTCGTATGCAACATATTACAATATCCCCGTCACTTCTCGCCAGTGATTTTGCAAACCTTGCGCAAGAGGTTGCCAGAGTTGAGCAAGCGGGTGCCGATTGGATTCACATAGACGTTATGGACGGCCATTTTGTTCCCAACATTACTTTAGGCCCGCCCATTGTAGCGAGCCTGAGGAAGACAACCAAGCTGGTGTTTGACGTACATCTTATGATATCGGAGCCTTTGCGTTATGCTAAGGCGTTTGCCGATGCCGGCGCAGATATTATCACCATCCACTGTGAAACGGTGCCAAGTCTTTCAAAGGCGGCGCGGCAGCTTCGCGCACTCGGCGTTCGCGTGGGCGTAACCATGAAACCAAACACACCGGTACAGGAGATATTGCCGTTCCTTTCTGAGGTTGATATGGTGCTTGTTATGACGGTCGAGCCCGGTTTTGGCGGCCAGAAGTTTATGCACAATATGCTTGAAAAAGTAACCGCGCTTCGCTCAGAGGCGGACAAGCATAACCTGACACTCGATATTCAGGTGGATGGCGGTGTAGATGCCAATACCGCGCCGCTGTGTGTGAATGCGGGTGCAAACGTGTTGGTAGCAGGCAGTGCAATCTTTGGCAAAGAGGATTATGCCGCGGCTATCTCCGCACTCAAAGGGATTTAAGGGTTTTTAGCGTGTTGCGCGTAAGCAATAGTGTTCCGTGCTCATCAAGGTGGGCAAGATCGGTAAGCCCGCTGCCGCACCGCCGCCCGAACTCCGCAAGCAATGGCGCTATACGCTGTGCACTCTTTGCACCCAGCACCAGCCGGTACCGTCCGCCAATTGCGTACAGCGCAAGCGGCGATATTGTTTCAAGGCACGCACGCGCAAACTGTGCGGTATCATCGATGCGTTCAAATTCGTAGATAACGGGCAGGGCATCGGTGACAAACGGTTTTTTTCGGCTTTCGCTGGGGGGCGCCTTATCAAGCTTGGTGAACAGCAGCGTGCAGCTTCCGTCACCGTTTGAAAAGGCCTCAATATAAAGTCTTGCACCGGTAAAATCAAAGCCCGTTTTCGCCTTGGCAAAGCTTAACAGCTCGGATATTGCGCGTTTGCTGGAGGGGCTTTGATAATCCAGCTCCTCATAGGTCAGCTTGAGCCGCTCCATATCCGAAATGGTCAGCAATATCTTGATTTTATCGCTGTTAATCGCTTTAATAATCAAAAGATCACCCTCCAACAACAGGGAAATACCGCTGCGGCTTAGCTTTGACCGGTTTACAGGAGCACGCAGCAAGATGCAAACCAGATGAAACGATTATAAGGATGAAGCATTCTATGAAGAATAGAGGCTCATTACAATATATGCGGATGGCTTGCTGCTGGCGTATACGATGCCCCTTGAAATCTAAAAGGGGCTTTTTGCGACAGGCAGTAGTACATTGCGTACCACTCAAACCACAGTAAGAGGTGAAGGAATATGGCGGCAGGCTGGCTGAGCGGTGAAAACCTATATCAGGCAAAGGAACCCGCATTCTCCCGTGAACAAAAGCAGCTTTTAAACCCTAGGGTGCTATATCTGCCCGATTATAACGAGCTTGGTGTACCGCCCCCAAAGGCGCTTACCGCTGATGCGGTGCTGCTGGGGCGCTACGAGCTTTACTACCCGCGGCTTAGCTGCGATACATTTATGCGTTTTTCGCTCAAGGTAACCGGCAGTGCGGATCAGACGCCGATGCTTGAATCGGAGGACAGGCCCAAAAGAAAGCGTGAGCGGCATCCGTTTACCCGCACAAGGGAAACGCTGCAGGTTGAGCAGTACGAACTGGAACAGCTCATTGATGCGGCCCAAAAGGCATCCATCGTGGATGAAACCGACGGTAAGTTTTTAAGTGATAAGCTTATGCGTCTGTATGATGGCGGCTACACGGCATTGGTGTGCGATGCGGTGGATGAGCAGCCCTATGTGTCCTCTAACATTAACACCCTCCTGCAGCACAGTGACGAGGTGCTCGGCGCGCTTAAAATGATCTCGCTTGCATGCGGCATCAAAACCTTCTTTGGGTTGTGCTACGCTGATATTGATGACGCTGAAACGGTCGTACCGCGTAAGATGTTTGAAATCCCCATTAAGCGTATCTACGGGCGGTATCCCGTGCGCAACCGCGTAAAGAAAACCCTTGCAAAGTACGGGCGCGGCTACATCATCGGTGCGCAGGCACTGCTGCATCTGTGGCGTGCGGTTCGAACCGGTCAGGTACAAAACACCACCATTGTAACGGTAGCGGGCGATTGTATCGGCAACCCCTGCAATGTTGAAGTACGGGTTGGTACAACGGCGCGTGAGATTCTTGAATTCTGCGGCCTGATTAAAAATCCCGCAAGGGTTGTAATGGGCGGCAGCATGCGCGGCGTAGCAATTGTCGACCTTGACCTTCCGGTACTTTATACCACGCGTGCGGTGCTGGCATTTTCAAAGCCTATCCAAAATCCGGTGCTCGATTGCATCTTGTGCGGGCGGTGTGTAGAAAGCTGCCCAAGAAAGCTTGCGCCAAACTACCTGTATAAGGGGTATCAGGGCAAGGATGTCGTAACACTAACCAAGCTGCGGGCAGATAAATGCATCGAATGCGGTGTGTGTTCCTATGTTTGCCCCGCAAATCTTGAGCTGACCCACAGTGTGAAAAAGGCAAAAGCACTTGTGAAAGGGGTTTTGGAATAATGGTTTTGCAGGCAGCGAAAGCCCCTAACATACGCTACAAAGAGAATGTACATACGCTGTTTACCGATGTGATTATCGCTATGGTACCGCTGATTGCCATGGCTTACTTCTATTATGGACCGCGTACGCTGTTTTTAGCGCTGTCAGCGGCCGTGCTTTGTTTTTCGCTCGACCTTATATGCCGTAAACTTGCGCGTAAGCAGATTATGCTTAACGACTTTTCGGCCGTGATTACCGGCATTGCCATTGCAATGCTGCTGCCGGTTACGGTACCGTTTTATGTGGTGGTAACCGCATGCGTGTTCGCCATCCTGATTGCCAAGCATCCGTTTGGCGGACTTGGTGCAAACATGTTTAATCCGGCGTGTGCGGGCATTGCGTTTGTAACGGTATGCTGGCCCAGTGCTGTATTTGGTTTTCCCAAACCGTTTGATGAGATTCCGATAATCTTTACCGAAAAGCTCACATTATACCAATCTCCCGCAAGCGTGCTTAAGATGCACGGCGAACCGGCGGGTGATCTGCTTTTGATGTTTCTGGGCAATTTCTCGGGGGCGATGGGAACCACAGCAATCCTCGTGATTGTAAGCTGTCTGTTATTCTTACTGTTTCGGCGCACCATCACCTGGCATATTCCGTTCTCGCTTATTGGAGCGGCGGCTGTTATGGCATTCTTGTTTCCCCGTGTGCAGCTCAATGTTGCCGCGGGAATCGCATTTGAGCTGTTTGCGGGATGCCTTGTGTTTGGAGCGGTGTTTCTTGCAACTGACCCCGTTACCTCACCAAGTCTTCCGTTGTCAAAGGTGCTGTTTGGTGCCGGTATCGGAGTGCTGACCATGCTGCTTCGCTACTTCGGCGGCTTTGAGGAAGGCTTTGTATTTGCGGTGCTTATTATGAACGCACTTTCGTTTGCGCTGGATCGTTTTGCGTTGTGGATACGGTACGATCTATTAATCGACGGCATTCAGATGCGGCTTATCAAGGGAATCCCTTCGGCGGTGGTTCGCAAAGCAAAAAGCGGTATTGGGCGCGGCTCAAAACGCTTGATTATTACGGTGGAGAAAACGCGGCATAAGAAACACGGCGTAACAACCGAGATAACCCAGCCCGAAGCCGCTGTACATACCACCGGCGATGCAAAGGGAGGAGAAAGCGATGGCTAAAAAAACAAAATCCACCTATCGGTTTTTTGCAAAGCTGCGGGAGTTTTGGACAAATAACCCCGTTTTGATTAATGGCCTTACACTCGCCCCGGTTGCCGTGGCGGCAATCTACCTTAAGAATGCGGTCGCCATCTCTATTATTGTAGCGGTGGTCACCATTCCCACACTGGTGCTTTCTTCGCTTATCAAACAGCGTGTGGCGCTTTGGCATCGTATCCCTATCTATGCTCTTGCGGCCGCGGCTTGTTACGCCGGCGCAATTGCAATCGTGCGTACTGTCCTGCCCGGAACACCTGACACGACAGGCATTTACTTGCCGTTGCTCGTAACCAATACCATCATTGTTATGCGGGCCGAGGCATTTGGTATTCGAAACAAAACTCGTTGGGTACTGCTCGATGCAATCGTTCAGGTGCTGGGGTATGCACTGGTTATCTGCATTGTCGGTGCAGCGCGTGAATATATTGGTAACGCCACCCTTTGGGGTATCCCCACCGACAATCCGTTTCCCGTAAACGGTATTCTGATGCCGTTTGGCGGATTTATCCTTATCGGATTATTTGCGGCGCTTTATCAGTTTGTCACCAATCACACAAGGGATCGCCGTATGCGTGCCATGCATATTGATGTGCAAACGGATTCTTCCCTGCCTGTGCAAGCAAATTCCAAACAATAGGCTTTCAAGCGGTGCTGTGTGTTAAACACACAGTTATCCGGAAAGGAATGGTTATATCATGAGAGAGATGGTTGTGCAGTTCTTTTTATATGCAGCAACCGCCGCACTGCTGGAAAACCTTGTGCTTTCACGCGGTCTTGGTATCAGCACGGTATTGTTTTCGGCAAGCAGTGCAAAACGTATCTTTCAGTTTGGCGCTTTGTTTACGTTTATGGCACTTAGCAGCGCGGTGCTTGCGACGGTAATCAACCCATTGGTTTCCGCCTTAAGCTTTCGTGCATACATTCGTCCGCTCGTGTTTATTCTCCTTCTAACCCTGCTATACTATATAGTATATTTTATAGTTGGCAAGATTATGAAGTCGGCGTCCGAATATGTGCGCAACTACCTGCCCTATGCAACCTTTAACTGTGCACTGCTTGGTGTTTTATACATTACGACCATTGGCAATCATACACTTTTACAGGCGGCAGGCTTTGCATTTGGTTCCGGTGTCGGCTTGACATTTGCCTCGCTGCTGATTGCTGAAGGCAGACGCAGGCTGGATACCGAACGTATCCCCAGAACGTTCCGCGGCTTGCCAATTGCACTTTTGTATGTTGGGCTGATTTCTCTTGCCTTATTCGGGCTTATAGGCCATCAGCTGCCATTTTAGCAGACAGATAATCGCAGCAGGGCGCATTCGATTATGACGAAAGGTGGTGCCTGAATTGATAAAGCAATCAAACTTTAAAATCAAGCGTCACAAACGGGTCTATCAGGGTGCAGCACTTAGACGCATCGGCGCGTTTAAGATGGTTGGCGGCATCCTGCTGTTGTGTGTGCTATTCTTTGTAGGATATAGCGTTGCGGAACCGGTTATGAGCTTTTTGAGCGGTGATATGCGCATCCGTCTTGGTCAACAAAGCAATGCATCGTCCCAACTGCCGCAATCAAGCAGTCAGCCATCCTCCGTGCCATCGCAGCAAACAGCAGGTACCGTTGCATTTTCCGAGATAAAAGCACTGTTTATGCCAAACACCGTCCTCGCCGATGATACCCGGTTCGAAGCATTTGTGACACAAGCAAAAACTGTAGGCGCGAATACCATTGTAATCAGCGTTAAGGATGCGAGCGGCGTAATCTACTATAACTCGGCACTTTCTCAACCACATGAGATTGGAGCGGTGATGGAGGATACCCCGGATATCACCAAACGAATCGAGACACTAAGCGAGCAGGGGATACAGACCATAGCCCATCTGCACGCATTTAAAGATCCCCTTGCCGCAAGAAAGATAAAAGGTGCTGCGGTGCGTTACTCTAAGGATGTAACGACCAATTGGCTTGATAACTATCCCACCGAAGGCGGTAAGCCGTGGATAAACCCCGAATCCACCGAGGGCATGAGCTACGTTACATCGCTGATTGCTGAGCTTGCGCAAAGCGGCGCCGCGTATGTGATGGTGGATTCGCTGCACTATCCCACCGGGGTAGGACTTAACCTTGCATATTTCGGCCCGAAATCCAACGACTCGCGCACCAGTGTTTTAAACGGTTGTATTACACAGATAGAAAACGCGATAAAAGACTCCGGCTGCAAGCTTATCGTCACCTATGAAGCGGGAGCATATCTTGATAAAAGCGAGCTGATCTACGGTGGCGACCCTGCCGAGGTTTCAGCATCTGTCATAGCGCCGCTAGTGCTACCGTCCGGATTTGAGAGTGGTATTACTATCGGCAAAACAAGAATTGCCGACCCTGCCACACAGGCATATGAGGTCACTAAGGCGTTTTTAGAGTACCTGCTCGCCGATGTTGCAACGGGCACAAAGGTTCTGCCCGTAGTTTCTACCGATTCTGGGCAGCTTAGCGCTCTGGGTGAGCTTGATGTTACACCTTACATCCTATACTCGACGGACGGTAAATATGAATAGGGGAGACAAAGCTGATGAGACGTTCCTTTAAGATAGCCCTAATCCTTGCGGCCGTATTCGCCGCGCTCGCCGGGGTGCTGTTTTGCGCAGCGAAGCAGATGTTTCCGCTTGACCGGATGAAGGATGCAAGCTCCATCGGTATCATCGGCGGGGCAGATGGCCCCACTGCCATCTTTATTTCATCTAAAATGGCACCGCGGCTGCTGTGCTGGCTGCTCGTGTATGCCGCAAAATTGCTTGCCGTGGCAGCTGTAGCCGCAAACAATCTTCTGCGCCGCAAAAAGCACAAGGACTGAATGCTAACCTTTCGGATACCGCAGCACAGTTACCCATCGGAGGGATTGAAATTTCCCTCATATGCCTTGCGGCGGCGAGCGCTGTGTATTGACTTTGCCACGCATTTGCGGTATTATATTTTAGTTCCGTTTTATACTTGAACAACCTTCAAAATGAGTACATTTTAAGTCGCAAGGAAATCCGTGCGGTGGCCCGCAATGCGGGCAGAGTTGTTGTCTTCTACGGCAATCAGCACGCCACCGCGCGTGCGACAGGTTTTTCCTACCACCCTGAAAACGAGGATTTGTTTTCAGATTGATTGACTATATCATGCCGCTGTGGTGGAATCGGCAGACACAAGGGACTTAAAATCCCTCGGTAGCAATACCGTACCGGTTCAATTCCGGTCAGCGGCACCAAAGAAACCCTCACCCGTGCTTTAACAGGGTGAGGGTTCTTTCATGCTTATAAGGATGCCAAAAACCGGGCAGAGCCTGCCCTATTTTTCGGGTATTTCGAGTGTTTGTATCCGAATTTGACATAGCTCGCAGAGAACCCCTCACCCAGTTTTAGCAGGGTGAGGGGTTGATGGATATTGCATGCTATATTTTCTTGGCATTATTACACCCCCTGTTGCAGCTTCATCCTACAACAGGCGGCGTCTACTCAATGTATATTTATTGCGAAATAGTACATGAAAGGGTGGCACGATTATTAGTTTTTTGCTTTTACGGGCTCGAGAAGAATGATTAGAAAACTATTATTGTCTTTGCGAATATGTTCTTCAAGACATAATCTTGAACGATCTGATGCGTATTTTTCGTTGACAGAAAGTAACTTCATCAGCTTATTCCAAGAGCCTGATATATCATCCGTGCTTTCGAGCATCGCATAGACTCCCCCTGGCAGATGCATTTCTTTTAAATGCTCAGGGATGGTGATGCCATCGGGAATGGAAGCGCACATCCCATAACCGTACGGTTTACCCATACCGCTAGGCAAGGGCGGCATATTACCTCCGAACATTCGCGCTGTTCCGGTGAGCCTAGCATCTTCCAGCCATTCAAATACCGGGGTCATAGCTTCGTCCTCTGGTGAAACGCTTACAGCAACATTGTATACAGTACGCATAGGTGGAAGGGTAATAAACTGCAGATCACTTTTTGCACCTCGTGACTCTGACATAATATGTTCCTCCAGTTCAAATTTTGAGTTGTCGCCCAACTTCATAGCAGTTAACAACTGTGGTAAATGAATATCGAATATTTCTTGATGCTTTTGTTTTTCAACTACCGACAAAAAATGGGCAAGACGTTTTTGCTTGCGTATGGTTTCTGTATGATAGGATTCTAGGGTAGCAAGTTGTTTTTTGATGACATCACATAGGCAATAGTAAGTCTTATTTTCTAAAACAGTTTTTATTTCTTTGATTGGTATATCCAGTTGCCGAAGCAACATTGTGATATGAATATGCAAAACAGCCGTTTCATCGTAAACTCGCCAACCGGAGTCCTTATCCCTCATACTGTAAAAAAGATTTTCTGATTCCCAATGGCGCAGAGTGCGGCTCGTCAGTCCCACTTGTGCGGCCAGTTTATGAATGGGAATATTGGTGTCCATAATAAAACTCCTTTCTAAGGTACCTTTAAAGTAAGTATAACACTTGACGTTACGACAATTGCAAGAGTACAGTTCAATATATTTAGTATCTGTTGCAGATCTGCGCACATGGAGTGCGGAGCTTTTGTTTTTATGTAGAACCAGTACAAATCGGCTTGAATTTTTTTGTGTGTATGATTCGTGTAAGAAGGCGAGAGTGATTACACTCTCGCCTTTCATATTTATATTACCCTCTATGCGCTTACAGCATGCTTGCAAACTGCTTGCCATACGCTACACACGCAGCATGCGCGGCTTCGTCCGGCACCCACAGGCAGCGGTGCCCGTCGTTTACAACCTCAAAGCCGCTGTCACCAAGGGCTTTGGTTAATTGGCCAACAGCTTCGCCGCTCCAGCCGTAGCTTCCAAACGCCGCGGCCTTTTTACCTTTGAATTTCAGCCCCTTTATCATCTCCATCAACCCGCCAATCGAGAACAGATAGCCGTTATTGATGGTAGAGGAACCAACCAAGACAGCCTTTGCGCGGAACACCTCGGCGAGGATGTCATTCTTGTCCTCCTTCGCGGCGTTCATCAGCTTAACTGTTACGGATGGGTCTTGCTGGTAGATTCCATCCGCAATCGCCTCTGCCATCTTACGGGTGGAATTCCACATGGTGTCGTAAAACAATACAACCTGATTTTCCTGATAACTGTCCGCCCATTTCAGATACTGCTCTACAATCTGTGTGGGGTTATCCTTCCAAATCACACCGTGGCTGGGGCAAATCATACTCACAGGCAGTTTCAGTGCCAATACCTCGTGAATCTTCTTGGTGACAAACGAGCTAAAGGGCGTGAGAATATTCGCATAATACTTCAGCGCCTCAGCAAACAGCTCCGCCTGATCCACCATATCGTTATACAGCGATTCAGTTGCAAAATGCTGGCCGAAGGCATCGTTGCTAAACAGGATATTTTCGCCGGTCATATAGGTGAACATCGTATCCGGCCAGTGCAGCATCGGGGCTTCCACAAAAACCAGTTTGTTCTCGCCAAGGTCGAGCGTATCGCCGGTTTTGACGGTTACGAAATTCCAGTCCTGATGGTAATGCCCCTGAATAATCCTCTTGCCGTTCGCGGTACAGTAGATGGGGGTATCGGGAATCTCACGCATAAGCTCCGGCAGTGCGCCGCTATGGTCAACCTCGTTGTGATTGCAGATGATATAATCGATCTGCTTTAAATCGATATACTGCCCAAGCCTTGATACAAACTCCTTATCAAACGGCTGCCATACCGTGTCAATCAGCGCGGTCTTTTGGTCCTCCACCAGATAGGAGTTGTAGGAGGAGCCTTTGTGCGTTGAGTATTCATCGCCATGGAATCGAGTTAGCTCCCAGTCGGTTTTGCCAACCCAGGTTACTTTGTCCGTCAATCTTTTTTGCATAATTGAACCCTCCTGTCTTTTGCCTATATTCTACTTCATTTTTTGCTTATAGTCTATTCTTTTCAAATATCCTGTGTTGTATGCGCCGGTTATCAAAGTGTATATCATAAAACCACAGCATATCAAATCCCCTTTGTACTGTAACAAATGGGTAACCATTTTGGAGTAAAGCATCGCGATACCCCGTGCAAATCATTAAAACGCAGGCGTGCACAAATTTATTTGGTAATTTATTGTGCAAATGTGCCAATAAACAATTACAAATCAATAACAAATACCGGCACTATTATATGATATTTGTAACAATTCCTGCATATACTATCAATGAGGTTAGAAATAACCAATATATTTAGTTTTTGGAGGAAAACCCATGAAGAAGTTCTTAGCCCTGCTGCTGGCCGCTGTTATGACATTTAGTCTGGCCTCGTTTGCGAGCGCCGCTCCGCTTACGCCGCCCGATGCAGGCGAGCCTGCCGTGGATATCGGTGATACCGATCTCAAATACGGTGACGATGCGCTTGAATTTTATCTCGAGCCAGGGGATGCCGGCTTTGCCGTAAGCGAAACCAGCGCTAACGGATATCCCGCATTTCTGAATACCGGCGATTATAAGCTGAGCGTTTCAACCTCCAGCGATACCGGTGATGTAAAGGTTTCGCACAAACTTTACAGAAACAACGACAGAGACGGCGTTGCCATTAAGGTTACCATCGAACCCATCAAAGAAAGGTTCACGGTAAAAGATGACCAGGAATGGAAAGCAAAAATAAAGGTAGTGCAGAACAATAAAGATACAAAAGCTTCAATTGCCGGAGAGCTTGAAGTTAAAGGAACCATCGACAACACAAGGGCCTACGACAGTGACACCTATACAAACGCTGCCGGCACCTATGTACTTGATACCGAAGCGCGTGTAATCGATGTTTCTGTGTTTGAAGATGCCGAAGGCAGCGCGCTTTCTATATTCTACCCGAAATACGCCATAAAGTTCAGAAAGGTTTCAAGGCAGAATACCTCGCTGTATCTCTATGCAAAGACGGATGTTGTGGATGTAGACAACACCAAGGCAATCGGCTCGGTTGGCTTTATGCCCACGCGTTTAAAGGATGCCGCTACCATTACCATGCCCATCAGCGCCGATAACGAAAACTACTACGGCGAAACGGTGTACGTTTATCTGGTTGTGGATGGTAAACCGACAGGCACTGCCATTACCGCGGATGTAATTAACCACAGCTATGTTGTGTTTAATGTTCCCGCCGGCACAACACTCGGCACCTATGCGGCCTATGGATCACAGTCGCTGGGTGAGGCCGAAAAACCGGCCGCAAAAACCGAAAAGACAAACAAACCCGCAATCCCCGAGACCGGTGCATAATGCGAATCTGCGATAAGCATAGCCAACCTGACGATTGGCATAATGCGAATCTGCGATTCGCAATTGGAAAACCTACGGTTTTCCCTTGTATCATTAAGGTAAACTCCACAGGCGGGTAATGTTATTTCAGCTTGAAGCAACCGGCGGCATCCTTAAGGATGCCGCCGGTTTTCCTCTCTCGGGAGCGTTTTGCGCACGACACGCAGAGGGAGAAGGTGTGGCTTCTCCGTAAAGAATTCTTTGCATCGGGACGTCGAGGACGCCGTCCCCTACAACCATAGACAACTACAAAAGCAGGTCGCCCGTTCGGCGAAGCCGACGCCGAGAGGGGCACCATATCTGCGCGGAAGATGTGGCGTGCGAGAACGGACAGGGATACAATTAGATGATTCTACACATAAGGGGATACGATAAAATGGCTTCCTTGAAGCACTAAGGTATGTCTGCATGTCCGTGAAAATCCATAAATTAATTACAAACCTGTAACAAACCCCACCTGCACCATGCTACATATTGGTAAAACAATACTGCAAACCGCCCCGCAACACCCGTGCGGCAACAAATCAAACCCAAATTTGTGCACATTAACTATAATATAATTACAATATTGTAACAATAAATGTTGGAAAAACTATTGCATAATTTAAGCTTATATACTATAATTCACTTGTGGTTAGAAATAACCAACAAAAACTATCCAATTTTTAAGGAGGACAAAACACATGAAAAAAGTACTTGCATTAGTACTGGCTGCTGTTATGGCTCTTAGCCTTGCTGCAGTAGCATCCGCGGCACCGCTTAAAGGCCCTGATGCCCCTGCTGGGGACGACACCATTGAAACCAGTAACGCGCTTATTTTTGGCGACGATGACACCGACCTGACCTTCCATCTGGAAGACACAACTGCTGGCGACTTTTACGTTGCTGATGGTACTGACCCTGACGAAGTTGTTAGTGGTGATGGCGACACCTTCTACAACACCGGCGACTACTCGCTGAGCGTTTCGGCATCCAGCGACAACAGCGACGTTAAGGCTTCCTACAAGCTCATCAAGAACAAAGCTAAAAACGGCGTAGCAATCGAGGTTAAGATTGCTGCTATCGCTGAGAAGTTCACTGTTGCTGACGCAGCCGATTGGGAAGTAAAAATCAAGGTTGTACAGACATCTAAGGTTGCCGGCGAAGAGAAGGCAACCGGAGAGCTTACAATCAAAGGTACCGTTGACAACACCAGAGCTCTTGATACCGACGTATATGAAGATGCTCACGGCAACTACATCCTTGAGACTGATGCTCGCGTAATCGACGTTTCCGTATTTGAGGAAGCCGAAGGCGAAGCTCTTTCCGTAAACTATGACGATTACACCGTTAAGTTTGCTAAGGTTGCAAAGCAGAACACCAGCCTGTACCTGTATGCTAAGACTGATGTAGTAGACGTTGAAGGCACCAAGGCTATTGCCTCCATCGGCTTCAAGCCCACCCGTGTTAAGGACGCTGCTACCATCACCATGCCTATCAGCGCAGACAACCAGAACTTCTACGGCGAGACCGTATACGTTTACAACGTAGTTGATGGCAAGCCCACCGGCGAAGCTATTGCTGCTGAAGTTGTAAACCACAACTCCATCATTTTCTCCGTTCCCGCTGGCACCACCCTCGGCACATTCGCTGCCTACGGTGCAAAGGAAGAGGGCGACGCTGAGAAGCCCGCTATCCCCGAGACCGGCGCAAACGACATCGTTAACATTGCTATCGTATTCGCAG
>JAEZTV010000023.1 GCA_023421245.1 Bacillota bacterium | reverse complement strand
AGCTTTGCTTTGAATGAACTCGGCAAAGCCGAGTATGAGTATTTTGCATAGCAAAATACGAATGTGGCCATGTTACACCATAAACTGCAAATGCTGATGAAATCAGCATTTGCAAGGACTATGTCCTTTGCAAAACGATATTAGTCGTTTTGCAGTCTGTTTATGGTATAATATCTGCAACACAGATATTATACTGGGCATATGCGCAGAGCGATTCGCTCGCGATGCTCTCTGCCGCTCCGATGCGCAATTGTACCACTCACACGCTGTGTTCATGGTATAATATGTCCACAAGCGTATTCAAAGCTTTACTTTGAATGAACTCGGCAAAGCAAAGTCAAGCTGACGCTTAGTATAGCGAATCTTCAATTCGCATTTGGAAAACCTCCGGTTTTCGCGAGGTTCCATTTTGTGCCCAGCGGCTTACCGCCTTATGATGGGCAGCTGGAACGTTTATAAAAAGCGGCCGAATATTCGGGGGGTGGGCTTGGGTATGACGCATCAAGAGATCATGGATTATTGCTTGAAAAAAAGCGGAGCCTATTTAGACTACCCTTTTAACCCTGTTACCCCGGTTATCAAGGTTAAGGCCCCTTCACAAAATAAGGGGCGGATATTTGCGCAGCTATTCTATCTCCGGGGTAAGCCGAAGGTAACTCTCAATTGTACGCCGGAATCTGCCGAGCTTTACCGAGCGGTATACCCCGGCTCGGTTGTGCGGGGCTGGCATTGTCCGCCTGTGCAGCAACCGCATTTCAACACGATAAGCCTTGATGCTGCTGTGCCGAATGAGGAAATTTTGCGGATGATAGACCATGCTTATAAAGTTGTGGTTGCAAAATACCCAAACTATATACAGCGGGAATTGTTGGGGGATAAAGATGGACTTTGTGTTTAACAGCTTTGGGCTGTTTGGCATTATGCTTGGCGTCATCCCGGTTTTGGGGATCATAATATTTATAGCTGTATTTATTCTGTTTGGGGTTACGATTGCTAAACATATTAAGCAAAAAAATTACAACCGCAGTCAACCGCTGCTTACCGTCCGCGCAAAGGTGGTCTCCAAACGCTCCGATGTACGCGGCTATGGCGGCAGCAATTATGGCGCCGGTCATGGCCACCACATGTCGGGCGGGACGTCGCACACAAGCTACTACGCAACCTTTGAAGTGGAAAGCGGCGACCGCATGGAGCTGCGCATTCCGCACAGCGAAGCCGGCTATCTGATCGAGGGCGATGCCGGCAGTCTCTCCTTTCAGGGCATCGAGTTCAAAGGCTTTACAAGGCAGTAAGCCGCGCAGCTTAAAAACAAGTCTTTGATAGAAGATAATGATACGAGAATTACAAAAGCATGGAGGAATAACTATGATGAAGGTGCCGTTTGTATCACTTGAAAAGTTAAGGGAGATTACCGCAGTATATCCCACACCGTTTCATCTGTACGACGAGGCAGGCATTCGCAAGACCGCCCGCGACCTGAATAAGGCGTTTTCATGGAACAAGGGGTTTAAGGAGTACTTTGCTGTTAAGGCGACGCCTAATCCGGCCATTCTTCGTATTCTGCACGAGGAGGGCTGCGGTGTGGACTGTTCATCTTATACCGAGCTGATGCTGTCTGACGCGGTGGGCTTTGCAGGGGAGGAGATCATGTTTTCTTCCAACTACACCCCGCGCAAGGATTACGCGCTGGCCGCACATCTGGGTGCTACCATCAACCTCGACGATATCACGCATATTGAGTTTTTAGAGGAGATTGCGGGGATTCCCGAGACCATCAGCCTGCGCTATAACCCGGGCGGCGAATTTGCGCTTGGGAACGAGATTATGGATACCCCGGGGGAAGCCAAGTACGGGCTGACCCGCCCTCAGATGACCGAGGCCATCAAAAAGCTGATGCAAAAGGGCGCGAAACAGTTCGGAATCCATGCGTTTTTGGCAAGCAACACCGTCACCAATTCCTACTACCCGCAGCTTGCCCGCATCCTATTTCAAACAGCGGTGGAGCTGCACAAAGAGACAGGAGCGCACATTTCGTTCATTAACCTATCCGGCGGCGTTGGTATCGCATATCGCCCCGGGCAGGAGCCGAATGATATCTTCGTTATCGGCGAAGGGGTCAGGGAGGCATTTGAAGAGGTGCTTGTTCCCGCAGGAATGGGAGACGTCCGTATCTTCGCCGAGCTTGGGCGTTATGTGCTTGCCCCGCACGGCGCACTGGTCGCTACCGCAATCCATAAAAAGAACACCTATAAGGATTATATCGGCTTGGATGCATGCGCGGCAAACCTGATGCGCCCAGCCATGTACGGCGCATACCACCATATCACCGTCATGGGCAAGGAGGACGCGTCCTGTGACCATAAATATGATGTTGTCGGCGGACTGTGCGAAAACAACGACAAGTTTGCCATCGACCGTATGCTGCCCAAGATTGCAATGGGGGATCTCATTTACATCCACGATACCGGTGCGCACGGGTTTTCGATGGGCTACAATTACAACGGCAAGCTGCGTTCCGCAGAGATACTGCTCAAGGAAGACGGCACCACCGAACTGATTCGCCGTGCCGAAACCCCAGCCGATTACTTTGCAACCTTTGATTTTATGGGGCTGTTTGATAAGGACAAGACAGGGAAAAAGGAGTTTGTCTACGAGGACACCCACACGGCAGCCCACAAATAAACCTGCCATTAACCGCAACCCGGATGCCGGAGCATTCGGGTTGCTTTTTTATATGATTTTTACCTTGAAAGACCGATACAGCCTATCTTCGAACCTGCGGTAAAAGCTGAGGTGTCCAGTTAAACCTGCCGAGCAAAACCCTATCTGTGCTTTTCATACACAGCGGTTATAAAGCTGATAATTTAGCGCACATGGACAACAATATGATAGAGCATAACTTATTTGGAGGCGCTTTTTTTGGAATATATCTTAGATGCAGGGGTAACATTCATACGGTCAGTCGGTTCGATTGCCTTTCTCTTTGTCCTTACAAAGATCATGGGCGCAAAGCAAATCTCTCAGCTTAATTTTTTTGACTATATCATCGGAATCTCAATCGGTTCAATCGTCGCGATCCTTGCCGTAGACCGTGACATTCACTTTTCGCATCCGCTTGTAAGCATGGCGGCGCTCGCATTGGTTGATGTGCTGATTGGGTTTCTTGGCCGAAAATCAATTGGAGCACGCAGGGTGTTTAATGGAACGCCTACTATTGTGATTCACAATGGTAGGCTTCTTCGGGACAATATGAAACGGATACACTACGACATCAACGAGCTGTTGTCTATGTGCCGTATCAAGGGCTTTTACAATGTTGCCGATATCCACTGCGCCATTCTTGAAACCAACGGCGACCTTTCCATTCTGCCCAGAAGCGATCGTCGCCCCGTACAGCCGTCTGACCTCGGACTAGCCCCTGTACAGGAGGGTCTGCTTGCAAACGTCATCATCGACGGCAAGGTAATGCCAAACAACCTAAAAAACATTGGCAAAAATGAGCAGTGGCTCAAGCAAAAGCTAAAAGAGCAAGGGGCAGGCAAAATCGGCGATATTTTGCTTGCAACCTGTGACGATACGGGAGCGGTATCGGTTTACCGCATAAAGGAGAATGCACCAAAGAAAACCTGCCTGGAATAGTCTGCGGTTTTGCTTTATCTGCTGCGGTGAGAAGCCTTTGTAACGGTAAAAACCCCTCACACGAGCACGCTCGTGTGAGGGGTTTGTGGGTTTGTTTGCAGCTGTGTGCTATGCAAGCTCATGCCGCTGGCGGTAATCGGCAAGCAGCAGGTCCACCATTCGCCCGTAGCTCTGTACGCCGTCGGCTTGATGGTTGGCCTTGAGATAGGCATTGTTGACCGAGGTAGACACTTGGCTGACCGCACCTTTGTGCCGATTCCAAAAACTGTTGTATGCGGCAAAGTCCGCTTGAATGCGGTCGTCCAGGCTTGCGTAAATTTGCTGATAGGTTTCACTGTCGGTTTTACTCAGCGACTGCATCGCAAACGACAAGGCATGCAGCGTGCCCGAATAGTTAAAATAGGCGTCCTGCGAATTTCTGCATGCAAGATAGGCGATAAAGTTTGCCTCGTCCTCCCGCATATATCCATGCTGATGGGCAAGCTCATGGCACATCGTAGCGGGCAGATAAAAGTCGGGGATGGCAGTGTTGTAGTTTGCTTCGAAGGTGAACGGAAAATAAAAGCCGGAGATATGCGTATAGGAAAGCAGTGGGGAAAGGTTGAAGGGCTTCGGCACCGAGTACATTCCGCGCATAAACGGGTAATCCTTTGAGATACCCTTCATGGCATATACGGCGGTGTTTGCCGTATCAAAATCACTGACGGAAAGCACCGTCGTTCCATCCTCACCCGATATTGCAAACTGCGCCTGCCTGTTTGCGGTGGATGCGAGATCCTTGCATAAAGCAACAAGCTCGTCGCTTGAGGACTCGCGCACCGTCAGATGCGCATTCTCTGCAAACGGCAAACGATGATAGTTCAGCCCGCAAAGAAATACAAACCCGCCATACAATACCGCGGCAAGCACCAAAAGGTTCACGACATATGTATATACCGTATATACCCGTACCGTCTTGTCTTTCATTGCAATGCGTATGGTACGAACGGTGTACAGAATCAGGGATAGTACCCCAACAATCAATGCAAGCTCTGCAATTGACACAAAAAACAGACCCGTCAGCGTTGTCAGTGCGGGTGCGATAATGGCATAAAGGCCCTGTGAGAAGTACCGCTCGGTGAGGGCGGGGTACTTTGCGGCAAGCATAACCGCAACAAAGGATATGGGAAATAAAAGCAAAAGGATCAATCGCCTTAATCCATATCTGGGCATATGTATTCACCCTTTCAGGCACAAAAATCGCAAGTCAGGATGAGAAGGATGTCATTTTCTATTTTACTCTATCCGGTCTATAAAAAGCTAGACTGCAAATATGCCAAAATGAGCGGCGGTTCTTTGGAAGCGATGGGGTTTACCCAAACCGGTCTACCGCTGCGTCGCGCATCAGGGCGGGAATTCTGCACAGTGTAAGAATAAGAGCAAATACAATGCTGATGATGAGGGCCGCCGCACTATGAATCACGCTGATTGGCGTAAATGCAAGCCACAGGCCGAGCGCGGGCACCAGGGCGCACATTATCCACGCCAAAATGGTGAGAAGCAACGCAACATTATAAAACGGGCTGGAAAAAAACCCGAGCGATAACGATGATGCGGTACGGCTGCGGCATGCGGCCGCAAGTGCACATTGACAAAGCAGCAAAACGAAGAAAGCCATTGCGCCGCCGACTGCGTGCGAAGGTTCCATCAGGTCGGTAATAAACAGCTTCGCGCCCACAAAATAGGCTCCCACCGCAAACAGAGCACAAAGCAATCCTTTTAGAGCGGCAAACAGATAGGCAGCCGGCGTCAGGTCCGATGCGCCGTCAGGCGTGCGCTTACGGTCCTGTGTTGGCTCGCATCCAAGCGCGATAGAGAATAACAGCGAGGGAAACAGGTTTATAAACAATATCTGCGGTACGGAAATAAGAGAGGAAATGCCCGGTATTAGTGCGGCCGCGGCGGTAAAGAGTGAGGCAAAGCAGGATGAGAGGAGATAGCGCGCTGCCTGATGCAGGTTCTCTTTCACAAAACGGCTTTCACGAATGGCTTCAAGCACGGTGGTAAAGCGATTGTCGGTAACAAGCAAATCGCAGACGGATTTCAGCCCTTCGCCCGCGCATTCGCGCATACAGCAGCCGATATCCGCCGCCCCAATCGCGGGAAGCTCACGCATGCCGCTGCCAACGACAAGCACAGTGTGGCCTTTACGTTTCCACGCGTTGATGACCCGCGCCTTATCATGGTCCCCGATGCGGGCATAGACCGTAAGGCTTTCGATTACGGCGGCAAGTTCCTTGTCGGAAAACAGCGTAAGATCGTCTCCGGAAATCGCCTGATTATCGTCGGTCAGGATGCCGAGGGAGCGCGCGGCGGTGCACGCGGTGCTGATATGGTCATTGGTCATCAGAATGGTGCGAATTCCTTCGGCGCGGCAAACGTGCACGGCCTTTTCGGCGTCGGGCCGAAAAGGGTCGGAAAGCCCGATCAGCCCGGCAAGCGTCAGGCCGCACTCAAGCTCTGCGGGGTTTAGCGCATCGGGTATTGCGTCGAGCTGCTTGTATGCAACGGCAATCACATGCGGAAAGCGCCCGCACAGCTCGGCGTGTGCCTTTTGTGCCGTATCAAGGGAGCCGTGTGCGCACATCGGCAAAAGAATATCAAACCCACCCTTTACAATAACCACCGGTTCGCCTTCGATATCGTTGACAGTGGTCATGCGCATGCGTTCAGTGGTGAACGGTATCTCGCCAAGGCGGGGATATTCCTTGCCCAGCAGCTTGCGGCTCATGCCGTTGCGCATGGCGGCATCCAGCACGGCGGTTTCGGCAGGACTGCCCTGCCGGCGTTCTTCGCCGTCCTCAAACGAGATAACGGCATTGTTGCACAGCGCACACAGCTTAAGCAGTGCAAGTGCGTTATCGGTAAGGCGCGCGCTGAACGGGGTTAGGGCACCGTGTGACCAAAGCGCTTCCACTGTAAGATGGTTTTGGGTGAACACACCGTCTTTTTCGGTACAGATAAGCGAAACGTTCCCAAGAGTCTCAAGCGTGCCGGTACGCTTAATCGCAGCGCCACGCAGTGCAAGGCGACGCTCACCCATACGCACTACCGCAGCCTGGGCGGCGGTCAGCGGAATCAGTGCGGCGGCGACCGGCATGGCGCCAAGGATATCCGCAAGCTGAGAAAACGGGGTGTGGGTTACCGGCGCATAAACCGCAGTAACGGCAACAAAGAGCGCGGCCGCACTCAGTAAAACAATCCCCAGATGATAAAACAAGCCATTTGGCGCTGCGCGCTTTTGCCGCTTCTCTGCCATCGAGGTGAGCAGACGTCCAAACTCGGTGCGTATGCCGGTAGCGGTCACCACCGCACGACCATACCCCGAAATGACATCGCAGCCCATATACACCATGTTAATGCGGTCTGCGGCAGGCGTATCCGTTTCAAGCAGTACATCTGCGCGTTTTAATTGGGGCTGCATACGTCCCGTAAGCACCGATTCGTCACAACGCAGGCCGTCACTTTCCAAAAGACGCGCATCGGCAGGGATGCGGTCGCCTACGTTTAAGAGGATAAGATCGCCCGGCACAAGCTGCGAGGCAGGCAGACGCTGCGTCATGCCGCCGCGTATCACCTCGGCGGTCGGCACCGAAAGAGCGTCAAATCGCTTGAGCGGACGGTCGGCCCGAAAGGAAAGAAACGCGCGGAGCGCAACGCTCGCAAGCGCTATCGCGCCCGCACACAACGCCCATACCCAGTGCAGCCTGCCCATACAGGCAAGAACAAGCACGGTAATCAGTACAAGCAGGGAGTTGATGCCCGGGGGACTTTTTAACTCTTGAACGGTGGAATTAATAAAGGACGCATCGCTTGGAGCGGTTAACACGTTTTCACCATATTTTTGCCGCAGCAGGGTACAGCGGTATTCCACAAGACCGCTGCGTTCACCGGTTGCGTAGGTTTTGCACAGCTGTTTGGTATCCACACTATGCCAGTTCATAGCGGCGTCCTCCCCCGCACGCATAAGCGAAATTAATAGAAACCCGTCCTGTAAATATGTTACAATCTGTAGTATTGCAAAAACTTTCTTGGCTAAGTTTACATGAAGCGGAAAATAATATATAATAGCGGAAGGCTTTTACCAGAATGAAAGCCATGATTTCTATGTTTTAGTATATCTCGGCCAATGCCCGATTGCAAGTAAAGTATAAAAATAGAACGTGCTGTCGGTGCTTGTCAAACAATACGGCGCGCCCGCGTGCCGGCAACATTTTTTATGATGGAGAAGATTAGCATGGATGTAATGAAGCTGTATGAACATTGGAGCGGACGGGAGCTGTGTGACTGCGATCTTTCACAGGAGCTGGCAGAGATTTGCGGCAACACGGCCGAGATTACCGACCGTTTTTACCGCGAGCTTGAGTTTGGCACAGGCGGTATTCGCGGCGTGTTGGGTGCGGGCACTAACCGTATGAATGTTTATGTGGTTGGGCGTGCCACACAGGGGCTGGCCAACTACCTTTGCAGCCGGTACGACAATGCATCGGTTGCCATTGCATACGATTCCCGCAACAAAAGCGAGCTGTTTGCGCGCCATGCCGCGGCAGTGCTTGCTGCAAACGGCGTTAAAACATACATTTATTCCAGTCTTGCGCCCACCCCCATGCTGTCCTATGCGGTGCGCACGCTTACGTGTCAGGCGGGTATTATGGTTACCGCATCGCACAATCCCGCAAAATATAACGGCTTTAAGGTATATGATGAAACGGGCTGCCAGATTGGACCTGAGATTGCCGATGTTGTGCTGGAGGAGATTGGCAGGGTTGATTACTTTACTGATGTAAAGACCGCAGAATTTAACAAGGCAGTGACAGACGGCACGATTGCCGTCATCGGGCAGGATGTGCATGAAGCTTATTACCGCTGTGTGCTTGCGCAGCAGCTGAGCCCCGGGCTGTGCGAGGGTGCGGGCTTTAAACTGGTGTTTACCCCCCTCAATGGAACGGGCAACCTGCCGGTGCGCGAGATACTCTCCCGCATTGGAATGCAGGATGTCACCGTGGTGCCCGAGCAGGAAATGCCGGACGGCAACTTTACCACCTGCCCCTACCCAAACCCCGAGATGCGCGATGCGCTGACCCTTGGGCTTGCGCTGTGTGAGAGTATAGATGCCGATATGCTGCTTGCCACCGACCCCGACTGCGACCGCGTCGGTATTGCCGTAAAAGGTGAAAATGGCATGGAACTGATTACCGGCAACGAGGTTGGCGTACTGCTTTTGGAGTACATCTGCCGCTGCCGTTTGGAGAAGGGAACGATGCCCGAAAATCCGGTTGCGGTGAAATCGATTGTATCGACCGAGCTTGCCGCGAAGATCGCCGAGAAATACGGCGTGGAGCTGCGCAACGTGCTCACCGGGTTTAAATTCATTGGCGAGCAGATTGCGCTGCTTGAAAAGGCAGGCGAGTCCGGCCGCTTTATCTTTGGCTTTGAAGAAAGCTACGGCTACCTTGCGGGCACCTATGTGCGCGATAAGGACGCGGTTGTGGCGTCAATGCTGATCTGTGAGATGGCGGCGTACTATAAAACAAAAGGAAAAACGCTGCTTGATGTTCGCCGCGACATCTACAATACCTATGGCAGCTATGTCAGCGTCATCCAGAACTTTGAGTTTGAAGGCAAAAGCGGCATGGAGCGTATGAGAGAAATTATGGACACCCTGCGTGCTGCCCCGCCGGATACGGTAAACGGGCATAAGGTAATTCGCAGGGCAGATTACGAGCAGCGCATTGAGCAAGACCTTATTGCGGGCACACAGAAAGAGATTTTGCTGCCCAAGTCTAATGTGCTTGTCTACTTTTTGGCAGACGGCAGCTCGTTTGTGGTGCGTCCCTCGGGCACCGAGCCCAAGATTAAGGTTTATCACACCAACGTAGGCAAAACGCTTGCCGAAGCTCACACGCACAGCGCCGCACAGCAGCAGGTAATTACAAGGCTGTTGGGGCTATAGGGTTATCTCTCAGCTGATTTTCTTGATTTGTGCTGAAATATGCCCCCGAATCTTTCTTGCGGCTTGATTTAGCTCTTGATTTTTTTGGGCAATTGTGATAATATCTAATTTGCTATGTTGGGAACGGACACATCGTGTTTTGCGGCTGTGTTTGACCGATAGGTACAGGGCAGAGGTTGCTTCGCCTTCTGCGAAATGCTGTGCAGGCCCTTTGGAAGGGCGCAAGGTGCTGCGGGGCGGATTGGAGGGTTTATTGTGAAGAAGGGCATTCATCCTGAGTATAAAGCCACCACGGTTTCCTGTGCGTGCGGAAACGTAATTGATACTGCATCAACCAGAGAGAACATCCGCGTGGAAATCTGCTCAAAATGCCATCCATTCTTTACCGGCAAGCAGAAGCTGGTGGATACGGGCGGCCGTGTTGATCGTTTCAATAAGCGTTTTGGTCGCGACGGCATATAGTGCATGGCGGTCTTAATCGGAATTGCTTAGGCGGTGTTTTTTAGACACCGCCTAATTTGCTTACGAATAAACGGACGGGTGGGTAAGGGCATGCAGTATAAAACAATCCGCACGGCGGCGGCAGACGAGTTTGTCGAGCAGCGCTCCCGATTTATCGGGCAGATTGCACCCGTCTGCGATGAAGCGCAGGCAGCAGCCTTTGTTGCGCAAATCAAGGCGCGTGAGCGCGATGCCCGCCACAACGTGTTTGCTTACATATTGCAGGGCGGGCAGCGCCGATGTTCCGACGACGGTGAGCCGTCCGGCACGGGCGGTGTTCCTGCGCTGGAGGTGCTGCTTCGCGAGGGCTTAAGCGATGTTTGTGTAGTTATCACCCGCTACTTTGGGGGCATCCTGCTTGGGGCGGGCGGGCTGGTGCGTGCCTATTCACATGCCGCAAAGCTTGCGGTGGATGCGGCCGAGGTTGTTGTAATGAGTGACTGCCGCGTGCTGCGCATGCAGATGGCGTACCCCTTTTACGGCGGGATACAGCGGGTTTTGCCGCGCTACAACGCCCGTGTGCAGGATAGCGAATTTGGCGCGGCGGTACGGCTGGATGTGCTGATTCGTGCTGAGCGGGTGCAGACTTTTTGCGACGAGATTACCGAGCTGTGTGCGGCAAATATCTGCATTACCGAGCTTACCGGCCTTTTTACGGAGCTGGACTGAATAATTATAAAAAAATTAAAGGAATTTGCCCGGATATAACGTATAATAGAATATAGAATAAGGACAACCTGCTGCTGTTGCGGCGGCAGATTCAGCATAGTATACCAAATTGGGGGTGGGGACATGACGATTCGTGAGCAGACCGAGCTGTTTGAGCTGCAAACGCTCTCATCGCTTGCCGCAAAGGCCTGTAAGTCACGCGGCAGAGACCACGATGAGCCTGACTGTGAGTTGCGGACGGTATACCAGCGTGACCGTGACCGCATCCTGCACTGTAACGCGTTTCGCCGCCTGATGCAAAAGACGCAGATGCTGCTCAGCCCCGAGGGGGACCACTACCGCACGAGGCTTACCCATACGCTGGAGGTTTCGCAGATTGCACGTACCATCGCAAGGGGGTTGCGTCTCAACGAGGACCTTACCGAGGCCATCGCTCTTGGGCACGACCTTGGACATACACCATTTGGCCATGCAGGCGAACGCGCACTTAACGAGGTGTGCAGTATGGGTTACCGGCACTACGAGCAGAGTGTTCGGGTGGTGGAGCATCTCGAGAAGGACGGCGAGGGCCTTAACCTTACATATGAGGTACGCAATGGCATTGCGTGCCACACAACCGGCCATAGTGCCGACACCCTGGAGGGGCAGACGGTGCGCGTCGCAGATAAGATTGCGTACCTTAACCACGACATTGAGGATGCTGTGCGCGCGGGGATACTCAGTGAGGAAAACATCCCCTGGCAGGTTCATGTCACGCTGGGCGGTTCTAAAACCCAGCGCATTACAACACTTGTGCAGTCTGCCATTCGGGCAAGCCATAACAGCATTGAGATGGAGCCGGAGGCGGCCGAGGCGTTTGGGCAGCTGCGGGAATTTATGTTTGCCACCGTGTATGTCGACCCTGTTGCGAAGGGAGAAGAACACAAGGCGGAACATATCGTCCGCGCGCTGTTTGATTTTTTTATGGACAATCCGGACCGATTACCCGAAAACTATAAACGAATTCTTGAGGCGGACGGGCAGGAACGTGCGGTATGCGACTACATCTCGGGCATGAGTGATCGCTATGCCACCGCAGTATACAATGATATTTTCATCCCCAAGCCGTGGAAAACAGGGCTGTATGACTAAAGCGGCGCTTAAAAAGGAATAATTATACCGTGCGCGAACATTCTATGTAGTATATTTGCAAGGAAAAACCAAGCTTTGGTGCGGTTTTTGCGCATACTTGCAAAGACTTTACAACATGTTTGTTCGCAATGGCAGTCAAAAGCCGCATTTTTGTGCACTAATGCAGTAGGTAGGCGGTTTGTGACGATTGCCCCGAATCGGTATTATCCCTGCCGCCCGTGCCGGAAGAATTACTTGCCTGTGTATACGGGTAATGAGAAAGGGTGAAACGCGGTGGCAATCTCGGAGCGATTTTTGGAAGAGCTCAAGTACAAAAGTGATGTTGTTCAGATGGTATCCTCCTACGTTACGCTCAAACGCGCCGGGCGAAACATGGTAGGGCTCTGCCCGTTTCACACCGAAAAGACCCCATCCTTTACCGTCTATCCCGACAGTCAGTCGTTTTACTGCTTCGGTTGTGGAGCGGGCGGGGATGTTATCTCGTTTATTAAGAGGGTAGAGAATCTCGAATATATCGAGGCGTTAAAGCTTCTTGCCGACCGTGCGGGGATGCGTCTGCCGACCGATGAGCAGGATGAGCAGGTGCTCCGCCTGCGTGGCAGGATTTTAGAGATTAACCGCGAAGCCGCAAGGTTTTACTACCGCATGCTTACAAGCGAGCAGGGTAAAAACGCGCTCGCCTACCTGCGCGGACGCGGGCTTTCCGACTCGGTCATCACCCGCTTTGGGCTTGGGTATGCGCGCGAAAGCTGGCACGACCTGCTACGCCACCTTACATCAATGGGCTATGCGGAGGATGAGATCATCGCGGCAAACCTTGCGTCGCGCGGAAAAAACGGCGCGTACGACCAATTTCGCAACCGCATTATCTTTCCCATTATCGACCTGCGCGGCAATGTTATTGCGTTTGGCGGGCGCGATCTTGGCGAGCGGGGCCCCAAATACCTTAACTCGTCCGACACCCCGGTGTTTCACAAGAGCCGGACGCTATATGCCATGAACCTTGCAAAGGCGACCAAAGAGAAAAGAATGATTCTCGCCGAGGGCTATATGGACGTTGTCGCCATCCATCAGGGCGGTTTTGACAACGCCGTTGCATCGCTGGGCACGGCGTTTACCGCCGAGCATGCGCGCTTGATTGCAAACTATGTAGGCGAAGTTGTTATAGCGTTTGATTCGGACGAAGCGGGGCAAAAGGCGACCAAACGTGCCATCAGCGTGCTGGAGCCAACCGGTATCCGCATTAAGGTGCTGCGGATGGAGGGCGCAAAAGACCCCGATGAATATATCAAGAAATTCGGTTCGACCCGCTTTCGCCTGCTGCTTGACGGTTCCGCCAATGCGACGGAATACGAGCTTGCCAAGGTGAAGTCGAAATACGATATTGAAACAGCCGATGGCAGGGTAAACTACCTCAAGGAGGCCTGCACCGTATTGGCGGAAATCAAAAGCCCCGTGGAGCGGGAGGTATATGCGGCCCGCCTTGCGCAGGAGCTTGGCATTGGGCGGCAGGCAATTGATGAGCAGGTCAAAGGGTTTATCACCAGAAAAAGAAGAGCACAGGATAAAAAACTTAGGCGGGATGTGCGTGTGATGAGCGCGGTATCCAGCGGTATGGATACCGTTAATCCTCAGCGCCAGGCAAACCTGAAAGCGGCAATCATAGAGGAAAGCCTGATTACCATGCTGCTAAAGCATCCCGATTTTATTGATATCATCGATAAAAGGCTTACCCCGCAAAGCTTTGTTACCGATTTTAACCGCATCGTGTTCGAGCGCGTTACCGAGCGTATCCGCGCGGCGGGGGAATGCAGCCTTACCGCACTATCCGCGCAGTTTAATGACGCACAGATGTCGCGTCTTGCCTGGATGCTTGCGCAATCGTCGGTTAAAAGCTATACAAGGCAGGATGCGGAACAAAGCGCGGATGCATTGCTGCGGTGTAAGAATGAAAAAACTCCCGAACAGGTGGCCAAGCTCAGCGGAGCGGATCTTGAAGAGTTTGTACGCAGCCTAAACACAAAAAAGGGATAACGTATTTTGATATGGAAAAGCCAGGGAAGGTTTTAATTACAGGCCGTTATTTTCGGCAGAATGGATGAAACTATGAGTACGCAAGACAAAAAGAATCTGCTCAACGGTCTTATTGAGCAGGGTAAGGCAAAGGGGAAGCTGACAACCAAAGAAATAAATGATGTACTTGAGGAGCTTGATTTTGACGTTGATCAGGTGGACAAGCTTTACGAGGTGCTCGAAAACCACAGTGTAGAGATTGTAGAAGATACAATTGATTTTAACATTGAGGTACAGGATGAAAACCTCGAATATTCTCTCGCCTCTGAGGGGGTAAATATCGATGATCCCGTAAAGGTTTACCTCAAAGAGATTGGCCGCGTTGCGCTGCTTACCCCCGAAGAGGAGATTGAGCTTGCTACTCGTATGGCACAGGGCGATGAGTATGCCCGCAAGCGCCTGAGTGAAGCAAACCTGCGTCTTGTGGTCAGCATCGCCAAGCGTTATGTGGGGCGCGGCATGCAGTTTTTGGACCTGATTCAAGAAGGTAACCTTGGGCTGATTAAGGCGGTAGAGAAGTTTGACCACACCAAAGGCTTTAAGTTTTCTACCTACGCCACTTGGTGGATTCGTCAGGCGATTACGCGCGCGATTGCGGATCAGGCCAGAACCATCCGTATCCCTGTGCATATGGTAGAAACCATTAACAAGGTAAAGAAGGTAACCAGCCAGCTGCTGCATAAAAACGGGCACGAACCCACGGCGGAGGAGATTGCCGCCGAGCTTGATATGCTGCCGGATAAGGTACGCGAGATTATGCGTGTTGCACAGGAGCCGGTATCGCTCGAAACCCCAATCGGCGAGGAGGAGGACAGCCATCTTGGCGACTTTATCCCCGATGAGGATGCTCCCGCACCCGCAGAGGCTGCATCGCACACCCTGCTAAAAGAGCAGCTTGGTGATGTGCTGCAAACCCTTACCCCGCGGGAGGAAAAGGTGCTTAAGCTGCGCTTTGGCCTTGAGGATGGCCGTTCCCGCACGCTTGAGGAGGTTGGCAAGGAGTTTAACGTAACCCGTGAGCGCATTCGTCAGATTGAGGCGAAAGCACTGCGTAAGCTGCGCCACCCCAGCCGCAGCAAAAAGCTCAAGGATTTCTTGGACTAGCCTGCCGCTTGGGTTACAGTCATGCCGGGTGGTTTCGGTTTGACAGAACTGGTCGGCGCAGGTATAATATATTAAATTAGTATACTAATCATACGGTAAGGAGAGAGCGCAAATGCACATGACATTAGAGGCCGATTACGCCGTGCGCATTGTGTACTGTCTTGCGCAGGACGGCGGACGCATGGATGCAAAGCGAATCTCCGAACAGTCGTGCGTTACGCTGCGGTTTGCCCTTAAGATTCTTCGCAAGCTGGTTGCGGGCGGCACGATAAAGTCCTTTAAGGGGACACAGGGCGGATACGAGCTTGCAAAACCGGCCGGTGAGATATCCTTGCGCGAGGTAATCGAAACGGTAGAGGGGCGATACGCCATAAGCCGCTGTGAATGCAATGAATATGAGTGTTCTCACACCCCGCAGGGACGTTGCCCGTTTCACGCAATCTATATGGGGATATCAGAAGAGGTCAGAGAAAAGCTTGACCAGATTAAATTCGATAATCCGCTTGCATAGCTGAAAACAGCCCTTTACTTGGGATGTTTCCGCTATTGTGATTGCAGTAGCGTTGCTTGTATTACATAGTAAAATAAATACATGGCCTGTTCTACATGCCATGTATTTTTAACGTAGCGTTATCTGTAAGCCATAAAAAGACAAAAAGGAGGGGAGAGCATTGACAAAGCTGCTTCTCCGGCGATTGATTGGGCAAAGGCAGGATTACTCTGATTCAAACTTCCGCAAGCGGTGCGGAATGCTCAGTGGCGCTGTCGGCATTGTCACAAACGCATTGCTGGTTGCGGGCAAGCTTGCGGTGGGATTGTTGTCGGGCAGCATCGCGATTGTTGCAGATGCAATCAACAACATCTCAGACGCGGCCTCGTCGGTGATTACGCTTGTCGGCTTCCGCCTTGCGGCAAAACCTGCCGATCGTGAACATCCCTTTGGGCATGCACGGTTTGAGTACCTTTCGGGACTTATGGTGGCGGTTTTAATCCTGTTTATCGGCGTAGAGCTTGTAAAGTCCTCAATCGAGAAGATTTTAAACCCGCAGGAGATATCTGCAACGTTGGTTACGGTGGTGGTGCTTGTTGCCAGTGTGCTCCTTAAGCTATGGCAAGCCGGTTTTTACCGCGCGCTGGGCACGCAGATTTCATCTACCGCACTATTGGCATCGGCAACCGACAGCATCAGCGACGTGTTTTCGACCTCTGCCGTCCTTCTTTCCACCCTTATTGCATGGAAAACGGGTCTGGTTTTGGATGGTTATATGGGTCTTGCCGTGGCACTGTTCATCATATACTCGGGGCTTCGGCTTATAAAAGAAACGCTTGACCCCATTATCGGGCAGGCGCCCGACCATGAGCTGGTAGAAACAATCGAAACGATGATTAAAAGCTATGACGGGGTGCTTGGAATGCACGACCTTATGGTGCACAGCTATGGCCCGGGCAGTATTTTTGCGTCGGTTCATGTTGAGGTGGACGCAAACGAGGATATCTTAAAAAGCCATGATATGATTGATAACATTGAACGCGACATTTGCCGCAGCCTTGGGATTCAGCTTGTAATCCACCACGACCCCGTTGTTACCGATGACCCCGAAATCAATGAGCTTAGCGCTTTTGTAAGCGGTGTGGTTGTTGGTATTGACCCAAGCCTAAGCATGCACGATTTTCGACTGGTGCGTGGGCCGACCCACACCAACCTTATCTTTGATGTGGTGGTGCCCTGCGGTTGGAATACCTCGCATAGCGACCTTGCAGACGAGATTGCCGCGCGCATCAAGCGGCGTAACCCGAGCTTTTTTGCGGTTATTACCATTGACAGCAGCTATATTTCAAAGAACTTATCCGCGCGGTAATGATATCTGTGGTATCTGAGCCCGCTTGCACAGGACCGATAAAACAGCTAACATAACATGGGGCGGGATATTCTCCCGCCCCATGTTATGCAATTATGGCACAGATTAGTTATCACTGCGATGTCAGACTGTTTTATGCAGCCCGACATTCCGGTGCACCAATCCCACGGCGCGTCATTAAGACGCTTTATAAGCACGCCGAGCAATCGCGCTTTTTTAAGGATGCTATGGGCGCGTCAATTCTTTGCGGTACGCAAGCGGGCTCATGCCCTTTACGCTGCGGAATACCCGCGAAAAATACAGAGGGTCATCAAATCCCACCGAGCCTGCAACCTCGGCTATGGTCAAAGGTGTTGCAAGCAGTGCACAAGCCTTTGCAACGCGAAAGCGCACGACATAGTTGTTAGGAGACAGCGAAAGATGCCTTACAAAAACACGGTAAAGGTGGCTGCGGCTAATCCCCACGTGCGACGCGATCTCATCCACCCCAAGGTGTTGACTGTAGTTGTGCTCAATATAACGCTGCGCAAGTTCTACATAGGAATATGACGCGTCGGTTTCGTTCGGCCGTTTTTTGGCGCATTCAATCAGATAAGCGAGAAACAGGTATAAATGCCCGCACATTCTGGCTTCCTGATGCGCGGCGCTGCCTTGGGCGTTGTAGATCTGCTCCAGCAGGTCTATCATCCGCTTGCCATCAGGGAAACGTACCACCGGTTCCTGTGCTGAAAAATCAGTTAGCATAAGCAGCCCCTTGGCGTCACTGCCATGGAACCCGACCCACAGGTATTCCCAAGGATGGTGTTTGCTTGCAATGTAGGAAACGAGGTTGCCGGGCGTTACCAAAAAGGCGTCTCCCGCTGTGATATTGTGTTGCTCGTTTCCCAGAAAAAGTGTACCGCTGCCCGAGATTACATAGTGAATGAGATAATGGTCGCGAACGGCCGGCCCCCATAGGTAGGAGGGCTCGCACTGCTGACGTCCGGTGTTATACACCGCAAGGCCCAGACTTTCACGCAGGCGGGTTTTAAAAGAGTGCTTAAAGGCGGTTGGTTCCATTGTTTTAAAGATGCCCTCCTTTTACGGCAACAGGCGGATGATATCCTTATAGCGAAAGCGAAACTTTCGCATTAGAAATACACTTCGTGTATTTTACATATCATGATTACGGCAATACTATTACTGTCCTTCATTTTATACTATTTCCGCATTAAAAGATAGACAAAGTCTGACTTTTAAAACACGTTGCTTGCAGCCGACAAATAAAACCTGCCGATTAAGGACTTGCTATGTTTTTACAACGGATTAATCTTAGTATAAAACCCTTTATGTGAAAACACAATACGGCTTAAAAGCGGGTAATGCTTTTTGGATTTTAGTGATTGATTCCGCGAAGATTGTTAAAAAATTATTGATATGCCGTTGTGTTTTACCCTAAACTGTAGTATAATAATTTGGATTTCGGTTATTTTCGGGCCCTTCAGACGGCCTGCATAATTTAATGTGTTTTTGTTTTAATCATCGCGTTATACAACAATGCGAAATACTAAATAATTAAGGAGATACGGCATGGAATTTGCAACAACTGTAGTTTTGGTCGGATTAACGATTGTGTTTTTGGCGTTAGTTGGTCTTACGCTGTTCTTTATTCTGTGGGGCAAGGCGATGTCCGGCGCCCAAAAAAGTAACAGCACGCCTCCTGCAGCACCTAAAGCTGCTTCACAGAACACCGCACCCGTTGTGGAACAGGGAATCGGTGACGATGTAATAGCCGCAATCTCTGCCGCGGTTGCCTGTATGCTGGGTGATGGTGACGCGGGGTATACCGTGCGTTCCATTAAACGCGCCGCACACCCGCGCAAGGAATGGCGTATGGCGGGAATGCTCCAGAATACACGCTCCTTCTAAAACCAAACACAACAACGCTACCGCTTTTTGGGCTTTTATTGGCAGAAAGGCGGCAGTGTTTTAATTAACACCGCTGAAAGGATACCACAATATGTTTGAAGCATTTATACAGACCATACAAGACATTTTTCAGGCATCGGGCTTTGTTGCCTTAACATGGCAAAGCGCTTTGATGCTGTTAGTTTCTTTTGTGCTTATCTATCTTGCGATTGCGAAGCAGTTCGAACCGCTATTGCTTTTGCCCATCGCGTTTGGCATGCTGCTTGCCAACCTGCCGCTCGCGGGTCTTGACATCAAGACCGCCGAGGAGATTGCAAACGGTGCCGCGCTGGGGTTGCTCGATTACCTGTACATGGGTGTTAAGCTCGGAATTTATCCGCCGCTTATCTTCCTTGGTATTGGCTGCATGACCGACTTTGGGCCCCTGATTGCAAACCCAAGGAGCTTTTTGCTCGGTGCTGCGGCACAGATTGGTATTTTTGTTACCTTCTTTGGCGCCATCTTGCTTGGCTTTACTCCTGCGCAGGCGGGCTCTATCGGCATTATCGGCGGTGCGGATGGCCCCACGGCTATCTGGCTGACCACACAGCTTGCCCCTGAACTGCTCGGTTCTATTGCGGTTGCGGCGTATTCCTACATGGCGCTGGTGCCCATCATTCAGCCGCCTATCATGCGCCTGCTTACCACCAAGAAAGAGCGCGCGGTGGTGATGGAGCAGCTTCGCCCCGTTTCGAAGCTTGAAAAGATTGTTTTCCCCATTCTGGTTACGGTTGTCGTTTCGATGCTGCTGCCCGATGCTGCCCCCTTGGTTGGTATGCTGATGTTCGGCAACCTGCTTAAGGAAAGCGGCGTGGTTTCGCGTTTGGTCGATACCGCGCAAAACGCGATGATGAACATCATCACCATCTTCCTTGGCGTAACGGTAGGCGCTACCACCAAAGCCTCCACCTTCCTTTCACCTGAAACGCTAAAAATTATCGCACTTGGGCTTGTGGCATTCTGTATCGGCACGGCAAGCGGCGTACTGTTTGGCAAGCTGATGTACATCGCCACGAAAGGCAAGGTCAATCCGCTCATCGGTTCCGCGGGTGTTTCGGCGGTTCCCATGGCAGCACGTGTGTCGCAAAAGGTGGGACAGGAAAGCAACCCCGGTAACTTTCTGCTGATGCACGCAATGGGTCCGAACGTTGCGGGTGTAATCGGTTCTGCGGTCGCAGCGGGCGTTTTGCTCAACGTACTGAAATAAGATTGTGCTTTTGGGCGGCCAACCGGGTAGGTTGGCCGCTGTTTGCTTTGTAAACGGCAGGTGCAAACCGTACCGTGGTATGGTACAATAATGGGGATTATTGAGAGGATACCGGCAGGGGGTAATGCGCGATGTTAAAACTGATTTTGGGGCGTTCCGGCAGCGGAAAAACCCACCGTATCCGCGAGCTGATCAGGCAGGCGGCCACCGAGGGATATGACAGAATCTATCTCTTAGTACCCGAGCAGTTTTCGTTTGAAAGTGAACGCGCCCTCTATCGCACGCTCGGCGCACAGCAAAGCCTGATGGTAGAGGTCGTCAGCTTTACCCGTCTTGCAAACCTTGTATTTCGTGAATGCGGCGGGCTTGCAAAACAGTATGTGGACGACTGCGCGCGCCGTATGCTGATGAGCATAGCGCTGGCGGAGCTTAAGGATAGCCTTACGGTATACAAGCGTCATCATGCAGCACCAGCGTTTGTAAAAACCATGCTCGATATGGTCACCGAGTTTAAAAATGCGGGGGTTAGTCCCGCGCTGCTGCATCAAGCGGGCAGCCGTGCACAGAATGAGGCGCTGCGCGTAAAGGCCGAGGAGCTGTCGCTTATCTTCGATGCATACGAGGCGCTGCTTTCGCGCGGCTATGCCGACCCGCTCGACGATCTGCCTGCCGCGAACCGACTGCTTGCGCACAACAACCTGTTTGCGGGTACCGCTGTGTTTATAGACGAGTTCAAAGGCTTTACAGCGGTCGAGTTACAA
Source organism: Bacillota bacterium (assembly GCA_023421245.1). Classification (GTDB taxonomy): domain Bacteria; phylum Bacillota; class Clostridia; order Oscillospirales; family Ruminococcaceae; genus Acetanaerobacterium. The sequence goes on along the minus strand of JAEZTV010000023.1, from coordinate 7,665 downwards.
ACGTTATCCCACATCATTCGCGGTGCACGCGACTGTACGGTTGCGCTGTGTGCCGACAGCCTGACTGATCCCGAGCAGGGCATGGGGCTGTTTTCTCCCGTCGTGTCGGTGGCAAACCGGCTTGTGCGTATGGCAAAGGAGCAGGGTGTGACGGTTGCGGCCCCCGAGCGCCTGGAGCAGCCGCAGCGCTTCTCAAACCCTGCCTTGTGTGCGGTGGAGCGCTCTGCTTTTGGGTTTACACCACAGGCCGCCGTATGCGAGGCTTGCGGTGTACAGGTGTTTTCTGCGCAAGGGCCGTATGAAGAGCTGGAGCTGGTTGCCGCCGAAATCGTCCGCCTTGTGCAGCAGCAAAATCTGCGCTACCGCGATGTGGTGGTGATTGCCCGCGATATCACCGCCTATCAAACGGCACTTGAATCGGTGTTTCCGCGCTTTGGCATCCCCTTTTTCTTCGATTTTACGCAGACCATCGAGCGTGCGCCCATTATCGCCTACACCCTGTTTGCGGTGGAGTGTGCTGCGAACAGCTTTAACAGCGACAGCCTGCTTGCGCTGCTCAAGACGGGGCTTGCGGGGCTTAGTGCTCTTGAGATTGCAAGCCTTGAAAACTATGCGTACATATGGGATATTGGGGGCGGCGCGTGGCGGATGGAATTTACCAAAAACCCGCGCGGCTTTGCCGAGGAGCTAACCGATTCTGACGCACGGCATCTTGAACAACTCAACATCTTGCGCAGGCGCGTGATTATGCCACTCACTGCACTTGCTGATTCTATTCGCGAGGCCACCGGCGAACAGTTTGCCCGCGCGCTGTATGAGTATTTGCTGGATACCGGCGCGCAAAAAGCCGTGCTTACGCAGATTGAGCAGGATCGTATGCAGGGCCGCCACAACGACGCGCGGGAACGCGCGCGGGTGTGGGACATCCTCATGGGTATTCTGGATAGCTTTGCGTCGGTGCTGGGCGCACAAACCCTTACCGCGCGCCGTGCGCTCGAGCTTTTGCGCCTTGCGGCAAATGCCTACGATATGGCAAGCATTCCGCAAACGCTCGATCAGGTTTTGGTGGGCAGTGCCGAGCGCATCCGCTCGGGTTCACCTAAGGCGGCGTTTATCATCGGCGCAAACGAAGGAGTGTTTCCGCTGGTGCCTCAGGGCAGGGGATTGCTCAGCGACAGAGAACGCGAGGCGCTCATTGAGCTTGGGCTTTCCCTTTCCGGTACGCGCGAAAACAAAGCGGTTGAGGAGCGATTTATCGCTTATAAGGCGCTTACCTGCGCAAGCGATATGCTCACCGTAACCTATCCGCGTGCAGGGGTAAAAGGAGACGCGCTCTACCCTTCCGTCATCGTGCGCCGGCTGCTGCAAATTTTTCCCGGTATACAGGTGAGAGACACCCGCGCCATTGGTGAGGAGGCATACATTGTAAGTGGCAGAACCGCTCTTGCGGCGGCGGCATCGCATGCGGGGGAGGATACCCCGTTTACCGCAACCCTTCATGCGTTGCTTGCGGCGGATGAACGGCGCTACAGGGCGCTGATACAGACCAAAACCCCCTTTTCGGTGGAGGATGGACAGGTGGCAAAACAGCTGTTCGGCCAGCAGCTGGTACTTTCACCTACGGGGCTTGAAACCTTTTACCGCTGCCGCTTTTCGTATTTTCTGCGCTATGGCATCCGACTGAAAAAGCGCGAGAAGGCAAAGCTCTCACCGGTTGAAGCGGGCTCACTTATTCACTACGCATTGCAGCAGCTGCTTGCGCAGTATACGATAAAGGAGCTTGACGCAATGCAGCCCGCCGTACGGCGCAAGCTAATTGATAATCTGCTTGCGGACTATCTGCAAATCTATATGGGCGGAGGAGACGATAAGCCGGAGCGGTTTAAGTACCTGTATACCCGTCTTGCGTCCACCGTAGCACGCTTGGTGGGGCAGCTGATTGACGAGTTTACACACAGCGATTTTACCCCCGACGCGTTTGAGCTTGCCATCCAACAGGGCGGAGAGGTGGAACCGGTGGAGCTTGTTACGCCGACGGGCGCGCGTGTGATGGTACAGGGCAAAATCGACCGTGTGGATGTGATGGAGAAAAACGGTAAGCGGTATATCCGTGTGGTAGATTATAAATCGGGCAGCAAAAGCTTTAATCTTTCGGATGTATATTATGGGCTGAACATGCAGATGCTGCTTTACCTGTTTACCCTTGGCGGCAGCGGCAGATACAAGGGCAGCCTTTCGGCAGGCGTGCTGTATATGCCGGCGCAAAGTCCGGTTGCGGATGTCAACCGCGATACGGACGATCAGTCGCTGCAGGCAAAACAGATCGAACAGCTTAAGATGAACGGGCTGCTGCTCGACGATGCCGAGGTGCTGCTTGGCATGGAGCACGGCGGGCGCGGCGTATTTATTCCCGCCAAGGTAAATAGCTTTACAGCAGAGGATGGCAGTACGCAGTATGAGATTGACAAACGATCAAAGGTCGCAAGCCTTGAGAATATGGGTAAGCTGCACCGGCATATTAACAAGCTGGTGCAGGATATGGCGGACGCGCTGCACGGGGGCGAAATTGATGCCGTACCGGTAGAAGGGGGCAGTTATGCCCCGTGCAGTTACTGCGAGTTTTCTCATATCTGCGGGCATGAGCCGGGAGATCCCGTAAATCCGATTGAACCAATCCCGCCGGAGGAGATGTTTGCACGAATTGAGGTGAACCCTAATGACGCGTAACTGGACATCGCAGCAGCTCGATGCCATTACGGCGCGCGGCGGCAGTCTTTTGGTTTCGGCGGCTGCGGGCAGCGGCAAAACGGCAGTGCTGGTTGAGCGCATTATCCGCCGTATTGAGGATGCCGACTGCCCCGTGCGCGCCGACCGCCTGGTAGTGGCGACCTTTTCCAACGCCGCCGCAGCCGAGATTCGCGAGCGCGTAGAAGCGGCACTGGAGGAGCGGCTTGCAATGCGCCCCGACGACCTTGGCTTGCGCCGCCAACAGATGCTGCTTGCCAAGGCACACATCGGTACCATCCATTCGTTCTGTTTGGATCTAATACGGCACAACTTTCAGGCGCTCTCGGTACCGTGCGATTTTCGTATTGGGGATGAAAACGAGCTTGCGCTGTTAAAGGCCGAGGCGTGCGAGGAGATCATCGAGGAGGCGTACGCACAAGGGGATCAAGAGTTTTTTGCGCTGGTTGAGCTGATCAGTTCCTCCCGCGATGACCGCGCGTTGGTGCAGACCATTGAGCGCCTGCACGGCTTTGTGCGCTCTCACCCCTTCCCAAACGACTGGCTGAACAGTACGCTTGCGCAGTATGACCCCAAGCTTGCAGTGGCCGATACCCATTGGGGCATGCAGATTCTTTCCTATGCATCACAGGCGCTGGAGCATAGTGTGAGCCTGCTTGCCTGGGCGGTGGATACCATTAGCGAGAATGAAAAGCTTACCCGGGCATATCTTCCTGCGTTCATGGACGATTACTCCAACGCGCAGCAGCTGCTTGCGCTTGCGCAAAAGAAGGATTGGGATGCTTTGTATAAGGCGCTGCGCGCCTGCGAATTCTCGCGCCTTGGCCAGCTGCGCGGCTTTGATGACCCCGCGCTCAAAGACCGCCTAACCGCAGCGCGCAAAAGCTATAAGGACCTTTTAGCCAACCTGCGGGATAAACAGATCTGCGCAACCACGGTACAGCACCGTGAGGATATGATCGACCTTGGCCCAAAGGTTCGCGTTTTATTTGAACTGGTGCAGGCATTCTCGACACGCTACGATGATAAAAAGCGCGAGCGTGCCTTGCTCGATTTTTCCGACCTTGAGCAGCTTGCCTTGCGTCTGCTTGTGCGGAAGGAGGACGGCAGGGTTGTTTCCACACCGCTTGCGCATACAATCGCCGAGGGGATAGAGGAGATATACATCGACGAGTACCAGGATGTAAACGAGGCGCAGGATGCAATCTTTAGCGCCATCTCTCACGACCGTGAAAACCTCTTTATGGTGGGGGATGTCAAACAGAGCATCTACCGCTTTCGGCAGGCAAGCCCCGAGCTGTTTTTACGCTACAAGGATGAGTTTGCCCCTTATGACGGCTTGGCCTTCCCTGCGAAAATCACGCTTGGGCGTAACTTCCGCAGCCGCAAATGCGTGACCGATGCGGTTAACTTCATCTTTCACCAGATTATGAGCCGTGCGGCGGGCGAGATCGACTACAGCGGTGACGAGCTGCTCATCCCCGCCGCGCGGTATCCGGAGGATGCATACGCAAAAACACATCTGCACCTCCTTGACCTTTCACGGGCAGAGGAGGAGGCAACCGCCGCCGTGCTGGAGGCACGCCATATCGCACGCGAAATCAAGGCAATGCTGGATGCGGGCCTTACCGTTACCGACAAAGGGCAAGAGCGCAGGGCAACCCTCGGTGATTTTGCCATTTTGCTGCGCTCGGTGAAGGAGCGTGCTGCGATATATGCAAAAGAGCTTGCGGCACTTGGCATCCCCGTAATGGGGGATGCGGGCGGCGATGCGCTGCGGGCCCGTGAGGTTTCGGTGCTTATTTCGCTGCTTCGTGTGATTGACAACCCGCTTTCAGACCTTGATTTTGCGGCTGTTTTGCTCTCACCGATGTTTTTGTTTACCGCGACCGAGCTTGCCGCGCTGCGCCTTGCTTCGCCGCGCGAGCCACTGTACCTTGCGGCGGTGCGGTATGCGCGGCAGGATGAAAAGACAAAGGAGTGCCTTGATACGCTTACGGCTCTGCGCGCGCAGGCGGTTACCCTTTCGGCAGACAGGCTGATAGAACACGCCTACCAGCTTACCGACTTTGACCTGCGGGTGCGCGCGATGCCAAACGGTGCAAAACGGATGGCAAACCTGCGGCTTTTGTGCGAATATGCACACACCTTTGAGCAAACCGGCTATGGCGGCTTGCCGGGCTTTGTGCGCCATCTTTCTCGTATGGCCGAGGAGGGATTGACGCTCGGGGAAGCCCCCGCATTTTTTGAAACAGACGACACGGTAAGGATTATGAGCATCCATAAATCGAAGGGACTGGAGTTTCCGGTCTGCTTTGTGGCCGATTGTGCCAGGCAGTTTAACCGGCGAGATACCATGCAGCAAAGCCTGCTGCACCCGCGCCTTGGGTTTTCGTGCAAGCGGCGTGAACCGGAGGTGCTTAAGCAGTACACCACCGTGCCGCACGAGGCGCTTAAGCTTGCTATTACGCAGGGGGCGGTAGCCGAAGAGATGCGAGTGTTGTATGTAGCGCTTACCCGCGCAAAGGAACATCTGTTTATTACCGCAAGCGAAAAGAACCCAGGCGTAAAGCTTGCAAAGCTCGGCGCAACTATTACGGCGGGCGAGACGCTCACCCCGTACACCGCCATGGGCGCAAACAGCTTTTCGGACTGGGTGCTCACCGCCGCGCTGCGCCGGCCCGAAGCGGACGCGCTGCGCGAGTGCGCGGGGCTTGACCGTTCTGCGGTGCTGCATATCACGGGCGAGGATGAATGGGAGATTCGGCTTGTGGGCGCGCAGACTGCGCAAGCGCAACAGGTGCCGGAAGAGAAGCCTGTAGCACCCATGAGCGAGCCGGATACTGCCTTACTAAAACGGCTGGCGAATAAGCTTGCGTACCGTTACCCGTTTGCCGATAGCGTAACGGTTCCAACAAAGCTTGCCGTTTCGGACATCGCCAAACAAACGGGTACTACGCTGCTTTCCACCCCGTCCTTTGCGCTTGGCGAAGGGCTTACCCCAACGCAAAAGGGTAACGCCCTGCATAAATTCATGCAGTTTGCCGATTATCATAACGCGCGCAACGATTGTACCGCCGAGCTTTTGCGGATGCAACAGCAAAACTACCTGACAAGCGAAGAGGTGCAGGCAGTGGATAAGTCGGCGCTTGACATATTCTTTCGCAGCCCACTTGCACAGCGGATGTTTGCATCCCAAACCCTGGTGCGCGAGCTGAAGTTTATCTCGGCACTTCCAGCATATGAGGTAGGCTTTGCGGCAAACCATCCTCTCGATACAAGCGCAAGCATTGACGCGGCGGATGACGACATTATCATACAAGGCGTTGCTGATTGTGTGTTCTATGAGAAGGATGGGGTTGTAATTGTCGACTATAAAACCGACCGTGTTACAGACCCGCAGCAGCTGATAGAGCGGTACGCCACACAATTGTATTACTATAAGCGTGCGCTTGAAAAAAGCCTTGCGCGTCCGGTAAAGCAGAGCATTATCTACTCATTTGTCCTCGGCTGTGAGATAGAGGTTGTTGTATAGGTTATACAACAAGCAATAATTCGACACTAAAATACGGTATACCCCAACGCTTCAATCTTTTCTATAATATCCTCGCGCGCAAGGTCGGCGCCGATAATACTTAAATTCCGGCGCGCTGCATCGACATTTACATACTCCACGCCGGGTATGGTGCCTACCACGTCCCGCAGCTCGGCTTCTTCCTGCGGGTCGTTGATTTCAGACAGGTTTAGGACGATGTTGTTTTCTTGTGACATGTTTGTACTCCGTTTCTGCCGAAGAGGTCGGCGAGATGTGGCGGATTTTCATACTAATAGTAGTTTGCTTGCGCTATATTACAAAATTCGTGCCAATTACTTCATGTTGTCGCAAAGTAACGCAGGCGGTACAAACTCATTAGTTGTTAAGAGTTGTTAAGCGGCATGAGTACTGCTAAAATAACAGGGAAAATAAAACAGAACTTTATGCTATTCTCACTCGCACGCTTATTTGCGCTGCGGTGTTGTGTGATATTGTATGCGCGGATGGCTTTGCTGCCCGTGGCTTGTATTTACGTTTATCGAAGGGGTGCAGTGTGTAATGAAGGTATTATTGACATCAGCGGGCTTGCAAACGGATGTGATTAAAGATCTATTTTTAAAATTGCTGCCCAAACAACCACAAGAAATTAAAGCGTTATTCATCCCAACGGCCGCGGTTTCGGCAGACGCAATCGCCGTTTTGCCAAAATGCATGAATGATCTGTTAAAATGCGGTATACAGAACAAAAACATCACCGTGTACGATCTGCATCTTGCTATGTCTTATGCAGACCTAAAACAATTTGATGTTGTATATATTTGCGGAGGAGATACCAAGTACTTGCTAAAGCGCATGAATGAGCAGGGTTTTAATCGGGTGTTCAAGGTTTATATTCAAGAGGGTGGCGTTTATGTGGGTGTCAGTGCGGGCAGTATTATTGCGGCTGGAAATCTGGAAAATAATCTGGGGTTGCTCAGTTGCCGCTTGAACGTTCATTGTGCAGATGGTCACAAAGCCGGAGATTTGCCGGTTTTAAATGGTCAGCAAATTTGCCTTACAGATAATCAGGCGATATACTTGACAGATTTTAATCGTGCAGGCGTTGTTGAGTAAGGGGTGTTGCTGCGGTAAAGCAGGAACAAACAGACGCTTCACCCGGTACGCCCCCGGTATGGAAACAGTTCTCGGCTGCGGTGAGAGCCGCTAAAAATCGAAAGAACACTCACCGTTTTCATATTTTTGCCGGCAGTATAGATGCATGTAGGTTTGTCAAACATCTTGGACAGAGAAGATAGAAAGAGTTTGCCGAGGTGAAAGCCAATTAAGAGGCCTCATGGGCAAGTTGTTAGAACGCCTATTGTGAATTTGGAGCTGTTTATCGAAGT
>JAEZTV010000012.1 GCA_023421245.1 Bacillota bacterium | reverse complement strand
ACTTCGATAAACAGCTCCAAATTCACAATAGGCGTTCTAACAACTTGCCCATGAGGCCTCTTAATTGGCTTTCACCTCGGCAAACTCTTTCTATCTTCTCTGTCCAAGATGTTTGACAAACCTACATACTGTTGTACATTAATAGCACAAATATGGTTTTTAGCGGCAGGCAGCGGGATGCCGGTTCGCCGCAGCATGGCAGGTATAAACCACGCATCTGCAGAACAGCCGCAAAATGGGAACAAAACAGGGAGCGGCACCGCTGCCGCCCCCTGTAATAAGGCTATAACACTAAAATTTGCTGCGGGCTACATACTTGGTATGCAGCACCTCGTGTGCAAGGTGACTGCCCGGCTCGCCAAAGAACTCCTTGTACACCTCTTGTACCGCGGGGTTCTTGTGGCTCTTGCGCACGGCAAGGGATTTGTCCTCATCGTAGATGGCTGCGGCACGCTTTGCCGCAAGGTCAACAAAGCTGCGCACCGATGCCGGCTGGGTGGGCTGTCCGCCGCCGTTTACACAGCCGCCCGGGCATGCCATTACCTCAATAAAATGGTAATTGCGCTTACCGCTGCGGATGTCGTCAAGCAGCCTTCTTGCATTGGCAAGACCGGAAACCGTCGCAACGCGAATCTCGTGGCCCGCGATGTTGTAGGTGGCCTCTTTTATACCGTCGGTGCCGCGCACCTCAATAAAGTCAACATTCTCGTTATCCTTACCGGTGAGCACATCGTTGGCGGTGCGCAGTGCAGCCTCCATTACGCCGCCCGCCGCGCCGAAGATAACGCCTGCACCCGAAGATATGCCGAGCGGTGCGTCAAACTCTTCATCCGGCAGCGTGGTAAAGTTAATGCCTGCGCGCTTGACCATACGGGCAAACTCGCGCGTGGTAAGTGCGATATCCACATCGGGAATATCATTTCCGGCCGCCGATTGGTCGTCGCGTCCCGCCTCAAACTTCTTGGCAGTGCAGGGCATTACGCTAACCACAACAATATCCTTGGGGTCAAGCCCCTGCTTCTTGGCATAGTAGGTTTTTGCAATGGCACCGAACATCTGCTGCGGCGATTTGCAGCTTGACAGATTGTCAAGGAAATCGGGGAAGTTATGCTCACAGAACTTAACCCATCCCGGCGAGCAGGAGGTGATGAGCGGAAGCTTGCCGCCATTCTGGAAACGGTGTAAAAACTCGGTGGCCTCTTCCATGATTGTGACGTCGGCCGAAAAATCGGTATCGAACACGCCGTCAAAGCCCAGACGACGCATTGCGGCAACCATCTTACCCTTAACGTTTGTGCCAACCGGCATTCCAAACGATTCGCCCAGCGTAACGCGTACCGAGGGTGCAGGCTGAACAACCACATGCTTTGTGGGATCGGCAATCGCCTTCCACACCTGCTCGGTCTGGTCATTTTCGGAAAGCGCGCCGGTGGGGCATACCACAATGCACTGACCGCACGATACGCACGCAACATCCGCAAGGCCGTTATCAAAGGTGCAGCCGATATGGGTTTTAAAGCCGCGGTCGTTTGCGCCGATGACCGACACGCTCTGCACCTTGTCACACGCTGCAACACAGCGGCGGCAGAGGATGCATTTTGAGTTGTCGCGATACATATGGGGCGCGGAACGGTCAATGGGGTAAACCATGTTCTCACCGTTGTAACGATGCTCGTTCTCAACGCCATAATCGGCAGAGAGCTGCTGCAGCTCACAGCTGCCGCTGCGAACGCAGGACAGGCAGGACTTATTATGGGTGGAAAGAATAAGTTCAAGGGTCTGACGGCGGCTCTTTGCCACCATCTCAGAGTTTGTAATAATCTCCATACCCTCGTTTACAGGATATACACAGGCAGCCACAAGGCTTCGTGCACCCTTAACCTCTACCACGCACATGCGGCAGGCACCAATTTCGTTAATGCCCTTGAGGTAACAAAGGGTGGGGATATCGATGCTGGCATCGCGGCAGGCCTCAAGAATGGTGTAATTCTCCGGCACCGACAACGGCATGCCGTTTATCTTAATATTTACTGTTTGCATGATTACAGTACCGCCTTTCCGGCTTTACGCACAGGGTGCACAAAGCCAATTTTAAAAAGTGTGGCGCCGCCGCAGCGGCAAACGCTACGCTGTTGCGTAAACGGTTTTTCTATGCTGGAAAACTTGCTTTTCAAGCCTTGTACACTCCCTTATCGCTTGATGATTGCGTCAAAGCGGCATTTTTCCATACATACACCGCACTTAATGCACTTGGCTGTATCGATAACATGCTTCTGCTTCACCGCGCCCTCAATCGCATCTACAGGGCAGTTTCTGGCACACAGTGTACAGCCTACGCATTTATCCTCAAGTACCACGAAGTTTAGCAGTGCCTTACATACGGCCGCGGGGCACTTTTTATCGCGAATATGCGCTACATATTCATCCTCAAAATAGTTCAGGGTAGAGAGCACGGGGTTGGGGGCCGTCTGGCCCAGTCCGCACAGCGAGTTCTCTTTGATGTAGTAGCACAAATCCTTCATTTCCTCGATGTCGGTTGCTTTACCCTTGCCTCTGGTAATGCGGTCGAGCATCTCATACAAACGCTTGGTACCTACGCGGCAGGGCGTACATTTTCCGCACGACTCCTCAACGGTAAACTCAAGGAAGAACTTGGCGATGTCCACCATGCAGGTGTCTTCGTCCATAACAATCAGGCCGCCCGAACCCATCATCGAGCCGATGGCGATCAGGTTGTCGTAGTCGATGGGGATATCAAGATGCTCTGCGGGGATACAGCCGCCCGAAGGACCGCCGGTCTGCGCCGCCTTAAAGGTTTTCCCGTTAGGGATACCGCCGCCGATTTCCTCAACAATCTCACGCAGGGTGGTACCCATCGGCACCTCAACAAGACCGGTGTTATGGATCTTGCCGCCGAGCGCGAACACCTTGGTGCCCTTGCTCTTTTCGGTACCCATCGAGGAGAACCACTCCGCACCGTGAAGGATAATCTGCGGAATATTCGCATAGGTTTCTACGTTGTTTAGTACGGTGGGCTTGCCAAACAGGCCCTTCACCGCGGGGAACGGGGGACGGGGGCGCGGCTCGCCGCGCTTGCCCTCAATGGAGGTCATCAGCGCTGTTTCTTCGCCGCATACAAATGCGCCGGCGCCAAGACGCAGCTCAAGGTCAAAGCTGAAGTCGGTGCCGAAAATATTCTTGCCAAGCAGGCCCATCTCTTTCGCCTGGTCAATGGCAATCTGCAGGCGGTTAACCGCAATGGGGTACTCCGCACGAACGTAAACATAGCCCTGATCGGCGCCGATCGCATAGCCGGCAAGCGCCATTGCCTCAATCAGCGCATGGGGGTCTCCCTCCAGCACCGAACGGTCCATAAACGCACCGGGATCACCCTCGTCGGCGTTGCAGCAAACATATTTCTGGTCCGATGCGCTTGCCTTTGCAAAGCTCCACTTAAGACCTGTGGGGAATCCGCCGCCGCCTCTGCCTCGTAATCCGGAATCCTTAATTACCTGGATCACATCATCGGGGCTCATCTCGGTCAATGCCATACCCAGTGCCTGGTAGCCGTCGTACGCTATGTACTCGTTAATATCCTCCGGATTAATTACACCGCAGTTACGCAGCGCAATACGCTTTTGCTTTTTATAAAAATCAGTCTCATTAAGCGATTTAATGGAGTCCTCATGCACCGTCTCTTCGTAAAGAAGGCGGGTAACAAGACGCCCTTTAAGCAGGTGCTCGGTAACAATCTCGTGCATATCCTTCGGCTCTACTCTGGAGTAGAAGCTTCCTTCGGGGTAAACAATCATAATGGGACCAAGTGCGCACAGACCAAAACAACCGGTCTGAATAACCTTAACTTCATCTTGCAGCCCGTTTGCCGCAAGCTCTTTTTCAAGCTCGGCAATGACGGCGAGGCTGCCGGACGAGGTACAGCCTGTTCCGCCGCAAACAAGTATATGAGAACGATACATTGTGTGTTCTTCCTCCTATTCCTTTACTTTCCCATGGTACCGATGGTATACTCGGTAACCACGTTTCCGTTGACGATGTGGTCGCTTACAACGCGCGCCACCATCTCGGGTGTCATCTTAATGTAGGTCACCTTTTCTTTGCCGGGCACAAGTACCTCGACAACCGGCTCGTACTGGCAGATGCCGATGCAACCGGTCTGGCTGACCACTACGTTGTGAAGGTTGCGTTTGCTGACCTCCTCCGTAAAGGCGGAAAGAACGGGGCGCGCACCGGCGGCGATACCGCAGGTAGCCATGCCAACCACAATACGGGTAGCATCGGTTTCATCCGAACGCACACCTATTTTATTCTTCATGGAATCGCGAAGAGCCGCAAGCTCCGCAAGACTTTTCATAAAAATCCATATCCTTTCTCTCGGGGTTGTTATGCCGCGGGGTGTACAATACACCCGCTTACACCCATAACACCGTAATAATAATCGTGCAGGAAAATCACGCCTAAGCGTCTGTCGGCTTTACCTTTTTTAAACGTCATTCTCGGCAAAATAGTCTTTAATGAACGCGATAACCTCAGGGGAATTTAAGGGCACCTCCCCGAGAATATCCCGAAACTGCCGGGTATCGAGCACAAATGCTTTCTCCTCCGGCGGCTGCTTCGCCCTTACCGTATGGGTGTACACAAAGTCTATGTGCGCATTGCACGAGATAAGTGCCGTCATGGTTTCACACATGCTGCCAAGCGGCATCCGGTCGATGTGTCCAAGCCCAAGCACCGCCTCAACCGCAGTGCCCTTTCCGGGCACCGAACTGATATGAAAGCTGCCGCCCGTAAGCTCCGCCGCCATCTTAAACAGCGGCAGTCCCAAACCAACCTTTCGGGTGGTGCGGGTGGTATAGAACGGGTCAACTACCTTGCCTACCGTCTTTTCATCCATACCGCAGCCGTTGTCGGTAATTGTTATGGTAAGGGTATCGCTGCGGGCACATTCGGTTACCGTAATCTCAATCAGCGTGGCATCTGCCTTAACGGAGTTTTGAACAACGTCCAATATGTTGAGTGAAAGCTCCTGCATAAACGCGCCTATTTATCGCGGTATTTCGCGAGTATCTTGTCAACATCATCCAGCACAAGGCGTCCGTAAACATCCTCGTTAATGGTAAGCACGGGTGCAAGCCCGCATGCGCCGATGCAGCGGCAGGCATCCAATGAAAACTTGCCGTCGGGGGTGCATTCGCCGCCCTTGATGCCAAGACGGTCGGCAAGGCGGTCAAAGATGTCGCCGGCACCCTTAACATAGCAGGCCGTGCCAAGGCAAACCGAAATTTTGTACTCGCCTTTCGGATAAAGTGAAAACTGCGAATAGAAGGTTATTACCCCGTAAATCTCCGCGAGCGGAACATTAAGCTCCTCGCTTATTATCTCCTGCACCTCTAGGGGCAGGTAGCCGTAGATCTCCTGAGCACCCTGCAATACGGGCATGAGCGCACCCGGCTGCTCCCTATGCTCGTCAATTAATTGCAAAAGCTCGATCTCCTGCTCTTTTGTGCCGGTAAACGACACACCGGTTGTGGACTTTGCCATGTTCTTAATTCATCCTCCTTAAGCCAAAGAATGTGAAAACGCTACAACATTTCTGCCATTCATACCTGCAGTCCCTGCAATATGAAAAAGAAAACAACCGGACGATACATCGTCAATGCCGCACAGAAGATTGTTAATGATTTAACAACTCAGGCCGCGCGCAACTTGTTAATAATTTAACATCCGCCCGGTTCACCATCTGAAATTATATCAGAATAGCACGAAAAAAGCTATAGTAAAACGCCCAATACTCGTAAACTTTCTTGTGTTTATGCGAATTACAAGCCTTTAGGCAACAATTACCGCGGCGGATTGGCATAATCTTACATGTACCTGTTTGGTGGAGTTTTAAGCGATTGTTTAAATGTAAAAAACGGCCGGGACTTTTTATGTATTTTGCCCCGGACAACAGCTTGCCTTCTTGCCCCTGCCGCCGTACAAGAAGTGCACTCCGCGGAATCTTCGCCCCCAAGGCTTTCTTGATGAAGTTTTTCTCCGCAAAAAAGCGATGCCCCAAGCACATTGCCCGAAGCATCGCTTATACTGTTTGTGAATGAAAAGACAGACCGTGCCTGTTCTTTCACCCGATGCATGTTCGCTGTCACTGAGACACATAGCTTAGCGCTGTTTTAGAACCTGCCTGCCTTCGCCGCCTCTTCAATGGCAACCGCAACCGCAACCGATGCACCGACCATGGGGTTGTTGCCCATGCCGAGGAAGCCCATCATCTCAACGTGTGCGGGCACCGAGGAGGAGCCTGCAAACTGAGCATCCGAGTGCATGCGGCCCATGGTATCGGTCATACCGTACGAAGCAGGGCCTGCACCCATGTTATCGGGATGCAATGTTCTGCCCGTGCCGCCGCCCGACGCCACCGAGAAGTAGTTCTTACCCTGTTCCGTGCACTCCTTCTTGTAGGTGCCCGCAACGGGATGTTGAAAACGCGTGGGGTTGGTGGAGTTGCCGGTAATCGACACATCCACGCCTTCGTGGTGCATAATGGCTACGCCCTCGCGCACATCGTCCGCGCCAAAGCAGCGTACGCCCGCACGCTCGCCTTTTGAGTATGCGACAGTTTTTACAACCTTCAGCTCGCCGGTGCCGTAGTCAAACTGCGTCTGGCAGTAGGTAAAGCCGTTGATGCGCGAGATAATCTGCGCGGCATCCTTGCCAAGACCGTTGAGGATAACACGCAACGGCTCTTTGCGCACCTTGTTGGCGCTCTTGACAATGCCGATTGCGCCTTCGGCTGCCGCAAACGACTCGTGACCCGCGAGGAACGCAAAGCATTTGGTCTCATCGCGCAGCAGCATTGCGGCAAGGTTGCCGTGGCCAAGACCGACCTTGCGGTCCTCCGCAACCGAGCCGGGGATGCAGAACGCCTGCAAGCCAATGCCGATTGCCTCGGCTGCCGCAGCGGCAACCTTGCAGCCTTTTTTGATGGCGATGGCAGCGCCCGCGGTGTATGCCCAAGCGGCGTTTTCAAACGCGATGGGCTGAATATCCTTGGTTATCTTATAAGGGTCAATGCCTATGTCTTTGCAGATCTTCTCTGCATCCTCAAGGCCTGCAATGCCGTACTGGTTTAACACGGCATTCACTTTATCGATACGTCTTTCGTAACTTTCAAACAAAGCCATTGTATTTACACCCATTCCTTTCTTTCGGGAGACAGTAAGGTCGAAAGCCCTGCTTTCAATCCTTCCTCTCCTTCTTATTGATGACGCGGATCTATGTATTTTGCTGCCTCTGCAAAACGGCCGTAGCTGCTGGTGGCAGCCTTCAGCGCCTCGTTTGCATCGGTGCCCTTCTGGACAGCGGCCATCATCTTTCCAAGATGAACAAACTCATAGCCGATAACCATATCCTCATCATCCAAAGCAAGGCGGGTTACATAGCCTTCTGCCATTTCAAGGTAGCGCACGCCCTTTGCCTTTGTGCCATACATGGTGCCAACCTGGCTGCGCAGACCCTTACCAAGGTCTTCAAGTCCTGCGCCGACAGGCAGTCCGCCCTCAGAGAACGCGGTCTGGGTTCTGCCGTACACAATCTGCAAAAACAGCTCGCGCATTGCAACGTTAATCGCATCACACACAAGGTCGGTGTTCAGCGCTTCAAGCAGCGTTTTGCCGGGCAGAATCTCACTTGCCATAGCGGCGGAATGCGTCATGCCGCTGCAGCCGATTGTCTCAACCAGTGCTTCCTCAATAATGCCGTCTTTTACGTTGAGTGTCAGCTTGCATGCGCCCTGCTGCGGCGCACACCAACCGATACCGTGTGTAAGGCCGCTGATGTCCTTAATCTCTTTGGACTGTACCCATCTGCCCTCCTGCGGAATGGGGGCCGGGCCATGATTTGCGCCCTTCGCTATGGGACACATCTGTTCTACTTCGCTGGAGTAAATCATTCTACTTTACTAGCTCCTTTCTAAACGCAGAGATCCTGTCAATTACAGCCGGCGCAGAGCCGGGCGGTTGAACTCAAAGGCCGCCACTTGCCATAAGCAAAAAAGCGTCTTCAGTTCAATCCGTTTCATGCCGCGAAACGGTAATTGTCCTCGCAAAAATAAAAGCCGGCGGCCATGCAATGAATCTGCACAGGTCATCAGCTTTTTGGCGGTTTTGGTGCATGCCGTAAATCAGGCCGGCATCTTCCCATGGGAGAACCTCATTCCCTCAACGATTATCCTAGCACGCCGGCAGCAGTCTGTCAATAAAAAAACAATCTTTTCGTCAATTTATGCGCGCGGTATACGGCACCCGTAAAACGGCAGCTTACAGCGCATCAAGCAGTGCAAGGTCGCAGTGTTTTTCGGTCAGCTCCTTAAGAAACAGTCCCCTTGCGTAGCCGCGGCCCTGGGTGGTGCAGTGGATGTAATAGCCGTTTTTATAATAAAAATACACAAGCTTAATATCCTTTGCGGGGCTGTGCAGCGCAAGCAGGTCTATTTTTTGCGCCCTGCACTGCTTTTCAACCTCGGCAAGCAGCTTCGTGCCCGTACCCGAACGCTGTTCGCCGGGCAGCACGCAAAGGCGGCTGATATACGCAATCCTTGTATCGCCGCTTTCTATAATACGGTAACGCACGGTACCGATGATGTTCCCGTTTTTTGTGCACACCAGCACGGTCATACGCTCCATGTCACGCAGAATGTCGTTGCTGCCTTCTTTGAGTGCGGCAAAGCCCCCCTGCGGATTTATTTTTTCTGTCGTCTCGGCGTATGCAAGCACAATCAAATGATAAATCTTTGGTGCGTCAAAAGGCGTTGCTTTTTTTATAAACGTTAAGCTCATTTGCTATATTTCATCCTCATTTATCAGTTACCGCAAACCGGATATGCGGGTCGGCCAAGGGAACGCGCTGCAATTTCCAGTATTTTAGTATGTATCAATAATTATAGCACATCTTTCGCGCGAAAACGAGGGCGTTACAGGTAAAATTTTTATCTTTTCCACCCCAAAAGGTTGTATCATTTGCCCGATACCTCAAATGTTGACCAAACAGTATTATCCCCGGGTCGAAAACCATATAATGAGTATCAAGCAAGGATGTCCGCAAATACCCCCGCCCCGTTAAGACTGCTGTGGATGAAAAGCATTGACTGGTTTTCCTCCACGGGTTTTGGTACCGCCACGGCTTAAGCCGCAGGCAGACAGTCACTATAAGGCTTTTCCGCCGCCCTGCAACGGAAAAGCGCAGTTAAACGATAGCCGTGGAAACAATATAAAACAGCGGCATTCCGATAATACCCGATGTGGAGGACTGGCGGTTGAAAATACATAAGCGCTCGGTTTTTTATGCGGCATCGATGTTTGCGTTCTCGTCGGTGGGTCTGCAGGTCATGGGCTTTTTGTACCGCATCGGCCTGTCACGGTTGATCGGCTCCGAGGGCATGGGCGTATACGGCCTTGTAATGCCGGTTTATTCGGTGGTGCAATCGTTTACGCTGTCAGGTCTTACACTGGCGGTCACCCGCCATTCGGCACGGTACGAGGCATTGGGCCGGCAGGCAGCTGTACGCGCCACCTTGCGCTATAGCCTAATGGCGTATGCTGTTCTGTTTTTATCCGCGGCAGTACCGCTGCTTTTCTTTAACCGTGTGCTGTCGGCACAGGTACTGGGGGATGCCCGCACGCGCGCGGCACTGATGATTCTGCCGCTCTGTATGCTGCTCACCGGCATTGAGAATCTGCTAAAGGCGCATTTTCAAGGCACCCGCTACATCCTTCCGCCCATTGTCAGCGAACTAAGCGAACAGCTGGTGCGCATTGCCGCAGTACTCATACTGCTGTACCTTTTTCGCGGGGCAAGCTCGGGGGTAAGCGCAGCCCTGATTATTGTCGGAATGGTAATCAGCGAAATCTCAAGTGTCGGGACGCTGAGCAGCTGGTATATCTCACGGCACAAAAAAACAGCCGCACGCCAGGATGTAAAGCCTAAGCCACCTCACCAGCTGTTGGGGGGAATTGTGCGGACCGCCATCCCCGTCTCACTTGCGGGGCTGTGCACCAATCTGCTTGCAAGCGCTACTACGGTAATCCTTCCGCGCCGGCTTATGCTGTCCGGCCTTGCACAAAACGATGCATTATCGGCTTTTGGTGTGATGACCGGCATGACTATGCCGCTTGTAATGATGCCCGCCGCACTCATCTTTCCCATGGTCTCGGTGCTGGTGCCCAAGCTTTCGCAGGCATGTACGCTTGGGCAGGTCGATGATATAAAGCGAAAGGCGGCAAAGGGGCTGCACACCACCGGCATTATCGCCTTCTGGGCGCTTGCGCTTCTGCTTTCGTGCGGCGCGCCGCTTGCACGGCTTCTTTACCGGCAGGAGAGCGCGGGCGATTATATGCCGGCGCTTGCGGTAGCCGCGTTTTTTACCTTTTACCAGATTATCACCGGCGCCATTCTAAACGGCATCGGCAGGCATAAGCTTGCCTCCCTTTCCGTTGTTCTGTGCTCGGTGATCCACCTTGGCCTAACCTGGGTTACCTGTGCAATCCCCGGGGTCGGCATGGCAGGGTATGTAGCAGGAGACCTGATCAGTGCGCTGTTCGCCGCCGGGTTTAACCTTTATTTTATCATGCGCCATACAAAACTCTCGCCGCGCGTGCACAACTGGGCGGTACGCCCGCTGCTCTCATCACTTGCAGCCGGCCTTGCGGCGCATCTGTTTGCTCTGGTGTTTCATCATCTGCCCGAGCTGTGGAGCGCCGTATCCGGCGCTGTACTGTGTACGGCGGTATATCTCGCTGCACTGCGCTTTCAGGGGGTAAGCCTTGGGCGATACCTTAAAACCCTGCGCGGCAGCCCCGCACCCGAGCAATGGGCAGCGCGTCTGTCGGAGTAATTTCTCCTTTGGCGCGATTTATCACCGGTGGTTTTAGAAAAGTTTACAACTGCGCAACAAAGGGTTTGCAATTTATTCTTTACATTATCTTTACAGTACTGCCTCCTCTCAAATGGCATAGTTATGCCGCTTGCGTTTACATAACAACAATGTTATCTTCCATAACTGTAAATACTGCACAATAATTTTGGTTGATTATCTATAAAATCGATCGCGTTTTGTGAAGAATCCTCGGTCATAATTAAGCTTGCCGCCATCAAAACGCTGCGCTATAATTGGGGCACGGTTTGGGGGCCCTGTGCACGCATCTACCAAGGCACGCGGCACCAACCAAATAACGGTGTCCGGCGCAATGGCCGGCTGCCGTACCATCAAGGCATGCCCGTGTATTTGGGCACGGGTAAAAGGAAAGGTAGGAAAAGAAAAATGAAGAAAAACCTGTTGAAGGCTATGTCCCTTTGCGCAGTCGTACTCGCGTCTGCAATGGTGTTTGCCGCTTGCGGCGATACCGCTCCCTCATCCTCTGCCGCACCTTCAAGCGATGTTGTAAGCGAGGATGTAGTATCTGATGCAGATGCTGACATTGACGCTGATGCCGATGCTGACGCTGATGCCGATGCTGACGCTGATGCCGATGCAGACGCCGATGCAGATGCTGACGCCGATGCTGATGCAGACGCCGATGCAGATGCAGACGCCGATGCTGATGCAGACGCCGATGCTGTTGCAGACGCCAAGTAATCACCGCCACTTTTTATCATACCATAAACCCACTCATGCACCGGTGTCCGGTGCATGAGTGGGTTTCCTAATACCTTGATATGCAAAATATACGAAACGCCACTCCGCATCCTAGCCACATGCCCGCTATTTTAGGCCTACCGCAAAAACCGGAAAACCGCAGGTTTTCCAACTGCGAAGCTTTGTTTCGCTATGTGCCGAGATGAGGTAGTCTTCGCAGAGATTCTAAAGGTTTCGCCTTCGGGCGACTTCCTTTTGCTGAATGCGTAGGGGCGCGCATTGCGCGTCCGAATTTGACCTCCTTGCCCATCGTAGGGGGCGGCGTCCTTGACGCCCCGCGTAAAGCCTCCCCAACATCAAGCAAAGCTTGCCGCTTCGGGGAATCCATTTGCGGAAAACCGCAGGTTTTCCAAATGCGAAACTTGTTTCGCTATGTTTCGCCTTCAGGCGACCCACTTTTGTAATTCAACAAAAGTAGGCAAAAATGAATCAAGTGGCTTCGCCCCTTGAAAACCCCAACCGCAGCACGAGCGAACTACACCTCGCAGTTTCTATTCACAAAGAATTATCGGCGTTTGTGCAAAATAGCATGGGGAACAGTTTTGCACAAACGTCAAACGCTGCGCGTTTGATTCCCTCCACGCCCAATTGTGCTTGTTCCATTTCGCCCGTGCATCAGCCTTTCCGCTCTATTGCAGGGCAGATGGTAACCCCCTCCCACTTACCAGAGCCCTTCCTAACATCAAGCAAAGCTTGCCGCTTCGGGGAATCCATTTGCGGAAAACCGCAGGTTTTCCAAATGCGAAACTCTGTTTCGCTATATGCCAAGCGTTAGCTTGGCTATGTCCTCGACGCCCCGCATAAAGCCTCCCCAGCGCAGATTTTCCCAATGCGAAACTTGTTTCGCTATGTTTCGCCTTCGGGCGACCTACTTTTGTGTTTCAACAAAAGTAGGCAAAAATGAATCAAGTGGCTTCGCCCCTTGAAAACCCCAACCGCAGCACGGGCGAACTACACCTCGCAATTTCTATTCAC
>JAEZTV010000038.1 GCA_023421245.1 Bacillota bacterium | reverse complement strand
AGCCAGTATCTGGAGAAAGCTCACCGCTCCGTAATCCTCTCCCATGCGGAAGGTCTTGCCCTCCCGGAAGGTAAAGCTGGTGGGCGCGATGAAGTCCTTGGTGGAAAGCCCGGTGTTCGGGATATCCTTCCACGAAAACCGCAGCTTTTCCTGACCGTCAGGATGAAATTGCCCGTGAAGGGTTTCCAGACGTTCCAGCCCTGTGAGAGGGCGGGGCTTGGCGGCTTTCAGACTGTCCGCTTCAATGCCAAAAGTGATGTACTTGGCCTTGACCAAACCGTTGTTGCCCTTGGCAAGCTGATTTTTCAGCATATCGGTATATTCGCGCCGGATGGAGTTGTACTCGTCCTCACGCTCTGGAATGTCAATAGACTGCTGAAATTCCTCCGCATTGCCGCGCTGATTGATAAAGGAAAGCTGGATGCTGACAGAGGAATCAAAATAGTTGAGGAAATCGCAATAGCTTTCAAAAATCTGCGTCTTATCCTCGTTTTGCGCCAGCTGGTAGGTGATATCCTCAAAAGCAATGGTTTTGGTATACAGCCGGTCGGTCACTCGGCAGATACCGTCCTTGTACATGGCCTTGTAGGGGATAGACTGCTGGGCACAATCCGGCGCGTCGGCGCGTCCGAACCATTTTTTCTTGATGGATGCGGAAAAGCCGCCCTTGTTACCGGACGGCTTTGAAGCGGGCTTTTTTGCTGTGATTGCTTTTTGCTTTTGCTGATTTTTTTGCGGCTGCTGCTTTTTTTGCCGCGTCTGTTGTTTGGTCTTGGCAGGCAAGGTCTTTTCCCTCCTTTTCAATAATTTCATACAGGTTTCTTGTCCGGTAAGGCCGTCCTCCCGGCCAGAGGCGGGTGCGGAGGACGTTACGCAATATTTTTTCGGCAGGCTGACCGTCCTTTTCATACATGGCGAGAAAGAACAGTGGCAGCATAAGGCCGATCATCAAAAGCATCGCGCCTTCGCCGCCCAACGCCTCCCTGCTGAGCAGATAGGACGGAACGCCGATGGCGGCAGCCGCGCTAAAACAGATCAGCTGCCGTTTGGTAAGGTTTAACGCAACCTTGGTTTTGACCTTGGAAAGGTCTTTGGGTACAGGTACAAAAGGCATGAATGCACCACCTCCTTTATAAAATGATGTCGCTTTCTACTTCATTGCCCCACACATCCCAGCCCGCTGTCTTTTGACGGGCGAACAGTTCAACGCGGGGCACGTCTCCCATGAGCGCCACGATGCGGTCACGGGTTTCATCGGGCTTTTTGCTGTGCCGCTCTATGGGCGCGTCAATGATCTGACGCACGGTTTTGGATACGCGCCGGGGGTGCCCCTTGGTGGCCAGCAGGCACAGCTCGGCGTTAGCTCTTGTCCAGTAGCCCATGCCCACAAACCAGCCGGGGGATTTTTTGTTCCGCTTTACCCAAACGAACGCCACACTTTTGTAGGTATATCCCCATGCACGGATAACCTGAAAGGCATCCGGCAGGCAGGGAAAGGTAACCCAAAGAAAAAGCGCGCTGTCTTTTGCTGAAATGTCAGCCACAGGCAGCGCGCAGATATCCTGAAGGTGCATGGTGGGGTAATGGCTTTCGGCACTCCGTCCGGAGCCCTTTTTGCTCCAGACCCTGTATTTCCAGGGTGGGTCGGCGTAAACCACGGAGTACAAAGGCTGTGGGTTCTTCTCACAGGGCATTTTCTTTGCCCTTAGAAGCCTCCGGTGTTTTCGGCATGGCTGCCGCCCGTTCTGCGGAGGCTTTCGCTCCCTCCCGGAGCATATCCTTGATGGACGGCTTTTCCGTAAACTCCCGCTGGGCCGCGCCGATATTCTGCACCTTCTCCACAGCGGCGGTATAACCGTCCAGCACGGCGTTTTGCAGCTGCTGGCGGAAGTCGGCGGTCACCGGAAAGCAGACATCATGGAATTTTCCTTTGCTGTCCTGGGCGCTGGGCATATTGACAAACAGCCCTTTGTCAGCGGCAACGATCTTAATGTTGTCCACCACAAAGCAGTCGGCAATTTTGACGCTGGCAAAGGCCAGCAGGTTGTTCTTCGGGGTAATGGGCCGGACGGTCACATCCAGCTTGAGGGGTTCGGCTGTTCCGGCAGCTTCCGGCACAGCGTTGGCATTCGTATCAGTCATAAGGGTTTTCTTCCTTTCTTCATAATTCATGTGAGGTTCGGCACTTGCAAGTGGGTAATCCGACAAGGCATCACGGGTGTCGAAAATATGCTGCAAGGCAAAGTCCAAGTCGGAGATATCCTCGTTGCGGCGCTGCCATTCATCGGCAACCACCTCCAATGGGTTTTCAAACCGCAGCAAATATAAAATTTCTCCCTTCTCAAATTCGTGATGCTCTGTGAGATAAAAGTGGGCATCGCTAACAGCGGAGATATGTCCCGCCATTTCCACAAGCTGCTCCTTTTCAAAGCCCAGGAGTTGCGCGTGGTAATCGGCAAGATTTTGATCGAGCCGATTCATGAGTTCCTGTTCTAAAGCATCCATAGGTGCCTCCTCTAATGTGCAGCAAAAATTGACTTTGAGAGGCTTCCCGTCTTAAACAGGGAGAAGCACAAAAGCACTGTGTAGCCCAAAACGCCCCATATAGCCGTGTGGATGTTGTCTGAAAATACCGTGCTGTTTAAAAGCACCGCGTAAATAGCGACACAGACCATAATGAGAAAACCTTGGAACGCAACGGCGAACAGAGATTTTAAATAGTTCTGTCCGATGGTGCCCCATTCCCGGTTGACCATGGTGGCGAAGGGTATGGCCGCCACGGAGGTGGTGAGGTAGATTTCCAGCATACGTCCGTAGACAATCAGGAAGATGCAGACGGACAGTGCTTTCATGCACAGGCTGAGGATAGCGGATTCCATGTACAATCCCAGCAGCGCATACCATTCCATGCCCTCCAGCTGCGCTTGCAGCCCGTCCATGGCAAGATTGACATTCAGGCTGCCGGAGATAATCCCGGCGCTGCCGTTTATCGCGCGCTGGGCAAGATCGAACACGGCCATGACGATATCAAAGGTGTGGGTGAGAATATAGGTGGCTGCAAAGGTTTTGAAGATCCACTTGAAAAAAATCCAGGTGTC
>JAEZTV010000013.1 GCA_023421245.1 Bacillota bacterium | reverse complement strand
TATGAGAATAAACGTGGAAGGGGACACGGTACAGTGAAGGGGAATCCGGAGGAGCGCGCTGCACAGCTCGCATTATATATGATCGAAAATAAGCAGACAGTCAGGGGCGCCGCAAAGGCATTTGGAATCTCTAAGAGTACGGTACATAAAGACGTCACCGATCGCCTGCGCAAGGTGAATAAGGCATTGTACCTTCAGGTGAAAGAACTGCTGGAACACAACAAGGCCGAGCGACACATTCGCGGCGGGCAGGCGACAAAGGAGAAATACCTTGGGAACAGGGGAACTCCCCAAACCCTGTATCGGTTTTAAACACCATAACCACTAGTACATAACTGCAGCGCAGAAACCTTTTTGATTTCTGCGCTGCCTTTCTTGTACTCTAAACGTTTAGTCGGCGTTCTTTTCAATTGCTGCAAGGGGGTCTACATATTCTCCGTCAACCAGCACTTCAAAGTGCAGATGGGTGGGAAGCCCTACCTCGGCAAGAGCGGTGTCACCTACACAACCAATAACCTCACCAATTTCAACTGTATCACCCTCGGCAACCGTTACACCATCGGTCAGCGAACAGTATCTGCTTACCATGCCGCCGGCATGTGTAATCTCTACCACTGTTCCCCACATATCATCCGTATAAACCCGTGTTACGGTACCATCGGTTACCGCCTTAACCGGTGTGCCCGATTTCGCGGCAAAGTCCACACCGTTATGCGTGCGCCAATCATTCATTGTCTTATCCAGCACAAGTTCACCGCCGGAATAACTGTTAATCATATTACCGGAGATGGGAAGCACGAACAATAAGTCTTGCTGCGGCACCTGCGGTACGACAGTTTGCAATGAATCTTGCGTATCGTCCAAGGTAGTAGCAGAGTCCTGCGGCGATTGCAATTCCTCCGATAATTCTGGTGATTCGGAGGGCGCGTTGTTCTCGATAGGCAGCGATTCCTCGTTGCGTCCTGCCTCCTCTATCTCGGGAAAATCCCAATCGTTTTCACCTTCACTTTCCGCTACAATCGGCTCCTGTGTTGTAAGCTTGTTTAGTGTGCCATTAATTGCCGCCCATGATGCAAGGCCCGCGCCTGCAAGACAGATTGCCAGCGCAATGTAAAAACCATTCCCCTTGATGAATTTGCCGACCTTGTTTTTACCAAAATGAAGATTTCCCATAGTTCAAGCAACACCTCCACGTGTATTTTTAACACAATATCCTTCTTTTATGCCGTTTGTGTTTGCCTTTTTACATTTAAGTAATAAGATGCGGATACGGTGTTTTTTGCTAATGCTATTGTTTGCGTATCAGGTGTTATTTAGTATGAAGTTCATACAAGAATTTTATGGAAATACATGCTTTCGCGCGGCGCCAATTACATAATCCAAAGATTGCCCGACAAAACACAACACGATCGAGCAGCTTATATCCCTGCAACAAAACAATTGATAAGCCTAAACCGGAAATCCATTGGATTTCCGGTTTAAAAACTTCCTTCCGGATACAGGGTTTTTATACCATGCAACGGTACTGGTACTTGATATACCGGTTGTGATGTCATATACTTAACTCATGCAAGGCGTTTTCGATATTGTCTGTTCCCGCCTTGCGTAAGCAGCGAATAGGAGGCACGCCCATGCAAAACATCATCCATACCGAGCTTGACCCTTTTTTAGAAACCGTGTGGCTGCTGTTTGTGTCGGATAAGCTGGAACAAACGAAGCAGGAGATGCTCTCCTCTCTTACCGAGCATGGGCTGGACGCCACGGATTTTTACGAAAAACATATGAAAATATTTGAGCGGTATGTAAGAACATTTGAAAAGCACCGCGTACCCTCAGCACAAAGTGATTTTTTCTTTGCGCAGGCGGATGATGATTTTTTTCTTATCCTGCTCGCCTTATTGTGTGAAAATCGTGACGAAATACCAAGGCTTTCACAATTTTCAGACGACGACATCAACGCCGAGATTCTCACGATTTACAGGGAGCTTTTCGCTCCCGATTCCCCGGCAGAAAAGGCGCAGACACTCTCCGATATCGTAGCGTTTTGGGATTGCACCGCGCTTTCAGAGGCGACGAAATGGAAGCTGATGAAGATAATGCAGTCGCCCGGTGCACACCTTGCCCGATTAATGGAGCTTGTCAAAAACAACCGCATCGCATTCGACAAAGCATACAATGAGATAAAAGGCCCGCTCAAGCGGCTGATTTCATTGTATCAAAAGATGGTTGACGGCAGGCAGGACGAACTGTTCTGCAACCTTGCCGATTCGCTGCCGCAGCCGTGTTCCGTCTACCCCTCGCTTGCGCTGGCCCTTTCTCAGCTGGTTGTTTCGGGGTCTTGCTACTACGGGCTGCTTACCCCGTTTCTACCGCGAAGCGCCGACACGCCCTTCGAGACCGAGAATTTGCTGCTCTGCCTGAAGGCGCTGAGCGACAACAGCAAGCTCGCAGTAATGCGTTCGCTCAAACACTCCCCCAAATACAACATGGAGATAGCGCAGGAGCTGGGGCTTACCGCTGCCACCATGTCACACCACCTGGGCGTATTGCTTACCTGCGGATTTGTGGGGGTAACTAAGCAGGGGAACCGTATATACTACCATCTGCAGGCTGACGCCATCCGCAAATTTTTAAACGCGCTGGAACAAACACTGCTGTAAAACACGACGCCAATACTTCCCACATACCCGCAAGACACCGGATACAGATCGTATCGGTGTCTTGCTTTTTATACTGCCTTCCGCTGCAATAATGTTAGATAACCATCTAATATTATTGACATGTGTAAAATTATATAGTATTGTTGTATCATCGCAATCAAATACATTTTACGCTAATCGAATGGGGTGTCTTATTATGAAAGAGTGTTTCAGGCGATATCGCTTCCTGCTTGCCACCACTATCCTGCTTAGCATTGTAAGCTCTGCGGCATACGTGTTTATCGCCATTGTGCTGCAAAGGGTAACCGATACTGCCGTTGACGGCAATCTCTCCGACTTTCGCGAGGTGCTGGTGGGTGCCGTCCTATACCTTGTGCTGATTGGGGTTCTGGGGTTTGTATGTACCGCCGTCAGCAAGCGGTTAACACGAAATGTCATGGGCCTGCTGCGCGGAAGAGTGTTTGATGGGCTGCTCCGGCAAAACCCGCAGAGCTTTGCCGCCTGTGATACGGCGGATTACATCTCGGCATTGACCAACGACATCAAGCTGGTAGAGGAAAACTATATCCTTCCGCTGATAATGACGCTGCAGCAGGGGGTGCTGTTTGTTGCGGCGCTTGTGGTGCTGTTTACCATCAGCCCGCTGATTGCCCTGTGCCTGATTGGCTGTCTTGTGCTGATGCTCACCGTACCGATGCTGTTTGGCAAGGCGCTGCAAAACAGGCAGGACGCCCTTTCAAAGGCACTGGGTTGTTTTACAACCAAAACCAAGGGTTTTCTTACAGGCTACGAAGTCATTAAATCCTATCTCCTTGACGCACCCATCCGCGAAGAGTTTAACCGTCAAAACAACCGCCTAATCCATGCCGTAGCGCGCAGTGATCGTATGCTGACGGCAAACGAGAACATTTCGGAGGTTTTGGCATACCTCACGCTGTTCTCCGGCTTTTTCATCGGCGCGTATCTCGTGATTATAGGCACCATTACACCGGGCGTGTTGCTTGCGCTGATTCAGCTGAGCAGCTCGTTTGTCACGCCGCTTATGCTTATCATGCAAAATGCCCCCAGAATACAGGGCGTGATGCCGGTGCTTGCCCGATTGGAATCAATTGCAGATTACACAGACACCGATTTTACCGGTACCGAGCCCGCAGCCTTCACACAGCATATCACGGTGCGCGATCTGCATTTTGGCTACACGGGGAGTCAATCCGTTTTGCGCGGGGTAAGCCTTGTTCTTGAAAAGGGTAAAAAATACGCGCTGGCCGGGCGCAGCGGCTGCGGCAAAACAACGCTTATTCGCTTGCTTTGCGGCGACCATGCGGGCTATTCCGGTAGTATCTTGTACGACGGCAGAGAGCTTCTCACCTTAAACCCCGATACGCTGCGCAATCTAATCTCGGTGATTCACCAAAACGTGTATCTGTTCACCGATACAATACGGCATAACATCTGCCTGTACCGCACTCAAACGGGTGAAACACTGCATCAGGCCGTTGCGGCAAGCGGCATCAATTCGTTGATTGAACGGCTGCCCGGCGGTCTTGATACGCCGGTGGGGGAAAACGGGGCCGCCCTGTCAGGGGGCGAACGCCAACGTATTGCCGTTGCAAGGGCGTTGATTGAGCAAAAGCCCCTGATGGTACTGGATGAAGGAACCTCCGCCATTGATATGCAGACGGCATACGACATCGAGCGCCGGCTGCTGTCGCGTACAGACCTTACGCTTGTCACCATCACCCATAACATGAACGCCGAGCTGCTGGGGTTATATGATGAGATTCTCTATATGGAGGACGGAGCGATTATCCAGCGCGGCAGCCTTGCGGATCTGCTTGCGTCACAGGATGCGTTCTCGCGATTCTTTCATCTTCAAATACAGTAAGGTTTTAGCTGTACATCATCGAAATAAAACCCCACCCGCCAATCAGGGGGGTGGGGTTTTGATATAAGGTTCGAAGGCTAAGCTATCCAAGGGCGTAAAAAACACCGTCCAATTCAATCAAGAAGACATCAAAGAATGGCTGAATGGCTGAATGGCTGAAAAGCCGTTTGTTCAGTAGCCCTTTACTATAAAACGACCATACACTCAAAAAAATCCCATTCTTCCCCGATAATATTTTTCTTGGTATCGCTTGAACCCCTCCGGCTCCATAATAGAAAAATCACCCGGCACGCATTCTCAGGATATGCATGCCGGGGATGTTTACAACGTATTTGATTTGTGAGCCTTGCCCTTACCGCTCCAGATTTTGAGTACGGGCAGGACCCACGCCTACCATGCTGATGCGGCAGCCGCACAGCTCCTCGAGCCGCGCAATGTAGCTTTTGCAGGTGGCGGGCAGCTCATTAAAGCTTTTACAGCCGGTGATATCTTCGTCAAAGCCGGGCAGTTCCTCGTACACGGGGGTACAGCCCGCAAGCTCTTCGAGCGTGGGAGGATAATCGCGCGTCTCGGTACCATCGGGCAGACGGTACGCCACACATACCTTAAGCGGGCCTAACCCCGAAAGGGTATCCAGCTTATTGACCGCAAGCTCGGTCAACCCGTTTACACGCACCGAATGGCGCAGAATAACCGAATCGAACCATCCCGTTCTGCGGGGGCGGCCGGTGGTGGTGCCAAACTCATGCCCTGCGGTGCGGATGCGCTCACCAATCTCGTTGTCAAGCTCGGTGGGAAACGGCCCCTTGCCAACACGGGTGGTATAGCTCTTGCATACGCCCAGTACCGAATCGATGGCTGTAGGGCCAATGCCCGTACCGGTGCATACGCCGCCCGAAACAGGGTGCGATGAAGTAACAAAGGGGTAGGTGCCGACATCGATATCAAGGAGTGTGCCCTGTGCGCCCTCAAACAATACGTCTTTGCCCGCCGAAATCGCTTCAAACGCGAGCACCGATACATCGGCGACATATTGCTTTAGGCGCTTACCGCATTCGGTATATTGCGCAATGGTATCCTCAAGGTCTACCGGCTCTCCGCCGTATACCTGAGTAATAATTTTATTTTTGAGCTGCCCTGTTGCAAGAACCTTTTCACGCAGCAGCTCAGGATTGATGATATCGTAGATGCGAAGACCCGTGCGCTCCGCCTTATCCATATAGCAAGGGCCGATACCGCGCCGCGTAGTACCGATATCACCTTTGCCGCGATAGACTTCACTTAACCCGTCCAGCACAAGATGCCACGGCATAACAACATGCGCACGCGGATCAATGCGCAGATTGTCACAGGCAATCCCGCGCTGCATCAGTCCGTCAATCTCCTGAAGAATGCTCACAGGGTCGATTACCACGCCGCAGCCAATTAAGCAGGGTGTGCCTTTGTATAGGATTCCCGACGGAATCAGGTGCAGCTTGTACACCTCGCCGTCATTTTCTACGGTATGGCCGGCATTGTTGCCGCCCTGGCTTCTTACCACCACATCTGCGCGTGACGCAAGGATATCGATAATCTTACCCTTACCCTCGTCGCCCCACTGTACGCCGACTACTACTCTGGCAGGCATATAAACAGACCTCATTTCTTAGGGGAAACACCCTATAATATGGTTAATCAGCAAGCTTTGCTTGCCGCTTGGAAATCCCAAAGGGGTTTGGGGGTTAATTCATTGTATCGCGTTAAATCGCTAAATCGCTTGGAACACCCAAAATATTATAACAGAAAACACCCGCCGGCACAAGCCGACGGGTCTGTTTTATCACTTACGTCAAAAATGAAACCGCTTTTTCAATTCGTCGCCTACATAGCGGTCTGCAAACAGGATGGTTGAGCCAAGTGTAATGAGCGCGTAAGCACCCGATGCCACCGATGGCCACACAACATCCAGTACGCCAAACGGCAGAAAGATAAGCGGCACGAGTCCAAACACCGCAATGACAAGCTGGCTGAGCAGGTATTCGCTGCGCCCTACCCGTTTGAGCAGGATAAGCAGTGTAATGGCAAAGGTTGCAAGGATTAAAAAGAACGGGATTGCATAGTTAATCGACCACTTGGTGTTACCCGTATAATAATCAATAATATACAGCACCAGTCCCAGGCTTACAATCTGTACACCATAGCGGAACGCAAAGTTTCGCATACTACGCAGCGACCATGTTACGGTTACCCATACATAGGCTATGCCGGAAAGCACGATAATCGACCAGCCAAAGCCACCCGGTTTTGTAAAGTAATCTATGAGCAGACACACAATTGCCAGCGTGTAGGAGATAAACACCGCAAATCGAAGCCAGAAGTTGTACCTGTAAAAGCTTTCGGCAATTACCGGGTAGGTGTTCTTGCACTGTACAGCCTGTCCGCTGCCCGTACCGTTTTGATCACGCTTCTCCAGCGGCTTACCGCACAGCGGGCAGTAAAGCGCCTCGTTTGCAACACCCACCTTGCACGCACTGCAATGGTTCATACCTCTGCCCCCCAGTTTTTTTGCACGTTATCCCTTGCCCTGCTGCTTGCGGCGGCGAAATATCTCTTTAATATCCTGTTTAAAGGCCGCCAGCTGCCAGCGGTGCTCGGCACGCGCAAGCTTTTTTTGCACCTTTTTACGCTGCTTTTCCTGCTTTAACCGAAGTCTCGCCTGCGCCTTCTCGTGTTTTGCCGCAAGTTTTAACGCCTTTCGCTGCGCCTTGGTAAGGGTGACAGCGCTCTCCTCTTTTACAATCTCGCTCATGGTTATCTCTCCTCTTTGCCGTTGCTTATCCCTTTTTGCTGTGCGCCGCTTGCCTCTTTGTTCTGCCTGCGCGACGGATGCTCGCGATGTTCGTACAGATAGTTTGCCTCTACCGTCACTGCTACGCCAAGCTCCGCAAGGCTGCGAAAGAACGCGCGTTGCACATCATTTTGTTCAATCGATGAGGAAAAGGTTACCACCATCCTGCGTCCAAACGAGCATACAGCACATTTTATGTGGTTCTCGTTGGTAGGAGAAAGCGTAAACTCAAACCGGTCGATATACGGCGTTTGCTCCTCGGACACCCCGATTCTGCCAAGGTTTGACAGCGTGGTGGATGCTGTAAGCTCTCCTCTGCGGTAGATGGTGCCAAGCACAAGGTTCTTTAAAAAAAGCGGTACAACGCGAAGCGCAAGCACGCGGGAAAATCCCACCTTGTATGCGTTTTGCGCCATAAGGTTATCCTTATCCAGCTGCTCGGCAAGCTGGCCCTTTACGTGGTCTAACACCTCGTCGAATGTATAGGTGCTGCGGTCAAACGTCATGCCGACATTCACACACTCAAAAAAGTTAAGTGCGGTGCGGTGGCCGAACACGCCGCGCAGATTAACAGGCAGTGAAATCACAATCGGCTGCTGCGAAGCACGTCCACCAAGACACTCGGAATAGATGTTGTAGATGAGCATTGCCGAAAGCAGTGTCGTCATCGTTACCTTGCGCTCCCTTGCCCTTGCAAGCAGCACCGAGGTATCCATCACGCCGTGCACCACCTTAACCACCGTAAAGGGCAGGTTGGTGCCGCGAATGTAATACGACTTACGGGTATCCGGCCGAAAGCCGCGCGTTTTACGATAAATATCGCGGTAGCTGTCCTTGAGCTGTGCCGCATTGAGCGGTTCGACGGGCGGCGGCACATCCTGAGCTTTCAGGCTATCGCCATGTGCCATATGCAGATAGGCGCTTACAATCGCCTGCAAAAACTCAAGCGCACCCGTTCCGTCGGTCAGCGCATGATAGGTTTCCAGCGAAATGCGCTCTCCGTGGTACAATACGCGGAAAAGATATCCGTCATTCTCCTTGCGGTTCATCGGAGCGCAAGGGTACATCTGCTCATGCATCACCGCTGGAATTGTAGCGTTTTGCTCAAAATAGTACCAAAACAACCCAGCGCGCATACGCACCGCAAATGCAGGAAAGTGCGGCAGCGTCTGCTCCAGCGCCTGCTGCAGCAACTGGGGCTGAACTGGTTGAGTTAGCACACACGCAAGGCGAAAGACGTTTGCGGTGGTGACGGTGGATGCCGCGGGGAATATCTTTGCCGAGTTATCAAGCTTGTGCCATCGGGGCATCTGTGAGGATTTTATAATCTTGGTACCCATCGCTTGATGCTCCCCCTTTTCGTCCCATCGCGCAGGTAATATTGTTATCTTAATTGTTGGCAGGTTCTCTGTTTCTCATTCGGCATAATACAACATTTGTTCTGTATAGCCATCGAGCACCGGGCACATCTGCTGTGCATATCGTTTCGCACCCGCAAGGTCATGGTCGAGGTAGTTGCCGCATTCAATCTTGCTTGCGCCGGGAATCTCTCCCTCATAGTCGCGGATAAACGCAAACGACTGCTGTACAAGCGTAATGGCCTGTGCATGGGTAATGCCGCGCACTAACAGGTAAAACCCGGTACGGCACCCCATTGGGCCTACATATACCACATGCGGCGATAGGGCGGAATTGCGCGCATAGGTGGCAAACAGATGCTCGAAGGTATGCAGCGGCGCATTCTCAAGATACTGCCCGCTGTTGGGAACGCACATGCGGATGTCGTAGGTGATAATATCGCCGTCAACCCGCGAGAGGTACATCCCTTTTTGCAGTATGTCATGATTGACTGTAAAGCTAGATATCTTTTGCATCGAACCCATCTCCCCGCTTTTGGATATATAATCATGCATATCATATCATAAAATTATGTACATAGAAAGAATTTCGCAGAAAGATTTTTCGCTATTATCTGCCCGCGATTGGTTTACTTTTCACATGCCGTGCGGTATACTTCAAGTATTGCCGCCATCTGCGGCAAGGGTCAGTTCGCAAAATCCTGACCGGTGCTTTCTTAAAAGTGCCAAACAAACACTACGAAAGGAAAATTTAATACCATGAAAAAAAACGCCATCTACCAACTCGTGCAAGCCGCTATGATTGCGGCGCTGTACGCGGCACTTACCCTTGCGCTTGCCCCTTTGAGCTTTGGACAAGTGCAGATACGCTTTGCCGAAGCGCTCACCCTGCTTGCCGTGCTTTCGCCGGCGAATATTTACGGCCTTACCCTTGGCTGCCTGATTGCAAACGGCGTGGGTTTTGTAATGGGAGCAAACATACTCGGCGCGTTCGATATCGTGTTTGGTACCGCCGCAACACTTATTGCCGCATACCTAAGCTACCTTACCCGCGGCGTGCGAATCGCACGACTGCCTATGGTATCCGCACTGTGGCCGGTTCTCATCAACGCGATTATCATCGGCGGCGAGCTTTCGGTGCTGTTTACAAACTCGCTTGCGCCAAAGCCGTTTTTCATCAACGCCGCGTTTGTTGCGGTGGGGCAGCTTATTCCCTGCATGGTGCTGGGGCTTTTGCTTGTGTATACGCTCGAAAAAACAGGCCTGGATAAAAAGCTGTTTTAATCCAAAATGAGTGCAAATAATCCCTTTCCCGAGCGATTTGTATACACCTTTCTCCTTGTATGCTATACTAAAGGGAATGTGAGAGAACCGTCTTTCACATTCCCTTTTTGTTGTTCAGGCGTCCCTTGCGCAGCCTGCCGGATTGTTCATAAAAAGGGCGCTGCGGCGATATTGTCCGCCGGACATACCATTTTTAAATCCGTTTCGAGGTGTAACATATGAGGAACCTGCTTTGTGGTTTTATGGTTTTAATACTTTGCATTTTCATTTCCGCCTGTTCCGGCAAACCCGGCGGGGCATCGTCTTCCGCCGATACTCCTTCCCTCCCCCCGCCGTCGGAAACTGCGCCGGTCTCATCTGCCGCGCAGGAGCCGTCCGATGCGCAGGAAGAACCTTCCCTGCCCGCATCCTCGCAACCCCCGCTTACCCGGACAATTACGATACCGGAGGGGTACACGCTCCCGCGCATTGGCATGCTGCTGGAGGATGAAGGCTTTTGCACCGCAGAGGAATTTATCCAGGCCAGCCAAACCGGAGGGGTTGATGATCTGCCGCTTGCGGCCGCGATGTTTGGGGTAGAGAACAGTTGTTTTAAACTTGAG
The DNA here is from genome assembly GCA_023421245.1 of Bacillota bacterium. Taxonomy (GTDB): domain Bacteria; phylum Bacillota; class Clostridia; order Oscillospirales; family Ruminococcaceae; genus Acetanaerobacterium. Next base: position 36,169 of record JAEZTV010000013.1, on the reverse strand, counting down.
GGCATTCTGTTCCCTGACACCTACGAGGTATATACGGGTGAAACACCCGACGCCATAGTGCGCATGATGATTACCAATACAAATCAGCGGCTCGGTGAAAAGCTGAAAGCGGAACTTACCGCAAGCCCTTACAGCATTTCCGAGATCTTCACGCTCGCTTCCATCATCGAAAAAGAGGCATTGGGTCCGGAGGAGATGGCCAACATCTCGTCTGTGCTGCACAACCGCCTTAACAACGGGATGAAGCTGCAATGCGATGTGACCATAAACTACGTCGAGGGCGCGATTAAGCCCTTTATCACAGGTGACAAGAACCGTTTCAACAGTCTGTACAACACCTATAAATGCAAGGCGCTGCCCGCAGGGCCGATTTGCAACCCCGGCCTTGACGCAATCAAGGCGGCACTCTACCCCGCCGACACCGATTACCTGTATTTTTTGACTGATAAAAATAAGAACTTCTTGTATGCCGTCACGTATGAGGAGCACCTGCAAAACGTCAAGACAGCGGGCATTACAATACCGTAAACGTATGCGGCATAATCTCCCCTTGTGAAGAAATATAATCAATTAACCCCCAAACCCCTCTGGGATTTTGGGGCGGCAAGCAAAGCGTGCTATCGGTTATGCAACCCCGCAAAAGCTGCCTTCCAGGCAGCTGCACGGCGTAGGCCGCGTCTTTAAAACCAGAGTGGATTTAAAGTTTACTCATTATACAGCTGCCCCGAAGGAGAGGTGCTCCTTCGGGGCAGTTTTTGATAGCGGCAAACAGCCGGCTTTAGAGCTAAACTTCAGGACAATTGCTCACCGCGCGCACATCTTTCACATAATCTGATATATAAGGGCAAGCGGCCGGCAGCAAATGCTTGCGGGCAGTGCAAGAGGGCTAAACCAATCTATGTAAAACCCTCTGTATCTAAGCAACCTAAAAAGATGTGAAGCGAGCCTTATATATAACCATTTTGGGGAGATGACAGTGTGACGGAGGATGTGAAGGAAGTATACCGCGTTTCGGTCAAAAGCATAGCGGTTAACCTGTTTTTGTTTGCATCCAAGCTGGTGTTTGGGCTGATTATTCGCTCCGTGAGCCTTGTCTCAGACGCGTTCCATTCCCTTTCGGATATTTTGAGCACAATTGTAGTGATGCTTGGGGTAAAAATGTCCGCGAAGCCCGAGGATACCTGCCACCCCTACGGGCACGAAAAGATCGAAACGGTGGTTGCCTTTTTGCTGGGGATTATGCTAGCGGGCATTGGGCTTGGTATTGGCTACGAGGGTATTCTCAGGGCAGCAAGCCCTGTGCCCATGATACAAAGCCCTGTACTGAATGCAATTGCCGCGTTTACGGCACTTCTTTCCATTGCGAGCAAGGAGTGGATGTATCGCTTTACCATCCGCTGTGCAAATAAATTAAACTGCGGCGCATTGCGCGCGGATGCATGGCATCACCGTGCGGATGCATTTTCGTCCATTGGTAGTCTGGTCGGCGTCATCGGCCTGTGGATGGGGTACCGTATCATCGACACAATAGCCTGCGTGGTGATTGCCGTATTCATCTGCAAGGCGGCGTATGATATCATTTCTGATTCCTGCCGCCGTTTGGTGGACGGCAGGGTAAGTGACGGGGTGGTAGAGCATATCCGCAAGCTGGCACTCAGCTACCCGCAGGTGCTGGGTATTGACGTCATCAAGGCGCGGTCGTACGGCTCAAAAGTCTATGTAGACCTTGAGATTACGATGGATAAAGACCTTTCGCTTGAGCAATCGCATCATGTGGCAAGCCTGTTGCACGATGCGGTGGAGGCGCGCATTGCAAACATCAAGCACTGTATGATTCACGTCAACCCCTCGGGGCTTTCGGGGCATCATCATATCTAAACACTCGAAACAAGCATAGGCTGCCGAATGTAAATCGGCAGCCTATTGCACAATCACGAATTATTTGATTTCTCCGAGCTGCGCTTTGAAAGCATATGCCTGCCCATCCGCGGTTTTGATTTCAACTTCTCCATCTGTCACCGCCGCTTCCACAGCGTCTTCAAGTGCGGTGATGTCGCCGCTGAAATTTTCCTTTAAAAGAATGGCGCGTTTGAGCACAAACTTGGATTGCTCAATATTGCATGGTACCAGCATTTGAAAAAGACCCTGTCAGTTATGAAAGTAAATCCCTTTAATCCTTCTTCACCACCGCAATCGACAGCTCGGCAAGCTGCTTTGCGTCCACCTCGGCGGGGCTTGCGCTCATGAGTTCGCTTGCGTTTTGCACCTTGGGGAAGGCGACCACGTCGCGCAGACTGTCGGCCCCGCACATCAGCATGGCAAGGCGGTCAAGCCCGATGCCCATACCGCCGTGGGGCGGCGAGGCGTAGCGGTAGGCATCCACAAGGAACCCAAATTTCGCTTCAATCTCCTCTTTGGTAAGCCCCAACAACTCAAACATCTTCTGCTGCAACTCATAGTCCGTGATGCGGATCGACCCACTCGAAAGCTCCACGCCGTTGAGCACGAGGTCGTATGCCTTGGCGCGCACCGCGCCGGGGTCGCTTTCAAGCAGCGGCAGACACTCCTCCATCGGCATGGTGAAGGGATGGTGCATGGCAAGCCATGTGCCGCCCTCCTCATCCCACTCAAAGAACGGAAATTCCGTAATCCACAGGAAATTGTAGCCCGTGCGCGGGGTTTCAAGCTGCTTTGCAACCGCTAGGCGCAACGCGCCCAGCACAGGTAATGTCACGCGGTTTTTATCGGCGATAATCAGCGCCACATCGCCCTGCTGCATCCCGAGCGCCTTAATCATTGCGTCCTGTTCGCCTTCGGCAAGAAACTTTGCAAACGAGCAGTTTGGCGTATCCTCTACCCAGCGGATGTATGCAAGCCCCTTGGCGCCAATGCCGCGCACCATCTCGGTAAGCTTATCAATCTCCTTGCGGGTAAGCTTTGCCGCTCCGCCCTTTGCTACAATACCGCGCACGCTTCCGCCGTTTTTCACGGCATCCGCAAACACCGCAAACGGGGTGCCCTTCACAACCGCCGAAAGGTCAGTTATCTCCATACCAAAGCGGGTGTCCGGCTTATCCGAGCCGTAACGCTCCATCGCTTCATGGTAGGTCAGGCGGGGCAGCGGCAGAGAAACCTCTACGCCCATCACCTCAGAAAACAGGCGTTTCATGTATCCCTCTATCATACACAGTACATCGTCCATGTCTACATATGACATCTCAAGGTCAATCTGCGTAAACTCGGGCTGCCGGTCGGCGCGCAGATCCTCGTCGCGGAAGCATCGGGCAAGCTGGAAGTAGCGGTCATAGCCCGATATCATCAAAAGCTGCTTGTATATCTGGGGTGACTGCGGCAGTGCATAAAACTTGCCGCCATGGATGCGTGAGGGCACAAGGTAGTCGCGCGCACCCTCAGGGGTGGATTTCATCATCATCGGGGTCTCAATCTCTAAAAAGCCGTTCTCGTCAAAGTAATCGCGTGTTACCTTGGCAATTTTATGACGTACCATCAGATTCTTTTGCAGGCTTTGGCGGCGCAGGTCAAGGTATCGGTACTTCAGGCGCAGCTCCTCGTTTACCTTGCTGTGGTCGGTAATCTCAAACGGCGGGGTCTCCGCCTTAGAAAGGATGCGCAGATCGCCGGCATACACCTCAACGGCTCCCGTCTTGATGTCGCGGTTAACCGATTCACGCCGTCTGACCGTACCCTTTGCCATCAGCACATACTCCGCGTGCACCGTTTTTGCCTTGGCGATGACCTCAGGCGCGCTGGCGTCATTAAACGCGAGCTGCACTATTCCCGTACGGTCGCGCAGGTCAATAAACACAAGATTGCCCATATCGCGCACCTTTTGCACAAAACCGCATACGACAACCTCTTTTAAAACATCCTGTTCGCTCACCTGTGCGCAGTAATGGGTGCGCCGCAGAGAGCCCATGGTATCAATGCTCATATTACAACCATATCCTTTCAGATTAAAACGAATTCAGGTCAAAGCCCGCAATGCCTGTATTGTTAAGCTCCTCTACCGCCTCGGCAAGGGTTTTGTTGTAAATGGTCTGCACAAGCTCCTCGCTAAGCGGTACCTCACTCTGCTCGCCGGTCTTCATATTCTTCAGCTTGCCAATGCCCTCCATCAGCTCGTTGTCTCCAATGACAATAGTGTAGGCCGCGCCAAGCTTGTCGGCGTACTTCATCTGCGCCTTCAGGCTTCTGCCCATCAGGTCGGTTTCGGCGAAAAAGCCCTCCCTGCGCATAATCGCCGCAAGCTCAAACGCAAGCTGCCTTGCTTTGTCGCCGAGCGGTGCAAAGTAGATGTCGCAGCGCTTTTCTTCCGGAACAGGCGTGTTTGAGTTCTCCATCACAAGCAACAGCCTGCCGATGCCCATGCCAAAGCCAAGTGCGGGGGTGGGGCTGCCGCCGAGCGCTTCTACCAAGCCGTTGTAACGGCCGCCGCCGCACACCGTACCCTGTGCGCCGATGGAACCCGACACAAACTCAAACACCGTATTGGTATAGTAGTCAAGTCCCCGTACAATGGTGGGGTCTACCGTAAAATCAATACCGGCACCCGACAGGCGGGTTTTTACCCCCTCAAAATGGTCGCGGCATTCCCCGCAGATATAATCAAGCACTCTGGGTGCACCCGCGGCAACTTCACCGCATACGGGGCTTTTACAGTCAAGAATGCGCATGGGGTTTTTATCAAGCCGCCCGTTACAGGTTTCGCAAAGGGTGGCGGCATTGTCCGCAAAATAGGCCGTAAGCGCCGCATGGTAGCTTGCACGGCATTCAGGGCAGCCGATTGAGTTGATTTTAAGCGTAAGATCGGTGGCGCCGAGTGTTGTGAGTATCTCCTGTGCAAGGGCAATCACCTCGGCATCCGCATCGGGAGCGGCGGGTCCGAACATCTCCACACCAAACTGCGAAAACTCACGCCAACGCCCTGCCTGCGGTTTTTCATAGCGAAAGCAGTTGGATATATAGCAGGTCTTAACCGGCAGCGCTTCCCCCAAAAGCCCGTTCTGCATTACGCAGCGCACCACGCCTGCCGTACCCTCGGGCCGCAGGGTGATGGAACGTCCGCCCTTATCGGCAAAGGTGTACATCTCCTTTTGCACAACGTCAGTCGTATCGCCCACCGAACGGTCAAACAGCTCGGTATGCTCAAAGGTGGGGGTGCGCACCTCCTTAAAACCGTAAAGCCCCGCAATATCCAGAGCGGTTTGCTCCACATAGCGAAGCCTTGCACTCTGCGAAGGCAGTACATCCTGTGTGCCGCGTGGCGCCTTTGTCAGTAGAGCCATTGTTCTCCCAACCTTTCCTGCATAAAAATTAAATGCTTGCTATCAGTATGCATCCGTGCATACCCACAAATTCTGTCAATGAATGAGTAATACAAAAAACCCGTCCCCCGAAAAAGGGACGGGATACCCCGTGGTGCCACCCTTATTGGACGCACAGTTTCGCGTCCCGCTTTTGCTCCCCCTTAACGCAGGGGATACGCAGGACTAAGAAAGCTGTCTTCCCAATCGGCGGTACTGCATAAACAGGCTTTCAGCCTAAGGGCCTGTTCTCTCTGTGTGCGCGCCGCTTGGTACTTGGGTCTTTCCTTTTTTGCGCAAACGCTTGTAAGCCATGCACAGTGCGTCCCATTACCTGATATATCCCGATGAACTGTTGCAGTATAACTTTAGTTGTCCGGGTGCAGCGTATCTCCTTGTGCAAGCACCGGTTCAGTGAGATTAATTATAGTAAAATCTGCCCATTGTGTCAAGCACAATGGCTTGTTTCGGTGTGGGATACAAAACCGTTTGCCTTAAGCTGTTGTGCTTAAAAACACCAAGCAAAAGGCCGTTCTGTCGTATCACCAGAACGGCCCTTTGCCTCGAAGAAAAATGTATGAAAAATGTAACCCGCTAATTATTCAGGGCGCTACCGCGCCTGATGCATTACTGCATACTCGGTTACTGGTGAAATAAACTATTTGTTTGCGGCAGCCCAAGCATCAAACTGCGTTTGCATTGCAGCAAGCAAGTCGTCCACGCCCGCAGCCTTGTACTTTGCATCCATTTCGGCAACCATTGCGTCAACATCGTTTGCCTGTCCGCTCAGAAGTGTTTTATAATATTCCTGTGTTACGGCTCTGGTGTTGGCAATCAGCGTCTGGATGTTTGTGTCGTTGTTGTCGAACATAAAGCCCAGGCTGTACAGTGCGGGGGCGCTGTCGTTGATGGTCTTCCACTGGTTCCACTTCTCGGGGTTCTCAATGTTGAGCAGGTATTGTTTGAACTGGTCGCCAAAACGCCAGCCGTTACCCGAAGCATAACCGGAACCTTCGATGGTGGTGATGGTGCCGTCTGCGTTCTTGTTGTAGTCAACGCCTTCCTGCCCGTAAACAATCAGGTTGAGGATCTCGGCATCGGTGTACAGAAGCTTAATGAACTCGAACGCCTCATCAGGATGTGCGCTGTGCTTAGGAATTGCGAGCATTGCGCCGGTGGTCTCACGGTTGGTTTTGTACGCCTTGGTAATATCAACCTGAACATATTCGATTCCGGTGCTCTGTGTCATCTCAGCATCCTTACCGGGTTTGAGCGACTGAACAGCGGCAAAGAACTTACCGGTTTTCAAAAGGTCGGATACACCGGGTGCGCTTGCAGCGTCGGCACTGATGTAGCCCTTATTCAGATACTCCTTCATGGTCTTGTAAACCGCAACAGACTCGGGCGCGGTAAACTGGTTAATGATAGTTTTGCTGGCGCCGTCCGAGGTGGGATACAGTGCGCCGGGAACGTCGTCATCGCTCATACCATCCCAATCAAGGAACTTCCAGTCGGGAACATCCATGCCCTGAAGAGCAATGGGGGTAATGCCGGTTTCTTCTTTAAGAACCTTGTCAAAGTATGGCTCAAGGTCCTTTGACGATTTGATGGCGGAAAGGTCAATGGCATACTTGTCAACAAGGTCTTTTCTAAGCAGGAATCCCCAGTTGTGGAACTTCTCCTTGTTGCAGGGAAGCGCGTAGCTTACGCCATTAATCTTGGAACCGTCAATGAAGTCCTGACCAAGAATTTCGGTAACCTCGGGGTTTGCTGCAAGGTAATCGGTAAGTGCAAGGAAGTTGCCCTGCAACGCGTTTTGCTGAACGTTTGCGCACCAGTTGGCGGTAAACACCACATCAACCGGCTGTCCGGTGGTCAGTGCATTGTTTACACGCTGGGTGTACTCGTCGTTCCAGCCAAGCTCCTCAATATTTACCTGAATGTTGCTGCCAAGTGTGTTTTTCAGGTAATCGTTGATTGCCGTTTCAACGCGGTCGGCCTGATCCTGAGGAGTACCGGTAAACCAAACCTCAAGGGTTACCGCCTCTTTCGGAGCATCCGCACCACCGGGCTCGCCGCCGGCGGAAGGTGTGTCGCTGGGCGTCACCGGTGTGCCGGCACAACCTGCCGCAACGGAAGCAACAAGACATAACATCAGGATTACACTAAGAAATTTCTTTGCTTTTAGCATCATGTTTTTCCTCCTATTATAGCTTTTATGATGACCGGGCAAGGCCCGGATTCATCCTTTTACGGCGCCTATGGTAAGGCCCTTGACAAAATACCCTTGAAAGAACGGGTATGCAAAAATAATCGGGCCGATACTGACTACCGCTACCGCCATACGGGCGCCTTCACTCGGGAGTGAGGCCGCAATCTCCGAGGCGTTGCCAATGGTGGTGCTGCTTAGGAACTGGATGTTGGACAGCGTCTGGTACATTAAGAACTGGATGTTGTACACGTTTTTATCGGTTACAAACAAAAGCGGCAGATACCAGTCGTTCCAGTATGCAAGAACACAAAACAGCCCAATGGTTGCAAGGCCTGCCTTGCATAACGGCAATACAATGGAAAACAGGGTTTTAAACTCGCTTGCTCCGTCAATGCGTGCGGATTCTATAATTGCCTCGGGGATTGTCGTTTTCATAAAGGTTCGCAGAATAATAACATTCCACGCATTGAGCAGATACGGAAAGATAAGTACCCACACACTGTTGGCTATGGGAACAAGCTGGTTGTATACCATAACCCACGGAACCAGTCCCCCCCCGAATATCATGGTAAAGTAGGCGAGAAACGAGAACAACCCCCTGTATTTAAAGTCGCTTCGCGACAATGGGTAGGCATACAATGTGATGGTAAACATACTGCAGATGGTTCCTACAACGGCAACAAAGATCGATACGCCATATGAGTTCATAATCAGGCTGCCGCCCTTGAACAGGTATTTGTACGCTTCTAGGCTGAACACCTCTGGAAAAAAGCTGTATCCGTTTTGCAGAATGGTTTTTTCTTCGGTAACCGAAATCATTACTACCAGCAAAACAGGAGCGATACACGCGACAAGCAGAATGATAAATATGATGTTCAGCACCGCGTTGGTTTTTGGTGATATTTTGTTGGCGATTCCTCTGCGTTTTATGGTGCTTCTTGTGTATTTCATCTTGTTGTTCCCCTCCCTTGTTAAAACAACGCCTGGTCTTTGTCGATTCTGCGGACAATCAGGTTGGCCGAAAATACCGTAATGCATCCGACAACCGCCTGATAAAAGCTTGCCGCAGCCGTCATGCCCACATTGTTGGAATTTTTGAGCATAACATAGACCAGTGTGTCAATAACATTGGTGGCGGGATATAGCGCGCCGATATTGCGCGGAACATTGTAAAACAGTCCGAAATCGGAGTTAAATATTCTGCCTACCGCAAGCAGGGTGGTAATAATCATTACAGTTTTCAGCATGGGCAGCGTAATATAGCGAATCTGCTGCAGTTTGGTGGCACCGTCGAGCGTTGCCGCCTCGTAGTATTCCTCACTGATGCCGGACAGGCTTGCAATATAAATTACAATATTGTATCCGGTATACTTCCACATCTGAAAAAAGGTAATAATGAAGGGCCACGCTTTTAACTCATAGTACCAGTTAACCTTATCCATTCCTAAGCTGTTCAGCAGGCCGTTGATCAGGCCGTTATCAAAACTCAGCATTGAAAAGGCAAGGTAGCTTACAATAATCCATGACAAAAAGTAGGGCAGAAAGTATACGCTCTGGTAGATCCTTGACATGCGCTTGTTGAGCAGTTCGGTCAGCGCGATTGCGATTGTAACCGGAACAACTACGCCAAGCACAATAAACAGCAGATTGTACAACAAGGTATTGCGTGTTGCCTGTAGAATATTGGGGGAAGAAAACAGAAACTTAAAGTTTTCGAATCCAATCCATGCGCTTTTAAATAAGCTGGAAAAATAGCCGCCGTGATAGCGGTACTCCTTAAACGGCAGTACTACGCCAAGCATCGGTATGTAGTTGTTGATAATAAGAACGATAACACCCGGCAGCAGCATCACAAGATACGACAAATTGGTTCTCAGGCTCCGCTTGCTGCCGCGGCGCACCGCTTTGTGCGCAGGCGGTGCCTGTAAACCCTTTTTGGCTGTCGCCATCAAAACAAAAAACTCCCTTCCTAAATAATTTTTCTTCGATCGAATCATTTTGCTGCGGCTATCTTATAACCGGCAGACTTCCCATACGGGTCACTTTGTTTATCACACACATCGTACCACCACTCACCTGTGTAAAAAATAAACATACTTGCAAAATTGTTTTCAATCTTTACTGCTTGTAAGAGCAAGATTGTGCAACAAAATTTTGCAAGCCTAATACATCTGCTTATCCTGTTGTACCGTTTCATCGCCTATCGCTTGCTTAAAAACAATTCTTCACCCAGTGCTGTTGCTGGTTTTCTTCCCCATACCCTTGCAAGGATGAAACGCATATACATGGCAAAGAGCCGCCCGAAACAATGTTTCGGGCGGCTCTTAATCACAACATTAAGGGGCCGTATATTTAAAAAGGTGAGAACACCGCAGAGCGGTGCAAATGTTTATGTTGCGAAGGGAGACCTGTTAAGTTCACACCGTGGGTTTGCCAAGCAGCTCGCGATACTCGGAGGGCGTCATTCCCACATAGCGCTTAAACAGCTTGGAAAAATAATGCGGATTTGAAATGCCTACAAGCCCCGCAACTTCGTACGCCTTGTACTCGGCAGTACCAAGCAGCTCTTTTGCGCGGGCGATGCGTATCTCGTTGAGATAGTCTACAAAATTAACGCCAAGCTCTTTTTTAAACAAGCGGCTGATATACGATGGGCTTGCATACACCTTCGCCGCCACCTGCCCAAGTGTAACAGGCTGGGCATAGTTTTGGTTGAGGTAATCCACCGCGCGGCGCAAAAGCAGCTTCATGCTGCCCGCGGCATACTCCGCAATCTTTGCCGCGGCGCGGCGCACAATGCCCTCGAGCAAGCCGTTGAGATCCGCCGTGCTGTCGCAGCGATTTATCATCTTGTACAGGTTTTCTTCCCCTGCGTTTTGCGGTATCTGCGTGTCGTTTGTAAGAATTGCCGATGCGCGGATAGTGTTGACGACGGTAATGGTATCAAAATAAAACTTACGAATGAACTGCTTGTCGGCAAGCCCCATACCGTTAATGCAGTCCAGCAGCGCGCGTGCACAGTCAGATGCTCCGTCTGCGTCGCCATCCTTCACCAGATCAAAAAGACGCGAGCGCAGCTTATAAAGCTCATGATCGTCGGTCTTAACAACTTCAGCCGCTTCGCCGCAGAAAATCAGGGAGTTTTCGCCCATATAAAATTTGTGTGAAAGCGCCTCGCAGCATTCCTCAAAGCGCCGGCACAGCATATCCATTCCCTGCCCTTCCTTTGATACCGCAAGCGATAGTGTAAACCCAAAGCACTGCTGCACCACCTGCTGCAGCGCAATGCAGCATTCGCGCACCTCCTGATTTTCCAGCTGCACAATGCGCGGCATAAGGATAAACACCATGCGCCTTGAGTTGATGGATACCGGCAGCACCGTTCCAATATCCCCAAACGTCTCCTCAAACGCGCTGGCAATGCCATGCCGCGCCAAGGTACCGGTGCCTTCATCCCGTAACTCCTCGGCACCCTCTTGACGGTGGTCATACTCCGCCGCTATCAGTACAAACAAATTGATACTAAGCCCCAACTGCCGGCTTTCGTCCGGCATAATCTCACCGGTTACGCCGGTAAGCAGGTTGTACAGATAACGTTCTCTGATGACCGGAAGATTCTTTTCATAAAGCTGCTTCATGCGCTCGGTCTCACTGTCGGCGGTTGTTTGCTCCTTGAGCGATTGTACCGCGCGGCGTACCACATCGTATAGTTGTTCAATACGGGTCGGCTTTAAAATAAAATCAAAAGCCTCCAGCTTAATAGCTTGATACGCATAGTCAAAATCGCGGTATCCGGTCAGGATAATAATACGGCTTTCGGGCAGCAGTGAGCGAATGCTGCGCACCATCGTCAGTCCGTCCATCTGCGGCATCTTGATGTCGGTGATGATAATTTCAGGGCGCAAACGCTCAATCAGTTCATAACCCTGCTGGCCGTCACTTGCTTCACCGCAGATGGTACAGCCAAGCTGCTCCCAATTGAGTACGCTCTTTATCCCTTTTCGTATAATCGGCTCATCGTCAATAATGACGGTTTTGTACATAGGCACCTCCTTTATGTCACAAAACATCCGCATCCTGCATATCGGTTACTGTTTGGTTGGTATCGGCTTGTTATACTTTACGGGTATTGTTACCAACGCGCGGGTATACTCATCCTTCTTGCTCTGTATCTGTAACCCATACTCATCACCGTAAAACAGCTTTATCCGGCGATTGATATTATCAAGACCCACACTTTTGCGCACGGCAGTATCCTCCTGCAAAAAATAGGTCTGGCTGTCTACGGCAAGGCGCTCATTGATGCGCGCAAGCTCCTGGGGCTCAAGACCTGTTCCGTTGTCCTCTACGGTAATATGTAACAGCTCGTACTGCACATGCGCTGTAATACTAACCACACAAGGCCTGCCCGCATTCTCTACCCCATGATAAACCGCATTTTCAACAAGCGGCTGAATCAGCAGCTTTGGCAGCTTAACCGGCAGTGCCGCCGGCTCAATGGACTGCCGCACCTGCAGCCGATCCTCAAACCGCTTGGTGAGGATAAATATAAAGTTGTCGATGTAGCGCAGCTCCTCCTCGAATGTTATGCATGCCTCTCCGCGCATAATGCCCGCTTCCATCAGCGAGGAAAGCGCGGTAATGGTTTTGCTTATTTCAGGCATATCCCCAAGTATCGCCATCCAGTTGATCGTATCAAGCGTGTTGAATAAAAAATGGGGGTTAATTTGGGATTGCAGCGCCTTTAGCTCCGCCTCGCGCCTTGTCAGCTGTTCTCGGTACACCCATTTTTCCAGTGTCGAGATGTCCCGTATCATATGGTTAAACGCATCTCCCATAAACCCAAGCTCATCCTTGCGCGCAAGCGAAATCTGAACATTTTCTTCCCCGCGCTGCACCCGCTCCATCGCCCGAACAAGCTTTGAGATAGCGCCGACAATATCCACCGCCATAAACAGGCCGACCAGCGACATAAACGCCACGGCAACAATACAGGCAATTACAATGATACGCCGTATTTCGTAGATGTCCCGGTATAGATCTTCAAACGAGACACTGGAAACCGCAATCCAGCCAAGCCGTTTAATCTCGGTATGGATTACAAGGTTTTGGGTTTGCTCATCCTCAAACCATCCGTTCTTTTCACCGATTGCAACATCGGGCATGGGAGAGTTTGCATCCAGTCTCTTTTCCAGAATCACGGCGCCATCGGGCGAAAGGATGCGTACGTTGCGCATATCATCGCTGAGAATACCTTCAAGCGCGCTTGCCAGATACCGCGGGTCTACCAGCAGTATCAGCGTACCTGTTCTGTCATAGGTATCGTGGTGGTACATGGTGCGCACCAACAGAATGTTTTTTACCGCGCCGTTCTCCGCATCCATATACCAGATCGGTTTGCCTTTTGCGCTGATTGACTCGGTTCTGGAAAGCTCAAGCACCTCCGGCCGCTGCTCAAGCAGCAGGCGCAGGCTTTCGGCCGTCTGGCTGTTATTTGCATAAAACGAGGCGCCGGTTCTTACAAGAATCGCCGCCGACAATATCCCTTCGCGGCCTGTAATGGTGTTTTTGAGTATCCCGCCAATCAACGCATCGTTTTCGTAGCTTTGAAGCGCGGAACGGTCAAACATATAGCGGTCAATCACCTTATATATCCGCTCATCCGATAACAGATCAACCGATATTCCTTCAATTGCTGCCGCACAATCGGTCAAACGCAGCCCCAGCATTTGCTGGATATCCTGTGAATACTGAACCGACTTTGTTTTAAGTGCTTCCTCGGTGCTGCGGTAGTTGATAAAGCTGATGGTAATAAGCGGAATAAGAATCAGCATATTGAGTACCGAAACAAGCTTGACCTTAATCGGCAGATTGCGGTAAAATCCTTTGGCACGGCGCAGCGTTTTTTTGATTGCCGACCAAATGAACGATGGCTGCCGCCCTGTTGCAGTTGCTGATTTCATGTCGTTGCCATCCTTTTTAACGGCACTTTCCCCCGAAAAACATACGGTATAACACCGTTTGCTTTGCGGGGGTTGCGCGTACAGTTGTTTTACTGAACAAACTTCGCACAGAATTCCGTGCAGCGCCCGCATTTCAGGTGGGTTTGTTACCGTTTATAGTGCGGTCAACACGCCATCGGGCGTGCGGCGGACGCCACCCGCCGTCCTAAAATAAGGGCTTGTTTTCACAGGGGGTGATTGACTATAAAACGAAAGCGGCCGCAAACGGTTTTTGCAGATACTCGGGCATTAACGGTTGCCAAGAGCTTCCGCCCACAGCTCCTCGGGTGAAAGTTTCCCCTGCAGCACATAGGGGAACTGCTTGATAATAACATCCTCCCACACCGTACGGTCAATAAAGCTGTCGACAGGCCCTACCAATGCATTTGCGCTGTCTACCAGTGCAAGCCCCTTCTGGGTCAGATGGTTGTAGGTGATATTATACTGCCCAATATCCACATTGCTGATCATACCCGTTCGCTCGGCAAGTGTTGCCGCTGTTTGCTTCGAGGCTAAAAAGCGCAGCAGCTTCTGCACTGCGGCGGTTTTAGTGGGATCGCGCATTGCCTTGCTGCTTGCATAAAAGATGCCGCAGCCCATACCATACACCATATCGGCGGGGTCCTGGGTTTTCGTGTATGTCGGAAACGGGATAATATCAACCGACGGGTCTAATACGACATCCGACACAAACCATGAACCCTGCACAATCATCGCGGCCTTTTTCTGCGTAAACAGGCTGTTGCGTTCGTGGCTTGTTAAGGTATAGTAATCGTCCGGAAAAGCCCCTCTTTGGTACAGCTCACGCATCAGGTACATGCCTTGTATGTAACAGCTGTTAATCTGGTTGTTTTGAATCGGATTTTCTACCCCTTCTTTGCCGCCCAGCATCATCACAAGGTTTTGGTAAAGGTAGCTGCCCTCCGGCTCGCTGTTATAAGCAATGGGAATGATCCCTTTGCCGCCGAGAATTTCAGAGACCTTCAGCAGCTCTTCATAGGTGGTGGGCGCACTCAATCCGTAAACATAAAAAATATCTTTATTGACAAACAGCGCCTCAAAAATAATCTCAACCGGCAGCCCGAAAATACGGTTATCAACTGTAACATACTGCCACATCTCTTTATTAAAGCTGTTCTTAAACGCAAGGCTTTCTTCCGTACCGTTAGAAGCAGCGGAGTATTGGCCGCATGCACTCGATCCCCCATCAATCATTGCGGTTAGGTCGGCAACCTTCCCCGCCTCTATCAGGCTGCGGATATCCGAACCCGGCCATAACCCAAATACATCGGGTTCGTCGCCCAACGCAAACCTTGTTTTGATGCTCGGCAGAAAATCATCGCCGTATACCGAGGCATTTTTAACCGTAACACCGGGGTTTTGCGCCATAAACTCGTCTAACAGCTTTTGTAACAGCTGTGCGCGGCCGTCCAGCCCGCCCCAGCTGTTCATAAAAACAATCTCAATCTGCTGCGTATCCGTTTCGACTGGTTGTGCATCCATAACGGGCACCGTGCTCGTGTGCATACCCTGTATCGATACCGCAATCATCACCGCAGCAATCAGCAAAAACACAAAAAGCCATCCGTAACGTTTCATTGCCAACACCCTCCCTTGCGGGTTGTAATTGTGATAAACAAAGCGTTCCCCCTATGAGAGTCTGCCCGGTGTTGAATGTTTGGGTCACACGGCCGCAAATGCGGGAAATACATCAAAAAGTTAGAAATTATAACCATACCAAGTATTGTTATGATACATGATTCCATTTAAAATGTCAATTATTCTGGGGCCGTTCTGGCGGTGCTAATCTGCCTTTTTTGTTATAGTTTTACAAGCCCAAGCGGGCTGCCGTGCTCTTTGAGCACCCGCCAAAGGCCGGCAAACGAAACAAACACGGTTGCGGTGTTATCGTTTGGGTGTACGCCAAGCAGCGGCCTGTTTTCAAGGTCACGGTCAAAGAACACCTCCACTGCCCGCTCTTCGTCATTAAGCACCCCAAACGGAGTAACCTCGCCTTTTGTGAGCGCAAGATATTTTGCAAGCCGCTCTTCAGACGCGAAGCTGAGTGCGGTACAGCCGATCTCATCCCGCAGCCGTTTAAGGTCGGCGCTCTTATTCTTGTCCATCACCACCAGAAAGTGACGCTTTCCCTTGGCATCGCGCAGAAACAGGTTTTTCACCACAGCTTCCGGGTGCGGCAGGGTAAGGGCGTCCATCTCCTCTATGGTGTACACCGCAGGATGCTCCACCGCTTCGAATACGATGTTACGCTCGTCAAGCAGTTTGTATACCGCTTGTTTTTTATCCATGGCTGTTGCCTCCAAACAATGATTTTCATGCAACAACACGGCGAAAAGCACTGTGCTTTTCGCCGTGTTCATTCGTTTACTCCGCGCCGTATAAATACTTTGCAAACTCGCTGTCGGGGCTTATTACTATCTTCGCCCCGCTGTCGGGCAGTGTCTGGCGGTAGGTTTCGAGTGTTTTGTAAAACTCGTAAAACTCAGGGTCCTTGTTGTAGGCACGGTTATAGATCTGAGCGGCGTCCGCATCACCCTTACCGCGAATGCGCTGTGCTTCGGCGTTTGCCTCCGCCGCAATCTTCGCCGCCTCGTAATCAGCTCCCGAGCGAATAATCTCGGCCTCTTCCTTGCCCTCGCTGCGGTACTGGCGCGCCATCTGCTCGCGCTCGGTACGCATGCGGTT
This sequence comes from Bacillota bacterium, assembly GCA_023421245.1. Lineage (GTDB taxonomy): Bacteria > Bacillota > Clostridia > Oscillospirales > Ruminococcaceae > Acetanaerobacterium. Next base: position 19,925 of record JAEZTV010000013.1, on the reverse strand, counting down.
GTAGATGTTTTCGTTGTTCTCGGTGGGCAGGTCGGTGCGGCGTATCTGAATATCCAGCACGCGGATGCCATAGGATGTCATCATCACATTAAGCTCCTGCGTCTTTTCTTCCAGCATGTTCGACACGTATTCCTTGTTCGAAATCAGGGTGTTTGCCGTGGTCTGGCCCACCTTTTCGTTCATCTTGGAATACATCAAATCTTCTACACGCTGGCTTGCCGCGTTTACGGTGTTCATCGTAATCTTAAACTGTACAGGGTCCACAATCCACCACTGGGCGTTGTTGTCAAGAATAATCTTCTTTTTATCGACCGTAATAACCTCGCGGGGGAGGGTGTCGTATGTAATCAGGCGGTTATCCAGCTTTTCAATCTTCTCAACAAACGGTATCTTAAAGCGCAGCCCCGCGCCCTGCCGCAGCTTAATGGTACGGTAACGGTCACTGCTTTGCAATGAGGCAAACTCCGCGTCGGTCAGATTGTTGACATCCACTTCAACAATCTCGCTAAAGCGGTATTTAATCACATGTTCTGTTTCGTCAACTGTATAAAACGATTGTGAAATAACAATCAGAATAAAGAGCGCGATAGCGGCAAGCAGAATAAGCTTGCCTGTTTTACGCAGCGCCTTGTCAACATCCACCGCTTTGGGCTGCTTCCCCGAAAAATCGGCGTTATATACGTTATCCATTCGGTAAACCCTCCTTTGTTAGTTGCTCATGCTAAACAGCTTAACGCCGTTCTCATCATCCATAATATAAATATCCACGCCCTTGAGAACCTGGGACATTGTTTCCAGGTACATTCTCGCACGGGTGGTACGCGTGCCTTCGGCATACCGCTCGTACAGCTGCTCGTATGCGGTTACCTCTGCCTCGGCTGCCGCTACACGGTTGGCAGCGTATGCGTTTGCGGAGTTTACGGCAGTAGCCGCCTCGCCGCGCGCGGTGGGAATGACCTCGTTGCGGTAGGCGTTTGCCTCGTTGATGTATGCATTCTTATCCTCGATTGCGCCCGCTACATCGCGGAACGCCTCATCCACCTCGGTGGGCGGGTTAACATCCTGCAGCTGAACGTTGATAATCTTAATGCCACTTTCGTATTTGTCGCACAACAGCTGTAGGTCCTGCAAAATCTCGGTCTGAACGCCCGACTTGTTCTCGGTGAGCGATTCGTCCAGCGTATGGCTTGCCACCACGCGGCGGATGGCCGATTCCGAAATTACACGCAGGGTATTTTCAATGTTGTTGATCTGAAACAGATAATCTCTGGAATCCTTAATCTGATACTGCACAATCGTTTCGACAAGCGCAATGTTTTCATCGCTCGTCAGCATCTTGGCACCTTCATAATCATCGATATACTCATTGGCGCGCACGGTTTGAAAGCCAAACTCCATGCGGTAGATTCCATTGACATCCACCACCGTCTTCTTATCAATAAAGGGGAGCTTGAAGTTAACGCCCGGACGGGATACGGTCTCTACATATGCACCAAAGCGCTGGATGACAACCTCCTGCCCAGTATTAATCGTATAAAACGAGTTGGCAAACACAATCATCACCAAAACAACAATGACGACGGCAACCGCAATGCTTTTTGCCGCATTCTTTTTGCCCATAAAATCCTTTTCTCCTTTATTCGTATTTATTTTACTTTAGTGTATCACGTCGATGAAATGCACGCAAGTTACAGTTGTAACGCGGTTGTTGACATATTGTAAATATACGTCACCACAATACTGAAAATAAATACGTTTTCCTGCCGCGTGGTTATGCGAGCAGGCTTGCAGCCGGTCAGCACGCCTGCGTGTAGCGGATTTTGCCTGCCGCACTGATTGCAGCGACTGTTATAAAATCGACTGATACTCTACCGCAGCCGGTATAAACCAAGCGTCTGCCTGCTGCATCGGCACGCCGAAAAAACTTCTTTACAACGTAACAATGACGGTTCGGGCGCCATAGATGGCGATCTGCGCGCCGGTACGCTTGAGACAAGCGGATCGGCCTCCTTCGGTTCCAACGTAGTGTGCACAAGCATGGAGGTGTCGGGCTCAACCGATGTAAAGGGCAGTCTCAATGCGCAAAACATGAAGGTTCTGGGTTCTGTCAAGGTGGGCGGCGATTGCAACGCAGAACAGTTCAATCTGGAAGGCTCGTTTGCCGTAGGCGGGTTGCTTAACGCCGACGACATCAATATCTGCCTGCGCTCCAACAGAAGCCGTGCGCAGGAAATTGGCGGCGAGCGCATTGCGGTAAGGAGCAAGCCCTTTTGGTTTGGGCTTCTGCCTTCCATCTTCGGGTTGCGGCGATACCATGCGCGGCTCGAGGCCGAGCTGATTGAAGGCAACGAAATCAGCCTTGAGAACACCACGGCAAAGGTGGTGCGCGGCAACAACATCGTGCTCGGCAAGGGCTGTGAAATCGAATTGGCGGAGTATAAGGGCAGCTTGCGCCTGCTTGACGATGCAACATGCGCCGAAGAAAGAAAGCTGCTTTAATACTGTGCCGCGTATGCCGGCATAAAGCGAATACAAACAGGCGGGTCATCTTTCGATGACCCGCCTGTTTGTTGCGGCCGCCATGCTTAGCCCGCAGCGCGGGTTGCAAGCGCATTAAGCTCATTTACCGTATGGCATACCGCCTGCTCCATCAGCTTTACGCTCATGGGCAACAGATAATAGCAGCGCCGGCGTACCTCTTCGGCGCTTGCAAGCGGTGTGCAGTCCAGCCGGTATTGTTCCCCCAGCATGGTCAGGGAAACCGTGTTCGAGTTATCGGCAATTACCACCGCAAACAGCTGCGAGCTCTCGTCTGCCATCACAGCCTGCGCGTTCTGCTCACAGTAGTACAGCGCGCCCAGCACCGATACAAGAATTGCTGTGACGAAAAACGCCCCCGCAAAAATCCGAACCCATCTTTTCATTACCGGCTCTCCTTTCACGCTTTTGGCAGCAGGCCATCTGCTATCATACTATTTTCACTTAAAAGCTGGGCAAAGTCTGTTTTTGAGCCGCCGCTTTACCGCGCAAGCAATACCTGCCGTTTAAAACCACGTCTATGCTGTCCATACAAGGCAGTCTAAACCGCACTGCCTGCGCATAGTATAATAGTACCTGCGCAGGCTTTATCCCAATTAATCTGAGGTAGAGGCGACACCGGCATATTGGACAAAGCCACGCCTGCGCAGCCCATAGCTTAAGTCGCGCCGCGGAGGTCGCTTATGCGAAAACGATTTGATATATACCGATATATTCCGACCGTTCTGGCTCTGGTTGTACTGGGGGCGGGCTTTTTTACAGTATATCAGGCTTTTCGCCTGGATGGCAGTCTGAGCGGTCGCATCGTGGCGCTTTCCGCCGGTACCGCACTGCCCGACGGAAGCCTTTCATTTTTTTACGGAGACTTAGACCTAAGCGACGATGAGGTGTACCTGCCCGACATTGTCAGCCACCCCATCCAACAAGGCAGCACTCCGGCGGAAAGCATCGCCGATCCGGGCACAAGCTCGGCAGCGGTATCGGAGCCTGAGGCTGCCGCAGCCGCTTCGGGACTGCCCGCAAATGCCGGTATTATCCTGCGGGAAAACCTAAACCTTACCGGTGCCACAGGCGCACTGTTTCTCGACTATGGAAATGGGGTGATAAAAAACTCCACCAAGCTCTCCGCCGCCAAGGTACAGGAATACATGAACAAGGATATCGCCTTTCGCATTTATAAAAATAAAAAGCCGCAGGTTTTAATCTATCACACCCATGCCACCGAGGCGTTTGAAAGCCGTACCGATTACTTTGACAAGGGCTACAACAGCCGTTCGCAGAACAACGGCCAAAACATCGTCAGCGTGGGCAAGATTATTGCCGCCCAGCTTGAGAGTGCCGGAATCGCAACACTGCATGACACCACCGCGCATGACTATCCCTCGTACAACGGCAGCTACAACCGCAGTGCAAAAACCATTGGCGACTATCTTAAAGAGTACCCTACCATTAAGGTGGTGCTTGATATCCATCGAGATGCGATTGAACGGGACGGCAGCCGCCTTAGTACCGTTACCGCCATAAACGGAAAAGATGCGGCACAGGTGATGATTATCTCGGGCTGTGATGACGGTACGATGGGGTATCCCGGCTGGAAATCAAACCTGCGCTTTGCCGTGCGCCTGCAAAATGAGATGGAGACACTCTACCCGGGGCTTACCCGTCCCGTGATGTTCTGCTACCGGCGATACAACCAGCATCTAAGCACCGGCGCCCTGCTCTTAGAGGTGGGCAGCCACGGCAACACCCTCGCGGAGGCACAATACGCTGGGGAGCTTGTCGGCAAAAGCCTTGTCAGCTTATTCAACAAATACCCGGGGCAATAGGATGTTTGCCTAGCCTACCAGCATCTGAATATCCTCCAGCGCCATTTCGGGCTGCATCGCCTTGTTAAGCGCAAGCCCCAGCACCTTGCTTGCCCGTTCAATCATTACATCCACCTCGCGCGGCGTGACCATCATCGACGCACCGCGCGGGGTTACCTTGTTTATGGTTTCTTCGTCCTCGGTTTCCAGCAGGTCTACGGCAAGGGTTGCGGCGTCCACCACCGTCGGCACCCCCACCGCAATCACCGGTACGCCAAGCGTTTCGCGGTTAAGCGCCTTGCGCGCGTTGCTCACCCCGCTGCCCGGCACAATGCCGACATCCGAAATCTGTATGGTACAGCCAAGCCGCTCTACGCTCTTGGCGGCAAGCGCGTCTACTACAATCACCGCCGAAGGGCGTATCTCGTGTACAATCGACGCGACAATCTCCCCTGTTTCCACGCCTGTCTGGCCAAGCACGCCGGGGGCAAGCACTGCCACGGCACGCAGGTCGCCAAGCCCTGCCTGCTCTGCTACGTCTTTTGTGATGTGGCGGGTGGCGAGAATCTGCCCTGCGGTATCCGGTCCCAGGGCGTCGGGTGTAATGCCGCGGTTGCCAAGCCCCACCACCATCACAAGCTGCGGGCTTTGGGGCAGCATGGCGGCTACTTCCTTGGCAATCAGTTCAATCTCTTCATAAGACGCGTCCACGCTTCCGCCAAACGGCGGCGATTGAATCGTAACATACGTCCCCACCGGCTTACCCAGATGCTTTGCTCCTGCCTCGTTGAGGATTCGAATGCGTGAAATTGAGATGTTCTCAAACCTTTCCTGCATGCTTTTAACCCCTTCCAGTTCTCCCGCGCCAAGCATCTCCCGCATCTCGGCAGCAAGGTCGGTACGCATTAGATTTGACATTTTGTATCATCCATCCTATCCTTATTATTGTTAGAAAGCAGCGTCAGCCAGTTACCTGCCGCTTTTTGTAGTATTTGATACTGTATGCATGATTATTTTTTCAAAAACAATATTAATATGGAGAAAAACCTATTGATTTTTAAACCGTTTCATGCTAACATAAATATTACTGTCATATGCAAGGAGGTGCGCCGATGCCTAATATTAAATCCGCAAAAAAGAGAGTAAAGGTTAATCAGATGAAATACGCCAAAAACAAGGCGGCAAAAAGCAGTCTGAAAACTATGATTAAGAACGCTGATGTTGCGATTACCGCAAACACAGAAAACAAAGAATCAGCGGTAAGGCTTGCGGTGAAAAAGATCGATCAGGCCTGCGCGAAGGGCTTGCTGCATAAGAACACTGCGGCAAGAAAGAAATCCGGCCTTGTATTAAAGCTTAATAAGGTTGGCTAACCCTTTCTCTTTCATCATTCTTTAAAACGAGGCAGTTACCTTTTTATAAAGGGTGCTGCTTTTTGTTTTATTCCATGCCCTTTATCCTTCCTTTTTATTGACAACCGCAACCCCTTACGATATGATTATGCTGAAATTACATACGATGCCCGATTTGCTGTTTGGCCATCGCATATGCCTGCCGAAATAGAGCCGTGCCACTTCAGACATCCGGCTTTGCAGAGAAAGGACACGCAACCGATATGAACAAGAAACATTCATTGCACACCCTGTTTGTGCTCGTCGGTGTAATCACCGTAGTAGCCACCGCTGTTTTCTTCTTGCTTCGTCATTTTGATAACCGTGCCCACGAAGAAAAGTGGAAGGATTATCTGGAGTGCGGCATTTTTTAAGCCGCACCTGCCGGACACGCCGCGTAAAACGCTTCTTCCGCCGCAAATAATTCTGTCGTAACCCAAAAGGGCGCGTATTGCGTCCTTTTGGCATGTTTCAGCTGCAAGGGCCGATCAAGCCGCAGCGGCACCCTCTCGCTTACTTAGATTGTTGTCGCTTATCTCCCCTGCTGCCATACTTATTGTGGGCAAAAACCGCCCCCGTCATGCGGGACGCATTGTTATGGCTTTCTTACCGCCCTTGCGTCCGTTTTCTTTTTTTACACGTTGTCTCGCTGCGCCCCCGAGTTAATATTCGGGGGGTTTTTTGTTTGTGCCGCGTGCACAAGGTAACGCTCTTGCAAACCTATTATTTAAAACCGAGAGATGTTTGTACGTTTTTTTATTGAACGAGGGGAAAATATAATCATGTATATGCTTCGCTGCACCATACACATTTTCATTTGCGTATCAATGTTGGATATTCTGTAAAAAAAGCATGAACGCGCTTGACAGCGAACAGATTGGGATGTACTATAAGAATTGTTAGCACTCCCAGTCATCGAGTGCTAAGACCATTATTAACACAAGCGAGGTGAGCAGAAATGGAGCTGGATGCCCGAAAACAAAAGGTTCTAAGCGCAATTGTAGAAAGCTACATCGCCACCGGCGAGCCGGTGGGTTCCCGTACGCTTGCGGAGCATTTTGGCATGGCGGTCTCCTCCGCTACACTGCGCAACGAGATGGCGGCACTTGCCGAGATGGGGTATCTTGAACAGCCGCATACCTCGGCCGGGCGCGTACCCTCTCACCTGGGCTTTCGTTTTTACATTGATAGGCTGATGAACAAAAAGCCGCTTTCCGCCGATGATAAACAGGGCATCGATGATATGTTCCGTGATGCCGACCCCAACCCAAGCGCCGTACTGGAGCTTGCCGGACAGGTGCTTGCCTACAAAACAAGCTGCGCCGCAATCTCCACAATGCCTACCACACTTGGCGGGGGTACTGCGCACATCGAGCTGGTTTCTGCGGGACGAAAGGTATACATCCTTTTGTTTTTAACCTCGACAGGTCTTGTAAAGCACCGGGTATGCCGTATTGAGTTTGAGGTTTCGGCCGATGCGGTACAGAGCTTTGTTCATCAAATCAACGAACGGCTTGCCTCCGTTTCGATTGAGGATATCACCCCCGCGTTTATTCAGACCCTTGCCGCGGGTATGGGCGAATATTCCTTAACCCTCTCTCCGGTAATCTTTGCACTGTATGAGCTTGCGCGCGAAGCTTCTGCCGGCGAGCTGATTGTAGAGGGGCAGAACAACCTGCTGCTGCACAGCGAGCTAGTTTCTGCGGCACGCGACCTGTTGGGCTTTCTCTCGCGCGAGGATGAGCTGTTAAGCCTGCTCTCTCTGAGCGGCGGCTCGTTGAACGTGCTGCTTGGCAAGGAGCTTAAGAAAAATGAGCTTTCCGACATTGGCATCATTGTCACACGCTACCATTTCGGCACGGATGCCGGCGGCACTATTGGGGTGCTCGGGCCTGCACGCATTGATTATGCAAGGATTATTCCATACATCGAATATCTCGCACAGGGGCTGGGCAGGCTGTTGGACGATACCCTTGACGGACAGTAAGCCCTGCTGCATCCCGCGTGTTACAACAATGAAGGAGGTACCCAAATAATGATTGATACTCCGGAGCACAATTCGCCCGCCGCCGCGCAGGAAACAACGTGCGAAGCGGCCGCGCACAAAGCCGATAAGGCCAAAAAGGGCAAGTCACAGGCAAAAGAGCTTGCAGAGCTGACCAAACAGCTTGATGAGGCCGCTGCCGTTAACCTTAAACAAACCGAGCAGCTTGAGGACTTAAATAACCGCCTGCTGCGCACCATGGCCGAATACGACAACTACCGCAAGCGCACCCAGCGCGAGAAAGATCTCATCTACCCCGAGGCGATTAAAACAGCGGTGGAGACTTTTTTGCCCGTGCTTGACAACTTTGAGCGTGCACTTGCCGCCCCAACCACCGATGATGAATTTAAAAAGGGCGTTGCCATGATCTTTTCCGCCATGCAGGATTCGTTTAAGAAGCTGGGCGTTGAGGAGATTGCGGCACAGGACCAACCGTTTGACCCCGAGCTGCACAACGCTGTTATGCATGTTGAGGATGACGCTTTCGCCGAAAATACGGTGTGCGAGGTGTTTGCGACAGGCTACCGTTTGGGCGACCTCGTAATACGTCATGCCATGGTAAAGGTAGCAAACTAGAAGCGTTAATAATATAAACCAGAATTCCATTCTGCTGCCAGTATACTCTGCGGCAGTTTATAGATTAGATTACTTTAGGAGGATACATTTATGGGTAAAATTATAGGGATAGACCTTGGCACCACCAACTCCTGCGTTGCGGTAATGGAAGGCGGCGAATCGGTCGTAATTGCCAATGCCGAAGGCGCACGTACCACCCCTTCTGTGGTGGCATTTTCAAAAACCGGCGAGCGTATGGTAGGTCAGGTTGCAAAGCGTCAGGCAATCACCAACCCCGACCGTACAATAAGCTCGATTAAGCGCCAGATGGGTACCAGCACAAAGGTAGATATCGACGGGCGCGGCTACAACCCGCAGGAGATCTCTGCCATGGTGCTGCAAAAGCTTAAGGCAGATGCCGAGGCATATCTGGGCGAAACTATCACCGAGGCGGTTATCACCGTTCCCGCATACTTTACCGATGCGCAGCGTCAGGCAACCAAGGATGCCGGTAAGATTGCCGGGCTTGAGGTAAAGCGTATCATCAACGAGCCTACCGCGGCGGCACTTGCCTACGGCATTGATAAGGAGCAGGACCAGAAGGTCATGGTATACGACCTTGGCGGCGGCACCTTTGACGTTTCAATTATTGAGATGGGCGACGGCGTGCAGGAGGTGCTTGCCACAGCGGGTAACAACCGGCTGGGCGGCGACGACTTTGACGAACGTGTGATGAACTATCTGGTTGCGGAGTTCAAGAAGGACAGCGGCATTGATCTTACCGGTGATAAGATGGCAATGCAGCGCCTGAAGGAGGCCGCCGAGAAGGCAAAGATTGAGCTTTCGGGCGTGACCACCACCGCAATTAACCTGCCGTTTATTACCGCGGATGCCACCGGCCCCAAGCATCTTGACCTTTCGCTTACCCGCGCAAAATTCAACGAGATTACCGCCGACCTTGTGGAGGCGAGCATTGCCCCGGTACGTCAGGCACTCAAGGATTCCGGCCTTGAGCCCTCACAGCTGGATAAGGTACTGCTGGTGGGCGGCTCTACCCGTATCCCCGCCGTTCAGGATGCCGTAAAGCGCCTGACCGGAAAGGAGCCGTTTAAGGGCATTAACCCCGACGAGTGTGTTGCGGTAGGCGCGGCGTTGCAGGCGGGTGTTCTGGGCGGTGAGGTAAAGGGACTGCTGCTGCTTGACGTTACCCCCCTCTCGCTCGGCATCGAGACCTTGGGCGGCGTTTCCACCAAGATTATTGAGCGCAACACCACCATCCCCTCTAAAAAATCGCAGGTGTTCTCCACCGCCGCGGACGGCCAGACCTCGGTTGAGGTTCATGTGCTGCAGGGAGAGAGAGAGTTTGCAAAGGATAACAAAACTCTTGGGATGTTCCGGCTTGACGGTATTCCCCCCGCACCCAGAGGGGTTCCGCAGGTTGAGGTTACCTTTGACATCGACGCAAACGGTATTGTGCACGTTTCGGCAAAGGACCTTGGTACCGGCAAGGAACAGCATATCACCATTACCTCCTCTACTAACATGAACAAGGATGATATTGAGAAGGCCGTCAAGGAGGCAGAGCAGTTTGCCGCCGAAGACAAGAAGCTGCGTGAATCGCTTGATATTCGCAACGGCGCCGATCAGATGGTTTATCAGTCGGAAAAGACGATAACGGACCTTGGTGACAAACTGGAGGAGGCCGACAAGAGCGAACTGCAGGCAAAGATTGATGCGCTCAAGGAGTCGCTCAAGGGCGAGGACCTTGAGGACATCAAGGCAAAGCAGGAGGACCTGCAGAAGAAGTTCTATGAGGTTTCCGCGAAGGTTTACCAGTCCGCCGCTCCGCAGGACGGCGCACCCGGCGCAGGCCCCGAAGCCTCCGCTTCGGAGAACGGCGAGCCTGTTGTGGATGCCGAGTACCGCGAGGTTGAGGACGACAAATAACAATACAACCACCGGTTGCGGTGAGGGCGGGAACCATCCCGCCCTTCCCTTTGCTTACCCCGCAAAACAGAGTACCGTTCTATGCTGCGGTGTGGTATAATACGGCTATTATACGTTTATTCTTATGCCCCGCCTACGGCGGCGGGCATAGCGAATCTCCGATTCGCATTTGGAAAGCCTGCGGTTTTCCCCTGTTTCGTCGAAAAACCATTCAAGCGCCGGAAGCCGCATAGCGAATCTCCGATTCGCATTTGGGGAAACCCTTGGTTTTCCTCTGCATAAATTTTTCGAATCGCAGTGTACCGGCGGATTGCCGGGCTTACCTGCAACCAACATATTTCTTTGCAACTATCCGGGGAAAGGATTGATTACCTTGCCTGACAAGAGAGACTATTACGAGGTTCTGGGTGTTTCAAAAGGCTGCACCGAGGACGATCTGAAAAAAGCGTACCGCGTACTCGCCAAAAAGTACCACCCCGACCTAAACCCGAACGATAAAGAGGCAGAAACCAAGTTTAAAGAGGCAAACGAAGCGTACGAGGTACTGAGTGACGATGAAAAACGCCGAAAGTACGACCAGTTTGGCCACGCGGGCGTCGATCCCAGCTATGGCGGCGGCGCTTACGGCGGTGCAGGCATGGATTTCGGCGACCTTGGCGACATCTTCGAAAGCTTTTTTGGCGGCGGATTCGGCGGCGGGGGGCGCACCCGCAACCCCAACGCACCGCAACGCGGCGGCGATATCCGCACCGGCATCTCAATCTCATTTATGGAGGCGGCAAAGGGCTGCCGTAAGGAGATTGAGATCCATCGCTATGAACAGTGCGATGATTGTACGGGCACCGGCGCCGAAAAGGGCAGCTCGCCCGAAACCTGTACCGAATGCGGCGGCAGCGGGCAGGTTCGCACCTCACAGCGCACCATGTTCGGTGTTATTCAAAGCACCAAAACCTGCCCGCGCTGTAACGGACGCGGCAAGCTGATTAAAAAGCCGTGCATGAAGTGCGGCGGTGCAGGCCGCATCCGCCGGCCGCGCAAGCTTGAGATTGCCATCCCCGCCGGAATTGATGACGGGCAGGTATTTGCCATCCGCGGTCAGGGCGATAACGGCCTCAACGGCGGCCCCCCCGGCGATATTAACGTCACCGTCACCGTACGCCCTGATGCGCTGTTTGAGCGCGACGGCTACAACGTTTGGTGCGATATCCCCATCACCTTTACACAGGCCACGCTTGGCGCAAAGATTGTCGTACCGACAATTGACGGCAAGGTGGAATATGAAGTACCCGCAGGCACACAATCCGGCACGGTGTTTCGCTTAAAAAACAAGGGAATCACCGCCATTAACGCACGCAGCCGCGGCGACCAATATGTGCGGGTAAGCGTCGAGATTCCGCGCAACCTCAACAGCAAGCAGAAAAATACCCTAAAAGAGTTTGAATCGCTGCTCAACGACGAAGGCAACTACGAAAAGCGCAAAAGCTTTTTCGAAAAGCTCAAGGACTGGGTAAACGAATAATAAATTCTTCGTAAGCAAAGGCAGGTATCCGTCGGATACCTGCCTTTATCATTGTTATATTGCTTTTGGGAGCATCAGCTCAGTTCAAACTGTCCCGTATAAAGCTGATAGTACCTGCCCTCTTGTTCAATCAGTTCCTCGTGGTTGCCGCGTTCAATAATCTCGCCGTTTTCCAGCACAAGAATACAATCGGCGTTGCGCACGGTGGAAAGACGGTGCGCAATAACAAATACGGTACGCCCCTTCATCAGTGTATTCATGCCTTTTTCAATCAGCGCTTCGGTGCGGGTATCAATCGAGCTTGTCGCTTCATCGAGAATGAGCACCGGCGGGTCGGCAACCGCGGCACGTGCAATGGCGATTAGCTGCCGCTGCCCCTGACTGAGGTTCGCTCCGTCACCTGTGAGCAGGGTGTCGTACCCGTTTGGGAGGTGCTTAATAAACCAGTGTGCATTGGCAAGCTTTGCTGCCGCAACAATCTCATCATCGGCGGCGTCCAGTCTTCCATAACGGATATTCTCCCATACGGTACCGGTAAACAGGTGCGTATCCTGCAGCACCATGCCAAGCGAACGACGCAAATCATCCTTTTTTATCTTGGTTATGTTGATTCCGTCGTATCGAATCTTTCCGTCGGTAAGCTCGTAAAAGCGGTTGATGAGGTTTGTGATGGTCGTCTTGCCCGCGCCGGTAGAGCCGACAAGCGCAATCTTTTGGCCGGGCTTTGCAAACAGCGATACGTCATTTAACACCGTCTTACCCGGCACGTAACCAAAGGTAACATTCTCAAACCGTACATCGCCGCGCAGACGGGTATGGGTGATGCTGCCGTCGCTGTGCGGATGCTTCCATGCCCACTTGCCGGTACGCTGCTGTGTCTCGCGAATGCCGCAATCTTCCTCTTCGGTGCAGTTCACCAGGGTTACATAGCCATCGTCGCTCTCGGGGGCTGCGTCGATCAGGTCAAAGATGCGTTCCGCACCCGCAAGCGCCATGAGGATAGAATTAAACTGCTGCGAAATCTGTGTAATCGGCTGCGAAAATTGGCGTGAGTACTGCAAGAAGGATGCAATCGAGCCGATATCCATCCTGCCGGAGATAACCATGGCGGCACCTACCGCTGCGCTGAGTGCATAGTTGATGTACGAAAGGTTGCCCATAATCGGCATAAGGATGCTTGCAAAGGTGTTGGCATTGGTTGCCGAAACGCGAAGCTTTTCGTTTAGCACGTCAAAATCAGCTATCACGCGCTCCTCGCGGCTAAATACCTTAACCTCCTTTTGCCCCTCAATCATCTCCTCAATATACCCGTTGGCAGCGCCAATCGCCTTCTGTTGTGCCTTAAAATAGCCGGCGCTCTTGCCGCCAATCACCTTGACCACATACAGCATAATCGCCAGCATAAGGACGATAAGCAGCGTGAGCAGCGGGCTGATAATCAACATCATCAAAAACGTGCCCACCACGGTGATAAACGAGTTAATCAGCCCCGATGCACTGTTGCTGATAGCTTCCCGCATCGAGTCGACATCGCTGGTAAAGCGACTCATCAGCTCGCCGTGGGTGTGGGTATCAAAGTAGCCAATCGGCAGATCCTCCATGTGGTCAAACAGCTCTTTGCGAATCGTGTTCAGTGTACGGGTAGAGAGTGTGACCATCAGGCGGCTGTAGATGTAACTTGAAGCTGCACCCGCGGCATACACCACAGATGTAATCGCAATCAGCTTGATGAGCGGGGCAAAATCCGCCGCTGCCGGGCTTGTGCCAATCAGCGGAATAATGCCCTCGTTAAGAATCGGCTTTAAAAAATAGGTACCCACTACGCCCGAAAGTGAGCTGACGATCACAAACAACACAATCAAGCTCAGGCGTATTTTATGCCGCGCGAGGTATCCGAAAAGGCGCATAAAGGTTTGGCGTGTGTTTTTCGGGCGTGCAAATTGCATTTTCGGCCCATGTCCGGGTCCTGCCATTACTGCGCCACCCCTTTCTGCTGCGAAAGGAATACCTCTTTGTATATCTCACTGCGCAAAAGCAGCTCGTCGTGCGTGCCGATGTCGGCAATCTGTCCGTTATCGAGCACAATAATCTTGTCGGCATCCCGCACCGACGCAATGCGCTGGGCAATAATAATCTTTGTGGTATCACGCAGTTCGTTTGCAAACGCCGCACGAATTTTGGCATCGGTTGCGGTATCCACCGCGCTGGTGCTGTCATCGAGAATCATAATCTTGGGGCGCTTGAGCAGTGCGCGCGCGATACACAGACGCTGCTTCTGCCCGCCCGAGACGTTTACACCGCCCTGCCCAAGATCGGTATCGTAGCCTTCGGGAAAGCTTGTAACAAACCCGTGTGCTTGTGCCGCCTGTGCCGCCCACTCAATATCGTCCTGCGAGGCTTTTGGGTCGCCCCACAACAGGTTTTCAACGATCGGGCCGGAGAACAGAACGTTCTTTTGCAGCACCATGCCAATCGCTCCGCGCAGAGCATCAAGCGGGTAACTGCGCACATCGCGCCCCGCTACCAGTATCCGTCCGCTTGTTACATCATATAGTCGGGGGATGAGATGAACCAGTGTGGTCTTCGCCGACCCCGTGCCGCCGAGAATCCCCACCGTTTCTCCGGAGCGGATGGTGAAGTTGATCTGCTCAAGCGTGTTCTCTTTGGCATCCTTGCTGTACTTAAACGTGACGTTCTCAAATGTGATATCGCCGTTTGCAACCATAAGCCCCGGGGTAGTTCCCGCGTCGGTAATATCGCTTTGCTCTTCAAGCACTTCAACAATACGTTCAAACGACGCGCGGGAGATGACAAAGGTAATGAACACCATCGATATCATCATCAGTGACACGAGTATCTGGGTTACGTAGCTGATGAACATCATCAGCTCGCCCGTAAGCATCTGGCCGCCGATAATAAGATTACCGCCAAACCAGATGATTGCGATAATACAAGCGTAAATGGTCACCATCATCAGCGGCATGTTCATAATAACAACGTTCTCCGCCCGCCTTTGTGAATTCATCACATCATCGTTTGCCTGCGCAAATTTCTTCTTCTCATGCCGTGCGCGCACAAATGCCTTGACGACCCGGATACCGATCAGGTTTTCCTGGATTGAGCTGTTGAGCTTGTCAAACTTTTCGAGCATCGCGGTAAAGCGCGGATAGGCAAGCCAAATAATAACGCCAACACCCACTGCCAAAATCGGTATCGCATACAAAAACACCGATACCAAACTACGGTTGATGCTGTATGCCATCAAAACAGCGCTAACCATCATAACGGGAGCACGCACCATAAGCCTTAGACCCATTGTTGCCGCATGCTGTATATTGTTTACGTCGGTCGTCAGGCGCGTAATGAGTGACGCCGTTCCCAAACGGTCAATATTTGAAAATGAAAAGCCCTGTATCTTGCGAAACTCTGCTTTTCTAATCTCAGCGCCAAGCCCCATCGCGGCGCGCGCCGAAAAGTGAGATGCCGTCGCGCCGAACACCAATGAAACAAGCGCCATAATCACCATCTTGCCGCCCGTCAGCAGCACATAGGTCAGATCCTTTGATGGGATGCCTTTATCCACAATCTCCGCCATTAAAAGCGGGATGCGGATTTCGAGCAGCACCTCGCACACAATCGCGAGCGGCCCGAGCAGCGCAAACACCCAATAGGGCTTCATTAATCTTAGTAATTTGCCCAGTTTCCTCACAAGCGCAGTCCTCCTCTATTCCTTGCATGGTCCGTTTGAATTATTATTTTTTCCCTTCGATTTACCGTGTAACTGCTTTGCCTGCGCCACCAGAGAATGCATGCTGTTGTCCGCCAGATTATCGGTGGAAAGGTTTTGAATGATGCGGTCAAGGTGTTGCGAGAACACCGTGATTTCCTCGTTTGAAAAGCCGTCAAACAGCATCCGGTCAAGGGTTTCAAGATGTCCGCGGCACCGTGACACAATATCGGTTGCCTTTGGGGTAATGCTGAGCTGATTGCGGCGGCGGTCTTGTGTATCTCCAACCCGCATAATCAGCCCCGCACGTTCCATTCTTGCCACCGAACGCGCTACCGACGGGGGCGACACCTGCATATGCTGTGCCAGCTGTGCCTGTGTACAGCCGTCGTTTTGCATAACATATTCCAGCACCGGCAGCTGCCCGAAATATAGCCCGTGTTCGATGGTTTCCCGTTCCACACGAATACGGTGCATCAGTGAGATGCGCAGTATCTTTTTTACCGTCTTATGTACAGGACTGTTCATAACTATCCCCTTTTGCAGCAAAATGGCTGCGGAAAACAAAACGATGCCGCATCATTTCCGCGGAACAAAAAACAGTAAGCCGGTTAACAGTTAACCGATTTACTGTTTAAAGTATAAACCTTCCCTGCCGCACCTGTCAACATGACGGTAATAGTATTTACATATTGTTCAGAAAACAAATACGGCAATGATATCATCAATCGTCCTGCGGCGTGCTGACCTGCTATAAACGACAACAATCGCGCCCGCGATGCGGGTACCGCACAGAAATTCGTGCGGTTGAAAAATAGTTTACGTTTCAGTTTGCTTAGTATAAATCAGCCGTACAGCTCTGCCGTATGCCTTAAATACCGCTGCTTGGCCTCCTGATATCGCGCCTGCGAGATGGGTACGGTCCGGCCGTCTGCAAGTACGAACTGCAGTCCGCCAATCTGTTCCACCTTGTCGAGGTTGACAATATAGCTCTTGTGGCAGCTTATAAATCGGCTGTCCAAGCGTCCCGCCATATCAGAAATACGGTTATACGCATACACGTTCTGCGCGCTTGTCGCAATACGAATCTCGCGCAATACCGATTCGATATATAGGATGTCGGAAAATGCAATGGTTTGTATTGCCCCTTTGTTTTGAATGTTGAGATACTGCTCTTTGTGCTGCTTTGCCTTGCGCGCAGCACAAAGCACGGCATTTGTCAGCGCCTCCTGACGCACCGGCTTATTCAGGAAGTACACATGCTCCACGGTATAGGCTTTTTCACACCATGCCGCAAGCACCGACATAAAAATGACCTGAACATGTGCATGTCGCTTTTTAATCTCACTCACCGCAGGAATCGCACTGTCGTTTTGCAGCACGGTATCGCATAACAGCACATCCACCGTTTCACCGTGGTCGCCCATAAATTCCTCAAGCTCGTCCAGTGTACTGAAAAAGGCTGCGTTTACACGCTCTCCTACGCCCAGCACCGCAATCTCCTGCCTGAGCCTGCTAAGATGGAGCGTGTTTTCATCACAGCACGCGATGAATATCATCTGCAATCCCCTCCTGCACACTGTCATATTCATACAGTGTCTTTTTGTCCGGAGTTTTGTTGCATATACACTGTCGCATTATCACAATAGTTTTCCGTTTGTTTTCGCCTCTTATCCATCATTTTACCACGATAAACTTTCCGGTTCAAGCCAGGGGTCCCTGGTACTGCCGACAAACGTACAAAACCACAGTGGCAGCGTTTGCTGCAACTGTGGCCTTGTACAATGTAACCCGTATCGAAAAGTATGATGTTAGCATAATAGTATGGTATAGCGGTGGTTTATCATAAAACCTGGATATTATATTGTGTTTCCAAGAAAGGCCTTGCAGCAAATACCGGCTCAGATAGAATCCCCTTCTATTCTACCGAAAGTTTCGGTAAAATGCAAGGGCAGTATCTAAGATAAATCTCCTGTCCTATTGTCTTGATGCGGGTTATCGGGTCAAACGGACTAAAATCGTCCGAAAAGTTGTATAGGAACTGTCTGCCTCCGACAAAAGTCATGGTGGCAAGTTTTGCTTGTCAGCTAAAAACACGGTCTGTGTTTTTAATGAGAACAGTCTTTACCAACATTCTAGGCGTTTTTCATAATAACACTCTCTACGACATCGGCAACATCTTCGCAGGCGTCACAGCACTTTTCCATACGCTCAAACATCTCGGTCCAGCCGGTAATCTCCATCGCAGTGTGGTCGGTGGTGTACAATGTTCTGACAGCTTGGACATACAGTCGGTCACCCACCTCTTCAAGGTAGTTCACCCGAACCAGATGCTCATGAATGGTTTTGGATTTGCGGAAGTTTGCAAACTCCTGCATCATCTTTTTCAGCTCTTCGCAGCATTGTGTAATGGTCTTGCTAAACTCAAGCGCCTCGGGCAGGATGGTGCGTATATTGTACATATACAGCCGCAAAATCACGTCTTCAATTGCATCGGTAACGTTGTCTATCTGGTGTGCAAGCGCCATAATATCTTCGCGCTCTATGGGAGTGATAAACTCCTTAATCAGCTTGCTGATCATATCATGCTTTGCAAGGTCGGCGCTATGCTCAATTTGGTGAAGCTCCTGCATTTTTTCTTCTACCGTATCGGGATCATAGTTGTGCAAAACCTCATCGAGTGCTACTGCCGCCTTGCAGCAATACTCTACCATCTCAACGAACACCGTAAAATAGTAGCCATCCCTTTTCTTTGCCATGTTATATTCCCTTCCTTTATTGCAACTTCATTAAAAAATCCACATAAACAGGTGCACCATTAAAAATCCAATCAATCCGCATCCCGGAAAGGTGAGCACCCATGCAGCCATCATCTCTTTCACAACACCCCAGTTGACATTGCGAATACTCTTTGCGGCGCCAACGCCCATAATCGCAGTAGTTTTGGTGTGTGTGGTGCTTACGGGAATACCGGTCAGCGATGCAATAAGCAGGCAGCCGGCTGCGGCAAGGTCGGCGGAAAAGCCCTGATACTTTTCCAGCTTAACCATATCCATACCAACCGATTTTATAATGCGGTATCCGCCGATTGAGGTTCCAATCCCCATTACAGCGGAGCAAAAGATCATCAGCCAGATCGGGATATCAAACGATGTGACATTGGACTGGCCTTTTGCAAGAAAGATACCCAGCATAAATACACCCATGAACTTCTGGCCATCCTGTGCACCGTGCATGAATGCCATAGCAGCGGCACCGGCAATCTGGGCACCCTTAAACGGCGTTAGCGTCTTTCTTCGGTCAATCCGTCGGCATATCACTTCGACCAACTTTACGGTCGCCCAGCCCATGCCAAAGCCGAGTACGGTCGAAAGGGCAAGTCCATAAACTACCCTCATCCATTCCGCACCATTGACACCGGCAATGCCGCCTTGCAGCGCAATAGCAGCACCCGTAAGTCCCGCAATCAACGCGTGACTTTCACTGGTAGGGATACCGAACCACCAAGCAGCAGTAGCCCACAGTACAATGGCAAACAGCGCCGCGCACAACGCTATAATGGAGTTTCGTGAATCTCCGCCAAAATCAACCATATTGTAAATTGTTTGCGCAACGGTTTTGTTGACGAGCGTCATAATAAATACGCCAAAAAAGTTAAACACTGCCGCCATTAAGATAGCGGCCCCGGGTTTCATGGAGCGTGTGGAAACGCAGGTGGCAATTGCGTTTGGAGCATCTGTCCATCCATTAACCAAAATAACCCCCGTGGTGAGCAGCACCAGAATGGACAATGCCGGAGTAGTTGTTAGTTGCGAGAGAAAATCGGGCAGAGTTATCGTCATTCCATTATCCGCGCCTTTCCGTTTACTAAACCTTTACTAGGTCTTTACTTTTCTTATCATTTTCCTATACAGTTTATCATGTTTGGCATCACGGTTCAATACAATACGAGTGGATTCACTTTAGTTTTGCAAAAATTATTGCAAAATTGTCATGATAAAATGTTCCGAAAACAATTATTTATCATTGAAGCCTCTAATCTGCAGCAATTGCGTCACTTTTATCTGTTTTTCTTTTATATCCGGTGCTGGCTTATATTGTAACGCAAACCATACAGCGCATAACCTTTTACTGCTCTGCGGTTAAAAAGCGTTATGCAGGCCGGATATGGCAGGTGCCACGCAGAAAGGCCGCCCCTTCACACACGGTGCGGGAGCGGCCTGCTTGGCTGTGGGGTGCTGTTACCTCAGTGTAAACTGTCTGATTAAATCCTTGAGCATCTCCGCCTGACTGTTAAGCTCCTCGCTTGATGCGGCGCTTTGCTGGGCGGTCGCGGAGCTTGTCTGCACGACGCCCGACATCTGCTCCATGCCTTGATTGATCTGTACCACGGCGGTTG
>JAEZTV010000006.1 GCA_023421245.1 Bacillota bacterium | reverse complement strand
GATATTGGTTTTCGTGCCACTCATCGGCTTTCCCGTCGCCGGTCTGCTGATGGACGATTTCCCGTTTGGAGAATCCCTTGTCATCGGTGTTGGCATTGCTCTTGTCATGCTGGTCGTTAATCTGCTGACGTTGCGAAAGACCAAGCAGCCCATGTGGGAGGGCGTGGTCGTCAATAAGTACAGCAAGGAGAAAAGCGAGCATAGGGGCGGTGAGGACGACAACTGGCGAACCTATACGGAATATAACACGATCATCAACACCGACGCGGGCAAGAAAAAGACCATCGTGGAAAAGGACAGCGGACGAGATATGTACGATTATCTCTCCGTTGGCGACAGGGTGCGGTTTCATCCGAAATTCGGTACATACGAGAAATACGATAAATCGAAAGACCGCATCATCTACTGCAACGTCTGCTCCATGATGAACCCCATACAAAATGACCGCTGCAAAAGGTGTAATAACCTATTATTCAAATAAGGAGGATTTTCGTAATGGATAAATTTATTACCATGCTGGAGGCGGCGGAGCTTGCCGTCACACGCTGCACAAGCTGGCACTTTGTCACATCCAATGATAGATACGATGTAAAAGGCTTGCTGGTGCTTGCCGAGACAAACGACAGTGAAAATCCCATCGACGAGGACAGCTTTTATGTGGTATCGCCCGCCGGAGCCATCGGTTTATGTGAGGACGGCGAGGACATTGACTGGCTGTTTCTGACCAGCTCCAGTGAAGATGAGGATTTACCCGCCACCTATCAGGCCGATCCGCAAATAAATTTCTGCCCCCAATGCGGCTCCGGTGTTGTTTCCGGCGCTCGCTTTTGCGGAAAGTGCGGAAATAGACTATGAGACATCTTTGAATAATACAGAGAGATTCTAAAAATGTAGTATAATAGTTAAGACGAACAGGCAGCTGTTTTACCTGCTGTCTGCTCGTCTTTTATATCATTCTTTTTTCCGTATTCAGTTTACCCTGACCCTCGGTTCACAAGTTGTCTTTATGACTACTCGTATTTGCCGCTTGGGTTGTTTTTTGAAGATCATGTTGGCCTAACTCGTCCACCGTGCGCGCGGGGCGGATGTTAATATGTGTAAAACGCAATGGTGCAATACTAAATTCAACTATTTCTCCATTTACGGATGTACCTCTTCTGCTATAAGGCAGTTTGTTTGCAAAACTGCCCAGCAAAGCGCGGTTCTCTTCGCTGGTTTGCATCTTTGCGGTATAGAATATACCAAGCCCTGTTTTCAGGTTCTCCTGTTCCTCGTCGTGGGTTTCCAGGGCTTGCATGCGCAGTTCGAATACATAGTTGTTATACTCGTAATATGCTTCCTGCAGCAGGCCGATGTTCTTATCCTGATTTAGCTCCATATCTCCTTGTAGCCTAACTAAATTGTTGCTGTATTGCTCTACAAAATAATCAATTCTTCTTTTTACTTCCGGCGTCAAATATTGTTCCGGATCGTAAACTGCAGCCTTTTCTTTTATCTGCAACAGTGCATCGGTTAATTCCTGCGGTTTGAGCGGTACGGACAGTATTGCGTATTCCTCAAGCTCCGGCATCGTGGCCAGTTCTTCAGCTGTAAACGCTGGCGGAAGATTTTCCTGCACCATCGGCACATTTGCAATATTCATGGGTGGCAACGACGTTAAAACAGCGCTTTCAAACGAAGTTGTGTCAATTGTGTCCGGTAATTCACCGGATGATACAAATTCAGGTGCATCTCCTGATGGCGATTGTGCATATTCTTGGAGGTTTGATTGCCAGTCGGCTAAATCGTCGTAATACTGTGCAAGCTTTACAATATTTTCGTTATAGCTATGTACTTTTTCCAATGCAGTGCTTTTCCACTCTGCGGCATCATTCTCCCAGCCCGCCGCTGATTGCTTCCAAGCGACAGCATTATTTGCCCAGTTGCTCGCGTTAGAATACCACTGGTCAGCCGAATTTTTATAACTATTCAAACCATTGTGCCAGTTTTGATTTTCCGTATTCCAAAGCACAGCCAGCTGATGCCATTCTTCCATGGATGAGCGGTATGTTTGAATCTGAGCCACCTCTGACAACACAGAAGCACGCCAATCAGTCAATGTGATTTGCCATTCATCCGACTGATCGGTTATTGCATCAGCCAGTTCAACCAGCTCACCCTCAATAATCTTATAATCCTCTTTTGCCTTGGCGTAACTATCCAAATACTCCTGTGACATATCTTCACCAATTCCCTTAACATCCTCGGTATAAGGCTCAAAGTCTAATTCCTCGGGATTAAAAGGTACTCTTGGTATATCTCCCAATTCAAGTGCTTCCGTAAAGTTATGTAATTTGACCTTACCTAGCGCAATCATATCATCTTCATCGTTTTGAAATATATTACTCACTTCATTTTGTCCTGCATGGAATTCTTTTAATAAAGAATCCATATACATATAAGCTATTGCCTGATTCACATCAAGCTGCATAGCTGAAATTTGACTATAGATTTCTAAATACTTTCCTTCCGGCAGATTAGGGTTTATCATGAAATTCAGCGTTACCTTCTCAGGCTGCAATGCGTTAATGGAAATTATCTTTTTTGAAAGATCGGCCGGGAAAGTAATAACTGCGGCATATCTTTAATGACCTTCCGTTTTGGTACCATGTATATCATGTATCTTATTTTGTTGATTACTGGCTGCGCGAAGATTACCAACAAAAGTACTTCAAAAGCATGGTCTTTGATGACCGTATCCCGCCGGAGTTTGAACATCCCGTAGACAGTTCGCTTTTCATCTCGCGCGGGGATATGCTTGAGTACATTCAGCGGCTGCTTGTTAAGACTGAGCGTTTCTTTGCTGTGCTTGATGATGAATACTTGGCTGAACCAGCCATGGAAGGATACGCCAACCTCACCTATGCCGATCTAATCATGACGCAGCTTCGGCATACTATGTACAACATTGGTTACCTTAATGGAATACTACGCAGCCTTGGGTGCCCTGAATCAGATTGGTATGCGTACAACGAATAGAATTGATACATAAACTAAAAACGCTGTTGCCGAAGCAACAGCGTTTTTCTTCAGCCTTATACCTTAAGGCCGTAGCTTTTTAGTACCTGTTTAATCTCTTCCACCTTATCCTGTTCGGGCGGCAATGTATCGGTGAGGGTATATTCAAGGTTAAGCTCTTCCCACTTAAACTCGCCCATCTTGTGGAACGGTAATAATTCGACCTTCTCCACGCAGGTATAGGGTCTTAGCAGCTGTCCCAAATGGTGAACCTGTTCTAAGTCCGTTGTCCATCCGGGAAGTAAAACATGGCGTATCCATACCGGCTTGCTTTTCTCCTCGCAATACCGCAGTAGGTCCAGCGCATTCTCGGTACCCATACCACTGATTTTCTTTGAGACCAGTGTGTCTGCCGCCTTGATATCAAGCAGGATGAGATCCGCTTCATCCACGGCATCCCGGCAAATTGACAGAGGAATGCAGCCTGAGGTGTCGATTGCCGTGTGTACACCCTCTTTGCGGCAGGCGGCAAGAAGCCCGCGCGCAAATTCATGTTGAAGCAACGGTTCGCCACCGGATATAGTAATGCCGCCCGATTTAATAAAGCTCTTGTAACGCAAAAGATCCTCAAGCAGCTGCCGAACGGTAATCTCCTTTCCGCTGTTAACCTTCCACGAATCTGGGTTGTGACAATATAGGCAACGAAGCGGACAGCCTTGGAAAAACACCACAAATCGAACCCCTGGGCCGTCAACTGCTCCAAAGGTCTCCACCGAGTGGATACGTCCTTTTATCTCCAAGTTCATGCACTATCCCCTTAACCTAAAATATTAGAATCGGGTATGGAACGTGCGGTTAATTACGTCAAGCTGCTGCTCACGGGTGAGCTTAATGAAATTCACCGCATAGCCGGAAACGCGGATGGTAAGCTGTGGATACAACTCGGGGTGCTCCATAGCATCCAGCAGCACCTCGCGGTTGATGATATTGACATTGATGTGGTGGCCGCCCTCTGCAAAATAACCATCCATCAGGGAAACAAGGTTGTTTACCCCCTGTTCCGCATCCTTGCCAAGCGCAGACGGCACAATTGAGAAGGTGTACGATATACCGTCCTTGGAATGGCTGTACGGAAGTGACGCAACCGACATCATAGATGCTACGCAGCCATTAACGTCACGGCCGTGCATGGGGTTAGCGCCCGGTGCAAACGGCTCTCCTTCCTTGCGTCCGTCGGGGGTTGCTCCGGTCTTCTTACCGTAAACCACGTTAGAGGTAATGGTGAGAATACTCATGGTTGGGATTGAATGACGATAGGTGCGGTGCTTCTCGAGCTTACGCATAAAGTGCTCGGTAACCTGACGTGCAATCTCATTGGCACGCGGGTCATTGTTGCCGAATGTGGGGAAATCCCCTTCAATTCCAAAATCAACGGTCATACCATCCTCGTTACGGATGGGGCGTACCTTTGCATATTTAATCGCGCTCAGCGAATCAACCACTACCGACAACCCGGCAAGCCCGCAGGCGGAGGTTCTGATGATCTCCTCATCATGCAGTGCCATCTGAATGCGTTCGTAGCAGTATTTATCATGCATATAGTGAATGATATTGAGTGTATTGATATACAGACGCGACAGCCATCTGCAGATTGCATCGTACTTACGCCACACCTCATCAAAGTCCAACACATCGTTCGAAACAATAGGTGCAATCTCAGGTCCTACCTGCGCACCGCTCTTTTCGTCACGCCCGCCATTGAGCGCGTACAGCAATGCCTTTGCAAGGTTTGCACGTGCACCGAAGAACTGCATCATCTTACCGATTTTCATCGCAGAAACGCAGCACGCGATGCCATAATCATCGCCAAATTCAGGACGCATCAAATCATCGTTTTCATACTGAATGGACGAGGTCTCCATCGAGATGCGCGCACAGAACTTCTTGAAGTTCTCCGGCAGGCGGGTGCTCCATAGTACAGTCATGTTTGGTTCCGGCGCAGCGCCCAGATTCACTAGTGTATGAAGGAAACGGTAGCTCATCTTGGTAACCATGTGTCTGCCGTCTACTCCTATGCCGCCCAACGCCTCGGTTACCCATGTAGGGTCACCCGAAAACAACGTATCGTACGAAGGGGTTCGCAAAAAGCGCACCATACGCAGCTTCATAACAAAATGGTCAACAAACTCCTGAATATCTGCTTCTGTGTACTTACCGTCCGCAAGGTCGCGTTCTGCGTAAGCATCCAGGAATGTGGATACACGGCCAAGCGACATCGCCGCGCCATTTTGCTCTTTAATCGATGCGAGATACGCAAAATACAGCCACTGTGTTGCCTCCTTGGTATCGGTTGCAGGATTGCTGATGTCATAGCCATAGCCGGCTGCCATCTCTTTTAACTCTTGCAGCGCACGAATCTGCTCCGAAATCTCTTCGCGCTGACGGATAACATCTTCATTGATAATATCAAAAACATAATCTGACTTTGCCTGCTTTTTCTGCTCGATCAGAGAATCAACACCATAAAGCGGAACACGGCGGTAGTCACCGATGATGCGGCCGCGGCCATATGCATCGGGAAGTCCCGTAATGATACCGCTGCGGCGCGCAGCCTTCATGTTGTCGGTGTAGGCATCAAACACGCCGTCGTTATGGGTTTTGCGATATTTAAACACATGCTCAACATTCGGGTCAATTTCACGCCCGTATGCCTCCAGTGAGGTGTGAACCATACGAATACCGCCAAACGGCATAATGGCACGTTTGAGCGGTTGATCGGTCTGCAGACCAACTATCTGCTCAAGCTCAGAATCAATATATCCTGCATCATGAGATACAATGGTGGAGATGTTGTGCTCGTCAATATCTAAAACGCCGCCGGCTTTGCGCTCCTGTTCCATTAAAGCCTTAACCTTCTCCCATAGCTGCGTGGTTCGCTCTGTGGGTTCGGCCAAAAAACTGTCGTCACCATCGTAGGGGGTGTAGTTTCTTACGATGAAATCTCTTACGTCGATGTGTACATTCCATTTTCCATTCTTGAATTCTGTCATGATGTTCCCTACCCTTCTTAATATCTATCAAATTAGTATATTTTATATATTCAGCATACTCCTTTTGCGTATAAAAATCAATATAATCTATCTTTTAACAATCTAATTATAAGAGTTGCTTATAATATCTTCACCATCAAAGAACTTTTTTAAACAGTATTTTATTGCCTTGAGTTTAGTGGTAAGTCTGTTGTATATATAATACATATTAAAGGAAAACCTTTCCTGACTTTTACTGAAGAACAAAAAAGAAACAAACAACAATCCGCCATTCAGGCTGAAAACTCCCCGTATCTTCAGCCTGGATGGCGGTACGAATCATCAACTATTGCAATGCTGTCTTTCGAACGAATCAGGAGCCTTTATTCTTTGCCTTTTGTTCAAACCGTTCCCCGTCAAGAAACACGCGGGAATGCACCCCTTCACCGATCTGCTCAACCTCATCAAACGCCGTTACCTTAAAGTCTACGCGCCTGCCCTCGGCGGCAGTAATCTCAGCAACTGCCCAAACCTTCATTCCAAGCGGCGTTGCGGCAAGATGTGATGTAGCGATGCTCGTGCCAACACTGATATCACCCGGTGCTAAAAATTGTTGCAGGCAGTCGCTGGCGGCGCTTTCCATCATTGCTATCATCATCGGCGTAGCAAATACAGAAACCGCACCACTTTTCATGTTTTTTGCAAGCATATCCTCTGTAACAATCCATTCCTGTTTGAATGCTGTTCCAATCAAAATCTCCATATCATTTATCCTTTCCCCGCTTAGACTGTATAATTATGCAATACAAGCAGAAAACACATTCTTCGTTGAAACGACATAAAGGTGCGGAGCCGTTATCCGGCTCCGCACTAAAATCGCTACATAGAATAGATGTCCGAGCTTTTCAAAAGATCTATGCCGTTATCAGAAAACACCTTAATTGCCTTTTCGTTGTTCTCCACACGAAGGATGACATAGGCCTTTTCTCCCTCACGGCTGATAAACGCATACATGTACTCTACGCCGATCTGCGCATCAAGCAAAATCTTGAGTGCTTTTGACAGCCCACCCGGTTTGTCCTCAATTCCGATGGCAATTACCTGTGTGAGCGACACGGCAAAGCCCGCATCCTTGAGCAACTGTTCCGCCTCATCCGGATTATTCACAATCAAACGCAGAATACCGAAATCGGTTGTATCGGCAATGGATAGTGCGCGGATGTCAATCTGCTTGCTTTCCAGTGTGGCGGCGATATCCGAAAGGCGACCGGGCTTATTCTCAACGAAAACCGAAAGCTGCTTGATAAACATTGTTATCCCTCCGTCGTTAATAGATACATAAACCGCATTGAGTCTGTACTGCGCGGCTTATACTTCGTAAACTGAAAGCCTTTGTTGCATTATTATACCATAAACAGACTGCAAAACGACTAATGTCGTTTTGTTTAGGACATAGTCCTTGCAAATGCTGATTTCATCAGCATTTGCAGTTTATGGTGTATCATGGCCACATTCGTATTTTGCTATGCAAAATTCTCATACTCGGCTTTGCCGAGTTCATTCAAAGCAAAGCTTTGAATGTGGTTGTGGACATATTATACCATAGTTCCCACAAATAACAATGAGCAAACTGATGGACTGAAGCAAAAATAGCAGGGCGTACAATGCTGTACGCCCTGCTCACTGTATTGTTCTATTTAGTACATGCCGCCCATACCTGGGTTTGGCATGGGTGCGGGGTTCTCCTCGGGCAAGTCTGCCACCAGCGATTCTGTGGTAAGAATCATACCGGCAGCACTAGCTGCATTCTGCAACGCGCTTCTGGTTACCTTGGTCGGGTCAACAATACCGCATGCAATCATATCGCCGTAGACCTCGTTGGCTGCGTCAAAGCCATAACCGGGCTTGCCTGCAGCAATCACCTTATCCACGATTACCGAGCCCTCAAGGCCGGCATTCTCGGCAATCAGGCGCAGCGGCTCTTCGAGTGCACGCAGCACAATCTTTGCGCCGGTTTTCTCGTCGCCCTCAAAGGAATCAGCAAGCTTTTTCACTGCGGGGATTGCGTTGATGAGCGCGATGCCGCCGCCTGCTACAATACCCTCGGCAACAGCAGCTTTGGTCGCGGAAAGCGCGTCCTCGATGCGCATTTTCATTTCCTTCATCTCGATCTCGGTCGCCGCGCCAACCTTGATTACGGCTACGCCGCCCGAAAGCTTAGCAAGACGCTCCTGCAGCTTCTCGCGGTCGAATTCAGAGGTGGTGACCTCAATCTGGCCCTTGATCTGATTCACGCGCGCCTTAATCTCGTCCTTGTCGCCCGCACCGTCTACGATAATGGTGTTTTCCTTCTGAACAACAACCTGACGCGCACGGCCAAGCTGGGTAACCTGTGTCTCTTTCAGGTCAAGGCCAAGCTCATCGCTGATAACCTCACCGCCGGTAAGAATGGCGATATCACGCAGCATGTCTTTTCTTCTGTCGCCAAAGCCCGGGGCCTTAACTGCAACACAGGTAAAGGTGCCGCGCAGCTTGTTAACGATAAGGGTGGAAAGCGCCTCGCCCTCTACATCCTCGGCGATGATAACAAGCTTCTTGCCCGCCTGTACAATCTGCTCGAGCAGGGGTAGAATCTCCTGAATTGACGCAAGCTTTTTATCGGTAATAAGGAGGTATGCGTCATCAATCACTGCCTCCATCTTATCCGCATCGGTCACCATATAAGGGGTGATGTATCCGCGGTCAAACTGCATACCCTCAACAACCTCGCTGTAGGTCTCGGCAGTCTTGCTCTCTTCAATGGTAATAACGCCGTCGGCAGTTACCTTATCCATCGCGTCAGCAATCAGCTTACCAATCGATTCATCCCCGGCGGAAACGGTCGCAACACGCTCGATATCCTCGCTGCTGCCTACCTTTTTGGAATCCGCAACAATGCTCTCAACCGCGATATCAACCGCCTTTTGAACGCCCTTTTTCAGCATCATCGGGTTTGCGCCTGCAGCTACGTTCTTCATGCCTTCGCGCACGAGTGCTTGTGCAAGCAGTGTAGCGGTGGTGGTGCCGTCACCCGCCGCATCATTGGTTTTGGTAGCAACCTCTTTTACAAGCTGCGCGCCCATGTTTTCAAAGGCATCCTCAAGTTCAATCTCTTTGGCGATGGTTACACCATCATTGGTAATAAGCGGTGCACCGAACTTTTTGTCGAGCACAACGTTGCGGCCCTTGGGACCGAGTGTAATTTTAACGGTATCAGCGAGCTTATCAAGACCAATCTGCAGCGATTTTCTTGCTTCCTCGCCGTATATGATTTGCTTTGCCATGGCAGTTGCCCCCTTATTCGTATTATATAGCGTCTTGTGGTTTGCGTTATTCTACAACCGCAAGGATATCGGACTGACGAACGATAACATACTCGTCTCCATCAATCTTAACCTCGGTACCGGAGTATTTACTGGTAATAACCTTGTTGCCCGGGGTTACATACATTGTTACTTCTTTTCCATCAACAAGTCCGCCGGGTCCTACGGCAATTACCTCCGCAACCTGAGGTTTCTCCTTTGCGGCGCCGGTCAGGATGATACCGCTTTTGGTGGTTTCTTCCGCTTCAACCATCTTGAGTACCACTCTGTCGGCCAGAGGTTTCACAGTCATCTCTATTCCTCCCAAAAAATTATATTGCTCCCGCAGGCGGGTTGTACCGCGGGATTTTTACGCGCTTATCCCACGCGCTGCACACCATATACAGTATGCGCAGGATCCTGCGTGTGCTAATTTTAGCACTCACAAGTGATGAGTGCTAACTAAATCTTATTGTAGCCTATTTTTCATAAAAATCAAGGGGTGATTGACATACACGCTTATTTTTAACAAAATGTTAAAAATTATTAGGGTCATTGGGGAAATTTTTCAAACCACCCAACAACCCTTTAAATTTATCTAACAGGTGCTTTTAATACGAACGGCACGGGCACGGGCCATTTTGGGCTCCTTTTCATGCGCAAGCGGCAAGGAAAGCGATAGCGCCTGCGGAAGAATCTCAGCGTGCATGCTGTTTGCAAGCTCACACTCGCCGTCATAGTTTACCACAACCTGTTCGGGTGAGGTAATGTTGATGGATTTTGCACGCCGGTAGGTAATATACGGCGCAAACGAAGGATCGTCAAGATGCAGGCCTTTTTTGTACTTTCCAACGAGAGAGAGAAACCTTACGCGGGAAATCCGTCTAACGAAAACCAGCTCCAAAAGCCCATCCTCGAGGTCCGCGCGTGGCGCTGCCGCAAAGCCGCCGCCATAACAACGGCCGTTGCCGCATACCCCGATAATGTACTCTCCCCTTGGCAGCGCAGTGCCGTCAACGGTAATATCCATCACGTGTGAGATGCGCTTAAAAAACCGGTCGGCGATTGCAATAATATATGCCATGCTGCCGGTGACAAGCGGCAGGTTTTTATAACGAACCATGCTCATGGCAACGGCAGAATCAAACCCCACCGAGCACATATTGATACACAACCCTTTGGCCGTTTTAATCATATCAATCTTACGGGCATCCCCCGCAAGCTGCGCGGCAATATCCATAAAAGGCATGCCCGGAAAGCTGCGCACAAAATCGTTGCCCGATCCGCACGGAACTATGGCAATCTGAACATTGGGGTAGCCGTAAGCACCGCGTGCCACTTCGCCCACCGTACCATCGCCGCCGCACGCGTAAAAGCGCAGCTCCTGCCCGGTTGCACTCATTTTTTTAACATACACAGTTGCATCGTTCTCACATCGGGTAATATAGATGTCGTAGCTGGCACCTTTTTCTTTGCAGATAGCGTGAATCTCGGCGGTAAGGGCGGCAACATGCCGTCCTTTGCCCGCAACGGGATTGATGATAAAAATATGCCGCATAAAAACCCTCCCGCTGTTTTGTAGTAAAACTGCTTTGTTTAAAAACACAGACATGTTTTTAACCCACAAGTTTTACTTGCCACCCGCGGCTGCTTTGCCGCAGGCAGACAGTCCCCGCAAGGCTTTACCCGCTGCAAAGCCGCCGCGCGTTTAAGCTATAAAATACTGCCGCTTGCTAAGCAGCACCGGTGCTGCCGCCGTCATAAACATATCATAAACTAAGTATAGCGTATCCTCTTCTGTTTTCCAACAATTATTTTAGCCTGTTTGTTTATTATGTCCCAACATTGTGCTAGAATAGTAGCAGCAGGCCGCCTCTGCGTCTGCTTTTAAATATTTTAGACGTTGGAGATACAATCCGTTATGCAAAATCTATGGAATACTAAATTGCTTCCTCTTTATCAAAAACATCGGGAAACCGTGCTTTATCTTGTATTTGGCGGACTGACTACACTTATTAACATCATCGCGTATTGGACGTTAACCAAGATACTGCTCGTTGATTTTATGGTTGCAACCGCAGCGGCATGGATTATCTCTGTCCTGTTTGCGTTTATTACCAACAAGCTGTTCGTGTTTAACAGCAAAAGCCTCGCTGCAATGATCATCCTCAAAGAGCTTGTGCTGTTTGTGGGTGCACGGCTATTCTCCGGCGCGCTGGATATGGGTGTGATGTACCTGTTTGTTGATGTGCTGCACTATAATGATATGCTGATAAAGATTCTTTCAAACATCATCGTGATTGTAGTAAATTATGTGCTCAGCAAGCTGATTATCTTTAAAAAGAAGGTGTAGCTAAAATCCGCTTGCCGCATCTTTATTTTTACGCGTTGTAATTTTGATAATGATTCTCTAAAAAAGCTTGACATAATATAATGGCTGTGCTAATATAATAAGGCACTCTGAACAACGGAGAGCGCCAAAGTTCTAGAGAACATGCATAAATAGATATCGCGGGATGGAGCAGTTGGTAGCTCGTCGGGCTCATAACCCGAAGGTCGGAGGTTCAAGTCCTCCTCCCGCAACCATGAAGAATCCCCACAACCATGCGGTTTGTGGGGGTTTTCTTAGCTTTAAGTTTTTCATCGATTTCGCGCACAGCCGGCGCATGAATAGAATTGCGCGTTTAAGCCACTTTGCATAAGCCCACAGACGGTACCCGCCTTCACCCACGCGCCTTTCCACAGAAAATTCAGCATAAAAGAAGCGATGCCCCGTCACGAGAAACGGAGCATCGCTTTTCTGTTACATTGCCTTGCATTCAGTGGCCCAGTTACGGCATTCATCAGCGCATTTCTGATAATGATCATCCTTGAACTGAGAACATTCGCGGCACACTCATTACATATTGTGGCACAGAGCGAACAGATTTCCTTAACGTGTTTAGCGTCTATTACCATAAAACATGCGGCTTCTTTGCAGATTCCGGCGCACTCAAGCATCATGCCGATATGGTCTTTTCTTGTCGCAACATCCGGTTCATTCAGGCAAAGCCTTGCACATTCATGGCAGGCTTGAAAGCATCGATTACAGGCATCGATACATTTCTGATATTTATCCGTGCAGCTACTTACAACTCCCAAGGCCATTCCTCCCACATCATTTTTAATTATTATTTGTGAGATTATGTGTAATATACTGTTTTACTCAGAGATGGTGACCATGAATAAACAAGCTTGCCCTACTTATGCCCTGCGTTTTCTATTTTGGCTTTTTTCTTCCCTGATTTTTAGTGGAACATCGTTTTCAGTAGCCCGCAGAGCATATGACCGCTCGGCAAAAGGGTTGTAAGACGGATAACAAACAATACCGGACACGGCTTTCGCCGTGTCCGGTATCGTTTGTTATAGCTACCGATCCGAAAATCGGTTCAAGAACAGTTTGGTGCGCTCCTGCTGCGGATTGTTGATGATTTGCTGCGCCTCTCCCTGCTCCACAATCACGCCGTCGTCCATAAAGATGATATGGTCGGCAACATCTCTGGCAAACGCCATCTCGTGGGTGATAATCACCATCGTCATGCGCTGTGCGGCAAGCTCGCGAATCACCTTGAGAATCTCGCCCGTAAGCTCTGGGTCAAGCGCGCTGGTCGGCTCGTCAAAGAACAGGATATCTGGTTTGAGCGCAAGGGCGCGGGCGATGGATACACGCTGCTGCTGTCCGCCCGAAAGCTGACAGGGGTAGGCATCCGCCTTATCCTTTAGCCCCATGCGGTCGATGAGCTCCATTGCATTGCTGATGGCTTGTTCCTTGGGCTGTTTTGCCACATGGATTGGTGCCTCAGTGATGTTGCGCAGTACCGAAAAATGCGGAAACAGGTTGAAATTCTGAAACACAAGCCCAAAGCACGAACGGATACGCTTAAGCTGTGCGGGCGGGGCGTATACCGCCTTGCCATCCGCATCTTGCGAGACCATCGTCTCCCCTTTGTACAGGATGCTGCCGGTGTCCACCTGCTCAAGCATTGTGGCACACCGCAATAGGGTGCTTTTGCCCGAGCCGGACGGTCCGATAACGCCCAGCACCTGCCCTTGTGTGACGGTAAGCGAAATATCCCGCAGCACTTCAAGGTCGCCAAACGCCTTGCCAACATGATCTATCTCGAGCAACCGCATTGTGACGACCCCCTTATCTGTAATAGTTCATGCGTTTTTCAATATACTCCATGCCATAGGCAACCGCATAGTTCATGATATAGTAGAACAACCCCGCCACGGCAAACGGAATGACCGATACCTGCGCCGAAGCAAGTGCTCTGGCAGCGGTGAACATCTCTCCCACCGAGATGACCATTGCAAGCGAGGTATCTTTAACGAGTGTAATCACCTCGTTTGTAATCGACGGCAGGATGCGCTTTGCCACCTGCGGCAGAATAATGCGCACAAATGTCTGTGCCCTGCCAAAGCCAAGCACCTGCGCCGCCTCGTACTGCCCCGGGCTCATCGATTCAATGCCGCCGCGGTAAATCTCGGCAAAATACGCGGCGTAGTTGAGCACAAAGCCGATAATAACGGCATAAAAGCGATAGGTGCTGCTGATGTTTATGCCAAAGATATAGTATGGGCCGAAATACACTACCATCAGCTGAAGCATCAGCGGGGTACCGCGCATGATAGATATGTATACCTTTACAACCGTGCGCAGCAGGATGTTCCGGCTCATGCGCCCAAACGCAACAAACAGCCCAAGCGGCAGCGAAAACACAAGGGTAAGCACAAATATCTGCAGGGTGGTTACAAGCCCCTGCGAAAGCTGCGAAAGCACCACAGCAAACTGCTGCGATAGCAATCCATCCCCCGTAAGCAAGCCGGTCATCATGCGCTATACCCCCCCCTTAAAACTACTTTCCGATGATGGTGATATCCTTGCCAAACCACTCGTCCGATATTTTGGCGATAGCACCGTCTTTGGCCATATCAAGCAGGGTGTTTTCCACCTTGTCACGCAGCTCGGTATTGCCAAGCTTAAAGCCGATACCGAACTCTTCGGCACCAACTACCTCGTCCAGCACACGGTAGCCCGCGCCCTTTTTTTCAATGTTATAACGTGCAACAATCTCGTCCATTACCACTGCGTCAACCGCACCCGTCTCAAGCTCCATGAGCGCATTGAGATTGGTTGTGGTCTTAATAAGCTCAGATGGAAGACCTGCAAATGCTTCGTTGCCCTCGATGGCAGACAGCGCGCTCGAATCATCCTGCACCGCTACAACCTTCCCTGAAATATCCGCAAACGATTGAATGGGTGAACCGTCAAGCACGACAACAATCTGGTTGTTGTTCATGTAGGCTTGAGTCCAGGTATATTCGTCTTCACGGCCGTTGATGGTAAAGCCGTTCCAAACGCAATCGATATTACCCGAATCAAGCTCCATATTCTTGGCCGTCCAGTCAATGGGCTGCAGCCGAAGCTCCATACCAAGACGTTTTGCTGCCTCTGCGGCAAGGTCAAGGTCAAAGCCAACATATGATCCGTCATCCGCCACAAAGCCCATGGGCGGAAACTCCTTGTCAAAGCCTACCGTAAAGGTTTTGCCGCCTGATGCATCCGCGCATCCCGCAAGCAGCATACATGCTGTAAGTACCGTGGCGATTAACGCTAAAAATCGTTTCATTCTATTCCCTCCAAATATACTATAAGGCGGCAGATGTATTGCCGCCTTACTATTGTAATACAATAACGTGCTAAAGTAAACGGCGAAAATTAGGAAGGCCTTTTTATTTCATACAGAGCTTGCCTTCATTTATTGTTTTGCTGTTGTATTAGTTTTATGATGCTGCGCGGGGTGCGCCAGCACTCTCTGCTTACCTGCGAAGGCTGTATCTCTATGCCCAGCTCATCCTCAAACTCTGTCAGCAGGGTAATCAACGCAAGGGAGTCAAGCAGGCCTGAATCGAGCAGTTCAATTGTGTCGTCACAGCGGATGGCATCCTCACCGCATACACGCGCAAGAATGCCCTGCACCTGTGCGTTCATTTCATCCAATCCGGTTATCCTCCTTTGAGATAGAAACTTCACCCATTTCGGTTTGCAACAATGCCAAACGATCGCATTTTCCGTTTACGGTAAGCGGTAGAGCCTGTACAATGCGTACCCGCTCGGGAACCATATAAGCAGGTAACTGCCCCCGCAGATCAGAGCGTACACTCTGCGGCGTGATATCCGCCCCCTGCGCGGGGCAGATAAATGCGCACAGGTACTCTCGCACACCATCCACCTTAATAACGGCACAAGTGCGCACTCCCGTAAGGCGCAGGATGTTTTGCTCAATATCTTGCAGCTCGACGCGGTAGCCGCGATGCTTGATCTGCCGGTCGGCGCGTCCGGTTACATAAAGCAGTTTATTGTAGCGGTAGCCGTAATCCCCGGTAAGATAGGCTCGCTGCCCCAAAAACTCGAAAAACCCGCCCTGATTTGGGCCGGTATATCCCGCTCCGACACTGCTTCCTGTCACCAACAGCTGTCCTTTTTCGCCATCGGGGAGCAGGCGGCAGGTATCGTCCACCACATAAATGGCGGCACCGCTAATCTCACTGCCCACGGGCAGCAATTCCTGCTGTGCAAGTGCGGGGGTAATTTCACACACCGTCACTGCCACCGTTGTTTCGGTAGGGCCGTATGCGTTAAAAACGCGCAGTGTGTCAAACCGTTCGAACAGCCTGCGCACAGTATCTGGCCGAAGCGGTTCGCCGCAAAACAGGATTGCCCGAAGTTCAGGCAAAAGGGCTGAACCAAAGGCGCTGTCGCACAGGCAAAGCTCCGCAAAGGAGGGCGTCATCACAGCGGTGTGTGCACCGCTTGTGGCAAGGCGTTCAAACAGCAGTTCTATATCCTGCATGACGTGGCGTTCCAATACAAAGAGCGTCGCACCTGTACAGAGTGCCCCGTATAGGTCTGCAACCGAAAGGTCGAAGGAAAATGCCGCCTGATTAAGCACTACCCGGCCCGCACCGCCCCAAAGCCCGGGTATGCCGCACAACTGCCCGGTAAAGGCAGCCGCGTTTGCATACGATATCCTGACCCCTTTCGGCTCGCCCGTACTGCCCGATGTAAACAGGATATAAAACAGCTCCTGCGGCCGCAGCCCTAACACAGGGGTATCCACACACGAATCCGTACCGCAGCATACCTGCATAATTTCATCACAGCAAAGCATGCTCACCCCAGTAAGGGTGAGCGGAGAAACCGCAAGCGCCAATGTCACACCTGCCTGCTTCGCCATGCATTGCACCCGTTCGGGCGGAATGATGTCGTCTGCCGGCACATATGCCCTGCCCGATAATGCACACGCCAAAAAACACACCGGCATGAGCGGCTGTTTGTGCCCGTACACCAGCACGGGGCTGCGCTCAGGTACAACAAGGTCAAGCTTTGCCGCAAGGCATCGTGCGCTCGTTGCAAGCTGCTGATAGGTGATGGTTCCGCTCAGGCTTTGATACGCGGCTTTTTCCCCATACCTTTTACAGTTGTGCAGTATTTGCTCAATCAATGCATGCATTATCACTGCCCCTAATCTCCCCTGCGGGAATCAGGCTATGGTCATACAGCACACGCGAGTGGTTGTTGAGGATCAGCTCACGCAAGACGGTCCGCCCTGTTTTTCGGTCAATGGTACATTTATACACCTGGCTGATACGAAAAAAATCCTCGCCTTCCCGCACAAAGCAGTGACCCTCTTCCTCGATGCGGTAGCGCCAGTCAAACGGCTGCTCACTTCTCAGCTCACCGCACAGCTCATCCCCATCCTGCCATATGCGCAGCTCCACCGCGCGGTCGGTATCGTTGCGAAAGCGGTAGTCTACATTCTTATAAAACACCGAGGTTCCCGTGCCAAACGGCACCCGTCTGCCGCTGTCGGGAAACAGCGCATCGGTATGGTGATGCAGCTCGGTCACCGTCATCGGGCTGTTGAGCACAAGCCAATGGATAAGGTTTGCAAGCTGGCACAACCCCCCGCCGATATCATCTTTTACCTGTCCGCCCGCAATCGTCATGCCGGTGAGGTACCCCTTGCGTGCCGACACCCTTCCTACCAGCCGCCAAAACGAAAACGTCTGACCGGGCAGGATGATAAGGCCATTCATCCGCGCCGACGCAAGGGCCAGATTTTTCACCTTGTTGCGCTGCAAAACGGCATCAACTCCATACAGCTGCCGAACCATCAATGAACGATGCCCTTTTATGATGTGAGGCAGCATTGCATCGCTGTATTGGCGTGCAAACCGCTCTTTGCCGGTCAAATCCTTAACATCGCGCACTAGGTATTCCTTTGCAAGCGAGATACGGTAACACAAAGGACCATATTCACAAAAGAGTTTGCGCCGTTTCGATTTTGTTGCCATGACTCTATCCTTTCTGTTTTACACCGATTGCAATACAGCAATTCCCCTGCCGGCGCATGAAGTAAAATAGATTCGCGGACCGGGTGCATCTATTGCTTTGTCCTGTAATAAAAGATTGCCAGCTGGGTGCGGTCACGCAGGGAAAGCTTATCCAAAATAGCGCTGATGCTGTTGCGCACCGTCCCCTCACTGAGATAGAGCGCCCCCGCAATCTCGCGGTTGGACAGCCCTTCCGCCACCAATGCCACAACCTCGCACTCCTTTTGCGTGAGCCCAAACGAGGCAAGGCTCGGGGCGGGCTGTTTTTGGCCGAGCAGGCCGGGCAGCTTTGCCACAATATCCTCACCGAACACCGTCTGCCCGCTGTGTACGGCGTGCAGCGCGGGTACGATGCTCTCAAAATTCTGTTTGAGGATATACCCCTTTGCGCCGAGTTTGAGCGCCTTGATGATATATTCATCGTCGGCAAACGTAGTCAAAAACAGGATGCGTGCCTGTATATGGCGCGCAAGAATCTCCTGTGCCGCATCAAGCCCCGTCATGTTATCCATGCGAATATCCATCAGCAGGATGTCGGGGTGAAAGCGCCGGTACAGCTCCACCGCCTCTTTGCCATCCCCGCCGGTGGCAACCACCTCAATACCGGAATCCACCTGCACTATGGCCGAAAGCGAGAGTGTTACCAGACGGTCGTCATCTACAATTACTATCCTCATTATACCAATTCCTTCCCCCGCGCAGGGGTATCCTGCTCCCTTTTTATACTGATAAACAGCTCAAAGCCATGGTCGGTGCCAATGTTAATAAATCCGCCAAGGCTCTCTACCCGCTCACGAATGTTTTTAAGACCCATCCCCTGCCCGGCATGCTGTTTTAAAACCTTGCTGCCGTTGTCGCGCACCACAAGCTGATACAGTGCGGGATGCTCATACACCGCTACCTCTGCACGGGTTGCGTTAGAATGCCGCGCAATGTTGGAAAGCGCCTCCTTGACGATGGCGACAAACGCATACTTTATCTGGCGGTCAGGGCTTTCAACCACACTGTACTCAAACGAAACGGGGCAGAACGAAAAATTCTGGATGAGTGTTTTGAGCTCGGCATACAGGTCAATCGATTCATCATGCAGGTCGTGGATGGCGCTTCGCACACTGTCCATACCCATGGATAATGTTTGATGCAGGCGGGTAAGTCCCTGCCGCTGTACCTCATCCTTACAGGTAGTAAGCAACGCGCCGGTTTGCAAAATCGAGCTTGAAAGCAGATGCCCAACCGTGTCGTGCATCTCACGCGCAATACGGTTTCGTTCGTGCAAGGTGGCAAGGTTTATTTCGTATTCCTGTTTTTCAAGCAGTTCCTTGTTCTTTTGGGTCAGCATGGTGGAAAGCTCCTGCGTGCTGTCGCGCAGGGTTATGTTCTCTCTTTTCTGCTGATCGAGCATGCCTTTCTGCCTGCTCATCAGCCACGACAGCAGTAAAAAAACCGCAAGCTGCCCATATACAGCGGCATTGGGGTACGCAAAGTGAAGAAGCATCGGCAGCAGTGTAAATGCGGTAACCCACATCGGTTTCAGCGTCCAGATGTCGTAGCACGCAAAGGGCAAAAAGAACAGCAGCGGCGCGTAAAACGCACCGGCAAGGCAAAACACCCCAAACAGCACTACCTTTATGATATCTAAGCGCACATATTCACACAACGCCGAGAAGGTAACGGCTGCAATCAGCGGCACCACGGCATAGTAGTCGGCAGCATACGGAATATACACCGCCATACACAGCATAAATACGACACTTTTGCTAAGCAATCGGTTCATCGCGCTCTCATCCCCCACAAACGCCTCCAACGATCTCTTACACCAAATAGTACCACATTCCCGTTGTTGTCACAACACAATATTACATCTGTCACATACTAATTGGAGCCTGCTCACTGTTTTATGCCCGCCGTTTACCCTACAATAATATCATCGTTACCACGCATCCCCGCAGCAATCGTTTGGCGGCAGGGGAATTCGACTTCTGAAAGGGTTGATTCGTACTATGGTAGTAAAAACACAAAATCTTGTAAAACGTTACGGCGATCTGATTGCGCTCGATCATCTGAACTTAGAGGTGCATGAGGGCGAGATATTCGGGTTGCTCGGTCCCAACGGCTCGGGTAAAACCACTGCCATCAACTGCATTTTATCACTGCTCAGGTATGATAAGGGCAGTATTGAGGTGTTCGGCAAGCCGATGTCGCCAAACGCTTACACAATTAAGCGCGATATCGGCATCATTATGCAGAACGTGGCCGTATTTGAGGAATTGACGGTAATTGAGAACATCCGTTACTTTTGCGGCCTGTATGTTCCTGATAAAAAGAGACGCGAGGAGCTTACCGAGGAGGCCATCGGGTTTGTGGGGCTGAATGATTTTCGTAAATTCTATCCCAAAAAGCTCAGCGGCGGACTGTTGCGCCGGCTTAACATCGCGTGCGGCATCGCACATAAGCCAAGACTGATTATTCTTGACGAGCCTACGGTTGCGGTAGACCCACAGAGCCGCAACGCTATCCTCGAAGGCATTATGCGTTTAAACCGCGAGGGTGCAACCGTCATCTATACCTCCCATTACATGGAGGAGGTAGAGCATATCTGCTCGCGTATTGCAATTATGGATAAGGGGCGTATTGTCGCCACCGGCACCAAGGAAGAGCTTAAATCGATGATTAATACCGGCGAGAAGATTACCGTTGAAATCTTCGGCGCAAGCTGCGATACCGTGGAAGAGGGCATCCGCGCATTGCCCGGCGTCAGCAGCGCGCGGTGCGACGGCTCGGTCATCCACATCAAAAGCCATCGGGCTAAAAGCAGCCTGTATGATGTGATGGAGTACCTTAAGCAGCAAGGCGTCGGCTACGGTAAGATATTCTGCGAGCTGCCCACGCTAAACGATGTGTTTCTTGAAATTACCGGCAAGCAGCTAAGGGATTAAGACCCGTTTTGAACTATGATGAAAACCAGTACCGGAAAGGATGACCGCTATGTTCTGGCATATCTTTACCTACCGATTGCGCTGCATTAGCCGCGAATTTGCCACCTTGTTTTGGAGTGCGGCGTTCCCTATTTTACTTGCCACGCTGTTTGGCATGGCGTTTAGCAACCTAAGCAGTTCCGAAGCCTTTACCATGATACCCATAGCGGTAGTGGAAAATGACGCATATGTGCAAGAGGCGGCACTTGCTCAGGCGCTTGATGCCACTACAGATGGCAAACGGCTGTTTGACATTACATTATGCGACCGCGCACAGGCAGACCGCCTGCTGAGCGAAAGATCAGTTACGGGCGTGCTGGAGCTTGCAGAGGATGGCGAGCTTACCGTAAGGGTGAGTGGTACAGGCATCAATCAAACCATTCTAAAAAACTTCGCCGACATTTACCTGCAGCAAAAGAACGCTTACACCGGCATTGCAATGCAAAACCCAGCCGCGCTTGAACGGCTGATGCAGAAAAAAGCTTCGGAAGCCGAGTACATCAAGGAGGTGCCTATGGGAGCTTCCACACCCGACAACACTGTGGTGTACTACTTTGCACTGATTGCAATGGCGTGTATGTACGGCAGCTTTCAGGGTATGACAACCGTTTCAAGCATACAGGCGAACCAGTCGGATATCGCCGCGCGATGCAATCTGGTACCGATTCATAAGCTCAAGATGTTCGGCGCTTCTTTAAGCGCGGCGCTGTTGGTGCAGCTGATTTCAATCCTGATTTTAATCGCATATTTAGGGGTTGTTATCGGCGTACAATTCGGGGACCGCTTGGGCTATATTTTGCTTGCATGCGCAGCGGGTACAACACTTGGCGTGTCGTTCGGTGCTATGGTAAGCGCGCTGCTCAAACGCCGTGACGGGTTAAAAGCTGCAATTCTCATCGGCCTATCAATGGTATGCACGTTCTTTGCCGGCCTGATGTATCCCGATATGAAGTATATTGTGGCAAAAAACGTGCCGCTGTTCTCTTATTTAAATCCCGCAAACCTGATTGCGGATGCATTTTACGCCCTGTACTATTACAATACCCTCGACCGCTACTTACTTAACATTGGGTTGCTGTTCGGGTTTTCGGGTGTGTTCTTTTTCGTCGTATTCTTTGTGATGAGGAGGCAGAAGTATGCAAGTCTTTAAGGCGTATTTTAAGATTATACAAAAAAACCTGCCTCAGATGCTGATTTATATTGTGGTTTTTATTGTGCTTGCGGTACTGTTTTCCCGCCTGGCCTCCACAACGGGCGTCTCAAGCTTTCAGGAAACCAAAATCAAAACTGCTGTGATCTGTGAAGATGCCGGCGAGCCGTTTGCACAGGCATTGTACGACTACATTGATGAACACTCGCAAATTGTGGAGATTGGCACAACACCCGATGAGCTGATGGACGCCTTATTCTTTCGCAATGTAGAGTATATCCTGCGCATCCCAAAAGGGTACTCGCAATCGTTTTTAAACGGAGACGGCAGCATTGTGCTGGAAAAGACCATTGTGCCCGATTCCGCCACCGCAGTGCAGGTGGACTTTACGATTTCGCGCTTCCTTTCTCTTGCACAGCTCTATCATCAGGCTTTACCCGCACTTACCGCTACCGAGCTTGCGCGGTATGTCAACGAAAACCTCGCCAATGAGGCTGCTGTTGAAATCAATCAGACCCAGAAGGTACAGGAGTCGGAAAATCTGTTTTTTTACTTTAAGTACTTCTCGTACTCTTTAATGGCGATTATGGTGCTCGGTGTTACATCCATCATGATGGTGTTCGGGCAAAAGGATCTTCAGCGGCGCAACCATGCTTCCCCTATTAAAAACCTGCACATCAACCTGCAGCTTGTGCTTGGTAATCTGGTATTTGCACTTTGTACATGGGCGCTTATGGCTTTGTTTGGGCTTCTGCTGTATCCGCGCGATTTCTCGGCAGCTACTACGCTCCCATTATTGATTAACTCGTTGGTATACACCTTGGTAGCCCTTGCCATCAGCCTGTTCTGCGGCAACCTTGTACGCAGCAAAAATGCGCAGTCGGCAATTGCAAACGTACTATCTCTGGGTTTGTGCTTTATCTCCGGCGTGTTCGTTTCGCAGGAGCTGCTCGGTAAAACGGTACAACGTATTGCAAGCTTTACCCCTACCTATTGGTATGTGTCCGCCATACAAGAGATGCGTGGCGGCTTTACCGCAAAGGGGATCAACGCACTGCTCATACAGCTTGGCTTTGCCATAGCACTTCTCAGCATTTCCCTTGCCATCTCTCGCTACAAAAGCACATCGGACCAATAATGGCTTAACGCCGCGGGGCAGACGCAAAATGCACCCCGCGGCGTTATCTATTGTATTATAATCCATCTTAGCCCCACACTCAAGGCTGCCGCGGGCTGCAAAACTAATTCAAAAACACTCGGTTAATATTCTTGTAAAAATTAGAATATTGTGCTATGATTCAAGGGTTATTTGTCGTTATTTGTTTGCTTTAGCTTAATTTTGAATATTAATATAACACATGAGGAGGAACCCACATCATGTCAAACAACACATGCGCATCATGCAGCGCACAGCTCGACCCCAACGGAAGCTTCTGCCCCGCCTGCGGCGCAAGTATTACCGCAACAGCGGCACCCACACCGCCACCGGCTATGCCGTATCAGCCTCCGGTGGCCCAGCAGCCTGTATACCAGGCGTCTGCCGGAAATAACGCGGCCGCTCCGGTGCTCTCGGTCGGCAGCTACATTGGCATGATGCTGCTCGCCTGCATCCCCTTGGTAGGCTTTATTCTTTTGTTGGTATGGGCGTTTAGCTCGGGGGAAAACCCCAACAAAAAGAACTACGCAAGGGCCGTCCTTGT
This sequence comes from Bacillota bacterium, assembly GCA_023421245.1. Taxonomy (GTDB): domain Bacteria; phylum Bacillota; class Clostridia; order Oscillospirales; family Ruminococcaceae; genus Acetanaerobacterium. The sequence goes on along the minus strand of JAEZTV010000006.1, from coordinate 65,143 downwards.
TATCTCCCTCATCGGGGTTGGATTGGGCATTCTGCTTACCGTGATCACAGGCGGCGCACTGTATGCCCTGCTTGCACAGCTTAGTTACTGACATCCTACATAATGCCTATGCCAAAGCACACCATTGATAAAAATGGCTTAAACAAGCCTTTTTTATCAATTCAGACATTCCTTCATTCAAAAATACTTTTAACGCTGCACAGCGGCTGCATTATTTAATTATTCAGTAGACATTACATAGAAACGGCCCCGACCTTATGTCGGGGCCGTTTTGCACAGTCCGGCTATGCGGGCGGCGCCTTCTTTTTGGTGCGCTTTGCACCGCCCTGCAGTTCGGGCACCGGACGAGCATCATTCTTGGGAATATGCGTTTTCCGGTTGCTTTCGGTGCCATGCGGCTCTTTGGGGTCGGGGCGTCTCATTCCTGCCTTTGCCATTGCCTGAATACCGGTTCCTTTCCATCAATTTGTAACGTGCTCAAGCTTTATTGCTCCGTTATCCGGCTATACATCATTGTTTTTAATCGATTGCTTTTTTGCGTTTTTGTTCTGATTTTGGTTTTCGCGTGTGATGGGGGTTTGTCCGTTTGCCTTGCGCACACGCACACGCTTTTTATCGGGTTGACTATCCTTTGTCATATCGTCCTTCCTCCAATTTACTAATCATCTGAGCGAGGCGCTCGAACGGGGCAAAAAGTAAAACCCATATCGTCAAGGGTGTCTCTAATCGCGGCGGCTTCGATTGCCGTGTCGTCAAAATCCACCGCCAGCCGTCCGCTATCTGTGTTAACGCTCACCGCGGTTACACCCAAAAGGGTATCAAGGCCCTGCTTGATTCTGCCTGCATCTCGCTTACCGTTTAAGTTCTCCACCATAAAATACGCACTTTGCACCGCCATAGCACCGCTCCCTTTTTGTTGATTGCAACTATTGCGCTAAATATAGTATGTACTCGGTATCCCTTCGGTATGCTTTGCAAAAACATCCGCGGCGCAAAGACTTGCGCCGCGGATGTTCTTTTGTATTATGCCCGGATAACAGCCGGTTGTGCTTTTTGGGGAGGGGAAATCATTCTCTAATGCCGTGTTGCGTTATCTTGATTGCGGGTTATTATATAATCTGTTTGTTTTTCCATTTTCCGCGCAGCAACCGAACGCTGAACACCACGGTACGAAACAGCCAGTCCACTCCCACGGCAAGCCAGATGCCCAGCGCGCCAAAGCCCAGCGAAAAGCTGAAAAGGTATCCGCCTGCCACGCGGAACAACCACATTGAGAAGATGGCGACAACCATTGAAAAGGTTACGTCATTTGCCGCGCGCAGACCGCTTGGCAGCACAAACGCCACCGACCAGAACAATACACCTATGACGGCAACGCACACCACCATCTGCCGCGCAAGCGCAGTACCGGCAGGGCTAAGGTCGTACAGTCCGAGTATTGGGTTCATCAGAATCAGGATAAGGATATATATAACCGTTACCATCACTTGCGAGATACCGGTTAGCTTTTTTATGTAGTGTGACGCCTGTTTATAGTCTCCGGCACCCACGCATCGCCCCACAACCGTAATGGCCGCCATGCTGACCGACGAGCCTATCATCATCGAGATGGATGCTATGTTCCCCGCAACGGCGTTTGCGGCAATTGCAGTAGTGCCAAACGCCGCAACAATGCCCTGAACCATAATTTTTCCGATGTTAAACATGCTGTTTTCGATTCCATTAGGCACACCGATTCGCAGGATGTTCTTAATGGTGCGCCACTCGAAACGGAGCGGGAAAATCTGTTTAAACTGTATGGTATAATGCGGTTTACACAGCAGCATAACCAGCAGTATCGCGCCGACCGCCCTTGCCACCAATGTCGCGAGTGCAGCACCCGCCACGCCCATGTGAAAGCCGTAAATAAGCAGTGCGTTACCGCCTATGTTAACGATATTCATCAACCCCGAGGCAAGCATTGATACACGGGAGTTGTTCATCGTGCGAAAGAGCGCGGCGCAGGCATTAAACGCCCCCATAAATGGGTAAGACAGCGCGGAGAGATAAAAGTATATCTGCGCGTTGCGCATGACATCCGCCTCTATCCTACCATACAGCAGCGATAAAATCTGACGATTGGTCACAAGGCTTACCGCCATAATAAGCATGGCAAACAACACGGTGATTAAAAACAACTGCTTGGCGGAACGGTTGGCCCCCGCTTCGTCCTCCCTGCCGAGATACTGTGCGGTGATGATGGCGCCGCCTGTCGCAAGCGCCGTGAAGATGTTAATGAGCAGCAAGTTTACGGCATCCACCAAAGCAACGCCGGATACGGCCGCTTCACCCACCCGCGCAACCATCAGGGTATCGGCAATACCGACGGTTGCTGCAAAAAGCTGTTCGACAATCAGCGGTATGATAAGCCGCGTCAAATCTTTGCGTGAAAACATAAATTGATAATCCCCTTATAGCATATTGTTGTAATACGTATCGTACGATAAAAATAAGTTTGGAGGTATCTTCGTTTTATACAGTCAATCGCCTAAAAACAAGTCCTTTTTTCAGGGGCGCAGGCAAATTCCGCCGCATGTCCGGCGGCATGGTGGCCAGCCATAAACGGTAACAACCCCGCCCACGATGCGGCGCCTCACGGAACCCCGTGCGGCTTTAAAACGTATTTATTTTAAGATTTGTTAACTATACAAGCTCAAACTCGTTGCGACGAAACCGCAACAGCCCCGCGTCTCGCATTGCGCCAAGCTCACGAGAAAGCGCACTGCGGTCAACACACAGGTAGTCGGCAAGCTCGGTACGCGAAAACGGGATGTGAAACCGTGTACTGCCCTGCCGGCGCGCCTGTATCTCAAGATAGGTCTCAATGCGCTCGCGGATGGTTTTTTTCGAGAGCAGCTCCAGCCGGTCATGCAGGATTAGGTTTTTGCGCGCAAGCAGATGCATCATGTTTTCCACCAGCTTGGTATGGTGCACACATGCATGCGGGCATACCTTAATAATTCCGCCGACGGACATCCACACTACCTCACTTTGGGCGGCCGATATAACCGAAACAGGGCTATGCTCCGTACCGGCACACGCAAACGCCTCCGCAAACAGCTCCCCGGGTAGTATTTTGGCAATAATGGTGCGCCCCCCGTTTACATCCTCGCGCACAACATCCACCTCGCCGTCAAGTACAATGCCAAGCTCGGGCACGCGATCGCCCGCAAGGAGCAGCATCTCGCCCTTTGTATAGGTTTTGCGCTTGGCACGCAGGCAGGTAAGCACACCCGAAACATCCTTCGGCTGCATTCCGCTAAACAATGGGCTGTGGGAAAGGATCTCGAGATATCGGGTCATGTTCGCACACCTTCAACATAATAATCTTTTGCATTAAAAAAATAAGGCTTGTTGCATTTGCAACAGACTTACCTTTTTTATTATAGTACAGTAGGGTCATAAACACAAGCAATGTAATACCCCCGTTATATAACAATACAAGACAGGCTAGATAAAGAAAGGTTGGTATTTTAGATATGATCAGACAGATGATTAAGATTGATGAAGAGCTGTGCAACGGCTGCGGTCTTTGTGTGCAGGCATGCCACGAGGGCGCAATCGCCATGGTGGACGGCAAGGCAAAGTTGATACGCGAGGATTACTGCGACGGCCTTGGCAACTGTCTGCCCGTCTGCCCGACCGGTGCAATCAGCTTTGAGGAGCGCGAGGCTCCCGCGTTTGTACTGCCGCCTGAGCTTATGCAAGCACAGCATGCACACCCCCCGGCAGGCGGTTGCCCCGGCTCGCGTGCCGCTGCCATCAAGCGCGCACCGCAAGCCGACGAAAGCACCCCCGCCGCTGCTACGGTCGATGCCCCTTCGCAGCTTACACAGTGGCCGGTACAGATTAAGCTTGTACCCGTAAACGCCCCCTACCTTGATGGTGCACACCTTTTGATTGCGGCGGACTGCGCTGCGTATGCACACGCCGGCTTCCACAGCAATTTTATGCGCGGCAAGGTTACCATTATCGGCTGCCCCAAGCTTGACGAGGGCGATTACAGTGAAAAGCTTACCGAGATGATTGCCCGTAACAACATCAAAAGCGTTACCATTGTGCGCATGGAGGTTCCCTGCTGCGGCGGGCTTAGCTATGCAGCACAGGAAGCGCTTAAAAACAGCGGCAAGTTTATCCCCTGGCGCATTGTCACCATCGGCGTAGACGGAACAATTATAGAAGACTAAAGTAGTTTCAATAATTATAAAAATCAAAGGAGAAGTAGGAATGGATAACAAGATGTTCTGTTTTCAGTGCGAGCAGACGGCGGGTGGAAAGGCCTGTACCGTAAAAGGGGTATGCGGTAAGGAAAGCTCCACCTCTAATCTGCAAGACGAGCTAACCGGCGTGCTGGTTGCACTTGCAAAGGCCGCAAAGGATAACCGCACCCAAAAAACCGATGAGCTGCTGATTGCCGGTCTTTTTACCGCAGTAACCAACGTCAGCTTTGACGACGACTCTCTGCAGCGCAGAATTGCCCTTACACGCAGGGCAGTGGCTTCGATTGACGCTACCGTAGGCGAATACCCGCTGGATGAGCTGTGGGGCGATAACGAGGATATCCGCTCGCTGAAATCACTGATTCTGTTTGGCATCCGCGGTATGGCGGCTTATGCCTTTCATGCAGCGGCACTTGGCTACTATGATGATGAGGTAAACGCCTTCTTCTATCAGTCGCTTGCCGCCATTGGCAGCGAGGCCTCGCAGGAGGAGCTGCTTGAGCTGGTAACAAAGACCGGGCTTGTAAACCTTGCCTGTATGGCGCTGCTCGACAAAGCAAACACCGAAACCTACGGTACCCCCGAGCCGACAAAGGTACCCATGACCATTGAAAAGGGGCCGTTCATCGTAATCTCGGGTCATGACCTGTACGATCTGCACCTGCTGCTCAAACAGACCGAGGGTAAAGGCATTAACATATACACCCACGGCGAGATGCTGCCCGCCCACGCATACCCTGAGCTCAAGAAATTCCCGCACCTCAAGGGCAACTTCGGCACGGCATGGCAGAATCAGCAGAAGGAGTTTGAAAACATCGCAGGACCTGTGTTGTTTACCACCAACTGCCTGATGCCCGTGCGCGACAGCTATCGCGACCGCATCTTCACCACCGCTGTTGTCGCTTACCCCGACATGGTGCACATCGGCGAAGAAAAAGATTTTACACAGGTTATTAACAAGGCATTGGAGCTTGGCGGCTATGCCGAAGATAAAGTAATGACCGGCATCAACGGCGGCAGCATGCTGACCACCGGCTTTGCAAGGGGTGCCGTTCTTGCGGCAGCCGACACCGTAATCGACGCGGTAAAGACAGGCGCAATCCGCCATTTCTTCCTTGTTGGCGGCTGCGACGGTGCACGCCCCGGCCGCAACTACTACACCGATTTTGTAAAGCAGGCGCCGTCCGATACAATTATTCTAACCCTTGCATGCGGCAAATACCGTTTTAACGACCTTGACCTTGGCACCATCGGCGGCCTGCCCCGCATCATGGATATGGGACAGTGCAACGATTCTTACAGCGCAATTCAGGTGGCGCTCGCACTCTCTAAGGCATTTGACTGCGGCGTAAACGAGCTGCCGCTGACACTGGTGCTTTCGTGGTACGAGCAAAAGGCAGTATGCGTGCTGCTCACCTTGCTTGCACTGGGCATTAAGAACATTCTCATCGGGCCGAGCCTGCCTGCGTTCCTCTCGCCCAATGTGCTGGGTGTATTGGTAGAAAACTATGGTCTGACGCCCATCACCACCCCCGAAGAGGATCTTGCCCGTATTCTCGGTGGTAAATAAGATACAGAATACTGTTTTTCTTCCTTTTTCGTTTCTCTGTATGCGTTTGTGATGTTGTCACGGAGAAAAAACCGCAAATTGCTATAATAGTATCAGATAGAGAACACACAGCATCGCAAACCGAAAGGGTGAAAAACATGGCAACATTAACCGTAACAAAAAAGAATTTTACAAAAGAGGTTTTGCAATCCATCCAACCGGTGCTCATCGACTTTTGGGCACCATGGTGCGGACCCTGCCGCAGGGTAGCCCCGATTGTTGACGAAATCGGGATGGAATCCTCCGGCAAGGTGAAGGTGGGTAAGATTAACGTAGACGAAGAGCCTGAGCTTGCAGAACAATTTCAGGTTATGAGCATCCCCACCATCATCGTAATGCAAAACGGGAAGATTAAATCCTCCGCAATCGGGGCAAAGAGCAAAACCGCCATCCTCGAGATGCTCCAATAACCCCGCATCACCGCCGGCTCCTGCCGCCCTGGTATCCCCCAAATGCCTACATAGTGCGGCTCTTTGATTGCTGGTTTTGGTAACCACACCAAACGACTGAATAGTCTAGCATTACAACAACAGCACACCTTCACAAAACACACTGCTTGTTCCACTGCATCGATACCCTTAAACAGATACCACGACTGTACCAAACTTGCTTGATACGCTGTACCACACCAAAGCCGGCATATAAATCAGGTCTGTTCTCCTCAAATATAACTTTCACAACAGTACCCTATGATATCTTTTCATAGGGTACTGTTGTTTTATTTCGCGGCGAACTGTAGTATAATACAAGGTAGCAGACAGCAGCGATGCAAAATGGGAAAGGTGTGTTGACAATGTCACTTACCGCAATAGGTGTTGCGTTTCTGCGCGAGGTGCTCCCCTTTTGGGATAAGCTGAGCGCGGTGCAGCAGCGTGAGATTGAGCTGACTGCAACGGGCAGAACATACCGCAAAGGTGAAAGCCTTCACAACGGCGCGACCGACTGTTCGGGCATGCTGATTATAAAAAGCGGGCAGGTGCGTGCGTTTATCCTCTCCCCGCAGGGGAAGGAGATTACCCTTTACCGCCTGCTTGACCGCGATACCTGCCTGCTCACCGCTTCCTGCATCCTGAAAAATATCAGCTTTGAGATTAATATTGAGGCCGAGCGCGACACCGAGGCGATGTTCATCCCCACCCGCGTATACGAGCTGCTCAGCCATACCTCAATTGCGGTGGCCGATTACGCAAACCAGCTGATGTCCTCGCGCCTTTCGGATGTAATGTGGGTGATGGAGCAGGTGCTATTTTCAAGCTTTGACAAGCGGCTTGCAAACTTTTTATTAGAGCAGTCGGTGATGGACGGCGGAGAAACGCTTGAAATTACCCATGAAGCAATTGCGCGGCATCTGGGTTCGGCACGCGAGGTAGTAACCAGGATGCTCAAATATTTTCAATCAGAGGGGATGGTTGCGCTCTCCCGCGGCGGCATTACCCTGATAGATTACGAGAAGTTAGAACGTCTGACAGCCGAGTGACCGCCCTGCTATCTGAATTGGACTACATACTATATAAGGCCAAACGACGGTCAACATTTGCCATCCGAAGGTGCATCTTAAAAAGGCGCGAAAACCGCAGAATGGTGTGGGCTTTTTCAAGCTGCGGAGTGAGCCTTGCCTAAACGAACAGCCGCCCAAAACGGACGGCTGTTTACCTTTTTATATTGAACGTACTTTAGAATTGATGTTTATGAATATAGGATGTGCAAGGGTTTTGATTTAAAGTTTCAAAGACCTTGTCTTTCCCTAGTTCAAAAATGCTCTTAAAGCCGTACAGCGGCTGCATTTATTAATTATTTTGCAGACATTATATCAGCGTAACACGCGCATGCGCTCGGCGAGGGGCATGAACTCTTTTGGTCCAGGTTGTGCGGTCGGCAGGCCGAACGGCATCTGTGCTACGGGCTGCCATGCGGTGTCGATACCAAGCTTGCCGTAAACACCCTCATTGATGAGCGGATGGTAATGCTGCAGCGACGCGCCAAGGCCCTCGCTCTCCAGCAGCATCCATACAGCATACTGCAGCATGCCGTTTGCCTGCTCCGCCCATAGGGGAAAGTTGTCCTTATACAGCGCAAACTGCGCCATCATACCCTCGATGGTGGGGGTATGGTTGAAAAACATCACGGTGCCGTAAGCGTTCGCAAAGCCGTCAATCTTTTCCTTCGTTGATGCAAAGCTCTCGGGCGGCACAACCTTTTTAAGCGCCGATAGGGTGATATCGCTCCACAACAGCTTATGCTGCTCACCAAACAGTACCGCGACACGCTGACTCTGGCTGTGAAAGGCGCTGGGCACATACTTTACCGCGTGCTCAATAAGGGCAAGGATTCTCTCCTCCGAAACAGGGGTCTCGGGACTCAGCGCATAAATACTGCGGCGCAGCTCTATTGCTTGCGTAAGGCTTGTGTTTGACAGTGACATTAAATTTACCTCCAATCAATATGGATATTCTATTAGTATGGTTATTTCTGCTTCAAATATGGCGGTAAGTCTTTATAATATATAAATTATACCTTTATTGTATACAATTATATGGTACCATATTTTATTATAAAGAGCAATGCCTCCGGTTAGAAATGTGCCGCTTGCACATGCCGTTTGCGCATGCTATAGTTGGGGTTAGACGCAAACTATCGCATAGCGGTTTAGTTTAAACAAAAGGATTCGGCCTTATGAACAACAAAAACTATCAAAAAGAGCTTGAGGATATCCTCCTGCAGACGAAGCAGCCAAAAACGCTGCTTTTGCACGCCTGCTGCGCGCCCTGTTCAAGCTATGTACTTGAATATCTGTCGCAGTTTTTTATTATCACACTCTACTATTATAACCCCAACATCACGAACGCGGAGGAATATCAGCGCAGGCTGGATGAGCTGACACGGCTGGTTTCGGTGCTGCCTGTACAAAACCCCGTGCGCCTTATCGCAGGGGACTATGACTCCGACCGCTTTTCACTTGCCGCGAAGGGGCTGGAACAGGAGCGTGAAGGCGGAGCACGCTGCACCGCTTGCTATGAGCTGAGGCTCGACAGCACCGCAAGCCTTGCAGCCGAACAGGGGTTTGACTACTTTACCACCACCCTTTCCATCAGCCCGTACAAGAATGCCGCAAAGCTAAATGATATCGGTGAGCGTCTTGCGCAGCAGTATGGCGTTGCTCACCTGCCCTGCGATTTTAAAAAGCGCGGCGGCTATAAGCGCTCGGTGGAACTTAGCGCACAGTACGGGCTGTACCGCCAAAGCTTTTGCGGGTGCATCTTTTCCGCGCAGCGCAGCGAGCCTGTGCAGAGCGCCCCGCCAATCGTCCGGCGCTAAAAGATTCTTCTTTTTTGCCTTTGCAGTACGGAGCGCGGTTTTATATCCTATCGCCCCACACCCTGCCGTAACCCCTATGGGCTATGGCAGGGTGTTTTTTATGCTTATCCGTCATAACGGTGCATTCTGTTTCATATACTGAACCTGTTCGGCTCTTTTAGAAATAACAGCAAGAACATGGTCAATTATATGTGAATCTTACATAAATATTGCCCATTCAAAAATGAAAACTTAATAAAATATTACCAAAAAACACTTGAAAAATGTAATTATTATGGTAGAATAGAAATAAAGCATAGGGGAAAAATACCACCTGTCATCGCGCATTGCTCCGATGCTCTTTCACCTGTGTTCCCCACCGCTTTTTGCGGGTTATACAAATACCCAAAACGGAGGAAATCGCACATGTATCCTGCAATCAACGACCCGCTCAGCATGCCGGTATACCTGTTCCATCAAGGAACCAACTATCGCGCCTACGAGCTTTTGGGCTGTCACCTGCATGATGGTACGGCAGTGTTTCGGGTGTGGGCGCCAAACGCGGCCGAGGTGTCGGTGGTGGGTGATTTCAACAACTGGAACCGTGACATCAACCCCATGATTCGCATCAACGCCGAAGGCCTGTGGGAATGCCGGATTGCAGGGCTGAAAAGGTACGATAACTATAAATACCGCATTAAGTCGGCGGGCGGGCAGATTGTTATGAAGGCCGACCCGTACGCGTTTCATTGCGAAACAAGGCCGCAGACCGCATCCAAGGTATATAGCCTTGATGGATATGAGTGGCAGGACGGCGCATGGCTGGAAAAACGCAGAGGCACCGATCCGTTTAAAAGTCCAATGAACATCTATGAGGTTCATCTGGGTTCGTTTATGCGAAATCCCGACGGCAGCCTGCTAAGCTACGAGATGCTTGCCGACCGCCTGATTCCCTATGTGGCCGAGCTTGGCTACACGCACATAGAGATTATGCCGGTGACCGAGTATCCCTACGACGGCTCGTGGGGGTATCAGGTAACGGGGTATTTTGCCCCCACCTCGCGCTATGGTACGCCGCACGATTTTATGCGGTTTGTAGACCGTTTTCATCAGGCGGGCATCGGCGTGATTATGGACTGGGTGCCCGCGCATTTTCCAAAGGACGAGCATGGGCTGTACGAGTTTGACGGCACGAAATGCTATGAATATGCCGACCCTTCCAAGATGGAGCATGAAGGCTGGGGCACAAGGGTGTTCGACTTTGGCAAAAACGAGGTACGCGCCTTTCTCATCTCAAGCGCATTGTTTTGGCTGGACCGGTACCACATCGACGGCTTGCGGGTGGACGCTGTAGCATCGATGCTGTATCTTGATTATTGCAGGGAAAAATGGCAGTGGCATCCCAACAAAAACGGCGGACGCGAAAACCTTGAGGCAGTGGAATTTGTACAGCTGCTCAACAAGGCGGCGCTTGAAAACTACCCCGATGTGTTGATGATTGCCGAGGAATCCACCGCGTGGCCGCTCGTAACAAAGCCTGCCTACGACGGCGGACTGGGTTTTACCTTTAAGTGGAACATGGGCTGGATGAACGATATGCTGCGTTACATGTCCACCGACCCGCTCTTTCGCAGCTACAACCACGATAAGCTTACCTTCTCGTTCATGTACGCGTTTTCCGAAAACTATATTCTGCCTATCTCGCACGACGAGGTTGTGCACGGCAAATGCTCGCTGCTTTCTAAGATGCCGGGCGATTACGACGACAAGTTTTGCGGCACACGCACCTTTCTTGCCTATATGATGGCGCATCCGGGTAAAAAACTGTTGTTTATGGGGCAGGAATTCGGGCATTTTATTGAATGGAACTACAAGCAGCCGCTTGATTGGCTGCTGCTTGATTACGACCGCCATCGCGAGCTACGCGCGTTTGTTAAGACGCTCAACCGCATCTATCTGGATACGCCCGCCCTATGGCAAAATGATTGTTCCTCCGATGGCTTTGCATGGATTGCGGGTGACGACTTCAAGCACAGCGTCATCGCGTTTCGGCGCATCGCGGCGGACGGCGGAGAGCTTATTGCCGTATGTAATTTTAATCCGGTACGCCGCGAGGATTACCGCATCGGCGTACCATATAAAGGCCGGTACCGTGTGCTGCTTAACAGTGACGACACCGCATTTGGCGGCTCGGGAATTACCGCGCGCTCACACTACTCTGCCAAAAAGGCACCGCTGCACGGGCATCCTTTTGAGCTTTCACTTGATCTTGCGCCAAGCTCCGTGCTGTTTTTATTCCCCGATAAGGCAGGGCGCGGTGAACCCGCGTCATCCTGATTGCAGGACCATCAGTGCCTTTGCATCTATCGTCCGTACCGGGCATCGCTGTCTAATACCGGTCTTCATTAAAACATAACCCTGTTTTGATCGGCAAGGAGTACTTGCCGGTTGCGGTGTCTACCACAGGCGGATGGTCCTTGTACAGTTTTCTCAGCAGCTTCGCCGCCACACCGCTTGCAAAGCAACGGGTGTAAACGATAAACTTTATCTGTCGTTTACAGCGGAAATAGTATCATCAGCATCATTTAGGGGAGAGGGGTTTTTTAATATGACACGCAAAAAAGAATGGCTCGCCATGCTGTTGGCCGGCGGACAGGGCAGCCGGCTGCATGTGCTGACCAAACGGCTTGCAAAGCCGGCGGTTCCCTATGGCGGCAAGTACCGCATCATCGATTTCACGTTATCCAATTGCGTCAATTCCGGCATTGATACCGTGGGAGTGCTGACCCAATATCAGCCGCTTGAACTCAACGAATATATCGGAAACGGGCAGCCGTGGGATCTTGACCGCAACCATGGCGGCATACATGTGCTGTCGCCCTACCAAAAGGCCAGCGGCTCGGACTGGTATAAAGGCACCGCCAACGCCATCTACCAGAACATCCATTTTATCGAGGGCTATGACCCCGATTACATTGTCATCCTTTCGGGCGACCATATCTATAAGATGAACTATGAGCGGATGCTCGATTTTCACAAGAAACACGATGCGGACTGCACCATTGCTGTGATCTCTGTGCCGTGGGAAGAAGCCTCGCGCTTTGGCATTATCGATACCGACGAGGATTATTTAATTCGAGAATTCGCCGAGAAGCCCGAAAGGCCCAAAAGTAATCTCGCCTCGATGGGTGTGTATATCTTTAACTGGAAGATGCTGCGCCGTTACCTCGAAAGCAATGAACGCGACGCTGCCGCTTCCAAGGATTTTGGCAAGGACATCATCCCCGCAATGCTTGCCGACGGGCAGAAGCTATACGCCTACCCCTTTGAGGGATACTGGAAGGATGTCGGCACCATCGACAGCCTGTGGGAGGCTAACATGGACCTGCTGGACCCCAACGTGCCGCTTGAACTTCATGACCCGTCGTGGAAAATCTATGCCCGCAACCCCGTGCTGCCGCCGCATTATGTCGGCGAAAGCGCCAATGTGCAAAACGCGATGGTGGCGGATGGCTGCAACATCTTTGGCACGGTGGATTTTTCGGTGTTGTTTGCCGGTGTTACGGTAGAAGAAGGCGCCGAGGTGCGCGACAGCATTATTATGCCGGGTACCGTAATTAAAAAGGGCGCGGTGGTACAGTACGCCATTGTGGCTGAAGATTGTATTATCGGCGAAAACAGCGTAATCGGCATGCGCCCTGAACAGGTCGATAACAAAAACGACTGGGGCATTGCGGTTATCGGCCCGGGTGCCGTTCTTTCGGCAGACAGCGTTGTACGGCCCAAAGACATGATTGACGCCGACCGCATGGAGGTATTTGTATGACCCCCCTGTAAACGGGGCAGCCTTTACATCACCTTTCACTGTAAAGCCTGCTCACTGTACAGCTAAAAACAACAGGATATCCTTTTTACAGCAGCACCCCACTTTGAAGTATGGTTTTTTGCATCGCACGCAGAAAATCGGGAAGGCATGGTTACTAGTATGCAAGACGGAAAAAAGATGCTCGGTATTATCTTCTCTAATATGCACGATGAGGCACTGCGTGAGTTGACCGAACGACGCACAATGGCCTCGGTTCCATTTGGCGGACGGTACCGGTTTATTGATTTTACGCTGTCCTCGTTTGTAAACTCTAACATCCAGTCGGTGGGTGTTATTACAAAAAGCAACTACCAATCGCTGATGGATCACTTGGGTTCGGGCCGCGAATGGGACCTTGCAAGAAAACGCGAAGGCCTGTTTATTCTGCCGCCGTTTGGCAACACAGCCTCCGCCGGCATCTATCGCGGCAGAATTGAAGCGCTGTCTGGTATTATGGGCTTTATCAAGCATTCAAACGCACGCTATGTGGTGCTTGCCGACTGCGATATGATCTTTAACATCAACATTAAAAAGATGCTAGACGCACATATTGAAACGCAGGCGGAGATTACCGTCGCCTACCAGAAAAAACTGGTTACCCCAGAGAATTCGCGCGAATCCACCGTGCTCGTATGCGATAATAATGCAAGGGTAACCGATGTTATGCTGAACCCTGTTTTAGAAGGGGAGCAGTCTGTATCCATTAACCTGATGATTATGGAAAAGGCCCTGCTTGAGCGTCTGGTGGTCGAAAACATGAGCCGTAACCTGTACAGCATGGAGAAGGACGTTTTACAGGCACGTGCTTCGCAGCTGCGCATCTTTGGCTATGAGTACACGGGCTTTTGCGCAAAGGTGGACAGTATGCGCGATTACTACGACGCAAATATGCTGATGCTGCAAAAGCCGATACGCGATGGGCTGTTTTTACCGGGCCGCCCCATCTACACCAAGGTGCGTGACGACATGCCGGTGAAGTACGGGCTTGCCTCGAAGGTATCTAACTCGCTGATTGCAGACGGCTGCACCATTGAGGGTGAGGTAGAAAATTCGGTGCTGTTTCGCGGCGTAACCGTGGGCAAGGGCGCAAAGGTGCAAAACTCCATTGTAATGCAGGATACCTTTATTGGCGAAAACAGTACGCTTGGCTACTGTATTACCGACAAAGATGTTACCATAAAGGACAACCGCACATTGATGGGATACCTCTCCTACCCGCTGTTTGTTGCAAAGGGCAGCGTGGTTTAATGCTTTTGTAAGGCCGCCCTGCTATAAAAAGTGATAGGCATGCTGTGCACTGGCGTATAGTTTATCTGCCTGCGGCTTCGCTGCAAAGCAGCTGCGTTTTTAAGATAGGCTTTTTTGCCTTTATGTATGGCAGTTGTATAACAAAATGATATTGCAGGCTGCAGCGCCGCGCTTGCGGCGCTTTTACCTGTGCGGCATAACCGCGCAGGCGCACCAAAGGAGGAGACATTTCATGAGCGAGACTTCAAAAAATATGCCGCACACCACTGCGGCATCAACAGAAAAAATGGCAGCACCCGTAAAGCCAAAGAAGGAAGCGGTCCCGAAGCCGAAAACGACAACCGCAGCATCAAGCCGTTCCGCGGCAAAGAACGGGACATCCATCACAAAAAAAAGGACACCAAAAAAAGCGCCAAGGCTTAAAGTGCTGCTGTGTGCCAGTGAAGCACAGCCGTACATTGCATCAGGCGGGCTTGCGGACGTAGCAGGTGCGCTGCCCGCAGCATTGCTTGCAAACGGTGTGGACTGCCGCGTGGTGGTACCGCTATATGGCACCATGAAGAAAGAGCTGCGCGAGACATTGCAGTTCGTAACCAGTTTTGAGGTTTCGCTTGCGTGGCGTAAGCAGTATTGCGGCGTCTTTACGGCAAAGCAGGGCGGCGTCACCTACTATTTTCTCGACAACGAATACTATTTTAAGCGCGACACGCTGTACGGTTATCCCGATGACGGTGAACGGTTTGCGTATTTCTCCAAAGCGATTGTAGATATGATGCGCGCGATCGGCTTCTTCCCCGACATCCTGCACCTTAACGACTGGCAGACCGCGCTTGCCTGCGTCTACCTCAATCTGCAATACCGCGGATATGAGGAGTACCGCCATGTCAAAACGCTGTTCACCATACACAACATCCAATACCAAGGCATATACGACAAGGCGATACTCGGCGATGTGTTTGGCATCGACGCAAAAGAGGAGCGCATTTTGGAATTTGACGGATGCCTGAACCTGATGAAGGCCGCCATTGAGCTGTGCGACCGTGTTTCGACCGTCAGCCCCACCTACGCCCGGGAGATTATGAACCCTTGGTTTGCGCATGGACTTGACGGCTTTTTACAGGCGCGCTCGTATAAGTTGTCCGGCATCCTCAACGGGCTGGATACGCAGAGATTTGACCCCGCCGCCGACCCTGCGCTATATGAGAACTTTGATGTAACCACCCTTGAAAAAAAAGAGGAGAACAAGCGGCAGCTGCTGCAGTCGCTCTCGCTGCCGGAGCAGGGTACGCCGCTTGTTGCAATCATCTCCCGCCTTGTTGCACACAAGGGGCTTGATCTTGTGCGGTATGTATTTGAGGATATGGTGCATATGGGTAGCCAGTTTGTCATACTTGGCACCGGTGAGCATCAGTATGAGGAGTTCTTTCATACCATGCAGGCAAAATACCCCCACAGCGTCCGTTTTGTCGCGGGATTTCTGCCCGACCTTGCGCAAAAAATCTATGCGGGCGCCGACCTGTTTTTGATGCCCTCAAAAAGTGAGCCGTGCGGGCTTGCGCAGATGATTGCGGCACGCTACGGTACCATTCCCATCGTGCGGGAAACGGGCGGCCTGCGCGACACCATCCGCGATTTTGGGGATAACGGAAACGGCTTTACCTTTAAAACCTATAACGCGCATGATATGCTGGATGCACTGCAGCGCGCGCACGCCTGCTACCACAACAAGACCGCATGGCATACCGTGCAGCATGCTGCGATGACCAGCGACTTTACATGGGAGAAATCCGCCAAGCAATACGAGGCGCTGTACCGTGAGATGTAGTCCGGGAGCCGCTTCCCGTGCCAATTTCAAAACCGAATACAAACGATGGACGCTCGAGCAATCGGGCGTCTTTTCTTTACGCCGTCACCCAATTTTCCATTTTGCGGGCGCACCAAACAATAACCGTGAATAGTATGTATTGATTGCCGCTTCAACAAAAACAAATCAAACGAGACTGAACACACGCTTTACTGAATATTTGCTGAATAATTAAAAAGCGCAGCCACCGTGCGGCTTTCACGACATTTTTAAGTGATTCATATACATTCACAAATGCCTAAACTGATAAAAACAGCTTGTTTCTGCCGTTTTCATCAATTGTGTGCTTTAGCATAGGCATATTTATTTGATGTGCAAAGGCTGGTGATAAACACAATGATTCGGGATAAAACCCTGCTGATAACAGGCGGTACCGGCTCGTTTGGGGGTGCGGTGTTAAACCGATTTCTACCCACAGACATTGGCGAAATACGCATCTTTTCACGCGATGAAAAGAAACAAGACGACATGCGCAGACGGTACGGTGATGAGCGCCTGCGGTTCTTTTTAGGCGATATCCGCGATAAAGAGAGCATCAAATCCGCGGTGCGGGGCGCGGACTATATCTTTCACGCCGCCGCGCTTAAACAGGTGCCAAGCTGCGAGTTCTTTCCGCTTGAAGCGGTGAAGACCAATGTGCTCGGCACCGATAATCTGCTGACTGCCGCCATAGAGGCAGGTGTAGCGCGTGTGGTGTGTCTTTCCACCGACAAGGCGGTATACCCCATTAACGCGATGGGAATATCAAAAGCCATGATGGAGAAAACCATGCTTGCGCGGGCACGCGCGTCGGGCAGCGGCGAAACGCTTATCTGCGCAACACGCTACGGCAACGTGATGGCGTCACGCGGCTCGGTCATTCCGCTGTTTATCGGCCAGATAAAATCAGGGCTGCCGCTGACGGTAACGGATGACAGCATGACGCGGTTTTTGATGGATCTCGATGAAGCGGTAGGGCTTGTATTGTTTGCGTTTGAGCACGCACAAGCCGGCGATATCATCGTGAAAAAATCGCCTGCCGCTACCATCGGCACGCTCGCGCAGGGGCTGTGCGAGCTGTTCGAGGTTCCCGTGCGAATCCACCGCATCGGCGTGCGGCTTGGTGAAAAGCTGCACGAGACGCTGCTCACCCGCGAAGAGAGTGCCCGCGCTGTGGATATGGGCGATTTCTACCGTGTCGGCGCGGAAAGCAGCGACCTGAACTACGCAAAGTATTTTAGCCGCGGTGATGGCCGTCTGGGCGCACCCGCAGAATATACCTCAGAAAACACCGAGCGGCTGGATGTTGCGGGCGTAAAAGAAAAGCTGCTGCGGTGCAGATACGTCACCGATGCGCTGAAGGAGTGGACGGTATGACGGTGCTGGTCACCGGTGCTCATGGGTTTATCGGCAAAAATCTCTGTGCCGCCTTGCGTACGCTCGGCAATATCGTGGTATATGAGTATGACAAGGACAGCGGCCCCGCGCAGCTGGTACAGTATGCGGCCGACTGCGATTTCATATTCCATCTTGCCGGAGTGAACCGGCCGGATGATCCCGCACAGTTTGTGCAAAACCAAGACGTTACGGCGCTGCTGATCAAATGCTTGCAGCAAGCAAAAAATTATGCACCCATTGTGTTTGCGTCCTCGATTCAGGCACAATACAATACCCCCTACGCAAACAGCAAGCGTGCAGCGGAGCGCCTGTTGCTTGAGTATGGTCACGCGCACGGCACAAGGGTGCTGATCTACCGCCTTGGCAACGTATTTGGCAAATGGTCAAGGCCAAACTACAACAGCGTCGTTGCCACCTTTTGCAGCGCGGCGGCAAAGGGGCAGGTTTTACCCGTTAACGATCCGGATGCGGTGGCTCGGCTTGTCTATATCGATGATGTGGTAGATGAGTTTCTCCGCACCCTGCGCCTTTTCACTGAAATGCCCTCGGGCATTTATGCGGTTCATCCGATAGAGGCCGTTACGGTGGGCTGGCTTGCGTGCTGTATCGCGGGTTTTCCGCAAGCGCGCACACGCGGTACCCTCCCCGATATGGGCCATCTGCTAACCAAGCGGCTGTACAGCACCTATTTAAGCCATCTGCCGCCCGAACACCTTTCCTTCCCGCTTACTGTGCACGCGGACAGCCGCGGCGCGTTTGCAGAATTTCTGCGTCTTAATAACGGCGGACAGGTATCGGTTAACCGCATTGCGCCGCACCAAGTGAAGGGCGGGCACTACCATCACACCAAAGCAGAGCGGTTTCTTGCCGTAAGCGGCAGGGGTGAGATTACATTAACCCCTCTGGCAGGGAGCGCGCCCGCTGTCATCCCCATCGATGGTGAACACCTTACGGCGGTGGATATCCCGCCCGGCATGCTGCACTCGATTGCCAATACCGCGGAGTGCGACCTTGTTGTACTAATTTGGGCAAACGAATGGTTTGACGCAAGCAGGCCGGATACCTATCGCTTGCCGTAAACCGGAGCATTCCGCACAAGAAGGGAGGCGCATTTTATGCCAAGGCTTAAGGTGATGACAATTGTAGGCACCCGCCCTGAGATTATTCGGCTGTCGGCCTGCATTAAGGCGTGTGACCGCAGCTTTCTGCATGTTCTGGTGCATACCGGTCAAAACTGGGATTACGCGCTAAACCAAATCTTTTTTAATGAGCTTGACATCCGCGCACCCGACCATTATCTAAGCTGTGCGTCCGATACCCTAGGCAGAACGATGGGCAACATCCTCGCATCCTCCTACGATATCATGGTAAACGAAAAGCCCGATGCCCTGCTGGTTTTGGGCGATACAAACTCGGCGCTTTCCGCGATATCGGCAAAGCGGCTGAAGATTCCCATCTTTCACATGGAGGCCGGCAACCGTTGCTTTGATTTCAATGTGCCCGAGGAGATTAACCGCCGTATTGTTGACCATATCTCCGATGTTAACCTGCCCTACACCGAGCATGCCCGCAGGTATCTTATACGCGAGGGGTTTGCACCCGAGCGGATATTTGTCACCGGTTCGCCGATGGCCGAAGTCATTGGGCAAAGCGCAGCCCGCATTCAATCGAGCAATGTGCTTTCGGCGCTCGGAGTTTTACCCGGTGAATACTTTTTGCTGAGTGCGCACCGCGAGGAGAATATTGACGACAGCGAAAACTTTCTATCACTCATGCACGCGGTCAACGCGGTTGCCCGGGAGCATGGTATTCCGGTTATCTATTCTGCGCATCCGCGCAGCACAGCAAAGATAGCGATGCGCGGTTTTGACTTTCACCCGTTGGTGCGTCCGCTGCGTCCGTTTGGATTTTTTGATTACTGCCACCTGCAAACACAGGCGCGGTGTGTGCTGTCAGACAGCGGTACGCTTGCCGAAGAAAGCGCGCTGTTAAACTTTCCGGCCGTGCTCCTGCGCACCAGTACAGAGCGGCCGGAAGCGCTTGACAAGGGATCCATGGTTATCGGCGGAATTACCGCAAGAGATATTCTGCAAGCCATTGCGCTTGCCACAGCACCACCTGAGCAGAAGCCCCCTATCACAGACTATCAGGACGTCAATGTATCGGGCAAGGTGGTGCGCCTGATTCAAAGCTATACCCATATCATCAACCGTTACACCTGGCACAAAACCCACCCGCACAAGGAGGATGCATAATGAGCAAACTGGCACACACCCTGCTGTTTTTTATCCGAGAGCAATATCACGCACAGGACATCGCACTCGTTTGCGCTTGTCTTGGTTCGCTTGCGAAAGGCGGGCGGGCGCCGGTAATCATATACAATCAGGGGTGCCTGTGCAATGAACAGGTTCACACACTGCTGGGCGGCTACGACCTTGAGACGCACATCATCGGGTCGGGCGAAAATACCGGCACTACGGTTGGCAGGCAGGCATGCTTTGAGTATATCTGGAACACCCTGCCCGACATCGCCTACATCAGCGAGCTGCACCCCGATATGCTGTTTACCCCTCACTGGGCCGATATTCTATGCGCTTATCTTGACGCAAATAACGAGCCGATGATAAGCTCGGGCATTATCAACAACGGAGGAGTCATTCCCTTTTCAAACCGGTCGGCGCCCTTGCCGTCCGGTGGAATTACCCGCGATTTTTTAGAGGAGCTTGCTGAAGACCGCATTGTACACGGGTTTAACAACCCTTGCGTACACCGTGCACAGGCACTGCGTGCGGCGGGCGGATATAACCCAAGGTTTTTAACCGGCAAATCCTGTTTTGAGGATGACAGTATGCTGCTTGGATATCTTTACTATTGCGGAATTCAGTCGGGCTGGCGTCCTAAGGTAAATTTAAACGCAATGGTATACCACGCAACGGCAGGCCAGCGCGTTGGGCTTGGTCATAACCAGCTTGATAACTTTAACGGGCTTGTGCGCCAGTACGGCGCAATGGGACTGCTGCATTTAAGCGAGCTTCACCAAAGCACTTGGCACCAACGGTTCTTTTCACAGCAATACGAAAGTTATGCAAACGCATCCGGCATGCCGACTGCATAAAGCATCAAAAAGGCACGAAAAAGGGCAGGAACACGTCCTGCCCGCAATAACATATTCAGTTTAGCAGGGCTGTTATATCTCGGCTTCGATATACTTAACAATATCTCCTACGGCTTTGATATTCTCAACCTGCTCGTCGGGAATTTCAATATCAAATTCCTCTTCCAGGCTCATTACAAGGTCAACGACATCCAGCGAGTCGGCTCCCAAATCGTCAAGGATATTTGCCTCCATTGTTACTACATCCTCTTCGAGATCAAGCTGGTCGCAGATGATCTGCCTTACCTTTTCGTATACCATATAAGTATCCTCCTAGTTTAATATAATTGACAAGCACATGCAAAGCGGCAAGGTCTGCCTAACATTTTGTTGGTGCATTGCTTATACTACGGGGTGTACTAAAGGCTGCACATAGAAAAAAAGGATTATTCTGTGTAAACCCCAATTTTTCTATACTTATAATACCTATTTGTAAGCAAACTATCAAGTGATATTTGAGAAATATTTTTTAAGGCGTGAATCAGGTAGTTTTTAATGGCTTTTGCCGCCTCTTGCGGGTTGTTGTGCGCCCCGCCTTCCGGTTCTTTTATAATATGCTCACATACACCCAGTCTAAGCATATCTTCCGCAGTTATTTTAAGAATATTCGCCGCCTCTCGTTCGCGTGCGGCATCCTTCCATAGTATGCTCGCAAAGCCGCGTGGTGATATTACCGAATATATGGCATTCTCCAGCACAGCAAGCTCATCACACACGCCAAGCGCAAGCGCACCGCCGCTGCCGCCTTCACCCAGCACCACCGAAACAATCGGCGTTTTAAGCTGCGAAAGCTCAAATAAATTTTTTGCAATCGCCTCGCCCTGCCCGCGCTCTTCCGCCTCCACACCGCAGAACGCGCCCGGGGTATCGATAAAAAAGATGACAGGACGCGCAAATTTTTCCGCCTGTTTTGCAAGCCGCAGCGCCTTTCGGTAGCCCTCGGGATGTGCCATGGCAAAGTTTGCATGCTTGTTCTCCGCAAGGTTTCTTCCCTTGACATGACCGATGACGGTAACAGGTTTACCGGCAAGCATACCTATGCCGCCGATCACCGCGCTGTCGTCGCCGTATAGGCGGTCGCCATGAAGCTCGGTAAAGCCCTCAAAGATCATATCGATATACTCGGGAACTATGGGCCTGCCCTGCGTACGGACAATCTCTATGCGTTCCCATGCCGTTTGATTTGCCATTGGTGTTCCCCCTGCCTTTGCCCGTTTTATACTTATCCTTTGTGCAGCCGCAATAGATGTGAAAGGGTTTCACGCATCTCTGCGCGCGGTACAATCCTATCCACAAAGCCATGCGCAAGCAGAAATTCGGCGGACTGAAACTCATCCGGCAGATGCTGCTTGATGGTTGATTCAATTACCCTGCGGCCCGCAAAGCCTACCAGCACCAACGGCTCTGCAATAATAATATCACCCAGCATCGCAAAGCTTGCCGTCACACCGCCCGTGGTCGGGTCGGTAAGCACTGTGATGTAGAGGTTGCCCCCTGCACTGTGCCGGGCTACCGCCGCAGAGGTTTTTGCCATCTGCATCAGCGACACAATGCCTTCCTGCATCCGCGCGCCGCCCGATGCCGCAAATAAAATCACCGGCAGGCTCTGTTCGGTTGCGCGCTCAAACGCCCGCGTTATCTTTTCCCCTACCACCGAGCCCATCGATGCCATCATAAAATGTGAATCCATGATACCCAGCACACATTGCTCGCCGCCAATGGTGCACTGCCCTGTTACGATTGCATCGTTAAGCCCTGTTTTCGTCTGAATCTCTTTGATGCGATCCTCATATCCCTTAAACTCTATGGGGTTGAGACTCTGCATATTCCTGTCGTATTCAATAAAGCTATTTTTGTCCGCCGTTGCGGCCAGCCGCTGCACCGCGGTCAGACGCGCATGGTAGGCACACTTTGTACACACCCTGCCCGCATTTTCGAAGTTTTCCATAAACTCCACGGTACGGCAGCGCGGGCACTGAAACAGCAGCCCCGACGGCATATTGCTTTTTGCCCGCATTCTCCCCTGCGGCTTGGCTTCGTCGGCAAGGCGTGCCTTTACCTGTTGCAGCAGATCCTCAAGCATTGTATTTTCGTCACCTACCTTATGTGCGCTATCTTATACTGAATAAACGTCGCACGGATTTCCGTGCGGTGCCCGAACCACGGGCCGGGTTGTTGCCGTGTGTGGCTGATGTCTCACTGGACCGGTGCTTTCAGAAGGAAACATCGGCCCGAGCGCAAGGTTTTTTAAGAAACCCCGCACTCGGGAAAATCAAAAGCACCGTTTCTTTGGTTTGCTCCAGTGATTGATTTGTTCAATGGATATTTGCCGAGTCACTACGCTGCCTTTCGGGCGGATTGATTATATGTTGCCCGCTGCCCCTTGTGCATCCAACAACCTTGTTAAAAATCCGATATCATACCGCCCCGCCTCAACCTCCGCGTGCTTGAGAAGGGAAAGCTGAAAGTCTATGTTAGTGTCTACCCCATCCACAATAAACTCGGCAAGCGCCCAGCGCATCTTGCGAACGGCCTGTTCGCGTGTGGGCGCGTAGGCAATAAGCTTTGCGATCATCGAATCGTAATGCGGGGTAATCTCATAGCCTTGGTACACCGCGCTGTCGATGCGAATACCCGGCCCGCCCGGTATGTGCAGAGACTCAATACGCCCGGGTGAAGGGCGAAAGCCTTTTGCGGGGTTTTCCGCGTTAATACGGCATTCGATGGCATGCCCGCAAATATGCACATCGTCCTGCGTAAGCGAGAGCGGCTCACCCGCCGCGATCTCAAGCTGTTTTTTCACAAGGTCAACGCCGGTCACAAGCTCGGTAATCGGGTGCTCCACCTGAATGCGGGTGTTCATCTCCATAAAATAAAATGTGCCGCTGTCATCCACCAAAAACTCGATTGTGCCCGCATTGCGGTACCCCACCGCCTGCGCCGCCCTGACTGCCGCTTCACCCATGGCCCTGCGCAACTGCGGCGTCATAAGCGGAGATGGCGACGGAGACTCCTCCAAAACCTTCTGATTACGCCGCTGCAGCGAGCAATCGCGTTCACCCAGGTGGATGCAATTCCCATAATGGTCGGCAAGAATCTGTATCTCGATATGGCGCGGATTGATGAGCAGCTTTTCAATGTATACCGCGTCATCGCCAAAAAAAAGCCTTGCCTCGTGTGCCGCCGAGGTCATCTGTGCTTCCAGCTCGCACTCCTCATTTACCCGCCTGATTCCGCGCCCGCCGCCGCCCGCGGCCGCCTTAATGAGCAGCGGGTAGCCCGTTACGGTAGCCGCTGCCCGCGCTTGTTCCAGCGTTCTGACCGCACCTGCCGAGCCCGGAATAACCGGAACGCCCGCTGCGGCCATCGTCTCTTTCGCGCGGGATTTGTCCCCCATCCGCTCCATGGCATCTGGAGAAGGGCCGACAAACGTTACACCGCATTTCTCGCACAGCGCCGCGAATGCGGCATTCTCGGATAAAAAGCCAAAGCCCGGATGCACCGCATCCGCACCCGTCAGCTCACACGCGGCGAGAATCGATTTGGCGTTGAGATAGCTGTCCTTGGTTGCGGCAGGGCCAATGCATACGGCTTCATCCGCAATCTTTGCGTGCAGGGCACTGCGGTCGGGCTGCGAGAATACCGCCACAGTGGAAATTCCAAGCTCCCGACAGGCGCGAATAATGCGAACGGCAATCTCGCCGCGGTTGGCAATCAGCACCTTGTTAAACATCTTGTGACCAGCCTTTCTACGTTGAAAACATAAACGTCAGTTCTCCGCTTACCGCGCGCTGCCCGTCTACGGTCGCCACCGCCCGACCCACACCCGCCTGTGAGCGCAGCTTAATAAGCTCCACCTCAAGGCGCACCGTTTCGCCCGGCAATACCTGACGGCGGAATTTAACGTTATCTATCCCCGCAAAAAACGCAATCCGCCCGCGATTTTCGGGCAGCGAAAGTGCGCAAACGGCTCCCGCCTGTGCCAGCATCTCAATAATCAGCACACCCGGCACAACGGGATGCGCCGGAAAGTGCCCGCGAAACCAGTCCTCGTCCGGCTTAATGTGCTTAAGTGCAACCGCACGCACACCGGGTATCAGCTCTTCAACCTCGTCAATGAGCAAAAACGGATCGCGGTGGGGGATAATCTCTTTAATCTGTTCCTGACTTAGCAACGCCATACCATACCCTCCTATACCAGTGTAAGCAACGGCTGGCCAAACTCAACGGCCTGACCGTCCTGTACAAGAATCTTACCGACCACGCCGTCGCATTCGCTCTGTATCTCATTCATCAGCTTCATCGACTCAATGATGAACAGCACATCCCCCTTTTTTACTGCCTGCCCCTCGGTAACAAAGGGCGGCTTATCGGGGGACGGTGCGCGGTAGAAGGTGCCTACCACGGGAGAGGTAACAACTGTCCCTTCCGGTGTACAGGGAACAGGTTGCTCGGCCGCGTGTGGCAATGCTGCCGCAGGGGGACAGTCCGGCTGCGGCTGCTGCGCGAATGCCGTCTGCGCGCCGTGCGCCACGGCTGCCGCGTCACTTTCCAGACGCAGCATAAAATCGCCATCCTGCATGGTAAAGGAGCCAATGCCGCTGCCGGCAAAATGGCTGACAAGCTCTTTGATGTTCTCAAGGGTTAGCTTTGTAGTCTGCATATTGTATCACCCTGTTTCAAGGTTATTGCGTACCAAACGCGGGGATTATGATACCCGTTCCGCCTTAGATAGCAGTCAAGGCCTATCGCTTCAACCGCCTGGCAGTATTATTGCTCATAGCGCTTAAGGCAGAGCGTTGCATTGTGCCCGCCAAAGCCGAGGGAATTTGAGAGCGCCGCCTTGATGCTTACCTTACGCGCACCCTCGGTTACATAATCGAGGTCACACTCTTCATCCTTCTCGCGGTAGCCCGCTGTGGGCGGAAGAATGCCTTCTTGTAATGCAAGCGCACACACAATCGCTTCCACCGCGCCGGCACCGCCGAGCAGATGCCCCGTCATACTCTTGGTGGAGCTTATGGGGGTTGTGTATGCCGCATCGCCCAATACCTTTTTAATTGCGGCCGTCTCATACTTGTCATTGAGCGGTGTAGAGGTGCCATGCGCATTAATGTATCCGATATCACCCGCCGCAAGCCCGCTTTCGCTCATTGCAAGGTGCATAGCCTGTGCCGCACCCGCACCATCGGGATCGGGGCTTGTGATATGGTAAGCATCGTTGGTGGAGCCGTAGCCGGTAATCTCGGCGTATATCTTCGCACCGCGCTCTTTTGCGTGCTCAAACTCCTCCAGCACCAAGATACCCGCGCCGTCACCCATAACAAAGCCATCCCGCTCTTTGTCAAACGGAATCGACGCGCGGTCAGGCTCTTTTGCGGTGGACAACGCCATCATGTTGGAAAATCCCGCAATCGAGATAGGAATAATCGCGGCCTCCGCGCCGCCTGCAATCATTACGTCGTGGTAGCCGTGCTTGATCGAGCGAAATGCCATACCCAGCGCATCAGCACTGGTGGCACATGCGGTAACAATACAGGTGGAACTGCCCTGAAAGTGATAGCGCATCGACACCATGCCCGCCGCAATATTTGCAATAATCATCGGCACGTAAAAGGGCGAAACACGCCGGGGCCCTTTCTCAAGCAGCTTTTTGTGCTCCTCACTGTTGGTCTGCATGCCGCCGATGCCGGAGCCTATCACCACACCGATGCGAAACGGATCATCGTTTTGAAACTCGGTACCGCAGTCGGCTATCGCCATACCGGCGGCAGCAACGGCGTACTGGCAGTAACGGTCCATACGCCGCGCCTCTTTTTTCTCTATGCCATAAGCAAGCGGGTCAAAGTTCTTAATCTCGGCGGCGAGTGTCGCTTCAAATCCCTCGGTATCAAAGCCTTCTATCTTGGATATACCGTGCCGTCCGGCTTTTATGCTCTGCCAAAAGTCTTTCGTATCCGCACCCAGTGAGGTGAGTGCGCCTATGCCGGTAATGACTACCCGTTTCATCTATTGTACCCCCTAGCTTCAGTTGCTTTGTTTACATCATCAGCGCCCCGTCAATGGCGAGCACCTGCCCCGTTACGTAGGATGCCGCGTCCGATGCTAAAAACGCAATAACGGCCGCCACTTCCTCCGGCTTGCCGAAACGCGCCATCGGAACAAGTGAGAGCACCTTCTCTTTTACGCCATCGGGCAGTGCCTCGGTCATATCGGTTTCAATAAACCCGGGGGCAACTGCGTTAACGGTAATGCCTCTTGGCGCAAGCTCCTTGGCGGCAGACATCGTCATGCCCAAAAGCCCTGCCTTGCTTGCCGCGTAGTTGACCTGCCCTGCGTTGCCGTGCAGACCGGCTACGGACGACACATTGACAATGCGCCCGCTGCGCTGCTTCATCATTACAGCACTCACGTGGCGCAGCATGTTAAACGCTCCTTTGAGGTTTGCGGCAATGACATCGTCAAACTGCTCCTCCTTCATACGGACAAGCAGCCCGTCCCTGGTGATGCCCGCGTTGTTAACTAAAACATCAACCGAGCCAAAGCCCTGCCGGATAGCATCCACCGTATCGGCACAACGTGAAAAGTCGGACACATCGCACACAAAGCACTCGGCGGCCACACCATGCTCCCTGCACTGCAGCGCTACCTGCTCGCCTTCGCCCTGCGCGCTCTGCTGCGAGCGGCATACCAGTGCAACGTTAAAGCCTTTGCTTGCAAGGTATACCGATGTAGCGGCACCAATACCGCGGTTTGCCCCTGTTACAATCGCTGTTTTACTCAAAGCTGACACCCCTTAATCCGTCTTGGCTGTTTAGCAGGCGCTGTGCGCCGTCACACATCTCCCGGATAACATCCTTCACCGCACGAATTTCGCATACCATACCCGCGATCTGCCCTGCCATGAACGCGCCGTTTTCGACATCGCCTTCCACCGCCGCCTTGCGCAGCGAGCCTGCCATTGCGTCCTCCAGCTCCTCTGCCGAAACGCCCGTTTTTTCAAGCTCGGTCATCCGGCGGGTGAACCGGTTTTTTACCGCACGCGCCGGATGACCGAGCACCCTGCCCGTTACAATGGTATCGGTATCCTTGGCACCAATCACAGCGTTTTTATAGTTTTCGTGTATGTTGCATTCGTTTGTTGCAAGTAAAACGGTACCAATCTGCGCCCCTTGCGCGCCTAGAATCAATGCTGCGGCAAGCCCGCGCTTATCCGCAATACCACCGGCACCAATGACCGGAATATCCACCGCGTCACATACCTGCGGCAGCAGTGCCATGGTGGTAAGCTCGCCGATATGGCCGCCCGCTTCGCAGCCTTCCGCCACCAAAGCGTCGGCCCCCGCACGCGCCATACGCTTTGCAAGCGCAACCGAGGGAATGACGGGGATAACGATGATGCCCGCCGCCTTCCACGCCTCCATATACTTGCCGGGGTTACCCGCACCTGTCGTCACCACCTGAACACGCTCGTCGATGACAAGCTGCGCAATCTCGGCGGCATAGGGCGACATTAGCATAATATTAACGCCAAACGGTTTATCGGTCATCTCTTTCGCCTTGCGTATCTCGGCGCGCACCACATCAACCGGTGCGTTTGCGGCGGCAATCAGCCCAAGGCCGCCCGCGTTGCTGACAGCACAGGCAAGGCACGCATCCGCCACCCATGCCATACCGCCTTGAATAATAGGATATTGTACGCCAAGCAGCTCGGTAAGTCTTGTTTTTATCATTGTCTTATCATTCCTTTCGCGTAGGCATGCTTATTTGCGGGTACGGACTACCGCAGCGTTTCTTACCCATTGCGATATACTTCGGCACTACCACTCAAATACTGCGGCACCGTAGGTCAGCCCGCCGCCAAACCCAACCACACACACCCGCGCGCCCCGATGTAGCTTTCCCGCACGGCTGAGCTCATCGAGTGCGATGGGAATGCTGGCGCTTGAGGTGTTTCCGTACTTTTCTACGTTACAGTATATTTTATCTCGCGCAATACTCAGCTTTTGCGCCGCGGTTTCCACAATGCGGCTGTTTGCCTGATGCGGCACAATCATATCAAGATCGCTCACGGCCATTCCCGCACGGCGGCAAGCCTCCTCCACCGCTTCGGGCATTACACGGGTTGCGAATTTATAGACCTCTTTACCATCCATATACAGCTTTTCGGGTTTTTCACCAAAGCCATCCGCAATGGCGACGGTGTTATGCTCGCCGCAAAACGGATGCGTTACCCGAGCAGTGCGGGCAAACAACAGGTTTGCCCCCGCACTGTCCGAAGAAAGAAAGGAGGAGAAAAATGAACTGTTTCTGGTCACGACACACGCTCCGGCACCATCACCGAACAGCACACAGGTGGAGCGGTCGGTATAATCGGTTACAGCCGAAAGGCGTTCAGCCGAGATAATAAGCACATTGTTTGCACCGCCGGTCGCAAGGTAGCGCCATGCCATATCAAGCGCATAAACAAAGCCTGTGCACGCACTGTTAGTGTCTATGCAGGGCGCGCTGCGAATGCCAAGCTCCCGTGCTGCGATGCAGGACATTGAAGGCGTATAAAAATCGGGTGTAAGTGTTGTAAACAGCACAAGGTCGATGGCATCGGCTGTAAGCTCCGCTTGCTGCAGCGCCTGTTTTGCCGCCATTAACCCCATATACCAAGTAGGCTCGCCTGCCGAAAGGTGGCGGGTCTTCATACCGGTTCGTTTTGTTATCCATTCATCAGAGGTATCCACAATTTGTGTAAAATCCTCGTTGGTTACGGTAATGGACGGGGTATATGACCCTGTGCCAAGAATGCGTATTCCGTTGGTTGTCATCGCTGCTTCCTTCCCGCAGAATATCTGCCTTCCATTTTAAGCGGTCAGGCTTCGGTGCGGCGGGCTTATGCCGCGCATCGTTTTTTTGCCGCCATAATTCTGCTCTTGCCAGTTTGCCGTAAAGTGTGGTATAACGTTTACGAAGCCGCCCGATGTTTGATGACGGCAATGGCTGCATAGCAGCGCAGCATTTGCAGATTTGCATTTATGTTACCCCAATTTTAAAGAGGATACCCTGCTAAGTCAATGAATGAACTGTTAATCTAAGGCCTTTAATTCATAACTCTTCGCAACTTTATTCATACTTTAGCAAATAAGTTAACAGGATGTTCATATAATTTAGACGTATCCTCTATTTTGCAGGAGGACTTATTGTGAATATTGCCTTTTTGTTTTCTGGCCAAGGCTCGCAGTATCCCGGCATGGGGCGTACCTTGTATGATGCATACCAAAGTGTGCGCGATGTTTACCGCACGGCAAGCGAGGTGCTGGGGTACGACCTTGCCGCGCTGTCATTTGAAGGCAGCGAGCAGGATATTTCCCCCACTTCGGCAGCGCAGCCTCTTATCTACGCTATGTCGATTGCAAGCCTTGCCGCCGCGGCGGAAAATGGTTTGACAGCGGCCGCATGCGCGGGGCATTCATTGGGCGAATACGCGGCGCTTACCGCCTGCGGGGTATTTGATATTAGAACCGGCTTTCGCATCATTGACGCCCGCGCAAAACTGATGCAGCATGCCGCCGACACTGCCGGCGGGGCGATGTATGCCGTAATTGGTTCTACACCGGAGGAGATTACCGCGGTGTGCGCGCAGTGTGACGGCTATGTGCTGCCGGTGAACTTTAACAGTGCCGCGCAAACAGTCATTGCCGGCGAGGATACCGCTGCACACAGCGCGGCCGATACTCTGGCCGGCATGGGCGCAAGAGTAATTCGCCTAAACGTGAGTGCTGCCTTTCATTCGAAGCTGATGGCGGGTGCCGCGGAGGAGTTTTCCTCTTTTCTTACCGGATTATCCTATTGTCAACCCAAGACCGCCTTTTATTCCAATCTGACCGGTGCAAAAATGAGCGAAATTCCAGACCTTGCCGGATATCTGTCGCAGCATCTTGTATCGCCGGTGCGCTTTACCGATGAGCTAGCTGCGCTGGCGAATGACGGCATCTCGGCATATGTTGAGCTTGGCCCCGGTAAAACGCTCACAGGCTTTGTAAAGAAAACACTGCGCGGCGCACCTGCCTACCACATTGAGGATGCTGCCTCGCTTGAAAAAACGGTGCAGTCGCTTAATGCATAAATCACTGGCCATGTAGAGACACGCATTGCGCGTCCGTAGAATTATTTCACGGATACTGACCGCTTATTCATATTTACACCGGTCTATATGTTATACAAAAATAACTCATACGGCCAACCCGCCGCCTACGGCAAGTCCAAACCACCGCCATGTGGGAACCGCGCACGGTGTGTTCGTTGGGTTCTTTACTTTCTTCCTGTGCTTCAAGCAGCATCGTGTAGGGGCGCGCATTGTGCGTCTGAAGATTTATATTGGCAATACTGCCCCGCTTATTTACATTTACATTTATCTATATAATATGTTCGGTATCGTGATGTACCCTGCGCCTGTCTTTTCCGTGTCAAGCATAACATTAAAGCTGTTTCGCCCTTTGAGGCATAGTGCGATCCGGTAATACCGGGGCCTTCAAACGCGAAGCAGGCATATATTATGCAGGCTGGGCTTCAAATTTAGGATTCTTACATTTATATACATCTATGTTTTATCCGCTACTGCCACAGTTACCGGTACTAAGACCTTTCGTTTTTTTGGTCTCGCAGTCCCGCGCCACTAAGCCTTTCACATCCAAGCCCCGGTATCGTCTGGCGATTTGTACTGCACTGCCGCTAGCAGGGCTAATCTAGCGTACAATTGATAACCGCCCTTCGCGCTGCTCGAACAACGTTTTATCGTTATTAACATGCCGCGCTATATGTAAACTGTCCAAACTGCGGATTCGTACTGCATATCGTATTTGTATCGATTATAGTCTATGTATAGGCAAAAAAGGGGCGCACTCCACACACGGGGTGCGCTTTGAGTTATATCTGTGCTACGAACCGCTGGATTTTGCAGCCAGACCCCAGGATACACTCTTTGGTCTATAATCTGGCAGCAGCAGGCAACTGATATCCGCCCCTACACGCTGCACGTACAACGTTTTATCGTTATCAACATGTCTCACTATATGTAAACTGCCCCAATTGCGGATTCGTACTGCATATCGTATTTGTATCGATTATAATCTATATAGGCGAAAAAGAAGCGCACTCCACACACGGGGTGCACTTCGAGTTATTTCTGTGCTACGAACCGCTGGGTTTTGCAGTCAGGGCACGAGATACTATGCTTTGGTCTATAACTTATCAGCAGTATGTATAGGCGGTCGACTGATATCCGCCCCTACGCGCTGCATACCCATCATTTTATCGTTCTTCACATGCGTGTCATGCGTAAGCGGCTAGAGTGCGTTTTCATATTACTGATCACAGCCATATTTACCATTGTCTATCTATCGGTAAAAAAAGAAGCGCACTCAACAAACGAGTGCGCTTTGGTTCTATGCTTAATTCCGGCCGTCAGGTATCCCAGTGGTTATTATGCACGCGCCCGGAATCATAACGGTCGGCGGGCGGCTTTTTCTCATCCGGGTATCCAAATGACAGGACGCATAGCGGCATTACCCTCTCGGGCAGGCCGAACAGCGTTTTAATGGGTTCTATCCGCTCCGGGCGCGGATAAACGCCCAGCCATACCCCGCCAAGCCCCAACGCATGGGCCGCAAGCAGCATGTTCTGGGTTGCGGCGGAACAATCCTGCACCCAGTATTCCTTTACGGTTTCCCGTGACGTATCTCCGCATACCACAACGGCAAACGACGCCTCGCGCAGCATCTGGGCATAAGGATGCACGGCCGCAACATTCGCTAAGCGATCACGCTCGGTTACCACAACAAAATGCCATGGTTGCTCATTACGTGCGGAGGGCGCTGCCATACCGGCGCGAAGAATCTGCTCAATCATCTCGACCGGCACCGGTTGGGCGGTATATTTTCTAATGCTTCTACGCGACAGGATGGTGTTTAACATGACTAGCTCCCCTTTGCTTAAAAAGTCACCCGAGTCCACTATCAGGCATCGCCTGTACTTTACTGCTCATACTGGGCAAGTGTTCGGTACAGCCTTGTTTCGGTATCAATAATCGCATCCAAAAACAATCCGTCTTCGATATACCGTTCCTCCAGCAGCTTACCCTCGCTGCGTACCTGTGCGGCAAGTGATGCCTCGGTGTAAGGCAGAACAATCGCCATGCGGCGGGTTGTTTCCTTGAGCGCTTTGGCAAGCTCCGTCAACAGTACATCGAGCCCCTGCCCTGTTTGGGCGGAGATATATACCCGCCCGTTTTGCGGCGGCGGCAGCTCGTCATACTGCACATCGCACTTGTTGCACACCGTGAGGATGGGGATATCGGATGCACCCAGCTCGCTGAGCAGCTCCTTTGTCACCTCCAGCTGGGTATATGCCTCATCGCTTGTGATGTCACATACATTGAGGATGACATCCGCGCCCGCAGCCTCCTCAAGCGTGGAGTGAAATGCCTTCACCAGCATATGCGGCAGCCGGCGAATCAGCCCAACGGTATCAATCAGTACCACCGTTCTGCCATCGGGCAGCTTCAGGGCACGCGCCGTGGGGTCAAGTGTTGCAAACAGCTTATCCTCCGCCAGCACCCCCGCATCGGTCAGGGTGTTGAGCAGAGTGGATTTACCCACGTTGGTATAGCCGACAATCGCGGCGGTGAGTACACCGTTCTTTTTTCTGCGCCGCCGCAGATCCTGCCGCTTGCGTGCAAGCTCCTCAAGCTCCTGCTCAAGCGACGTAATGCGCCTGCGGATGTGACGGCGGTCGGTTTCGAGCTTGGTTTCACCCGGGCCGCGTGTACCAATACCGCCGCCAAGGCGCGAAAGCTCGGTGCCAAGGCCTGCAAGACGCGGCAGCCGGTAGCGGAGCTGTGCAAGCTCCACCTGCAGTTTGCCCTCGCTCGAAATGGCCCGCATGGCGAAGATGTCCAGAATGAGCATGGTGCGGTCGATGACCCTGACGCACACAATCTTCTCAATGTTGCGAATCTGGGTGGCGGAAAGCTCACAATCAAAAATAACAAGGTCGGCTTCGTTTTCCTTGCAAAAGTCGGCAAGCTCTTTAAGCCTGCCGGTACCCATGCAGGATGCCTTATCAGGGGCATCGCGTTTTTGCACAATGCTTACAAGCACCTCGGCGCCCGCGGTATGGGTAAGCTCCGCAAGCTCGGCAATCGAAACCTCCACATCATATTCTCCGGTATCAATCGCCGCAAGGGCCGCGCGCTGGGGTTTTTCTATATTTTCATACATATGTTGTGTCTTTGCCTTTCCGGCTATCTGGAATCAGAAAGCCATAAGAATTTTCGGTATTGTTGTAAAACTGTTTTTGCAGCTTCACCGCTGTTTTGCTGCAAAGCAGCGGGGTGAGCGGTGTCGATAAAGCCCACCCTCATAAAACCCGAAATTGTGTAAACACAAACGGCTGCCATATCCCCCCACCGTAAGTAAGGGAATATCACAGCCGTGTTACTCCGAAAAAGGAGCGCGCAATTAGGTTATTGCACATCCGAATCTGACTCGGTATCGGGGATGGAGTCGCTTACATCGGTGAAGTCGCCAAGGTCATCGGTGCTGTCTACGATGATGATGTCTTCATCCTCGTCTGAGCAGCAGCAAAACCCGCCCTTTTTGTTAAAGAAATAATATACGGCAGCCGCGATACCCGCAAGAACTACAATGAAACCGATGATTGCAAAAATGGAACTGCTCTTCATATGTTTTCCCTCCATCTGTCTGATTTTAGTGTTCATCTCTGTCTTATTTTTGCTGAACTTGTACTCATTATACCGTTATCGTGGCGCATTTTCAAGGGCACACGCGGGATATCGCCCAAAATTATCATAATGTTCAAATATCAGCTTTTGTCTTGACCCAAAAACAAAAATACCGACCCGCCTGTATTGTATAGCGGCTCGGTATTATTATATACGCAGCACGGTTTGAATATACCCACGCGCAAGGACCCACTGGCGGCTATTTTTCAATCAGCGAAACGCCGGTCATCTCCGCGGGTGCTGCAAGGCCCAAAAGCTCAAGCATGGTGGGTGCGATGTCACACAGTTTGCCGCCGGTACGTAGTTTGCAATCCAGTCCCACCACCGCAAACGGCACGGGATTGGTGGTGTGCGCGGTAAACGGCGAACCGTCCGGCTCATACATCTGGTCGGCGTTGCCATGGTCGGCGGTAATAAGCGCGATGCCGCCCTTTGCAAGAATTGCCTCCACCACCCGCTCAAGACAAGTGTTGACTGTCTGCACCGCGGCAACCGCGGCATCAAATATACCGGTATGCCCAACCATATCGCAGTTTGCGAAGTTTAGGATGATGACGTCATCCAGCTCTTTTTCAATGCGCTCGACGGCGGCATCCGCAACAAGGTATGCGCTCATTTCGGGCTGCATATCGTAGGTTGCCACCTTGGGGGAAGGAATCAGCACGCGGTTTTCGCCCTCGTACACCGTTTCAACGCCGCCGTTAAAGAAAAAGGTGACGTGCGGGTATTTCTCGGTTTCGGCAATGCGCAGCTGCGAGATGCCGTTTTGCGAAAGGTACTCACCAAGGGTGTTCGCAAGCGACTGCGGATGAAACGCAACCGTTACGTTTGGCATTGTCTTATCGTATTGGGTCATGCACACAAAATACGGCTTGAGAAAGCCGGTTTTACGCTCAAACCCTGTAAAATCGGGGTCAACGATGGTTCTTGCAATCTCGCGTGCGCGGTCGGGGCGGAAGTTAAAGAAGATAACGCTATCCTCGCTTTTGAGCTGCGCGCCCTGTGCAACCACAACGGGAACGATGAATTCGTCGGTGATACCATCAGCATACGAACGGTTGACGGCATCCACGGCACTTGCGTTTCGGACGCCCTCGCCGTATGCAATCGCTGCATATGCCTTTTCTACGCGCTCCCAGCGGTTGTCACGATCCATACCGTAGTAGCGGCCGATGATGGTGGCAATCTTGCCGGTGCCAATGCGCGCCATCTCCGCTTCCAGCTCGTTGATAAACTGTGCACCGGAGTTTGGCGGTACATCACGGCCGTCGGTAAGGCAGTGCACATATACATCCTTTACACCCTGACGCTTTGCAAGCTCAAGCAGCCCGTACAGATGGGTGTTGTGGCTGTGCACGCCGCCATCCGATACCAGGCCGATCAGGTGCAGTGCCGAGCCGTTCTTTTTGCAGTTTTCACACGCGGCAATAAGCGCCTCGTTTTCAAAAAAGTCACCATCCGCAATCGATTTGGTGATGCGGGTCAGCTCCTGGTATACGATGCGCCCCGCGCCGATGTTGGTGTGCCCCACCTCGCTGTTACCCATCTGACCGTCCGGCAGACCGACGTCCATACCGGATGCGCCGATCTGGGTGACGGGGTTTTGTGCAAACAGTTTATCAATATATGGCTTCTTCGCCGCATGGATTGCGTTGCCGTAGTCACTGTTATTAATGCCAAAGCCGTCAAGTATTATTAAAGCCAATGGTTTTTTCATATGCTTCATCCCTTTCGTGTATGCCGGACTATCGTAAGCAGCAGCCTAACGGCGCACCGGCCGTGTTGTCTAGCAATGTATCGTATTACTGCTTTGCGGCAGCGATAATAGCGCCAAAATCCGCGGCTTTGAGTGATGCGCCGCCGATCAGACCGCCGTCCACGTCCTGCATACCCAGCAGTTCCTTTGCGTTTGCCGCGTTCATTGAGCCGCCGTACTGGATGGTAAGCGCGTTTGCAGCATTTTTGCTGTAAAGTGAAGCAACAACCTCGCGGATGATGCGGCATACCTCGTTTGCCTGCTCGGCGGTCGCGGTTTTTCCGGTACCAATTGCCCATACAGGCTCGTAGGCGATGATAATCTTTGCAAGCTCCTGCTCACTTACGCCGCCCAGTGCAATCTTGGTCTGGAGCGCTACCACTTCGCTTGTAATGCCCTGTTCACGTTGCTCGAGCAGTTCGCCCACACACAGGATTACGGTTAACCCCGCATCCAGTGCCGCGCGCACGCGGGCATTGACGGTTACGTCGGTCTCGCCAAAATACTGGCGGCGCTCTGAGTGACCGATGATAACGTAGCCGACACCCATCTCTGCCAGCATATCGGCGGAGATCTCTGCGGTGAACGCGCCGCTTTTTGCCCAGTGGCAGTTCTGCGCGCCGACCTTGACGTTGGTGCCACTTGTTGCCTCCAGCGCGGTTTCAAGATTCGTATAGGGCACGCATACAACCACGTCGCATACAGCGTCCTTTGCAACCGGCACAATTTCGGCAAGCAATGTCTTTGCCTCGGCACGGGTTTTATTCATCTTCCAATTTCCTGCGATAACGGTTTTACGAAGTGAAGGGTTCATAGTGTAATTTCTCCTTTTTTATTTGATACTTTTTTAGCGCCTTCCAACCCGAACATCCATCGGGTGACGCGAAAGCGTTTAACAACCTCATAAGAAGCAATGGTAAGCACAAGGCTTATGACAATGGTGAGTATAAAAATCACGGGTGTGCTATCGGTCGCCCTGCATACATAGTATGCCGCCGCCACCAGCCATGATTGGTGAAATACATAGATGGGAAACGATGCCTTTGTAAGGTAGGTAAGGCCCCGGTTTGTAAAATCGAGCCATTGTCTGCCTGCCCCGAGCAATGCAAGCACCGCTGTCCAACCCGCCGCACGGCTGAGCATGTCGGTAATAAGGGACAGGCTACCGTCTAGGCGAGAATAAAGCAGGGCGTTTACGGTAAGAAGCAGTGCCGCAAGCGCTATGAGCAGCCATCGGTGCCTGCGTAGGCGGTCAACAATCTCATCGCGGCAGAGCAGCAAAAACCCAAGCATAAAGTAGGCAAAATATTCCCCCACACCTTTACCGCCGATATTAAGGACCGGCGACAAAACAAGCGGCAAAACAAACATTGGCAAAAGCACCGGAAGGGTAAGCTTTGAAGCATCAATCGAAGTACCCCGATTATTGTACCAGAGCATCGGCGGCAGCGCAAGTAACGAGATTACAATCAGATATAAAACAAACCACAACTGCCCCGGTGTAAACCCGCCGTGATAGCCCGTCAAATCGGTGGGCTTTGTAAAAAACAAAATATACTGTGCAAAATAGCCGCCGGTGTAGCCGTTATGATACCGCTCGGCAAAATATGTCTGCATTGGTACGAGCAGCAATATGCCCGACAGCAATGGAATCAGCAATCTGCGCACCCGCTCGGCTACATATTGCCGCGCATTTCGTTTTGCAAGCGCATAGGCACTTGATATGCCGGCCAGAGCAAACAACAGCGGCATATAAAACGGCCATGCGAGTGTGATAAACATATTCATCGCCCCGACCGGCCTTACATGGATATAGAATGATTCAAATGAATTGAATATCATTGCAGCGTGGTAGGCAAAAAGCATAAGGACTGCAAAGGTACGCAGATTATCAATATAATGCCGCCTCATTGAATCTCTCCTCCGATGTCGCAATATAGATTGAAACAAGGGCAGGCATACCGCCTGCCCTATATCAAATTATGTCTTATCGATCTGCAATAACATCAATGCCGGGCAGAACCTTACCCTCCAGGTACTCAAGCGAAGCGCCGCCGCCGGTAGAAATATGGCTGACCTTATCGGCAAAGCCAAACTGGATGATTGCCGCCGCACTGTCGCCGCCGCCGATAATGGTGGTGGCACTGGTGTTGGCCAAAGCCCGCGCAACCGCTTTGGTTCCGCTTGCGAGCACGGGGTTTTCAAACACGCCCATCGGGCCGTTCCACACAACTGTCTTTGCATCCTTCACGGCATCTGCAAACAGCCGCTCGGTATCGGGGCCGATGTCAAGTCCCATCAGGCCGGCGGGAATGCCGTCGCCGTTTGTAACAATGTACTCAACCTTCGCGTCGATGGGGTCGGGGAACGCGGTTACCGCCTTGGTATCTATCGGCAGGAGCAGCTTCACACCTTTTTCCTCCGCCTTTTTGAGCATATCCTTGCAGTAAGCAACCTTCTCTTCATCCACCAGCGACTGTCCAACCGAAAGGCCCTTTGCCTTGAGGAACGTGTACGCCATACCGCCGCCGATAATAAGCACATCTACCTTATTAAGCAGGTTCTCAATAACAGCGAGCTTATCCGCAACCTTCGCTCCGCCCAGGATAGCGACAAACGGGCGTTTTGGGTTTTCTACCGCATTGCCGAGAAAGTCGATCTCCTTGCCCATGAGGTAGCCTACTGCGGTTTCTTTGATAAACTCGGTAACGCCTGCAGTCGAGCAGTGCGCCCTGTGCGCGGAACCAAACGCATCGTTTACATATGCATCGCAAAGCGAGGCAAGGTCACGGCTAAAGTCGGCAATATTCTTGGTTTCTTCTTTTCTGAAACGGGTGTTCTGCAAAAGAATAACGTCGCCGTCCTGCATTGCGGCAACCGCAGCCTTTGCATTCTCGCCTACTACGGTGTCGTCGCTTGCAAACACAACGTTCTTGCCCAGCAGCTCAGTAAGGCGCTGTGCAACGGGTGCAAGAGAGAACTTCTCCTCCGGGCCGTTCTTGGGCTTGCCAAGATGGGAACAGAGGATTACCTTTGCGCCGTCGGCAATCAGTTTTTTGATGGTGGGCAATGCCTGTACAATGCGGTTGTCATTGGTAATGACACCCTCCTTAAGAGGTACGTTGAAGTCGCAGCGCACCAGTACGCGTTTTCCGCCAAAATTAATGTCGTCAACGGTTTTTTTGTTCAGCAGACTCATGTAGCAAGTCATCCTTTCATCTATTGTGCCGGCGATGATGCGACACCCGATATTGTTGTTAAACTATAAACAATCTAACCGAACTATATTGTAGTACAAACAACCGCTGTTTTCAAGGGCTTTGAAGGTGTTTTGGCATTTTTTTGCGCCTTTATGCAACCAATCGTCCCTATCCTGTCCGCTTTTTGTATGGAATGCAATAATGCAAGCCCGGCTTTATAGGAACAATACCCCTATTGTGCAGCGATGGTTGCAAATTTAAAGTAAAGCCCTCCGCCAAAGGGAGAGATTATAATATCCTGCGCATCCTTCGAGATGGCATAAAAGCTTGTTTGGTAAGCAAACGGCAGGATGACGCCTTCTTCAATCAACAGCTGCTCCGCTTCGACCAAATAATCGGTCGCCTCCTCCTGCGTATCGGCAAGGGTGGCGGCTTTTAGCAGCGCATCGTAATTCTCGTTCGAATAGCCGGTAATGTTTTTCGGCGAATCTGATGCAAACTGTGACAGCATCTCGCTGACACTGTCGGAATCGGGGCGAAAGGGCATAAGGGCAACCTGAAACACACCACTTTTCACAAGCCTTGCTATCTCCTCCGCATTTTTACGTTCAAGCCCAACAAACACCGACAAATCATCCTGCCATGTTTGCTGCACGTATTGCATTAAAAAACTGAAGATCTCCTGCTGCGGGCATAGCATCGTGACAGCGGGAAGCCGTGTCAATTCAAGCTCTGCCAACGCCGCGTCCAGATGGCTGCGCGCGGTTTGCGGGTTATAATCGAGTGTAATATCAAGCCCCGCATACTGCCGGTATGGCTGCGTGCCGGTGGTGATTACCGGCGGCACAAGCGCCCCTGCCTTCTTAAGCCAGATGGGAAACTGGTGGAGATAAGACGCATTGGTAAACGAGCGCGCAAAGGCAAGGCGCGCATTTTTACTGGCAAACACCGGGTCGTTTGTGTTAAACACAAGCGCCCACGTGGTATCCTGAAACTGCTCGTAGCCGTAGCCGTCGGCGACCAGCGCCTCAATGCGGTCACCCGCGACACTCATTACATCTGTAGCACCCTCCAAAAAGCGTACGGTGCTTTGCTGCTGCTCTGCAATTGGGTAGAACACCACACGCGAGGGCTGTACCTCCGGCGCGCGGTGGTAGTATCCATTCTTCTTCAGCGTTAAGTATTCACCTGTCTTCCATGCCGAGAGCACAAACGGACCGTTGAACGCCATGTTCTTTATGTTGGTACCATACTTCCCCTCGGTCCCGGTAAAAAAGGTGGGGTTGCACGGCATGGCGGGGGTGGTTGCGGTAAGCGCCAAAAAGCCGTCAAAGGGGTAGGAAAGCTCGGCCGTCAGCTCATAGGTTCCGCTTGCATAGATACCAAGCGCCTCCTTTGGCTTTTCGCCCGCGACAACCGCGTCGGCATTTTTCAGGCACATAAACTCCTTAATATAAGGC
The DNA here is from genome assembly GCA_023421245.1 of Bacillota bacterium. Lineage (GTDB taxonomy): Bacteria > Bacillota > Clostridia > Oscillospirales > Ruminococcaceae > Acetanaerobacterium. The sequence goes on along the minus strand of JAEZTV010000006.1, from coordinate 24,265 downwards.
GAGGCGGTACCGGCGTCAAAGATACGCTGAAACGCAAACACAAAGTCATGCGCGGTAACCGGTGCATAAACGCTGCCGCGGTGAACCCACCGCGCTTGCTCATCGAGCGTAAACACGTAGGTCATGCCATCGTCCGAAACGGTGTAAGAAAGCGCCGCGCCCAGAGTAAGCGCGCCGTTTTTATCGTAGCTCATAAGCCCTTCCAGCGTGTTTTGCAGCAACAGCAGCGACGCGCTGTCCGCAGCAAGCTGGGGGTCAAGATTTTCCGGGTCTGCTGTAATGTCAAAGGCAAAGGCGGTCTCTTTTTCTCCGCCGCAGGCGGTGAGCGAAACCAGGAGAAGTATAAGCATAACCGTTGCTGCAATGCGTCTTAAGTTCACGGCAATCCCCCCAAAAGCTGGCTGACAATAGTTTGCTTAAATTCTATCACTTTTACGAATACTAAATATGACTAATTTGTGAATGCCGGCCGTGTTTGCAAACCCAATAATAGCTTTCACACTGTAAAGTGCGAAAACAGTTGACAAATAAAAACAGACACGATATACTAGAACAAACTTTGGGGAAAGGGTTTGTTTTAGCAGATGGCACACTTGTTTTCGGCGGCAGCACGATTTTTTCGCTTTATTTGCTTGGGCTATTATTTTAGCGCAGGTATTTTTTGTTGCACCAAAACATCAAGCCGCCACCCTGCACCGCAAACCTGATTTTCTGCGGTAACAGCTTGGCAAAAACTAGGGCTGATGCTTTGTGTGAAGCATCAGCCCTTTTTATTTTCGCAGCATGGGCATCTCACAAATTTATTTAGGAAAGCGGGAACATAGCATGATAGTACTTGTAAAGCAGGGCATAAATGAGGTAAAATTACAAAAACTGATAAAACAGCTGGAAGGATACGGCGTACAGGTGCATCCTGTCGTCGGCGTACAGACCACCATCCTTGGTCTGGTAGGCGATACCTCGGTGGTGGACATCGACCGCATCTCGTCCATCGACATTGTCGAGAGCGTCAAACGCATTCAGGAGCCGTACAAAAACGCAAACCGCAAGTTTCATCCCACCGACACGGTGGTGGAAACCCGCGGCGTCCGCCTTGGCGGGGGACAGTTTCAGGTAATTGCCGGCCCCTGCTCAGTAGAATGTGAGCCGCAAATCACCGAGGTGGCGCAGCGGGTAAAGCAATCGGGTGCAAACCTTCTGCGCGGCGGCGCGTTTAAACCGCGCACGTCGCCCTACTCGTTTCAGGGGCTGCGCGCCGAAGGCATTGAGCTGCTGGATAAAGCGCGTGCCGCAACCGGTCTGCCGATTGTCACCGAGATTATGAGTGTTTCGCACATTGATTTGTTTGAAAGTGTAGACATCATTCAAGTGGGTGCGCGCAATATGCAGAACTTCGAGCTGCTCAAGGAGCTTGGTCACCTGAAAAAGCCTATCCTGCTCAAGCGCGGGCTTGCCAATACCATCGAAGAATTTTTGATGAGCGCCGAGTATATCATGGCGGGCGGTAATACGCAGGTTATTTTGTGCGAGCGCGGTATCCGCACCTTTGAAACCGAGACGCGCAATACACTTGATATCTCGGCCATTCCCATCCTCAAAAGAAAGTCGCACCTGCCTGTAGTAGTAGACCCAAGCCATGCGGCAGGGCTTACCTGGCTTGTAGAACCGCTGTCGCTTGCCGCAATTGCTGCGGGCGCTGACGGCCTGATTATTGAGGTACACAACGACCCCGAGCACGCGCTTTCGGACGGCGCACAGTCGCTGACACCCGACCAGTTTGATTCTGTGATGGAAAAGATTAAAAGGGCTGTGCCGTTCTTCGGCAAATCTTTGTCATAATACTGTTTTGCGATTGCAATATTGTATAGTTTATTTCTTCAATTTTAAATGCAGTGTAGTATAAGACACGGGAGGAACACCCACATGATTGTTTCAGCCATACAGGTAAATACCGGCCGCCCTTACCGTGTTCTTGTGGGCAGTGAACTGCTGTCCACAACCGGGGCGCAGGTGCGCGCGGTATCGGACGCACGGGTCGCGGCGATTGTAACCGATGATAACGTAGCGCCTTTGTACGCAAATGTTGTAGAGGCCTCGCTGCGGGATGCTGGGTTTGAGCCATGCACCTATATCCTCCCGCACGGGGAAGCGAGCAAATGCCTTACGTCACTCGGCGAGTTATACTCCTTCTTTGCGCGCGCACAGCTTACCCGCACCGACCTTGTCGTTGCACTGGGCGGCGGGGTGGTGGGCGATCTTGCAGGCTTTGCCGCCGCCACCTATCTGCGCGGGGTAAGCTATGTGCAGATTCCCACCACGCTGCTCGCGCAGGTGGACTCCTCTGTAGGCGGCAAGACGGCCATCGATCTGCCCGAGGGCAAAAATCTGACGGGTGCATTTTGGCAGCCGTCGCTTGTACTGTGCGACATTTCCACCCTAAACACCCTGCCGCCCGAAACCTTTGCCGATGGAGCCGCCGAGGTAATCAAGTACGGTGCCATCCGCGACCGCGCACTGTTCGAGCGCTTGTGCGGCGGCGCCCTTGCCACGGACACCGCCGCTATTATCGCGCGGTGCATCGATATCAAGCGTGCGGTGGTAGAGGGCGATGAATTTGATAACGGCGCGCGCGCCCTGCTGAATTTCGGCCATACGCTGGGGCATGCTATCGAGCGCGAAAGCGCATTTACCGTTACCCACGGCAATGCGGTTGGTATTGGCATGGTGCTTCTAACCAAGGCAGCGGAACGCGCGGGTCTAAGCAAGTCCGGCTCGGCCGCACACATCGCGGATTGCCTTGCACGGCATCATCTGCCCGTGGATAGCCCTTACCCACTCGATGCATTGTTCCCGCACTGCTTAAGCGACAAAAAACGCTCAGGCGATGACATTACATTGGTACTCATTCAAGATATCGGCGATGCTTATACGCATAGGGTAAAGACCGATGCGTTAAAAGCTTTGCTTGGATTACAGGGATAATCCCGCCACAGAAAGGTTGGTGGTTTCTTATGAAGCTACTCGTTTACCCCGCGGCGCTTGACGGCAGCTTTACGCCGCCCGCATCCAAATCCGCATCCCATCGCGCGGTGATTGCTGCGGCCCTTGCGCAGGGAGAAAGCCGCATCCGCTCGCTTGCGCATAACAACGACATCACCGCCACAGTGGACGCGTTGGCGGCCCTTGGCGCGTACATCAACCGGCAGAACGAACCTGCCTTGGTACACGGCATCTCCCCTGCTGCAAAGCAGGCGGAGATTGATTGCGGCGAGAGCGGCTCAACACTGCGCTTTCTGCTGCCCGTTGCGGCGGCCTTGGGTGTAACCGCTACCTTTCACGGCAAAGGCAGACTGCCCCATCGCCCGATTGATATGCTGCTAAAGCAGCTGCGCAAAAACGGCATGACGGATGACTATGCGGGTACCATGCCCTTTACCATCGGCGGGCGGCTGCGCGGCGGGCGGTATGAGATTGACGGTTCGGTCAGCTCGCAGTATGTGACGGGGCTGCTGCTTGCTCTGCCGCTGTGCGAGGAGGACAGCCTGATTGTTCTGCGCGGCCGTCTTGAATCACGCCCTTACGTCGAGATGACGCTGGAGATGCTGCGCCGTTTTGGCATCAGCATCACCGAAACTCAAACGGGCTATCTCATCCCGGGCCGCCAGCACTACCAACCCTGCGACCTTACGGTAGAGGGCGACTGGTCAGGTGCTGCGTTCTTTCTTTGCGCGGGTGCAATCGGCGGCCGCGTAACCTGTAAGGGCCTTGACCCCGATTCCCTGCAGGGGGATAGGAAGATTGCCGCACTGCTTGCGCGCTTCGGCGCGCAGGTGGCGCACAAAAACGGTGCGCTCACCGTCAGCCACGCACCGCTTTCACCCCTTACCATCGATGCCGCCGATATTCCCGATCTTGTCCCCATCCTCGCGGTAACCGCCGCCTTTGCAAAAGGCGATACGGTAATCCATGGTGCACAGCGGCTGCGCATCAAGGAATCGGACCGCCTGCTTGCGGTGGAACGCCTACTCACTGCCCTTGGCGGCAGGGTGACGCAGACCGAGGACGGGCTGATCATTCATGGCGGCACCCGGCTGTTGGGCGGTGAGATAGGCAGCTTCGGCGATCATCGCATTGCAATGGCAGCGGCTGTCGCGGCACTGGGGTGTGAAAATCCCGTGACGATACACGGCGCGGAGTGTGTAGACAAATCCTACCCCGCGTTTTTTGCTCAATTGACAGCGTTAGGAGGCCGATATAATGAGCTCGATATGGGGTAACGCCTTAACAATATCTATTTTCGGCGAAAGCCACAGTACGGGCATCGGTGTTGTGGTAGACGGCTTACCCGCGGGTATCCCAATTGATTTTGAGCAGGTTTTACGCTTTATGGCGCGCCGTGCACCAGCAGGCCAGGCGCACGCCACCAAACGCCGCGAAAGCGATACCCCCGAGGTTCTTTCGGGCGTCCGCGACGGGGTTACCTGCGGTACGCCGATTGCCTGCATAATACGCAACACCGACACCCGCTCGCAGGACTACGCAGGCCTTGCCGATACCCCCCGCCCCGGCCATGCCGATTTTACCGGCGCGGTACGCTACGGCGGGCACAACGATCCGCGCGGCGGCGGGCATTTTTCGGGCAGGCTGACCGCGCCGCTCGTGTTTGCGGGCGCACTTTGTCAGCAGTTCCTTGCGCAGCATGACATCACCGTCGGTGCGCACCTCGCGGCCATTCATGGCGTGCACGATACCCTGTTTGACCCCGTTGCGGTAGACGCACATACAATTCACACGGTAACGGCAAAGGCGATACCGGTGCTTGATGACGCTGCCGGCGAGCGGATGCTCGCGGAGATTGAACACGCGCGCATGGCTGCCGACTCGGTGGGCGGCGTGGTGGAATGTGCCGCCGTGGGGCTCTCTGCGGGGCTTGGCAGCCCAATGTTTCACGGTGTGGAAAACGAGATTGCGTCGATTGTGTTCGGCATCCCCGCGGTACGGGGTATTGAGTTCGGCACGGGTTTTGCCGCGAGCGAGATGACGGGCAGCGCGCACAACGATTCCTTTTGTGTTGTAAACGGAGCGGTTCAAACCAAAACCAACCACCATGGCGGTGTACTGGGCGGTATTACATCGGGCATGCCGCTGATTTTACGCGTGGCGTTTAAGCCCACCCCCTCTATCGGCACAGAACAGCATTCTGTAGACCTTACAAACATGACCGAGTGCGAAATGACGGTACGCGGAAGGCACGACCCCTGCGTTGTGGTACGCGCGCTTCCCTGTGTGGAGGCAGCGGTAAGCGTTGCGCTTACAAACATATTGCTCAAGCAAGGCTAATGGCATACTGGCGTTACAACAGAGCTTATTGCGTTTGCATAAAGCCGGAAAGGCATGGTTTTTCGTATGAATCTTGATGAACTTCGCAGCGGCATCGACGAGGTTGACCGCGAGCTGCTTCGGCTGTTTCTCCGCCGCATGCAGCTGGTGCAGGAGGTAGCAAGCTACAAATCGGCTCACAATCTGCCCATCTATCAGCCCAAGCGGGAGGAAGCATTGCTTGAGCACATCGGGCAGCTTGCAGGGGAGCGATACAGCACCCCCGCCAGGATGCTGTTTGCTGCGATTATGGATATCAGCAAGGCGCTGCAACACCACGAGGCAGGAAATAAGGGCGCGCTTTCGGCTTTGCTCGCTAAGGCGGCAGCCTGCCCCGAGCCCATTGAGTCACAGGCTGCCGTTGCGTGTCAGGGCGTGCGCGGCGCTTACTCCTACCTTGCGGCAGCGCACCTTGTACAAGACCCTGAGCGCATCTGCTACGACCGCTTTTCAGATGTATGCGACGCGGTGCGCGGCGGCGACTGCCGCTATGGCGTGCTGCCGCTTGAAAACAGCAGCGCCGGTTCGGTGGGCGAGGTGTACGACCTGCTCAGCCGCGGCGGCTTATACATCATCAAATCGTACGACCTGCGTGTCACGCACTGCCTGCTTGGTATTCCCGGTGCACGCGCCGAAGAGGTGCGCATGGTATATTCCCACCCACAGGCACTCAGCCAATGCAGTGAGTTTTTCTCACGCAACCGCCAGATAGACGCGGTTCCTTGTACCAACACCGCTGTCGCGGCGCAGGAGGTGGCACGGCAGCAAGACCCCGCTCGCGCCGCACTTGCACATGAGGAATGCGCCGCGCTATATGGTCTTAACATCCTGCAAGCGGGGGTACAGAACAACGACAACAACCAAACGAGGTTTATTCTTGTTTCAAAAACCCCCGCCGTCTACCCCGATGCGCACCGTATCGCACTAATGCTTAGAACGGCGCACACCCCGGGTTCGCTCTACCGCGTAATGTCGCGCTTTGCCGCACAGGGACTTAATATTACAAAGATTGAGTCGCGCCCTATCCCTGAACAGCCGTTTGAGTTTATGTTCTTTTTTGAATTTGACGGAAACGTTGCCGCCCCAGAGGTACGCACCCTGCTGCAAAGCCTTGATAATGAATCCGGTACGTTCTGTTTTTTAGGCAACTATCCGCTGCGATAGGTTGTGAAAATCCGCCATCCTCTCCATGGATTGACACGCCTCGACAAATCCCATATAATTCTAGTAGTAGAGTAGTCGATGGAGAGGCGGTGCACCATGCGCACAACCCTTAAGGATATTGCAGCGAAAACAGGACTTTCTATCACAACGGTATCGCTTGTATTAAATGATAAGGCAGATAAACTAAGCCCCGATACCCGCAAGCGCGTTTTAGCTGCCGCGCGCGAGATGCACTACCGCCCAAATCAGCTTGCCATCTCGCTTGTAACGCTGCACACCAAAACACTTGGCATTGTTCTGCCCGATATTACTAACAGCTTTTTCTCCTATCTCGTTAAGGCGGTGGAGGACGAAGCGGCAAGGCACGGCTATCATGTGATTTTGTGCCATTCCTCCGATAAGCAGGAGCGTGATATTGCCGGCATCAATATGCTGATTGATAAATTGGTGGACGGCATCATTTTATTTTCGGCTATTGACAGCACGCCCAAGCATCTTGAGGAATGCTGTACGCTGGCAAAACAAAACGGCGTGCCGGTCATCCTTCTTGACCGCACCACAACCGTACCGGGGGTCGGCACCGTATCGCTAGATAACTACACAGGCGGCTACATGGGCATGCGGCATCTGCTCGATCTTGGGCACCGCCGCATTGGGCTCATTACCGGCCCGCCCAATATCTTTGTAACGCAGGGCCGTATCAAGGGCGTGGAAAAGGCGCTGGCCGAAGAGGGTTTGTCGTTACACGACTGCTTGATTTATGAAGGCGACTATCATTTTGACGCGGGGGTGCGCGCCGCGGACTATTTTTTAGCCGCCGACATAACCGCGGTGTTTTCGTTTAACGACATCATGGCACTTTCGTTTGTAAACAAGGTACGGGAGCTTGGCGTACAGATTCCCCGCGAGCTTTCGGTGGTGGGGTTTGATGATATTGAATTTGCAAGGCTCCTTCATGTTCCTCTTACCACCGTGCGGCAGCCCGTGAGTGATATGGGGGCCTGTGCGGCGCAGATGCTCATCGCGCAGGCGCAAAAAAACACACAAAAAGATGAAGACGCACGCGTGTTTATGCCAAGTCTTGTGGTGCGCCGCTCTACCGCCGCTGCGCCAAAACAGTTGCGCGAAAGAAACCGCGTTTAATCTCGTTATGTAAGGCGGGCGCTACAGCGCCCGCCTTTTTCTTGTCCGGACTTGCCCTGCTACCTTGCAATGGACGACGAGATATCGTCCACAAAATCAGAGACGGCGCGCACCGCCATTGTGGCATTCTTCTTAAGCTTGCCCTTTTTAAACATACGCTTCATCTTTTTGTTGCCACTCAGCATATATGCTCCCGCGCCCAATGCTGCCACAACCGCAATACCCGTGGCAAATGACGATAAGGTTTTCATAGTACTATTTCCATCCTTTCTTGGTCCTGCACATCCGTTCGCTCTCGTTTAATACTCAACAAACTCCAAAATAAACACATTTTGAAGCGCACGGAAATCCGTGCGGCGCCCGCATCGCGGGCGGGTTTGTTTGCGTTTACAGCCAATGGAATGCTATCCGGCGTGTGGCACGGTTTACCTGCCGTCTTAACAGCATGGACTGATTTTCAACCTGGTTGGCTATACAACAAAAGCGGCAAATATATTAAAAGCAGGTGATCATCTGCATCACTATTGTTGCCGCGCACCAAAATAATATTGAAAGCAAATTATAGCGGCAAAGCCAATTGTGCCCATCACGCCATTTTGTACTCATCTCAAATCAAGAGCCTAACAATGCTTTTTTCTACTTTTATCACAAATTATTATCTTGTGTTATTTGAATAATTATGTATTTTGTACACGGACCTGTTTTGCAAAAATACGCCGGAGTTTGGTTATGTTTTAATTGCCATACCAGCGGCGGTGCAGTATACTATATATTGTGAAAACAGCATAAACCGTGCGGAAAATGATTGTTTAAGCGCAGTTTTGAAAAAACAAAATCTTATGGCTATACTGTTATTAGGGTGTAGCATACGGAGGGAACTATATTATGTCCGTTATGCAGACCGGACCCAAACGGGTTGCTGCAATTCATGATCTTTCGGGAGTCGGGCGCTGCTCTTTAAGCGTTGTGCTGCCGGTGCTGTCTGCCATCGGGGTGCAGGTATGCCCGATTCCCACCGCTATTCTGTCGTCGCATACCGGCGGATTTGGCGAGGTCGCTTTTTTTGACCTGACCGATTACCTTGACCAAAGCCTGGCGCATTACAAGCGGGAAAGGATTCGGTTCGATTGTGTATACAGCGGCTTTTTGGGCTCGGAGCACCAGATTGACAGCTGCCTTGACTACTTTACAACCTATTCCGATGCACTTGCGGTGGTTGATCCGGTAATGGGCGACCACGGTAAGCCCTACAAAACCTATACCAAGGCAATGCGCGCGCGCATGGTCGAGCTTGTGCGGGTGGCAAACATCATCACCCCTAATCTGACCGAAAGCGCGATGCTGCTGGGAATGGAATACCCCGCGTCACTTACCCATTCCGAAGCAAAAAGCATGCTTGCGCGCCTAAGCGAAAAAGGCCCCGAGCAGGTGGTCATCACCGGTGTGCCGATGGCAACCGGCGAGATGGCAAACCTTGCGTATGACCGCCAGCGCGGCGCGTACTGGTACGTTCGGTGCAACTATGTACCGGTCAGCTATCCGGGCACCGGGGATATCTTCGCCAGTGTGTTAACCGGTTCACTGCTGACAGGCGACAGTCTGCCGCTGGCGATGGATCGCGCAACACGGTTTATAGAGCTTACCATCAACGCAACCTTTGGCTATGGCACCGACGCGCGCGAGGGTATTATGCTTGAAAAAACGCTGCCGTGGCTTAGCGACCGGCAGATGCTGTCGGATTATAAGCCGTTGTAAAGAGGAACAGGGTGCTGCACATTCAGTATCAATATGAAAAGGGTGCGGTAAACTATGTCCAATCAAACGCAAGCCAAAAAAAAGATTGATCTCTATTTCATTGTTGCGGTGGGACTATTGGCGGCACTTGTGTTCGCGGCGTCCTTTCTGCGCATCAAAATCCCTACGCCGTTTGGCGACAACACCGCCATTCATCTGGGCAACGTGCTCTGCCTGCTTGCCGGTCTTTTGCTGGGCGGACCCTATGGCGGGCTTGCCGCGGGGCTTGGCTCATTTGTGTTTGACCTTGTAGACCCTTTGTACATCTCAAGCGCACCATACACGCTGGTGTTTAAGTTCTTACTGGCGTTTGTGTGCGGTGTTATCGCACATTCCGCCGGCCGAAAGGGCGAAAAGACGGGTGCAAACATTACAGGTGCCATCGCGGGGTCGCTTACCTATGTGGTGCTTTATCTGACCAAGAGCTTTTTGTTTAACCTTTGGTTTGACCGCACTACTATCGAGGTTGCGTGGATGAACGTTGCAATCAAAGCGGCAACCTCGCTGACCAACGGTATCATCGCCTGTGTGGTTGCGGTGCCGCTTGCTATGGCGGTGCGCAAAGCGCTGCAAAAAACAACAATCTACAAGCGGATTATGAAATAGATGCCGATAAAACGACACGGGCCGGAAGAAATTCTTCCGGCCCGTTTTGCGTCTTTTGTACTAATAAATCCCCTACTGATCTATCCTATTATTTTCATGTTGCAAAAACGGAATTCATATTAGAACGAAAGCAGCATTTCATAATACTGGGGGTAGATGGACAGCACAAGGATTTGTATCCCGGTCGCAACATCCAGCACGCCGTGCCCGATCATCAATGGCGCCAGATTCTTCTTTTTCCCGTACCATATGCCCAAAACCAATATCAGCGGTAAAAACGAGAGAAAACGAAACAGGATGTGGCGCGTATGCGGGAATAATCGGTCAGAGAAAAGCCGCTGTACACCTCTTTGCGGTTAAAATACCATAGCATGGCGAAACCTTTATGCCCCTCATGAAGTTGTTACAGCCGCCAGATGTTTTTTGCGTACTCCTCAATTGAACGGTCGGCAGAGAATATTCCCGCCCCTGCAATGTTGGCAAGCGACATTCTCTGCCACCTTTGCGTATCTTTATAGCACTGCGCGGCATCGTGCTGCGCCTTTGCGTATGAATCAAAGTCGGCAAGCACCATATACGGGTCAATATTCTTCAGCGAGTGTGCAATCTCCTCAAACGTGTTGCCGCCAATCCCCGCGCTCAGCAGGTCAACCGCACGGCGGATAGTCTCGTTTGCCTTGTAGATCTCTGCGGGTGCATATCCCGCCCGCGCCGCCGCGACCTCCTCGGCGGTCATGCCGAACACAAAGATGCTGTCGTCGCCGCACGCCTCTTTAATCTCGATGTTTGCGCCGTCGAGTGTGCCCATGGTCACCGCGCCGTTTAGCATCAGTTTCATGTTGCCGGTGCCCGAGGCCTCGGTACCCGCGAGCGATATCTGCTCGGATATCTCGCTTGCCGGCATCAGCCGTTCAGAGAGGGTTACACGGTAATCCTCAAGATAGAGAATGCGCAGCTTGTCGCGCAGGCGCGCATCCTGTTCCAGTTCCTTTGCAAGCGTGCAGATGAGCCGTATAATCTGCTTGGCAAGGTAGTAGCCGGGTGCTGCCTTTGCACCGAAGATATAGGTGCGCGGTACAAAATCGGCATCGGGGTTTTCCAGCAGCATTTGGTACTGGCTGATGATGTGCAGCGCGTTTAAGTGCTGGCGCTTATATTCATGCAGGCGCTTTACCTGCACATCAAAAATCGAATCGCAGTTCAGAGATACCCCTGCCATATCGTGGATGTACCGTGCAAACGCCACTTTGTTTTGATGCTTGACATCGGCAAGGCGCGCAAGCACCGTAGTGTCGTTTTCATATGCTCTAAGCTGCTCAAGGCGCGCGGTATCCTTGATGTATTCCTCGCCAATCAGCTCGTTTAACAGCGCGGTCAGCGGTTGATTGGACTGGTACAGCCACCGTCTGGACGCAATGCCGTTGGTTACGTTGCAAAATTTATCCGGCACCACGGTATAAAAATCGTGAAATACACTATCTTTGAGAATCTGTGAATGGATGCGCGATACGCCGTTGACCGAGTGGCTGGAAAGCACCGACAGATTCGCCATACGCACCTGCCGGTTTGCCACCACCGCCATTCTGCCCACCTTCGCCATATCGCCGGTCTGCTCAAACAGCTCACGGCAGCAGCGCTCGTTAATCTCACGCACAATCTGACAGACGCGGGGCAGCGTAGCACAAAACAAATCCTCGCTCCATACCTCCAGCGCCTCGCTCATCACCGTGTGGTTAGTGTAGGCAAACGTAGCCGTTACCAGCCGCCATGCCTTTTCCCACGAGTAACCGCACTCATCGAGTAAAACGCGCATAAGCTCGGGTACCGCAAGCGCGGGATGGGTATCGTTGATGTGGATTGCAACCTTTTCGGGCAGATTGTCCAGCGTGCCGTACACCTTTAAGTGCTTGCGGCAGATATCCGCCACCGACGCCGCGCACAGAAAATACTGCTGGCGCAGGCGCAAGCTTTTGCCCTCGATGTGGTTGTCGTTGGGGTACAATATCTTGCTGATGACCTCTGCCATCGAGTTCTGCCCCATGGCGCGCAGATAATCACCCTTGTTAAACAGTTCCATATCAAGGCCCGGGCTGATCGCCTTCCACAGGCGCAGCTTGCTGACACCTTTGGAATCAAACCCCGAAAGGTACATATCGCAGGGAATGGCCTTGACGGTGTGGTAGTTTACATGGCGCACCTCGTGGTACCCGTCGTGCCAGTTCTCCTTAATCTCACCCTCAAAGTGAACATCCACCGCTTGGTCAGGCCGTTCCACCAGCCAAATTTCACCGCCGGGCAGCCAGTTATCGGGCAGCTCAGTCTGCCACCCGTCGATGATGCGCTGCTTGAAGATGCCGTATTCGTACAGGATGGAATACCCCGTTGCAGGGTAGTCAAGTGACGCGAGCGAATCAAGAAAACAGGCGGCAAGCCGACCCAGACCGCCGTTGCCAAGCCCTGCGTCCGGCTCGTGCTCGTAGAGGCTTTCAAGCGCTACCCCCATCTCGGCAAGCACCTCGGACGCGACTGATTCAATGCCCAGATTACATAGGTTATTTTTCAGCGAGCGGCCGAGCAAAAACTCCATACACAAATAATACACCCGTTTGCCGCCCTTGCTGTCGGTATCCGCCACAAAGCGGCGGCGCTTATCCGAAAGCGCCTCACGCACAACAAGCGCGAGGGCTTTATAGAATATCTCATCCGATGCCTCGGCAGGCGTTACCGAAAACTCGTTTTGCAGCTTTAGTTCAATGAGAGAGCGAAGTTGAAGACTTGTAAATATGCTGTTCATTACAAAAACACAATATCCTTTCCTGTGAGTATATTCCCTACACTTGTAAATCTGTGCGGGATATGTGGCATATCGCACACAAATGCGGGGCGAAATCGGTTGTTTTCTTCAAATTAGAAAATTTGTCTTTATTTGATCCTACGCTATTATACAATAAATATAATCGATTTGGCAAACAACGATACCGTCCGGGAGAGCATAAAACCCATATGTTTATCGTAACAAACTGTAAAAAACACGGCATTTATCCTGTTTGGCTCTTTAATAATGCGTAAAAATGAATTATACTATATAATATACTTACCAACTGTGCGGCGCGCGGCAAGATTTGTGAAAACACAAAGCCTTTTTATCAATTGGACTGTTATTATACCTATATCATCACTTCGAGAGCCCACTGTTCTACCCATATTCCGATTCTTTATGGCCTGTGGTGCACGGGTAGACGTTTACAGGGGCTGACAAATGACGATTGGAGGATGTGCACTGTATGGAACCTATTAACACCGTCAAGCTCTGCATCTGCGGCACCGATTACTATATCTCAACGGGAGAAGACCCCGCGTACGTTGCCCAGCTTGGAGAGTATATCAGCGGGCTGGTGGAACGTATGATGCAGCAAAACTCCAACCTGTCCATGACAAAGGCATTGCTGTTATGCTGCATGAATACGCTCGATGAGCTCAACCACGCAAACGCCGGTGCGGAAAACCTGCGCGATCAGATCAAGGATTACCTTGAGGAGGTGGCACACTCCCGCAACGAGGTGGACGAGCTGCGCAAAGAACTCGAGCACTTAAAAAAGGAGCTGGGCCGGTTTGATCGTGCAATCGGCAACCAAAACAACAGATGAATAAACCTGAAATACTGGCCCCCGCGGGCGGGCCGGATGCGTTGCGTGCCGCACTGCGGTGCGGTGCAGACGCGGTATATGTGGGCGCGAAGTCCTTCTCTGCACGCGGCAGTGCCGAGAATTTTTCAAATGATACACTGCGTGAGGCGGCGGCGGACTGTCACCTGTACGGCGCAAAACTGTACCTGGCACTCAATACCGTTCTTTTTGACCGTGAGCTGTCCGGTGCTGCGGCGCTTGTTGCCGCGGCGGCGGACGCCGGCGTAGACGCCATTATTGTACAGGACCTTGGCGCAGCTGCGCTGGTTAGGCGTATCTGTCCGGCCATGCCGCTGCACGGCTCCACCCAGATGTCGGTTCATACGCTTTCGGGCGCTCTTTTTTTGCAAAAACAAGGCTTTAAGCGCGTAATCCTTGCGCGCGAGCTTTCCTGCGGCGAGCTGCGCACCATCGCAGCCGGATGCACTATTGAAACCGAGGTGTTCGTGCACGGGGCGCTGTGCATGTCGGTATCCGGCCAGTGCTATATGAGCGCTGTGGCGGGCAGACGCAGCGGCAACCGCGGCCAATGCGCCCAACCCTGCCGTCTGCCTTTTACCGCAAACCGCGGCAACGGTGCCTGCGGGCTGTCGCTCAAGGACCTTTCGATTGTTCGTCAGATTCCCTCACTGCGGGAGCTTGGCATTGCCTCGGTCAAGATTGAAGGCCGCCTAAAGCGCCCCGAATATGTGGCAGCGGCGGTTACGGCGTGTGTATCCGCACGCGACGGTACCTTAGAGGACGAGCAGCTCTCCCGCCTGCAGGCTGTATTCTCGCGCAGCGGCTTTACCGCAGGCTACTATGAGCAAGCGCGCGGCAAAGAGATGTTCGGCACCCGCGAAAAGGAGGATGTCACGGCTGCACAGGGCGTGTTAAAAGACCTTGCCCGCCTGTACGACCGCGAGACGCCCCGCGTGCCGGTTGATTTTGTGTATACCCAGCAGGCCGATTGCCCCGTTTCGCTTTCCTGCGCCGATAACAACGCAAACCGTGCGGTTGCGAGCGGCGAGGTTCCCGAGACCGCAATCAACAGCCCCACCGATACCGCGCGTGCACGCGGGGCGATTGAAAAGCTTGGCGGTACACCGTTTTATGCACGAGAGATTACGTTTGACATCGACGAGACGCTGATGGTGCCAAACGCACAGATTAATGCCCTGCGCCGCGATTGTGTAGAGCAGCTTCGGGCGGCACGTATGCAGCCGCCGCAGCGTGAGGTGTTGCCTCTTGAGGCACCGTTTGCGGCCGTACGGCGCGATGCGGCCGCTTCCCCCAGCCTGCGTGCACGTTTTCGCCGCTTTGAGCAGATTCCTCTTGCGTGTGCGGATGCGCTGGAATACATCCAACTGCCGGTGAGTGAAATACTATCCCACTCAGAACAGCTCTCCTGCGTTGCGCACAAGCTGATTGCCTGCCCGCCGCGTGCGATGTTCGGGCTGGAGCAGTCGGTTGCCCGTCAGCTGGAGCAGGTACACGCCCTTGGCGTAGACAAGCTGTATGCGCCGGGGCTCGACGCGATCGAACTTGGAAAACACCTTGACATGCAACTGTTTGGCGGCTTTACGCTGAACATCACAAACTCTCTTGCGCTTTCCGAGGCGGCTTCGTTTGGGCTGTGTGACACCGAGCTTTCCATTGAGCTTGAACTTGCGCACGCCCGCAAGCTTTCCGGCGGCTGCGCACGCGGCATTGTAGCGTACGGAAGGCTTCCGCTTATGCTGGTACGCTGCTGCCCGCTCGAACATACCACAACATGCAGCAAGTGTGCAAAACGGGGCGGTTATATGTTTGACCGGCTGGACAACCGGTTTTGGGTGGCGTGCGAGGGTGCTGCCAGCGAAATCTTTAACTGCCGCACCCTGTTTTTAGCCGACCGTCTGCCCGAACTTCACGGCCTTGATTTCATCACGCTGCTGTTTACAAACGAAACTGCGGAGGAGGTAGCCGCCGCGATACACATCTACCAAACGGGAGGGGCGTCCCCCGAGGAGTTTACCCGCGCTCTGTATTACAGAGGGGTTTTATAACTACAACATAGTAACCCTGTAAACCAATAAAAGGAGAGTGAGCTTGCCTTGAAACTGATGGTGAAAAAGCTAAATGACAACGCGGTTGTTCCGTGCCGGGCTACCGAAGGCAGCGCGGGGCATGACCTGTACGCACTGCTTGACGCACCCATGATTGTACGGCCGGGCGGATTGGTTCGCATCCCCACCGGAATTGCCATCGCGCTGCCCAGCCGGGACTATGCGGCGTTTGTTTATGCACGCAGCGGGCTTGCCATAAAGTTTGGTATTGCACCCAGCAACTGTGTGGGCGTAATCGACAGCGATTATCGGGGTGAGGTCGTCGTGGGCCTTACCAACCACAGCAGTGAGCCGTACACCATACAAAACGGTGAACGCATCGCACAGATAATTATCGCGCCCGTTGCGCTGCCCGAGATTGTGGAATGCGACTCTCTTGACGATACCGCGCGCGGCGCAGGCGGCTTCGGCTCGACCGGACGGTAAGCAAAAACCCCTCCCCGCACTGCCGCCGTGTTCGGACTACGGTTTTTGTACCGCAATGCCGCACCATACCCTTCAAAGAGGCTTTTCGTCCTTGCTTGGACAAAGGGCCATAGAAAGGATGTAACGCTTACCATGAAGACGAAACGCATCTTGATCGGATTGTTATTGCTTGTGAGCGCCGTACTGCTCGGCGAGTTTGCGGGCAGGATTTTTGAGGACATCTCGGCGCTTTCATGGCTTGCTTATACCATCTCGGTGGGCATCCCCGCCACGCAGCCGTTTGTGCTTGACCTTTCGGTGCTGAGCATTGCATTTGGGGCTTATCTTTCCATCAATATCGCGCAGATCATCCTGCTGGTGGTTGCGTTGTTTTTGTACAAGCCGCTGCTCAAACGGCTGTGATGACGCATTTATGCGCGCACGCTCGTTTTATCCATAACAGGCTTTAAAATGAATTCATTTTAAAGCGCACGGGTTTGCCTGCCTGTTTATCTCCCGTTAACACGCCCTCGGATGTACGGTGGGTAATACCTGCCGGCCTTTGCATGCAGATATGAGGAAGGAAGTTTTTTATGGAGCTGATTTTGGCCTCCGCCTCCCCCAGGCGGACGGAGCTTTTGCGATATATTACTACCGCGTTTGAGATTGTACCCTCCTGTGAGGAGGAACTGGTGGACGAGCTGCTTGACTGCCACGAGCTTGTGATGGAGCTTGCGCGCAGTAAGGCGTGTTCGGTACTAAAGGAGCATCCGCATTCGCTTGTCATCGGAAGTGATACGGTGGTGGCGGTGGACGGGCGTATTCTTGGCAAGCCGCGCGACTATGCCGACGCGTGTGATATGCTGCGGTTGCTTTCCGGGCGCGGTCATGAGGTATATACCGGCGTTTGCCTTGCGGCAAAGGGCCGGACAGAGCAGTTTTACAGCCGCACCGAGGTGTTTTTCTATCCACTGACCGATGAGGACATCATCCGCTACGTGGATACCGGCGAACCGTTTGACAAGGCGGGCGCTTATGGTATTCAGGGATACGGCTCGCTGTTATGCAAGCGTATTGAGGGGGACTTTTTTACAGTAATGGGGCTGCCTGTGGCCCTGCTTTCCAGAAAACTGGAATTGTTTAAAAAAGTTATTGAGTAAAAATGCCCGAGCGGTTATAATAGTATCTGCAATGCTTATTCCTTACTTGTTTTTAAGTTGACGGCAACGCTTTTGGCGATAAAGAATACACAAATAGCGAGGTAAGGCCTGTTTTACAGACCGAAAGGGGAAAAATATGTTTTCAAAGGATATTGGAATTGACTTAGGAACCGCTAACACGATTGTTTTTATGAAGGGCAGAGGCATTATCATGCGCGAGCCCTCTGTGGTTGCGGTGGATACCCGCACCGATACCGTTAAATATGTTGGTGCAGAGGCAAAAGAGGTCATTGGGCGCACACCAGGCTCCATTGTCGCCATCCGCCCATTGCAGGATGGCGTTATCGCAGACTTTGACGTTACCGCCAGCATGCTGCAAATTTTTATACGCAAGGTGTTTGCCGGTAAGTTTTTTGCAAAGCCACGCGTCATTATCTGCATTCCCTCCGGCGTTACTCCTGTAGAACGCCGCGCCGTAAAGGAAGCGACGCTTAAGGCGGGCGCAAAGCATGTTTACATTATCGAGGAGCCAATGGCGGCGGCAATTGGCGCAAATCTGCCTGTTGCGGAAGCTACGGGCAACATGGTTGTTGATATCGGCGGCGGCACCACCGAGGTTGCGGTAATCTCGCTGGGCGGTATTGTTGCCGCAAAGAGTGCGCGTATTGGCGGCGATATGTTCGATTCGTGCATCATCTCGTACATAAAAAAGCGTTATAACGTTCTCATCGGTGAACGCACCGCAGAGGATCTCAAGATAGAGATTGGTTCCGCATACCCTTACGAAGGTGAAGAAAGTGTCGAAATTAAGGGCCGTAACCTGATGGACGGGTTGCCCAAGAATGTTGTTGTCTCTTCTGAGGAGATTCGCGAAGCGCTGCGTGAACCGCTTGAAACCATCATTGACGTCGTCAAAACAACCCTTGAGAAGACCCCCCCCGAGCTTTCGGCGGATATCATCGACCACGGCATTACCCTCACCGGCGGCGGTGCGCTGCTGCGCGGGTTGGATGCGCTCATTAACAAAGAAACGGGAATACCCGTATATATTGCGGATAATCCACTTGATTGCGTTGCGCTTGGTACCGGTATGGTTCTTGACGGTGCACCCAACTTTAAGCAGGTGCTTAGCGAGGATGAACGCGCGGCACTGCACTACTAATTTGACGTTGTCTTTATCAATACTGACACTCCGCTACGGTCCGCCGCTGTATTTTGCCGCCGCGGTCCGTTTTGGCTTTGCAGGCTAAACCTCACCGGTATCTTATACGCAGATCGCCAGACAATCTGGGCGAAGCTGTCGGAGGTAATTTGTCTTGAAGGAATTTTTCGCAAGCAAAAAGTTTAAGATTCTGCTGGGCATTGCCTCGCTGCTGTTTGGATTTATGGTGTATACCGCCGTAAACAGCGGTGCGGCGAACTTTCTGTCCGGCTCTGTCAGTGCGCTCCTGGGACCACTGCAAAGACTTTCGCTAAGCCTTTCATCCTCCGCAACCGAATTTTTTGAGACGATTATTATGGCCGACGACATCTCCAAGGAAAACGAACAGCTGCGCGAGGAGATTCGCAACCTGCGCGAGATGATGGTTGATTTTGAAACGTATAAGGCGGAAAACGAACAGTACCGTCAATTTCTGGAGCTTAAAGAGAAAAATCCCGATTTTGTGTTTGAGGCCGCCATGGTAATCGGGCGCGACCCTACCGACTATTTTTACTCGTTTACCATTGATAAGGGTACCCTCGACGGCATCAAGGTATCCGATCCTGTTCTCACCCCCGATGGGCTGGTGGGCAGGGTGTCGGAGGTATCGTACACCGACAGCAAGGTGGTTACGCTGCTCAACCCCGGCATTGATGTCGGTGCGTTTGATGGCCGAACCAGGGATACCGGCATCATCACCGGTGACCTTGCCCTTGCCATGCAGTCAATGACAAAGCTTACCTATCTTTCACGCGACAGCTCCGCTTCGGCGGGTGATATTATCACGACCTCGGGCATCGGCGGCACCTTCCCCAAAGGGCTTATCATCGGTACTATTGCGGATGTGAAGGCTGAGCAGAGCGGCATTTCACTTTATGCGGAGATTGTTCCTGCCGCGGATATTGCACGGGTAAGCGATGTGTTTGTTATCACCTCGTTCCGTGGACAAACGGGCATTGACACGCAGGGGAATACCGGTGAGTAGTGCGCAAAACACTCATTACAGGGCCTGGGCACCTTTAAATTATCAGTATGACGGAGTATTACCATTATGGCATCGGAAAGCTCTTTATTTAAAAAGAACCTGCGGCTTTGCATTAAGTGGGTATTGTATGCGCTTGTGCTGATCCTTTCCTATGTGCTCGGTCAAGACCCTCACCTGTTTAGCTTTGGGGGGCTTCGGCCTGTGCTTGTTCTGCCGGTTGCGGTGTGTGTGGCGATGTTTGAGCATGAGTTTTCGGGCGGAATTTTTGCCGCAGCAGCAGGGATCTTATGGGGCTGTTCCTCTGATGTAACGTTTGGCTATTACGCGATTATATTGCTGGTTATCGGTGTTGCCGCGGGGCTTATCTGCTCCTACGGCATGAAACCCGGTCTGTTTACCGCGTTGCTGCTTGTGGCTGCCGCCGCAGTGCTTGTGGGGCTGCTGGACTTCCTGTTCTTCTATATGTTGTGGTCATACAGCGAGCTTGGACGGTTCTTTTTTACACGGCTGCTGCCCACCATAGGGCTTACCACAGTAAGCATGATTCCGTACTTTTACCTTGTTCGTTTGATCCACAACAAACTGCGTCCGCCCAAATAGCAGTGCACTGTTTATTTACGGCCTTGTCATAAAATCGAAACGAGCTATCAACCATTGTCTGTCCGGCATGTGTTATGCTGTTCTCGCCACATAGTTAAACCTTCGGTTGGCATTGGAAAAACCTTCAGTTTTCCGCTGATTGATTAAACTGCCTTCGGACGGTTGTAAATAGCGGATCAATATCATGGTGAAACGTAATTGATATAAAAAAGGAGGCTGCGTCCGGTATGAAACAGCGTTTTGCGTTCCTTAGGACGCTCTCGCTCTTTTTAATTGTTCTGCTCATCTTTGCAACCTACTCATTGCGCCTGATGCAGCTGCAGCTTGTTGAAGGCGACAACTACTATGCGCAAACCCAAAAACGCACGCAGCGCACCGTTACGGTACCGGCCGCGCGCGGCGAGATTGTTGACCGCAACGGCCGTCCGCTTGTGGTAAACCGCAGCTGCTACAACATTGTGTTTGACGGCGCGACAATGCCCAAAAGAATGCAAAACGAGATTATTCTCACTCTGACCAAGATCTTTGCCGAGGAAGATGCACAATGGATTTCTAACCTGCCGCTTGAACAAGCGGGCGCATCCTATGCCTTTACCGATGCCACCGAGCGTGAAATTGAGGCGGTAAAGGTTAATCTTGAGCTGCAGACCTACGCCACTGCTGAGCATGTAATGACCGAGCTGATTAGCCGGTACAGCCTCACGCGTGAGGATTTTCTTGCCCATTCTCCGCTGTCGGCCGAAAGCTTTCTCTCACGCTACGGTGCCACGCGCGAGGCGCTCGCCGCGCGTTACGGCATCATGCAAGAGTACACACCTGCCGAGCAGCTTATCATTGCCTCTGTACGCTACGAAATGCAGCGCAAAGAATTTTCTGCCGTTACCCCCTATACCTTTGCCGAGGATGTCGATATGAGCATCGTGACAAAGATTAAAGAAAACAGTCTGATGCTGATTGGTGTAGACGTACAGGAAAGTACGGTGCGCGAATATGTCAGTGCGGATATTGCACCGCACATCATCGGACGCATCGGGCCCATCTATTCCGAGGAGTACGCCGAGCTTAAAGAAAAAGGCTACAGCCTAAACGATGTTGTCGGTAAAGAAGGCATAGAAAAGGCGTTTGAGGATAAACTGCGCGGTTCGGCAGGTAAAAATATCATTGAGTATGAAAGCTCGGGTGCTGTTGCCAATGTGCGGGAGCTAGAGCCCCCCGTGCCAGGGAACACCGTAATGCTGACCATCGATGCCGGCCTGCAGAAGGTTGCGCAGGAAGCCCTTGCAGACCAGATTGCCTACCTGAATGAAAACCATGCGGAGGGCAAGGGCAAAGAGGCGGATACCGGGGCAGTCGTTGTGCTGGATATTGCGTCAGGCGATATCCTTGCGGCGGCAACCTATCCATCCTATAACATCAACGATTACCAAAAAAACTATACCGCCCTTTCACAGGATCCCCGCAAGCCGCTTGTCAACCGTGCACTGACGGGCCGCTATGCCCCCGGCTCTACCTTTAAACCGATGGTGGCAGCCGCCGCATTGTCTGAAGGGATTATCTCCGCAAGCTCGCGGGTGACCTGCAACCACATCTATACCTTTTTTAATGATTATCAGCCGCGCTGCATGGGCGCGCATGGCAGCATCAATGTGATTACGGCACTGGCGGTTTCCTGCAACATCTTCTTTTATGAAACAGGGCGCTTAACCGGAATTGATACCCTTGCAACGTATGCCGGACAGTTTGGCTTTGGGCAGAGCACCGGCATTGAGATTCCCGAAGCGGTTGGACAGGTCGCAAGCCCTGCCCTGCGTGAAAAGAATAAGCAGCAGTGGTATAACGGTGACGTGCTGCAAGCGTCGATTGGCCAATCGGATACCCTTGCAACCCCGTTGCAGCTTGCGCAGTATACCGCGACCATTGCGCGCAAGGGCGTTCGGCTTCAATCACATATCGTGCGTAGCATCTATTCCTACAACCTCGATGAGACAATTTATGAAACCCAGCCTGTGGTTGCCGCTGTTATGGAGAACACAAACGGTGCATTCGATACGGTGATAGACGGTATGATTGCATGTGTTACCTCGGGTTCGGCGAGGTATTATCTTGCCGATTATCCTGTATCGATTGCCGCAAAAACCGGTACACCCGAAACGCTTGACCATCTTACCTCGGTGTTTATTGCGTTTACCCCTGCCGTGGATAGTGAGATTGCGGTTGCTGTGGTAATTGAAAAGGGCGGTCAAGGCTATACCGGCGCACCCGTTGCGCGTGACATCTTTGACGCATATTATGCGCAAAAGAAAGAGAGTGCAAAGGTTTTAGACGAGGCTGTACTTCTGATGTAACCGGACTTTCTAAGGTCTGCCCGAATGAACTGTTGTTTTTTTGTTCATAATCACTTAGAAAAACGCTTTTATTTTTTACATTTTTGTGTTAAAATTAAGGTTGTATTATTATATCTGCATCGGGGGATTTGCCATGTCCGCTACTATTCTTGCGGTTGTCGGCTCAAAGGGCGGTGTGGGAAAATCCGCGGTTGCTTTTAATCTGGCTCTGGCCTATACAAGACGGGGCAAACGCGCGGTTGTCGTAGACCTTGATCTCGGCTTTCGCTGCCAGTCGGTACTGTTTGGCACCGAAAGCGACATTGTGTTCGATCTTTCCGACATGCTTGCTACCGATTCATTTGATTTGGACCAAGCGCTCAGGCAGTGCCCCTTCCAAACGGGATTATATCTGCTGCCGGCGTGTGCAGACCCGTTTGCAAGGCTTGATTTTGAACGTCTTTCGCTTGTTTTCGCCGCACTTCGCACCCGCTTTGACATTGTAATTCTCGACACTCCGCCATCGGTTTCGCGCGGGTTTATTGCCGCAATATCGCTTGCAGACAGTGTGTGCGTTGTAACTGTTCCCGAGCATTTAAGCATTCGTTCCGCCGCGTTGTGTGCAAGGCTTGTTGCTAAGGCAGGTATCGAGACACAGCGCTTGATTATCAATAAAGCTCCTGAAAAGGCAGCACCGCCGCCCGCCGTCAATAACTATGATAAGATTATCGACGACATCGGCATCCCGCTTTTGGGGGTTGTGCCTTACTACGCGGGGCTTGACGGCTATCTACAGTGCGCAAAGCCGATGCCGCCAAAGCTTGAGTTTTCCCGCGCACTTGACAACATCTCACGCAGGCTGGATGGAGAGGATATCCGCTTGTTGTTTGGCTAGAACCACCTGTACCCTCGCAGGATTTACTTTAATGGAGGAATTATCTCAATGAATATCGCATTGATTGCACATGATGCAAAAAAAGAACTGATGGTACAGTTTTGTATCGCATACTGTGGCATCCTCAGCCGCCATAGCTTATGCGCCACCGGTATTACCGGCAGACTGGTTGCTGAGGCGACAGGGCTTGAAATTGCTAAATATCTAAGCGGCACACAGGGTGGCGACCAGCAAATTTCCGCGCGCATCGCCTGCAACGAGATTGACGTGCTGCTCTTCTTCCGCGACCCGCTTACTCCTAAGGAGTTTGAACCGCGCGAAGCGGATATTCTGCGTCTTTGCGATGTACACAACATCCCTGTGGCAACCAATATCGCCACCGCCGAGGCGCTTATTCACAGTCTGGAGCGCGGCGATCTTGACTGGAGAAACATTGTCAACCCGAAACAAACTACGCTGTAATCATCCTGCAGTTAAAAAGGGGGCGGAACTACTTCCGCCCCCTTTTTCATTTATACGCAAAATAAAAACACGGCCCTCACCTCATTTGCCGGTGAAGGCCGTGTCCTTTTGTGTTCTGCATAGGGGAGGGGCTTCCCGTTATACCGTTACAATAACCTTGCCCTTGCTGCGTTTTGAGGAGTCCGCTAAGGTCTGTGCAAGCTCCTCTAGGCCGATGGTGCGGTCGATAAGCGTGTCGATATCAAGCCGGCCCGAGGCAATCAGCGCAATCGCCCTGTCCTGTGTGTAGGGGTTGATAAACGACGCCTTGACAGTGATCTCCTTTTTAAACAGCTCAAACGGCTTGACGGGAATCACATCATCGGGGTGTCCCA
>JAEZTV010000017.1 GCA_023421245.1 Bacillota bacterium | reverse complement strand
GTGGAGGGAATCAAACGCGCAGCGTTTGACGTTTGTGCAAAACTGTTCCCCCAGCAAGCTGATGAACCGAAAACCGCAGGTTTTCAAAATGCGAAGCTTTGCTTCGCTATGCGATAATTCTTTGTGAATAGAAATTGCGAGGTGTAGTTCGCCCGTGCTGCGGTCAGGGTTTCAAGGGGCGAAGCCCCTGATTCGGTTTTGGGTACTTTTGTCGAATAACAAAAGTACCTCGCCTGTCCGTGCGAGTACGGACGTTCCAATCAGTTTAGCACACTCCATTGTAGGGCAGACAGTTAACCCCTGTTGCTCACCCACGCCTTCCAAACGCAGAGCTTTGTTTGCCGCTTCAGGGAAGCCATCCGCGGAAAACCGCAGGCTTTTAAAATGCGGAACTTTGCTTCGCTATGGATACATGCCTCCTTCGCATTATTCAAACGTATATAAAAACGCAGGGATAATTTGAGCATCGGATGGAAAAACTTTAACTGGGGTCTATATCACAATACCCTTATTCCATCTAACGCGGAGGAAAAACAGACTATGCAGGATCGTATTATTAAGCTGCTTAAAATCGGCATTATCGTAGCACTCAATCTTTGCATCATCGCGCTGGTGGTGTATACCTACAACCTGCCGACCTTTGAATCCGACTCGGTAGAGGTTCTTTCCCGCCTCGGCTCGCGGGGCGATGAGGTAAAACAGATCCAAACCAAGCTCAAGCAGTGGGGCTATTATCAAGGCGCGGTAGACGGCATCTACGGCAACCAAACCGAAAAGGCCGTTCGGTGGTTCCAATCAAAGAACGGGCTTACGGTAGACGGCATTGCCGGTAAACAGACGCTTGCGGCTATCGGCATTTCGGCAGGCGGCGGTGGTGGGGGCGGCAGCAGCCCGGTGAGCAGCAACGACCAGGCGCTGCTTGCGCGCATCATCTCAGCCGAGGCCCGCGGTGAGCCTTACACCGGTCAGGTAGCGGTGGGCGCGTGTGTGCTCAACCGCGTCAAGCACCCCTCGTTCCCCAACACCCTTGCGGGCGTAGTATACCAGCCCGGCGCGTTTACCGCCATCACCGACGGCCAGATTAAAGAAGCCGTCACCGAAAGCGCGCGAAAGGCAGCGCAGGATGCCCTAAACGGCTGGGATCCCTCGGGCGGTGCCATCTACTACTTTAATCCGGACAAGACCTCGAACAAATGGATTCGTACCCGCCCTGTAATCAAGCGCATTGGCAGTCACCTGTTCTGCAGCTGACAAATAAAAAAGGGACGGGATGCACCCGTCCCTTTTTTCGGTCTTTAGCGGTGCAGGCAGTCTGCGCAATCCCCGTGTGTGTACAGCGCGTTTACGGCGGCATACAGCCCTGCATCGGCATACCGCTGGTCTCCTATCAGCGTATACTGCGGCGTTACAAGGTACGGCTCCAAACAGCAGCCGTTGTAGGTGTAAAACCACACCGTAAAGCCCGGTGCCTCGGGCGGTTCGCCGTCGTAAATATCCTGGGCAAGCGTACGCTGCAGGGCATACCGCACCGCATACATCCCGGCACTGTGTGTCTCAAAAAACACACTGAGCAGTTCAGCGCCAAGCGCAACCGCAACCTGCTCGGTAGCGGCAGTGCTGTACAGCGCAAACACGTCCTCGTACCACTCCCCCTGCCCGGGGTAAGCATGCGCGGTATGCGAGATGCTGCCGTCCGCTTCATACGCGATAATCTGAAAATCGCCCTGCCGCGCTTGTTCCTGTTCGGGCTGCCCGGCAAGCATTGCTTTAATCTCAAAATAGAGCGAATGCTCGGGCAATACCTCGCGCGATTTTTCATCCGCCGCCGCATCATACAGAATGTAATAGGCAGGCGAATAGGCCGGCGTATGGGTCACAAGCTCCCACCGTTCCTCTTGCTCGGCAGGCGGAACGAGGATAAATCCGCTCTCGCCGGCATCCGGCTGCGGCGGTACACACGAGGCCAGCAGCAATGCCAGCATCATAAATAAAACAATACTGCGTTTCATCATCCGGTCTCCTTCTTCCGGGAATTTTGCGTATGGCTGCTTAACAAGCTTCAAACGGACTTGTTTACATCTATTCCGGCACCTTGGCTTAAATTCCTTACACCTTCCGGCAACAAGTGCTGTCGGTCAATCGCCCTGATAGGAGCCGTGCGCTCAAAAACTATGTTTTGAGCGCTGCAAAGGGCTTTTAACAACCCCTTGTCCGTAATTCCTATTATAACGTCTATGAATATAGGAATGCCTGAATTGATAAAAAGGGCTTGTTTAAGCCATCTTTATCAATTATACGCTCCAGCATAGGCATTATTATAAATCATCCGCCCCAAAAACGCAACCGGAACGCAAGCCTAAAACCGCGCCGCAAAAGCCGTACTCCAAGCATCGTCAACCGCCGCTGCCGGCGGCTTTAATATTACCATTTGTAATATCACACTCATATTCAACGCCTTCGCGCATCATAACACCGCATAAAACGCTCTCTTTTCCCTGTACAATGCAGTCGCGCGATAAGCTTGCATGTTGCCCCCTGCCCGCGAATATGCTTTTATACTGAGCAACCTTCCGTGCGGTACCACGCGCGGGGTATCGCTGTTTATCGATTGCGTGCAAGGCTGTTTGAAAAGATCAAAAATACCGCAAATGCTTGCGACCAGCTCAATTTACTCCCGTCTTTAATTTCCCAGGTAACCATTAACAGGTCAGCATATCGTGTGGCGTTGCACAAGGCTCTGCCTGCTCACTTAACACAAAGCCTTTCTTTCAAGGCCATATTTATGGTATCGGACGTTTTTCAGACCGTGCTGTATCCAACAATATTCTGTTTCAGCTACGGCTTTTACCCGCATGCGAAGCAACGCGGCGCACAAGGCAGTGTCCCGGCAATGGCCGCCATTACGATTTAGGGAGGGTAGGCGTATGGAGCTTGGGCCGAACGTTCGGCTGCTGTATGCATGGTGGGTGCTTTTGTTTGCCGCTTCTACCGTGCTCTGCCTTGCGGTGTCTTTGTTTTCGCTGTTCTCCGCGCTTCTGTGGCATGCGGCAACCGCCACGGTGCTCGCCGCGTTTTCCATCCTGTTTGCGTGGTATCTTCCCGCGCGCCTGCGCAGCATACGGTATACCGTCACACAGGAGTATGTCATGGTAACAAGCGGTGTACTGGGGCGCTCACAACGCTATCTGTATCTTAAAAATGTGCAGTTTTCCTCGGTAGAGCGGTCGGTGTTCGATGCCGTATTGCGGCTGCATACGGTACGCCTGCGCAGCGCGGGGGCATCACTTGCACTGCACGGGCTGGATGATTGCGCCCTTACCTGCCTTACCGCCCTGCTGCCAGGCCTGATCGATGAAAAACGAGATGTTTTGCCCTAAATAATACTGTTTGTATATAGCAATCGGGCCCTCCGGCGGGCTGTGTCTGCACATCCGCACGGCTTGGTTTCCCTGTTGCTTTGGAAGGCAGGTTTTGCCGCTGTGAACCGTACGTATCTGCGCCCACATCCTATTGCGATTGCAGGCTATTTTTCCCGCGCGCTCTATCTGCTCCTCCTCCCGTTTGCACGCGGATTGTTTCTTGCGCTGCGCGCGGGTACGCTCCTTGCATGGGCACAGGCCGCATGGTTTGATATCCTCGTGCTGATGCTCATCATCGCCGCTGCCGCAATCCGTTGGCGGATGGTGGCGTTTTGGTTTGACGAGACGGGCCTTTATCTGAAAAAGGGTTTGTTTTACCGGCAGGCGGTATTTATCCCCATGCGCAATATCTCTGCCATGTCGGTGGAATACCGCTTGCTCCTGTACCCGTTTCGCGCGGTAATCCTGAGGGCGGATACCGCGGGCGGTACTGCGCGCCGTTATGATTTCGAACTGATTGTCCGGCGTGCGGATGCCGAGGCCGCCCTTGGCAAGCGTCAGGCGTCCTGCATACCGTCAAAGCGCACCCAGCGCGTATTGTTCCCGCACTCGCTGCACATTGCAGCACTCGCAGCGTTTCTCTCCAACAGCTTTGCGGGCGTGGTGTTTGCCTCAACCCTTCTTTCGCAGGCGGGTGATATTCTCGGCGAAAAGCTGCAAGGGCGTGCGCTTACCATTCTTGTCGAGCTTTCGCAGGCGCTCTCCTCCCTCTCATACGGTGTTCCGCCGCTTGCCGCCATGCTTGCGCTTGTTATTCTGGGGGGATGGTTTATCGGGTTTGTACGCAACCTTTTACGTCTTACCCGTTTTCGCATTGCACGCACCGGCACGCTGCTTTCAATTGATTCGGGACTAATTACACGCCGGACATACCGCGTCAGTGCCGATAAGGTGTTCTATCTTGATATCCGCCAAAGTCTTATGACGCGCCTTCTTCGCATCTATCTGGTATTCATCCGCTGCACCGGCTACGGAAAAGGTAAAAACGAGGCCTCGGTTCTTATTCCCTCCGCGACACGCCGCAATCTTGCCGCAACGCTCGGCGG
This sequence comes from Bacillota bacterium, assembly GCA_023421245.1. Lineage (GTDB taxonomy): Bacteria > Bacillota > Clostridia > Oscillospirales > Ruminococcaceae > Acetanaerobacterium. Next base: position 10,767 of record JAEZTV010000017.1, on the reverse strand, counting down.
GCTGCTGCCCGGCATCCGCCCCCATGCGCGTACCTTAGGGCCGGTGCGCGGCGCGTGGGTTCGCTACCTCTACCCGTTGCTGTGGTATGCCCTTGCGCTCACAGCCGCTTACGCGATTGGGTTGCGGCTTCTGCCTGCATGGCGGGAGGTCTTATTCTTTGTGTTCTGGATGGCATGGATCCCCATCGGCTGGATGCTTGTACTCAAACTGGTGGATTTTTTCACTGCGGGCATTTCGTTTGAACACGGCACCCTTACACTGCGGTACTCCCGCGGATTCATTCTGCATACAGTGGCGGTAAAACCCTGTCACATTGCGCTTGTAAAGGTGCGCCAAAGCATCTTTCAGCGCAAAAAAGGCGTATGCGACCTGCTCGTGTACACCTTCACAGAGAGCCAGCTTTTTACAAGACCGCACCACATCAAGGGCCTTCCCCTGCATGATGTGGTGCAAATAATGCGGCTGTAGCCCGCATCTACTTTATCCGCACCGTCTGCTTCGCTGTAACTCCCGCGTGTTTTGTGCCGCGCACCGCAACAGCGGCTCTCCCTGCATGGGACTGTTTTATTCCCATAACAAAACCTCCTGTTGCAGTTATCCTACAGCAGGAGGAATTTCGTTCTCGGGCATACAGTGCAAGCCGCCGGCCCTTTTGGGGGGCTGTATACCGTCTACAGAACAGCTCCAAAACTGGAGCAATGCAATTCATTATGTTTTCGGTTTTACAATACGCAAGAGGTTTTTGAAAACCCCAAAAAAGCCTTTGCAATCGGGGCGGTGTTTCCTTATGGAAACACCGCCCCAATCAGACACTATCTAACGCTACCAGGATATAACAACCTTCTCGCCCGCGAGAACCGAATCAATCGATGCCTTTACCTTATCCACATACAGGCTTCTTACGGCAAAGGTCAGGTCTCCGTCCGCGACAATTGCACTGCGCCGGTCGGTAAGCGGGAAGAATTCTACAACGCTGTCAGGGGTTTGACGGTCTGCAAACTCATAGGTAAACTTCATCTGGCTTTGTGCACCCTCGGCTATCTCTCCTGCCTCGTACTCGCCCTTTGCGCTGATTATCAGCTGGTAGAAGGAGCGAAACGCTTCATCGGGAACATCCTTGCCGCCTGAGCTGACAGTCAATTCGCTCTCCTCGCCGTGCGTCAGGTCAAAGCGGTAGGCCTTGCCGTCAAACTCCACCGTAAGGGCGGAAACGGTCGCGATATGCGGAACCTGCACCAGCTTGTAGTACATATTAAACGCGGTGTATTCTGCCCACGGTACAACATCTGCCCCCACAAGGAAGATGGCGTTGTTTTCGGTGGTCGTGCAATAATACTTTCCGTCTGCGTTCTTGTTGCCAAGCTTAAGCTCCAGCGTCTTTCCGGCATAGGTCAGGTGCAGTGTCGAGTACGGCTCGGCTAGCCCCGCTTCGGCAAGCTGCTCCTCGGTGGGCGCAATCGTTACAGCGGCCGCTGCCTGTGCACCCCACAGGCCCTCTGCCAAAAAGGCCGTATTGTTTACATCCACGTCCTTATTCTTCGGCGCCGTTACGCGGTACCCGCCCATTATTGCAGCGTTTGTTTCCTCATCCTGCGTATATACGGCTTCAAGCACAATCTCCTCAGGGCGTACACTGCCGCCCAGCACTACGGTATCCGCATACACCTCATCCTCTCCTGGTGTGGGGACGAGTGTTTTCTCAACATACGTTTCCTTTGCATTGCCGGCACGGGAAAGGCTGCTCTTTGCAATCAGCCCCACCTCTTTGGCCGCGGGGTTGTAAACGTAGTAGCTGGTGGCATCGGGCGCCTCACTTCCGATGTCAAAGGCAAAGCCTGTGCCGTCCGTATAACTGACCGCAACCGAAATCTGCGGGTTTTGCAAGCCGTACAGCGCAAGGTTGTCCGCGGCTCCCTCAAGCGTTTCGGTGATGGTGGCGGTAAATATCGAATCGGCGAACGACTCGATTGCGGTGCTTGCAAATAAAACGTCACCCGGTACGCTTACCGTCTCACCGTTTTCGGCAAGATAGGATTCCACCACATAGTCCTCGCCGCGCTTTGCGACGGTATAGGTACCGGTTGGGTTGGTGACAACGATGCTCTTTACGTCCTCTGCGCTCTTATCGGTTACCAGGTATTTCGCGTCGGAGCTGTCTGGGATGGAGGAGGCATCTTCCCCGCCGTCATTTTGCAGTAACAATACAAGCGCTCCGCACAAAAGCAGGATGGCCGCAAGCCCTATCAGAAGTGTCACCATGCGTTTGTTCATTTTTTTCTTGCCATTACCGCTCATGTTACTTATTTCTCCTCTTAATCCATACTACGATGCCAACAGAAAGTATGGCAAGCGGCAGCAGGATGATAAATACCAATCCCAGCACAATAATCTGCGCCGCCGTAATGTTAATTTGTTTGGCACCGATGGTTTTGGATACGATGCTTAGGCTGGTTTCTTTTTCGCCGATGGTGTTAAACATCTCTGTGATATACTCGGCGTTGCCCATCACGGTGCTTGAGGTAATGCTCTCATCCACTATAGCCGAGGATGAAAACACAAATACGTTGGAGGTAAGGGGGGTTGTGCCGTCATAGCGCAGCTTTTGGCTGCGAACCAGCGCACCAAACGGGCCCTTCTCGTCGTTTTCACTCGGGGTATACCCTTCGGGCGCATCCAGCGGATACAGGTAGCTTGTTTCGGAATACCCCAGCAGCGTTGTAACCGTGTTGCTGTTTTTTGTCTCATACAGCGCGGTCAGCGGTCTGCCGTACGGCATAAATACATTTAAGCCGCGGCCGGATATTGCCGATGTGTAATCCGTGCTTTTTATATCCGAAAACGTAAAGAAGAAGTTCTGTGCCGAACCCAGCTTGTTGTTGTCGGTCTCATACACAATGGCATTGCCTATGCCTATGCCCCATTCCTCTAAAAACGCTTGCAGGTTGGGCAGCTCCGTTTGTTCGCTGTCGGCAAAGTACAGCAAGGTTTTGCCGTAGTTGCTGTTGTTGTCAAGAAAGGTGTCCAGCCGTTTAATCTCATCGGTGGTGTAATCGCGCTTGGGCGCGTTAATCACCACAAACTGTGCCTCGGGGTTAATATCCTCGCTTAATATCTTCTGCGTCACCGTCTCGTAGTTGTTCAGCGACAGAATGCCGGCAAGGCCGGTGCTTACCACCTCGTCGTGACCGGTAATCAGGCTCACGAGTACGGTGTTTTCTGCGGTTACATACTCTATCGCAGAGCTTACCACCTGTTCTGCCTTCGAGGAGGTGATAACCTCCTGATAGTAGTCATAATTCATCTCGGTATTAAACAAATCGGTATCGAGCAGTTTTTTCGACCGCTTATCGGTTGTAATCAAGATGTTACCGGACGAAAGCTGCAGATCGGGATATTTTGAAACAATACCGGGGTTTTTAATCACATCAATGTACTCGATCTTAATACGGTCGGAGTATTTCTGGTAGCTGTCGAGCACCGTAATGGCCTGCGCATAATACTCGCTTGCGTTTAGGTAATCCTCTTTGTTTGCAAGCACCTTAATCTCAACATCTTCATCCAGCTCTTTTAAGAAGTCGATGGTGGTGTTCGATAAGCCGAACACCTGCTCGGAGGTCATATCAATGGTCAGCGGATAACGCTCAACTAAAACGGATGCAATAATATTTAGAATAATAACAATCGCAACAAAGCCTACCGATATGAGCGTTGCAAAGCTGCCGTATTTAAACCGGCGGTTTTGGAAGACGGCCTTAATATTTGGACGCTTCATCAGCTCCACCTCCTCTTCTCAAATACCCGAATGGTAAAGAACACAAATACCGCAATTACGCTTACAAAAAACAGCACGTTCGATACATCAAACAACCCCATGGTAAATTCATCGTAGCGCCGCGCAAATGAAATGCTTGCAAATACCGTTTGCAAAATCGGGTTTGATACCATAGACGCGATGCCGTCAAGCAGCCACAGGCTAAGCATTACCGCAAAGCTTGCTACCGCAGCAATCACCTGGTTCTCGGTCAGTGACGAGATAAATAAGCCTACCGCAATGAGTGCGGCGCCCATAAACAGCATGCCAAAGAAATTAGCAAAAAACACCGGCCATTCCGCATTGCCAAATGCGGCCAGCACGAGCATCATCACAAATGTAACCGAAAGCGCAATCGCAAACAGAATAACGGCTGCAAGAAACTTACCCATTACAAGCCCCAGCAGATTGATGGGCGCGGTTAACAGTGCCTGATCGGTCTTTTGCTTGCGGTCCTCACTCAGCAGGCGCATGGTAAGGATGGGAATTAAGAACAACACGATGGTAAACATCGATGAGAATACCGCCGCAATATTCGCGGTTTGTGTGGTTAGGCAGGCCGCAAAGAAGAACAGGCCCGCAAACACGCCGAACACTGCCAAAAAGATATAGCCGATGGGCGAAGCAAAGTATGCCTTTAGCTCGCGTCTTAGTATTGCCAGCATTACTGTTCACCTCCGTCATTGTTGCCGGATGCCGAGGCGTCGTCCTTTGTAAGCTGCAGGAAGATATCCTCCAGCGACATCTCGGTGCTCTTAAGCCCAAGAATCGGCCAACTGCGGTCCGCCAGGCGGCGGAACAACTCGCGGCGAATATCCACGCCTTCCTCTGCCTCAAGGGTATAATCAAACGCATTTTTCTCCCGCGCGCCCATGCACGTTACCTTCACCATGCCCGGGATGGTGGAAATAAGCTTTGTTACCTCACCCTCGGGCCCTTCTATGCGTGCGATAAAGTTGTGGTCGGTGCTAAGTGCGTGCGAAAGGTTGTCCGGCGTATCATCCGCGACAATCCTGCCTTTGCTAATAACAATTACACGCTCGCAGGTTGCCTGTACCTCGGGCAAGATATGCGAAGACAGGATAATTGTATGTTTTTTGCCAAGGCTCTTAATCAGGTTGCGGATCTCGATAATCTGTTTGGGGTCAAGGCCCACGGTTGGCTCGTCAAGAATCAGTACATCGGGGTTGCCAAGCAAAGCCTGTGCAAGACCGACGCGCTGCTTATAGCCCTTAGAAAGGTTTTTAATGATACGGTTGTACACATCGGTAATCTTCACATGCTCGCACACCTCTTTGATGTGCGCGGTTTTGGGAAGCTCAATCTTCTTCAGGTCAAACATGAACGAAAGGTAATCCTTTACGGTCATATCCATGTACAAGGGGGGCTGCTCCGGCAGATATCCAATCTGTCTTTTTGCCTCAATCGGGTTTTCCAGTATATCATACTCGCCAATTAAAGCCGAGCCCTCTGTACCGGAAAGATATCCCGTGAGGATGTTCATGGTAGTACTTTTACCCGCTCCGTTGGGGCCGAGGAAACCCAGTATCTCACCCTTTTCTACCTTGAAGCTGATGTTGTCAACCGCACATTTGCTTCCGTAGCGTTTGGTGAGGCCTTTTACCTCAATCATGGTAAGCTCCTTGTCCTTTCTTGCGGCGCTCTCCTCCTCTGTCGTGGGGAAGCAAGCCGTTTTTAAAGTGTCCTTCGCTTATGCACAAAACCGGTTTTCGCAGCACGGATGGTACCTGCACCCGAACCAATCGGGCAATAGGCCTTGTGCCCCGACTGCCCGGCAAGAAAACCTTGCCGTCTGCGCATTCGCCACAGACATATAGACTCTGAACAACCGTCCCACTGCTCCGCAGCAGGTTGAAACGATAGCCTTTTCCTATCCTTTCAAGTAGACTTCATTTTGCATCTTGTGCCGAAATTTGCTGTTTTCGTATCAAACGTCCTTGCTTTAGGGCATAAACACCCCGTATGTCAGGACTTTAACGACATAATCATATCAGACAATTATCTTCCTTTTGTAAACAAAGAATAAAAAATTTATCAAACATATTCATACTTTCTGCCAAACGGCCACGCGGCAAATACACTTCCCTGTAATTACACCCTGCGCCGCATTCTCCCGCACCCCTATCCTAGTCCACCGCAATCTCAAGAGACGCAAAAAACCGCTTTGCGTTGCCGCTCAAGATATGCTCGCGCTCCTGCTCGGTCAGCGGCAATGCAAGAAACCGTTCTAACTCCTCCTTGTGATCCCACATCGGGAAATCCACGCCAAAAAAGAAGCGGTCGCTGCCAAGGGTGCGAATCATCTCCACAGCCTTACGCGCGTCCATCAGCGCAAGGGTGCTGCAGGTATCAAACCACACGTTTGCGCGGTTTAGGTATTCGGGAACAATATTCCATTCGCTGTAGCCGCCGAAATGCGCGGCAATCGCAACAAGGTTCGGAACCTTGTCCATTGCGCTTGCAAGGCGGCGCGGCGAGGAATAATCGTAGCGGTTGTCTCCGGTGTGAAACAAGATGGGCAGCCCGTGCTTACCCACAAGGCAGTACAGAGAGATGGCACGCGGGCTGTCGATTGCAAATTTCTGAAAATCCGAATGCAGCTTAACCCCCGCAAGCCCCATCGACTTGATGCGTATAATCTCGGCTTCAGCTCCCTCCATATCGGGATGCAGCGCGCCAAACCCGATAAACTGCGGGTGCGCTTTGCACTCAGCGGCAATAAAGTCATTGATCGACTGCACCTGTGCGGGGACGGTAGCACTTGAGCACACCAGCTGCCGCGTTACCCCGATGCGTGCGCCGCTTTGTATCATGCGCTCGCTGTCCCCTACATAGCGCATCGGAATCTCATAAAACTCGCCGATGGCCTCCGCCGCCTTTTCGGCAATCTTCGGTGGAAAGATATGCCCGTGCATATCCCAGATTTCGTATTGCTTCAAAATGTACTCGTGACCTTTCTTATGCGTTGTTGTCTCTATCAGATTAGTTTTTGCAAAAAATCAGCATCCAAGCTTTGAGGGTAGTCCCCCTTAAACTGTTGTTTGCGCCTTGCCCTTAACCTATATATTATACCCCTGTTACTTCCAATGCGCAACCGCTGAATTTTCGGCTTACAGCTTTTCGGGCATACGCAAAGCCCGCCGCAGACGGACGGGCTTTGTTATGTTGGCGGGCAGAAAAAATATTTTCTGCCCGCCTTAATTTTTGGGCACCTTTTCGCTCTTTATATATTGAAAGGAACTCCCACAGATTATTTGTTCACCTGCTACAGAAGGTGTAAGGAGTAATTACAGGGAATTTTCTTCAATAAATTTTTAGGAGGCTTTTATTATGGCAACAGTCGGAAACACAAAGATTACCCCTGCTACTTGGAACGGGACATACCCGCTTTCGGATTTGCCTTCGGGAGCTTTATGGTATGGACCATACGTTGTTGGCAGTGCAGAATACTGGGAATGTATCGGTTTTGCACGTATGGTATTGGACGCTACTTATGGCGCGGGGGATTCCATCAACTACACTTCGTTTGCAAACGCTGACTCGGTAAAAACTGCCTTTACTAGCATTCCCACTGGATCAAGGATTACTTTTAACCGGGTGAATAACCTAGGCAAACATGGCATTATTGTAGCAGGAAAATCAAGCACAGGTATTACGATTTACGATTGCAACTGGTCTGGTGCTGACCAAATCAGTTACCGCACCTGGACTTGGAGTACTCTTTACAGCAAATACTCTTCTATTTCCAGCGGTGTTAAACCCGCTTAATAATAGTCAACTGCGTCACCCGGGCAGCACATTAAAGATATGCACCTGGGTGACGCATACTTATCTTACAACCGTCTATCCTTAAAAAGAAAATGAAAAGTTGGTATACTCATAAGATATATACTGAACTACATTATCTTCCGTAAGTTCCACCGTCATGGTTCCCACCGGCGTTATACTCTCATCTTCCCCTTTCTCAATTGCTATCCCGATTTTAATTTGATTACCCATCTGTTCCGCCGAAACGGCAACTGCTCCCCAACCTCCGCCAAAACCACTGACCAAACTATAAGTGTGTTCTTTCCCGTTCTCATTCTCATACCATTTTGATTTCCTCAAAGAATTGGCCTCTACATCAAAATGCTTTTGTATCGCCGCCTCGACATCATCCGCAAGGGGATGCGCTGATTCGGGAAGGTAGCACTCCTCATCATCGCGCGGCAAATTCAAAAAGTTATTCTTTGCGCATGCCTCAATCAGATTATCTGCTGTAATCTCAGAAGGGCTTTCCCATCCATATAAATAGCATTTGTTCGGAAGCGGCGAGACATATACCGCTGTTACTGCCTTTAAGTCGCTCAAATCAACGGGCGCGGAATCGATGTTAAGGCTTTGCAGATATACTTGCCTTTCTTCAGATGAAATCTTCAGGGTCTCTGACGAATCCATTTCATCGCTTTGTGGTGCCAAGCTGCCCGCCTCGCTTCCCTGCTGCGCCGCCGCCACCCCGCACGCCGAAAACAACAACGCCGCGCAGAGTACCATACTCAGTATTCCGTAAAACCATGAACACCGTTTCATACCAAACACCTCTTTCTTAGTTTTTTCAGGCTATTCAATTCCACTGAAATGATTCGTTTAGTTCATATGAAATATATCTGATGATATTTTCATCGGTGAGTTCTACGGTCATCGTGCCGCTGGGAAAGATCACCCATCCCCCCCTATACGGCTCGTCGGTCAGCGGCTGATATGGCATCGCCTTTTTACGTGCTGCCATGTCTTCTTCATTATCATCATATGCCGCCAGACCTATTTGTATCATGATTCCCTCTTTTGTATTCTCTGCCGACATTGCCCTAAAATGAGCGCCTCCCCCTCCGATAATTAAAACATAAGTTTGTGTATCGGCATCGTACCATTTCGATGTTTTCAGATATTCGCTTCTCACATCAAAATTCTTTTGCAGCGCTTTTTCCACCTCATCTGCCGGTGCGTTGACATATTCCGGAAGATACACTCCCTCCACATCCCGCGGGAGTTCTAAAAAATTATTTTTCGCGCAGATAGCTATTAAATGATCCGCCCTAATTTCAGACGCACTGTTCCATGAATAGAGCAGGCAATTATTAGCCAGCGGGTCGACAAACGCTGCGCTAACGTCGTCCATATTATTCAAGTCTATGTTCTCTGCTTTTATCGCCGTATCATGCTTTGGCTCTGCCTCGCCCGAGGAGTCCTCCAGCCCTTGCGATGATGGGCTATCCGCACTGCTTCCCTGCTGCGCCGCCTCCGTACCACATGCCGAAAACAACAACGCCGCGCAGAGCAGAATACTTAGTATCGCGTAAGACCATGAACCTCGTTTCATACAAAACACTTCTTTCTTAATTTCTGCCTAAATTCAATATTAGGAGCCTTTCATTCTTTTTTACTCACCTTCAACCTGTTCGGTGGTATAAGAGATATACTTATAATTCTCCCCGTCCACCTCAAGCACGACCTCTTTATCCCAGCGCAGGATTGCTTCCGAGCTGATAATGCAGCTTTTCATCGTCAAGGTCAGGTGTTTGCCCTCCCACCTTGCGCCGACAATCTCCGTATCCACGAGGCTACCAATACCCCCCGTCCAATAAAAACCCTTCTCTTTATCGTAATACTCGGATTTTCTGATGTGCTCGGGCGTTACGTCAAAATGGCTCATGACCGCCTTTTCTAAGTCCTCCTGCGGCATATATGGGTTGCCGTATTCTTCTTCAATCGGAACATCCACGGGTATTTCCACCTCGCCCCTCCCGCACAGATAGATATAGTAAACCACGAAAGCGTCGGGTTCAATCTGTTTTGGGTCGCTCCAAGACTCTCTGCCTATCTGATAATCAAATGCCTCCGCATATTTTCGGTACTGTGCTCGCTTCTCCGTTTCGGTTTGGAACCGCTCGTTGAACCGGTACGAAAGAAACCGCACCGTGTTGTCTTTGGTCACTTCCACCGTCAGCGTTCCGCTGGGGAAAATCAGGCGGTCCTGCCCATACGGCTTATAATTTATCGCCGCGTACTGGGCAAGCAACGTGGACTGCTTATCTTCAATCTCTCCGGCATCGGGTACCGTCAGCCCAACTTCGATTTCAATCCGGCTGCCGTCCTGTGTCGCGGAGATGGCGCGGAAGACCGGTTCTTTCTCCTCTATCCGATCGATATAATACGTCTGTTTTTCTTTGTTATACATCAAATCACTTCTTAAATGCTCGGGAGTAAAATCAAAATGTCTTTGCAGGGCGGTCACAACCTCCTGTTCCGGAATGTCGTGCCATTTTATCGGGTTATCTATGGGCAGATTCAGCAGATTGTTCCTGGAACAAATATCGATCAGGTGCCTCGCCCATATACCCGATGCGTCCTCCCATGCGTAATACAGGCAGTCGTTATTCAGCGGTGCGAGAAACGCCGCGGTAACGTCGTCCATATTGCTTAAGTCAATGTTTTCAGCCTTTAGCGCCGTATCATGCTCAGGCGCAACCTCGCCCACAGATTCCTCCAGCCCCTGTGATAATTGGCTTTCTGCCCCACTTCCCTGCTGCGCCGCCCCGCACGCCGTAAGCAGAAAGGCAATGCAGAGCAACATACTCAGCAATCCGCAACAATACCGTTTCATGCAAAACACTTCTTTCTTAATTTCTATTGTCATCCATCATTATGAACCCCTTACAATTATTAGTGCAGATATTTTAGTGTTTTATTGCAATGGTTTTGTAAGTTCCCCTTTTCTTTCGGTTATCGGTTGTGTTATTAAATCTCGGCATCTTTTCATTGTAACGATGTATGCCTGCGGGGTAACGCTTCCCGCGTTCATTATAAAATCACTAAAAACAGCGAGAGAGCACACGAATAAGGAGCAAAAAAATAAATAATTTTTCCACCTTAATTTTCGGGCGCTTTTTCACTC
>JAEZTV010000016.1 GCA_023421245.1 Bacillota bacterium | reverse complement strand
GTGAATAGAAATTGCGAGGTGTAGTTCGCCCGTGCTGCGGTTGGGGTTTTCAAGGGGCGAAGCCACTTGATTCATTTTTGCCTACTTTTGTTGAAACACAAAAGTAGGTCGCCCGAAGGCGAAACATTTAGAAAATCTGCGTTGGGAAGGCTTTATGCGGGGCGTCGAGGACATAGCCAAGCTAACGCTTGGCATATAGCGAAACAAGGTTTCGCATTGGGAAAACGTGCGGTTTTCCGCAAATGGATTCCCCGAAGCGGCAAGCTTTGCTTGATGTTGGGGAGGCTTTACGCGGGGCGTCAAGGATGCCGCCCCCTACGATGGGCAATGAGGTCCAATTCGGACGCGCAATGCGCGCCCCTACGCATTCAACAAAAGGAAGTCGCCCGCAGGCGAAACCTTCTTTTATAATACACACAAAGGTGTGGTTATCTGCCACGCGTTTGGTATTAACGGGGCGCATAGCCAAGCTAACGCTTGGCATATAGCGAAACAAGGTTTCGCATTGGGAAAGCCTGCGGTTTTCCGTGAATGGCTTCCCCTTGAGGGGAAAGGTTAATGACCTCATCTCGGCGCATAGCCAGCCTACGGTTGGCATATAGCGAAACAAGTTTCGCATTCTAAAAACCTGCGGTTTTCGGTGTTGTGCAAGGCTGGAATTTGGAAAGCCTGTGGGTTTGCGTTTGCGGCGGCAAAATTAAATGGGCAGAATATATCATGTTGTATTCAACAGATTATTTAAATAGCAAGCAAAGCAATAAAACCAAAAGGAGAGTGCAAATAAGTGTCAAACAACACGCCAACACCGCATATCGGTGCGAAGCCGGGAGAGATTGCAAAGACTGTGCTGATGCCGGGTGATCCCCTGCGCGCACAGGTGGTCGCCGAGACTTTTTTGAAAAATCCGGTGCGGTACAACAGCGTACGCGGGATGTACGGCTTTACGGGAGAATACGAAGGCAGGCTTGTTTCGGTGCAGGGCAGCGGTATGGGTATGCCGTCGATGGGCATCTATTCGTATGAATTATATAATTTTTACGGTGTGGAGAACATCATCCGCATCGGTTCGGCGGGCGCGTTTTTGGAGGATATGGCGCTCGGTGAGCTTGTGGTTGCCATGGGTGCGTGCACCAACTCAAATTACGCGCACCAGTATGGGCTGCCGGGTGCGTTTGCCCCCATTGCAAGCTATGAGCTGCTGACCAAAGCGGTGGATTGTGCCAAAGAGCTTGGTATACACTGCAGGGTAGGTAACATCCTTTCCAGTGATACGTTTTACAGCGATGATGCCGCCGCTGTCGGACAGTGGCGCAGGATGGGTGTGCTCGCCGTGGAGATGGAGGCCGCCGCATTGTATATGAACGCGGCGCGTGCGGGTAAAAACGCGCTCTGTCTGCTCACCATATCGGATAACGTGCGCACGGGCGAGGCCATGAGCGCCGAGGAACGCCAGAACTCGTTTACCAATATGATGAAGGTAGCACTCTCCCTTGCATAAACAACAATGGCAAGCTGCTTATAGCATAGCCAACCTGCGGTAAGCATAGCGAATCGGAGACTCGCATATAGCGAAACAAAGTTTCGCATTTGGAAAAACCTGTGACTTTCCGATTTAGCTGGAGAAATGAAGAAGGCTTAATTACCTCATCCGGCGCTACGCGCAACCTTCTCCTAACAGGAGAAGGCTTTACGCGGAGTGGCTGGTTATGTAGGTGAAATTAAAATTGTGCGGAACGTTTGCGTATACGGTACGCGGCAAGCAGGCGACTTAATCGCAACCTAACAAGAGAACAGCCGAGGGAACAAAACGCAACGCGTTTTGCGCACGACGCGCCGACCGGAGCCTCTTTTCCCCCTTGGCTCCGGGAGATAAGCGGAGTGTGCCGAGGATAGCGGATTAGGGTGCAAGGCCTGTCGTCTGCTTGTCGCGCGGGGTTCAGGGGGTACCCCTGATTCGTTTTTCCTTCCTTTTGTCGAACAACAAAAGGAAGTCGCCCGAAGGCGAAACCTTTCTTCATAAGACACATAAAGGGGTGGTTATCCGCCACACGTGCGGTATTAACTTGGCATTTGACCTCATCCGCCATAGTGAATCAAAGATTCACTATGCCACCTTCTCCTAACAGGAGAAGGCTTGTATGGCTTCTCCGAAACGGCAAGCAAAGCTCTGCGTTTGGAAGGCTTTACGCGGGGCGTCGAGGACATAGCCAAGCTAACGCTTGGCATATAGCCAACCTTCGGTTGGCATTCTAAAAACCTTCGGTTTTCTGCGGATAGATTCTCCTTTGAGAGAAGGGTTAATGACCTCATCCGGCGCTTCGCGCCACCTTCTCCTAACAGGAGAAGGCTTGTAGGGCTTCCCCGAAGCGTCAAGCTTTGCTTGACGTTGGGAAGACTGGCAGCCGCAGGCTGACTGATGAGGTGACATAGCGAAACTTTGTTTCGCATTTGGAAAACCTACGGTTTTCCGTGTTGTACAGGGTTGGCATATAGCGAAACAAAATTTCGCATTGGGAAAACCGCAGGTTTTCCGTGAAACAGGATGACCTAAAATAGAGACAGACAGGCGGTGCTTGCACCGGAAAGGAATGGTTACGGCGATGCACAGCGAGATAAATCGGATATTTTTAATTGTGCTTGACAGTGTCGGCATTGGCGAAGCGCCCGACGCGGCACAGTACGGCGACGTGGGCAGCCATACCCTGCGCGCGTGCTGGCAGACGGGTAAGCTGCACATCCCCAACATGCGCAGTATCGGGATGTTTAACATTGACGGCATCGGTTGCGGAGAGCCGGTCGCGACACCTGCCGGTGCGTATGCGCGGATGCGGGAAGCGTCAAAAGGGAAGGATACCACCATCGGCCATTGGGAGATTGCGGGGATTATCTCGCACGCTCCCATGCCGGTATACCCAAACGGATTCCCGCCCGAGATCATCGGCGAATTTGAGCGGCAGACAGGCCGCGGCACACTATGCAACAAACCGTATTCCGGCACACAGGTTATTCTTGAGTACGGCAAAGAGCATACAGAAACGGGTGCGCTCATTGTATACACCTCGGCGGACAGCGTCTTTCAGATTGCGGCGCACGAGGAGATTGTGCCGCCCGAGCAGTTGTACCGCTACTGCGAGATTGCGCGCAGCATCTTAACCGGTGAGCACGGTGTCGGCAGGGTAATTGCCCGCCCGTTTGTGGGGGATTACCCTGACTATAAGCGCACCGTAAACCGCCACGACTTCTCGCTCGTACCGCCTCGTGCAACCTTTATGGATGCACTGGTAAATGCGGGCCTTGACAGCATTGCGGTGGGAAAGATCTATGACATCTTTGCGGGCAAGGGTGTTACCGAAACGATACGCACCGTCTCAAACGATGACGGCATGCAAAAGACGTTGGCGCTTGCAGAGCGGGACTTTCGCGGCCTGTGCTTTGTGAACCTTGTGGAGTTTGATATGGTATACGGTCACCGCAATGATATTGCGGGTTACACCGAGGCGCTTTGCCGTGCGGATGAGCAGATTGGCACGCTGATGGCGCAGATGCGTGACGGCGATGTTTTGATGATTACCGCGGACCACGGCTGTGACCCGTCCACCGCAAGCACCGACCATTCCCGCGAGTATACCCCGTGGCTTGTGTACGGCAAACAGATTCAGGCAGGCGTAAACCTTGGCACCCGCCCCACCTTTGCCGATATCGGCAAGACCGCGGCGGTATTGCTTGGGGTATCTGCGCAGATTGACGGGGCCTCGCTTGCGGACGAATTACGGGCATCCGCTAAGAAGTAACCATATGACACCATCACCGGACAGAACAACCGGCTTATGCGATAAAGGGGAGATGTTAAGATGGACGACAAGGCATTGGTAAAAGAGGCGTTTGTTGCGCGCACACGCGCCTACGCGCCCTATTCGGGCTACATGGTAGGCGCGGCGCTGCTTACGGCGGACGGGCGTGTTTACCACGGCTGCAACATCGAAAACGCGGCGTACTCGCCCACAAACTGTGCCGAGCGCACCGCATTTTTTAAGGCAATATCAGACGGTGCGCGTGCGTTTGCGGCCATCGCGGTCGCGGGTGCGCACAAGGATGCGCAACCAAGTGAGTACACCTACTTTTACCCCTGCGGCGTATGCCGGCAAGTAATGGCGGAGTTCTGTGACGCAGAGAATTTTCGCATTATTACGGCACGCACCGCGGATGAGTTTACGGTGCAAACACTCGGACAGCTGCTGCCAAACGGGTTTTCACCCGACAGTGTATCGCGGTAGCCTGTGCAAAACGCATGTATGGGTAACAGACGGAATTTGTTTAAGGCGGGTTTTTAGGTATGATGCTTTCGGTTTTAGGTAAGCTTTTTGTCATCTTCGCGCTGATTGCCGTAGGGTATGCAGCACGCAGGAAGGAGATTTTAGACGCGCATTTGCAGATGGGGCTTTCGCGCATTGTGCTTGTCATTGCCATGCCGGCACTGGTGCTTTCATCGGCAAATGTTTCGTATAGCCAAGACCGCATGAACAACATCCTTATTGTGTTTGGGTGTGCGGTAGTATACTATCTGCTTGGTATCCCGTTTTCTCACCTGATTGCGCGGGCGATAAAGCTTGACGGTGACCGAAAACGTGTGTTTGTAAGCCTTACGGTATTTGCGAATGTCGGATTTTTGGGTTATCCCATCATCAGCATCTTTTTACCCGAAACCGGCGTGTTTTACGCGGTGTTCTTTAACATTGTGTTTCAATTGTGCATCTTTACCTATGGCACCAGCATGATGGCGCGCACCAAGATGCAGAACCCGTTAAAGCTTTTGCGCGACCCCAACGTGCTTTCCGCTATTCTTATGGTGCTGCTGTTTGTTCTGCGCATTAAGCTGCCGGTGCCGGTACAGGAGACGCTCTCGGTGCTGGGCGGCTTGTGTACCCCCTTAAGCATGCTGGTCATCGGTTCGATGCTCGCACAGATTAACCTGCGCGAGCTGTTTACCGATACGCCGTTGTATATCATGTCGTTTCTGCGCCTTATTTTGATGCCCGCTGTGGGGATCTTAGTACTTAAGCTTGCGGGTGTGAGCACCGAGCTTGCGACGGTTATCGCCATCATGCTTGCGATGCCCGCCGCAACCACCACCGCCATCTTCGGCGAACAATACAACTGTGACCCGCTGATGTGCTCGAAGGGCATCGTGCTTTCCACCCTGTTTTCGCTTGTCACCATCCCGATTATCGGGTTTGCGATTGAGTGGCTGTTTGGGTAAGAGCTATCCGGTCGTAATCCGTACCGGTGTGCCCTTAGTATAGGGCGTATTTGTGTTATGATTTAAAAGCTGGTTGTAATAGTTGGCACCCCAAAGATAGCAATCGCCCGATTCTGTGATGGCGGCGCTTGACACATAACCGCAGAAAACTTTTGTTACCTTATCGTCAAGAATAATCTCAAACGGCTCAAAGATATACTCGCTATCTGCGGGTTCGGCCTGCGTAGCGGTAATTTGGTTGAAGATGTTATACCCTGCGCCCAAGATGGTACCTTTATCGGTAATTGCTAGCAGGCAGTTGTTTCCCAAAGAAAAATCTGTAATGTTCTCATACCCTTGGATGGGAGAAGGGTTCTTTAATGCCGCATTGAAATTGGGACCAACAAAATTTTGGACACTGCGCCCAAAGCCGTACAATTTTTGGTCAATTCCCAAAGCAATTAGGCAACCGTCTGATGTTTTCGCTTTAATTATTTTTACGGGGAACTCAACCTTCACAAATGAATCGTCTTGATTAGTTTTTTCGAGATCGGAATTCATACGCCCGTGATAATATACTTCATGTTCGGCAAGTAGCGCTACGCCGTTGCTTGAAACAGAGATATCCACAATCTTGGCAGGCAGATCGACTTTTGTAAAGGACGGATTAGAATATCGGGCGAGATCAGGCTCATCAAGCTCAAAAGCCCGTACATCAAAATTCCATCCGGACCAATAGACGTCGCCATCGGTTGTAAGAAGAATGGTTATATGGTCATTTGTTTCGATCTTGCTGACCGAAAAGTTAAGTTTAAGTTTTTTAGGAACTAAGGATCCTTCATACGTACCATTGCCAAACTCCCCATATTCGTTACTGCCCCATGCATATAACTCCCCTATATCGGTCAATGCGATAGAGTTATATTCTGAAGCAGATATCTGCGAAATGGTTGCATCTATCTGTATAAGATAGGGTGTAGCAACGTCCTGAGTGGTTCCATTGCCAATCGTGCCATTTTCGTTTTTGCCCCACAAATACGCTTTCCCCAAATTTGTGAGAATGGAAACCGATTCGCCATTTAAGCTGATGTCTTTAATACAACTACGTATAAACAGACTATCAACCAATTCGGTAGCCACCTGATTATTTGTACTCCGGGAAGATGTATCTGAGGAATTAGTTTGACTTATTGGATTTGAGCATGCGGTTATGATTAAAAGAAGCATAATGATAAATAAAACAAGGTGTGCTTTCTTCATTGGTTTTGCCCTCCCCTTATCACTATATTACTCTCTGATTTGTGGGGCTGCATACAAATGCAGCTCCACAAAATATCGAACCATTAATCGGTTTTTTAACAATGACTCCATCCGATTTTAGGGAATATAACATACGCAAAAGGGTCTTGTAGGTTTCCGTCTTTACGGACCTCAAAATGCAGATGCGCACCGCTAGACCAGCCTGTGTTGCCAGTTTTGCCGATTGAATGGCTGTTTGGATAAGAGGAATTAACCGTTCGCAGAACTTACCCCTTCTTTTGGATGTGAACGATACGATGGCATTTTTGGGCGATATACGGGTTGTGCGTCGCAATCAAGATTGTCATGCCGCTCTGGTTTAATTCCTTTAAGAGATTCATAACATTTTCTTCGGCATCCACATCTAAGCAACCGGTTGGTTCGTCAGCAATAAGCAAGCGCGGAGAAGAGACAATAGCCCGCGCAAGTGCCACTCTCTGACACTGTCCGCCCGATAACTCTTGCGGGTATTTTTTAGCTTCGCTTAGCAGATCCAACCGTTCAAGGATATACATTGCTTTTTGTGTCTTGTCTCTTTTGGATCCGCGTGTTCCCGATAAGGCCAGCGTAATGTTGTTTATTACATTCATATCATCAATTAAAGCAAAGTTTTGTACAACGACACCCAAATTATTTCGGCGAAACCGGTTGCTTTCACAAGCATGTTTTATGGAGATGAGTTCTTCACAAAAATAATAATTTCCCTTATCAATTGGCATTAAACCGGCTATGATGGCAAGCAGTGTGGATTTCCCAGAACCGCTTCTCCCTGTGATGGCTACCATTTCGCCTTTGCTTACCGCCATATTAAAGTCTTCAAATACCTCAACAGGTTTTTCGGATTGCGGTTGATATGATTTACTTATGTTAATCAGGTTTATCATTTTTTCTCCTTACCTCAGCCTTTTGTACTGATAATTTCCCAGACAGGCATTTTTTTGATGTGCATCCAAAGGGTATAAATGCTGATAAACACCAAGAAACTAACTATTACCCAAATATTGTTGTATTCAATTTGGCGGTTAGTAAAAAAACAAGTTAATAATGCCGCTAAGCAATGAGCAAGCAAAAACAATGTAAACAATTGTAAGAAGATGTCAAAGACTAAACAGCCTAGCCCTTTGCCGCACAATATAGTAACAGCATAGTATTTCTTGTTTTTTTCAATAATTGATTTCATTGTGAAATGTATCGCAATGATCACATACACAATTAAGATTACAGTTAAGACCACGAAAATAGGCAGGTTACGATTATTTAGCGCTCTCAAAACATTTATTGCATGGCTTGGCACTTCCAGCAAGTCTATCATTTCAAACCCGTATTTATGTTGATAGGACTCTAAAAACATTACAAGCTCGCGTAATCCTACTCCTTCATAAAGCTGCATTTGACCATTGATGTTATCAAGAGAAACTGCAGCTTGTAAAAAGAAATCCTCATGAGTAGGCGGGGGGAGTGGAAATTGCTGAGCTGCGGTAACGACATATCTGTCTAGTGTTACAATTTTATCGTTATGAATGATATATTCCCCTGTACCTAGGATTCCGACAACCATAATTGGAATCTCTGTTGCATAAAATTCAGCGGGAATAATATCCCCTACCTGATACAATGCTGTATACTCTGCTCCAAGCAGAGCCGGAATATATTTTTCATTGTAGATATAATTACTATCTGTAAATTTCTGCCCATCTGATATGAACAAATCATAATATTCACAGACTGCTTTATTCAGCGAAATTTGCTTTACTGAAACAAGGTTCTTTTCATCGATGTCGTTTTCATCAAACAACATTCCTTCTTCATACCCGTATCTCATTTGCGTAACGCTTGATTTATTGATGACCTTCATTAGCAGCCCCGGAGATGAGAACAAAAAATACTCTCCTCTATCCCAGCTCTCCAGACCATAATACAGTTCCTTAAGTGAATTAATTTTATAGATATCGTTCATAAGCTCTTGCTCGGGTATACCACGATAATTGTCACTTAGAGTGTATCGGTTTTCACTGATACTTCTTGTTTCAAATAAATTAATTGTATGCAGCGACTGCACAAGACTGACTATAACAAAATTACAAAACAAAAATATTCCGGTTAAGATAATCCCAATAACAGGGACCATATGCTTTTTCCTTCTAAACATTTATTGCTTCCCCCTGCAAAAGTGGATATAATAAAGCCCTGATATCCATCCGATATTGATCATAAAATAGCCCAAAAAATAAAAGAGGATGAAAGCGATAGAAGAAACGATATTGTTCCCTCCGGTACAGATTCCTGCTAGAATAAAAGCCGGCAGAATTCCGATCAAAGTATTCCAGCAGTATGGGAACAGCAGGGTTCTTAGGCTTTGACGTTTACTAAAGCCCAATATAAGAGTGATGTTTAATATGTTTTTTTGAATTATGTACCAGTTGTAGGAAAGAAGGATTGAAATGACGATTGAGGTTATAACTACAAATATAAATATCGTATTAATATTGTTTTGATATGCTGTTTTATTGTATTGACCGGTTTCGATGATCTGTGTTCCCGGAAAAGTGGTACAGATTTGTTGGAATGTGTCTTGCAGGTTTGTTGTTCCGTCAAGAATAATTTTACCTCCCAATGGGAATTCGGCAGAGAAACCGGTATAGTTAAGCAAGATCATGTCATCTAGGGCAGTCTCATAATCATACGAGAGAACACCTATAACATTCCAATCCGCTCCCAGTATTGATAACTTTGCTCCAACGCTGGAACCGAATTCCTTATGCGCGTTTGCTCCTATTATAACGCTGTATGAACCGCGTTCAAAATCCTTGTCTGTAAAAGACCTGCCAGCCTGAATAAGCGGTATGGAATAATTTTTTGTGTATACCCCCATAGTGCGAGAATCCAGTGGGAATAGGAGCAATTGTCCATTCTTTAAGCAATCAGTCAATTTCCTGCGTTCCTCCGGTTCTATTTTTTTATTAATTTGGAAAGCGATGGACTTATTTGATTGCATTCCGTTATTTATATAATTCTGAATGGCAATATCGTTTTTGAGATACGCGATCAGTATAATAAGGATGCCGGTTATTGAGACAAACAACAAGTTGATTCGATTATTCAAAATTCGTTTCATACCATGCTCCATACTCAAATTATTTAAATATCTGTTCCTCTGTCACAAAGGCAGAGGAACAGTATCATATTGACCAGCAATCAGCGATTCATATGCCTATTTGTCTGATGCTGATATAGCGTAGTCAGTCGTCATTTAATCCCCACCAGCTATCAAGCGTAGCAAATACGGTATATTTAACCTCGCTTGTATTTGCATTTGCCCTTTTGGCAGTGGTCCATTTCCTTCCGGAATCCGAAGAAGAACCATCGCCAGAAGATACCTTAACACGAGTATAGTGCCTAGGATATGTTGTTGAGTCGGATACTGCTGACATATCGGTCCAAGACCATCCCTTAAATTTTGAGCCATTAAAAGTCTTTCCGCTATCATGTTCAACATTCCATCCCATATACACACTCGTGACGGAACGACTGCGTATTAGGATACCATCGATGTAATACAGGGTAGGACCGTCTCCTACACAAGTCGTGTATCCTCCCACAGTGTTATCTTCTTCGGGAAACTTTCTTTCTTATGGAGATGCTGCGAAAACAGAAATATTGAGTCCTCCTCCGAGTAAGGCGGTCACAAGGAAAATGGCAGCGAATCTTCTTAACTTTTTCATCGGAACATCCTCTTTTCTTTTATTTATTTTATCATTGGTCAATATGCACGTTTAATAAACGGGGTTTCACTCATATCTGCTGGTTTGTTCCTCTTATTATATTTATTAACAATCATGTGCTTCCCCTATATCTGTATAACGTAATAGGATACTAAAATGTGACATAAATTCTATAATTTTTTTATAAGTGTATTATATTGTGACGAATTACAATATAATGCATACAAAACCGTAAATATTACCCATGTTTGGGTGACAAGCCGAAGGAGAAACACAGAACAGGTTTTTCCGGTAGCCGGATACCTTGACAGACCTACATGGCTTTCTCGCCGGTTTAGCTTTGTATCGTGCAATTCTCTTGACTATTTCCCCCCGCTGTCATAGAATTACTATTGTGTATCAATATATAAAAGTTTACGGAATGGTGGTACGTTATGCTTTCTAACAACCAAAAAACAATGGAAAAGATCGTTGCCCTGTGCAAAGGCCGCGGCTTTGTGTACCCGGGCAGCGAGATATACGGCGGCCTTGCAAACTCGTGGGATTACGGCCCCTTGGGCGTTGAACTGAAAAACAATGTTAAAAAGGCGTGGCTGAAAAAGTTTGTGCAGGAATCGCGTCACAACGTGGGGCTGGACAGCGCCATCCTCATGAACCCCGAAGCATGGGTGGCGTCGGGGCATGTGGGCGGGTTTTCCGACCCGCTGATGGACTGCCGCGATTGTAAAACAAGACATCGCGCCGACAAGCTGATTGAGGATTTTACCGGTGAGAGCGCCGACGGCTGGACCGACGAGCAGCTTAAGGCGTTTATTGACGAAAAGGGTATCGGGTGCCCCGGGTGCGGCGGTAAAAACTTTACCGAAATCCGCAAGTTCAACCTTATGTTCAAAACCTTTCAGGGCATTACCGAGGACAGCAAGAGCGAGCTATACCTGCGCCCCGAAACGGCACAGGGCATCTTTGTAAACTTCGCGAATATTCAGCGTACCACCCGCCGCAAGATTCCGTTTGGTGTGGCGCAGGTGGGAAAATCGTTCCGCAACGAGATTACCCCGGGTAACTTCATCTTCCGCATCCGTGAGTTTGAGCAGCTTGAGCTTGAATTCTTCTGCAAGCCCGGCACCGACCTTGAGTGGTTTGATTACTGGAAGAACTTCTGCAAGCAGTGGCTGCTTGACCTTGGCCTGCGCGAAGAGAACCTGCGTCTGCGCGACCATACAGCCGACGAGCTTTCATTTTACTCGAAGGCGACCACCGACTTTGAGTTTTTGTTCCCGTTTGGATGGGGCGAGCTGTGGGGTATTGCCGACCGTACCGACTACGACCTAAAGCAGCATCAGGAGCATTCGGGTAAGAATCTTGATTACTTTGACCCCGAAACAAACGAGCGGTATATCCCCTATGTCGTGGAACCGTCGCTGGGCTGCGACCGCGCGGTGCTTGCATTCTTGTGCGACGCGTATGACGAGGAGCAGGTTGACGAGAAGGATACCCGCATTGTTATGCGGTTTCATCCGGCGCTTGCGCCCTTTAAGGCGTGTGTGCTGCCGCTTTCTAAAAAGCTCAGCGAACCGGCGCTTGCGCTGCGCGACACGCTTGCAAAGCAGTTTATGACCGATTATGACGATACAGGTTCCATCGGCAAGCGGTACCGCCGTCAGGACGAGATTGGTACCCCGTTCTGCGTTACGGTGGACTTTGAGACCGCCGAGGACAACTGTGTTACGGTGCGTGACCGCGATACGATGCAGCAGGAGCGCGTTGCGATTGATGCGCTGTGCGAATATATCCAGAAAAGGCTTATTTTCTAAAAGTGATTCATTTCCTCAGAAGGGTGGGAGAAATCCCGCCCTTTTGTAATTTTATACTGATTTTCATTGAAACGGTTATAAAACGACTGTTTCACGGGTCGCCGCTTGGCGGCCCGTGAAAACAATTTGTGTTTTCACAAAATGCGTATTGAACGGCGAATTTCTCAAGCCGATAGTATCGGCTTCAGAAATAATAGCACTGGCAGGGCAGCAAGCCAGAAATAGGGTTTGAATTTAAGGCCGGACAAGAGTATAATGTATAGTAGAACGGTATAGTTGGTTTTTGCAGCAACAAGATGCTGCCCGCCGCAGACTTCTGTGCTTTATTTCGGTGAATATTAAAAACGGACGGGTGGTATACCCCTCCCGTTTTTTTGCGCAAATTAAGCAGTGTGTACAAAAGATAGTTAAACAAATAACAAAATTGAAATTGGACTGCAATCGTAGTACAATATAAACAATAGTTTAGTGGATATCTGCGGTGCGGACGGTTATTTTGTGTGGTATAGGGGCAATACTGTTCTGAGTTTAAATGATAGGCGCTGTCCGCCTTGGCGGAACTTGCGTAAGAGGTGTTTCATGGCGCAGGAGCGTAGGTTCTTTAAAAAGAGTGATATCGCGGTGATTTTGAGTGTTATTTTAGCCGCGCTCTTGTATATACTGTGGACGACCCTTGGCAATGCCGATAAAAGCGGTGTTGCACAGATCTATGTAGACGGCACGCTGTGGCAGACGATAGAGCTTGCGGCGGTTGAGGAGCCGTATCTTATTGAACTGGACGCTGCGCTGCATGTTCACATTGAGGTGTCGCCCGGCAGCATCCGTTTTGTGCAGAGCGAGTGCCGCGACAAAATCTGTATCAACACCGGGGTTCTTTCAAAGGCATCCGATTACGCTGCCTGCCTGCCCGCCCGCGTAGCGGTAAAGGTGGTATCGGGTGACAGCGCGCCCGCACTCGATGGTATAGTAGGCTGATTGCCATACTAAACAAGCTTCAAAATGAATCTATTTTGAATGCACAGGTTTTTGTGCGGTGCCCGCGGTGCCGTCGGTTTGTTATCGTTTATAGCGGATTGGTACGCCACAGGGTGTACAGTTCGTTGACGGTATCTTTCCAAGAGGCTCCTGCGCGGCGAAACCTTTTGACGATAACAGCGTTTTTACCGGCAGAACCATCCGCTGTTTTATCTGTGCTTTGGCACGGACAGGATGGCAGAACGGTTTTTTGTTTGTCAAAACGTCCAAGATATCTTTTGTAGATAGGGGAAGAAGTAATGAGAGCAACCAGTATCGGCAAGCGCTCACATGGCGGTAAAAAGCTGCCCCACCATAAGGCAACGGCGGGCATGCAAAGCGTAGTGATGCCGCCGCCAAAAACGGTGACCATCTTGATGTGTCAGCATCTTGGCGTACCGTGTAAACCGGTGGTAAAGGTGGGCGACATGGTGAAAACGGGCCAGCTTATCGGTGACAGCGACAAGCTGATGAGCGCACCCATCTATTCCAGTATTACAGGCAAGGTTAAGGCGATTACCGAGGTAACCGTGGAAGAGGGTCTTAACATTGAGGCGGTGGTAATTGCAGCCGAAGGGGAGGATACCCTTGCCGACGGCATTACGCCGCCGAGGGCGGGCACCTACGAGGAGTTTATTGCCGCGGTGCGCAAGTCGGGTCTTGTTGGGCTTGGCGGTGCAGGATTTCCTGCACACGTAAAACTTAAGCCTGCAAAGCCGGAGGATATAGAGTATCTTATCGTAAATGCCGCGGAATGTGAGCCGTATATTACCTCCGACCATCGCGCGATGCTTGAGGATACCGAGGATGTGCTAAACGGTATTCGGATTATTAAGGAAAAGCTCGGTATTGGGAAGGTGTTCCTTGGCATTGAAGACAACAAAAGCGACGCCATTGCACTGTTTAAAGAACGCTTTGCCGATCTGGAGGGCGCAGCGGTTGCCCCGTTGCGTACCATTTATCCGCAGGGTGCTGAAAAAACACTTATCTATGAAACCACCGGCCGCGTTGTGGCCGAAGGTGCGCTGCCAAGCTCTGTGGGCGTTATTGTAATGAACGTTTCTACCGTCGCGTTTGTCGGCAGCTATCTGCGCACCGGGTTGCCGCTGATTAAAAGACGTGTGACAGTGGACGGCGGCGCCATTGCCGAGCCCCGGAACGTTATTGTTCCCATCGGTACCTCGGTGGCGGATGTTGTAGCGTTTTGCGGCGGATATAAGGAAGAGCCGAAAAAGGTTATTTTGGGCGGCCCGATGATGGGTGATTCGCTTGCGGACGATGCTTTCCCCGTCGGCAAAACCGTCAATTCAATTGTTGCGTTTACCGAGGCGGAAACGGTACAGGCACCGCAGACTAACTGCATTCGCTGTTCGCGCTGCATCTATAAATGCCCGATGAGCCTGATGCCCGCAAGCTATGAAAAGGCCTATTTTGCGCGCAGCGCGGACGAGCTGCGGACGCTGAAGGTTAACCTGTGCATTGAATGCGGTACCTGCGCCTATGTGTGCCCCGCAAAACGAAACCTGGTTCACTCCATAAAGCTTGGAAAACGCTTTGTGCTGGATGAGTCAAAGAGAAGAAAGGCGGGTGCGGATAATGCCCAATAATAGCGCACAACTCACAGTAAGCGCGTCCCCACATATCCGCTCGCACGTAACCACGCAAAAGATTATGGCGAGCGTACTCATTGCGCTTATCCCCGCCGCTGTCGCGTCGGTGATTCTATTTGGATGGCGATCGCTGCTGCTGATTGCGGTAACATCCGCCGCCGCGGTACTTTCCGAGACGCTGTACAACATGGTGGTAAAACGTGCGAATACCGCGTTTGACCTGAGCGCAGTTGTCACAGGTGTTTTGCTTGCGATGAACCTGCCGGTTACACTGCCGCTGTGGATGGCGATTATCGGCGCGTTTGTATCGATTGTAATTGTGAAGATGCTGTTTGGCGGCCTTGGTCAAAACTTTGCAAACCCCGCCATTGTAGGCAGGATTGTGCTGATGGTATCGTTTAGTTCCGCGATGACCAACTGGGTGCGTCCGCTGCAGTGGATGTACGGTGAGGCAAACACCGGCGCAACCCCGCTTGCGGGTGCGGACGTAAGCTACCTTGACCTGTTTTTGGGCATAAAGGGCGGCTGTCTTGGCGAGGTAAGCGTAGTGGCGATCCTCATCGGCGGCCTGCTGCTGATTGCCGGACGGATTATTACCCCGACCATTCCGCTGGTGTACATCGGCTCTACCTTTGTGTTTGTATGGATGTTTGGCGGCGACCCGCTTGCCGCAATCCTTTCGGGCGGGTTGTTCCTCGGTGCATTCTTTATGGCGACCGACTATACTACCTCCCCCGCAACGGAAAAGGGCAAGATTATTTTTGCGCTGGGGCTTGGGTTGATTACCTCGGTGATTCGCATGTTCGGCACCTACCCCGAGGGTGTATCGTTTGCCATACTGCTGATGAATATTGTTGTGCCATATATTGATAAACGCACGCGCACCAAACCGTTTGGAGGTGTGAAAAGAAGATGAAGGGAAAAGAGATTGTAAAGGATATTCTTATCCCCGCGGCGATTCTCACCGCCATTGCACTGGTGGCAACCGCGGCGCTTGCGGTAACCAATTATTTTACACAGCCCATTATTGAGGGCAATCAGCTTGGTGAGGCGGGGCTTGCGCGCCTTGAGCTGATACCCGAAGGGGACGATTTTAAGGAAATAGAACTGACCGATGAGCTGACCGCACTTGGTATTGCGGATGTTTATACCGCCGAAAACGGCGCGGGAACCGTTATCTCGGTGACCGAAAAGGGATATGGCGGCGCATTTACCGTTATGGTAGGGTTTAACACCGACGGCGCGGTTGTTGCATACAAGGCGCTTTCGCATGACGAGACCCCGAATCTTGGCTCAAATGTGTTTGAAAGCCCCTTTGCCGACCAGTTTATCGGCAAAGTACCCGGCGAGCTTACCGCGGTGAAGGGCGCTGCGGGTGCGGAGGGCGAGATTGCCGCCATCACGGGCGCAACCGTAAGCTCCGAGGCGCTTACCCTTGCCATCAACCATGCGGGCGATGCCTTTCGCATTCTTCAGGGAGGTGGCTTACTATGAACAAACAAAACAGCCTATCCGTTCTGCTTAACGGCATTTTAAAGGAGAACCCCACCTTTGTACTGCTGCTTGGCACCTGTCCTACCCTTGCAACTACAACGTCTGCCAAAACAGGCGTTGGAATGGGTGTTGCGGCAGCGGCGGTGCTGATATGCTCGAACCTTGCAATCTCGCTGCTGCGCAAGGTTGTGCCGTCTAAGGTGCGGATTCCTGCATATGTTATTGTAATCGCAACCTTTGTTACCATTGTCAGTATGCTGCTTAAGGCGTTTGCGCCGGAGCTTGACGCTGCGCTTGGAATCTTTTTGCCGTTGATTGTAGTAAACTGCATCATCCTTGCCAGAGCCGAGGCGTTTGCCAGTAAAAACAACGCATGGCATTCCATCCTGGATGGTGTGGGCATGGGTGCAGGCTTTGCGCTGGCCCTGTTTTGCATGGGTACCGTTCGAGAGATACTGGGTGCCGGCACATGGTTTGGCCTGCGCATTGTACCCGAGTCGGTTCCTTCCATGGGTATACTTTCGCAGCCGCCGGGCGGATTCTTCGTATTCGGTGTGCTCATAGCGCTTACCGGTGTTGTTCTTAAGCTGTTCGGGCGCAAACGCGAGCAATCGGGCTGCGGTGCCTGCCCGGCACAGGGCCTGTGCCGCGGTGAGGATGCGTCGATAGAGATACCAAAGGAGGATGATGCACAATGAAAGAGATGGCAATAATCCTCTTAAGCGGGATTTTAGTTGAAAACTTTGTGCTCAAGCGTTTTCTTGGCATCTGCCCGTTTCTTGGCGTTTCTCAAAAGCTGGACAGCGCGTTTGGCATGAGTGTTGCGGTTACCTTTGTTATGGTGCTTTCTACCGCCGCAACCTACCCCATCTATGCGGGCATCCTTGAGCCCAACGGCTACGGATATTTGCAGACGATTGTGTTTATTCTGGTTATTGCAGCCCTTGTACAGCTTGTTGAGATTGTGCTGAAAAAGCAGATTCCCGCGCTGTATAAATCGCTTGGCATCTACCTGCCGCTGATTACCACCAACTGCGCGGTGCTTGGCGTTACGCTGCTCAACTTCGAAAGCGGCTACACCTTTTTGCAGTCACTTGTAAACGCGCTTGGCGCGGGCCTTGGGTTTATGCTTGCGATGGTGCTGTTTACCGGCGTGCGCAGCCGGATTGATGCCGCCGATGTGCCCGAAGCCTTTAAAGGGCTGCCGGTTACGCTGGTGGCGGCTGCTATCGTTTCGGTTGCGTTTATGGGCTTTTCCGGCGTGGTGGACGGCATCTTTCAATAGATCGGCAAAGGGCCCTGCCTAATGCTGCAAACGTTATAATAAAACAAAAAGCACAGGGCCTGTACTGCAATATTACCGTGCGCAGAGCCTGTGCATACTACCAACAATCACTTTACACCACATAGCCAACCTTCGGTTGGCAATTGGAAAACCTTCAGGTTTCCCCCTATTTGGCGTAAAACAGAAAGGCAAGGTTTATTTGATATGGGAAATTATATACTGGCCATATTGGTACCTACGGGAATCGTGTCCGGCATAGGACTAATATGTGGTTTTGTTCTTGCGGTCGCCTCCAAGCTGTTTGACGTCAAGGAGGACGAACGTGTTGAACTGATTCGGGAGGTTTTACCCGGTGCAAACTGCGGTGCGTGCGGCTATGCCGGCTGCGACGATTACGCGCGCGCGGTGTGCGAAGGAATTGCTGCGCCGAATAAATGTACGCCGGGCGGTGCAAAGACGCTGGAGGGCATCAACCGTGTTCTGGGTACTGATGCACAGGCGGGGGAGCAGATGCTTGCCATCGTTGCGTGTACAGGACGTACCTCCATTACCGGTAAACGGTACGAGTACAAAGGCCAGACAACCTGCGCGGCGGCGAATATGCTATACAGCGGCGGCGGCAAATGCCAGTACGGCTGCATCGGCTTTGGCGACTGTGTGAGCGGCTGCCCGTTTGGCGCGATTTATATGCGGGAAGGCGTTGCGGTGGTAGACCGTTCGGTATGCACCGGATGCGGTGTGTGCGTAGCCACCTGCCCCAAGGCGCTGATTTCGCTGATTCCGGATGACGATTCCGCCTTTGTTACCTGCATGAACAAGAGCAAGGGCGCGGTGGCGATGAAGGTGTGTGAGGAAAGCTGTATTGCCTGCAAACGCTGCGTGAAGGTGTGCGATGCAAACGCCATTACGGTGGAGGATAACCTTGCGTTTATTGATACCGTAAAATGCACCAACTGCGGCGCGTGCATTGCGGTCTGCCCGCGCAAGAGCATCTCGTACATTTCACGCCAGAGCGGCAAGGTGATGCATGTGGATGAGGTTATTACCGCTTCATAGGGGCACTCTCCCTGCCTGAAACATACCGCGGACAACATAACAAAAGCCCCCATCGGCGAAAGCGATGGGGGCTTGTTTTTGATGAAATGGGGGAAGTGTTTTTGCGTGCGCCGAGAAAAGCCGGAATTAATCTGGCTGCTCGTCTTGCGGAACAGAGGACGATTGGTCGGCGGAGGATGAAGGCGCGGGCCACGGCTTTTCGTAGTTGAGGTTTTTTATCCAGTTGATGTGCACTGTGGTGTTGGCGGCAAAGCTGTTGTTGATGAACAAGACCTCTTTGATACCGTTGTCGCGCACAAACTGGTCAAAGTCCTTTTCAAAGTAGCGCTGGTCAACCACATACACCGTGTCGTAATGGCTGGCAAGGTAAGGCGCGAATGCGTTGCCGAACGATTCCTTTACCACGGCAATCGAGCGCCCTGTGCCGGCATCGCTGTTAATGACAAACAGCGGATAGTCACCGCCAAGGAACATCGAGTAGGTGTTTGCGCCCGAGGCGCTTGTGGCGTACAGCGAAGCGGCGTACGGTGTATTGCGCGCGCCCCTTTTGTACATTTGGCTTGAGGTGTTTACAGGAACCATATAGTAGTCCATATAATCGGGGCTTGCTTTGAGCTTTGGGTCCTGCGTCAGGCGGTAGAGGCTGCCTAAGAAGCTATCCTTTTTGCCCACGGTCATGTTTTCAAGGGGAACGGCGGTAAGGCCGGTATCCTTACAAAAGCCGACATACGCATAATAGGCGGCAAGCGGTGTCCAGTGATGGTCGGTGCGGAAGTACAGGTACTCGTTTTTGTGTGCCGCAAGCTCGTCATACGCGCTGCGGATAGGAATAACAGATGATGCGAGGTTTTCGTAAATCAGATCGATGTTCGCCTTTTGCGAACGCGACAGGTTCGCATATTTTTTTGGAAGATAGAACTCCGACTGCGTGGGAACTACAAGGTTATAGATCGTTACATCACTGCCAAATTGCTCCTGATAGCCGGATATGACACCCGCGTAGCGTATGCCCTCTTTGCCGCTGGTGCCAAACAGCGACATCGCGCGGTCGCCGATGATAAACACGCCCTCCTTCATCTCGCCGTCCGATTCCGCCACATCCTCCTCTTCCTGTGAGGGGGGGGGGCTCCCGGCAGGTTTTTCGGAGGATGGCGGCTCCTCGGTTTCACTGCTTTGCGGCCCGGGCGGCGGGGTGTCATCATCCGGTGCCGGCGGCAACGGCTCGTCGGGCAGGATAGGCACCGCGCCGTGGAGGGATACATCGTCCTCGTTAAAGCCTTTGAGCGTATTAAAGTGCGCCGCAAGCTCTACAAAGGTATCGCGAAACGGAAAGGTATCGGCGTAAAAGGCATCCACCTGCGTTGTATACTCGCCGCTGAGCAATGCACCGAGTGAAGGCGCCGGCATCGTTGCGAGCGGACGGCCCTCGAACTCCGAGACTTCGGGCTTTGGCAAAACAAGCCCGAGGATGCCCATAATGCCCACCAGCACGCACAGCACCGCGATGCCCGCATACCCCGCAAGCGAAATAGGGCGTGCAGAGGACAGCCGAAATGTAATATCGGGTGTTTTTCGATTATGAAACTGTTCGGTTTTAACCTCGATATATGCCATTGAAAAGGCGCCCCTTTATCGATATTTCAGCAGCTAGAAGCGGTAATATAAGAACGGGTTGTAGCCCTGCCCTACAAGCAGCATGGTACACACGGCAAGCAGTGCGATATTAACCACAATCTGACCGCAGTCAATCGCGGTGTATACAGGCGAATTGCTGTACAGACGTTCTGCAAGCTTGTCGCGCACCCACGGGATGACGGGCAGCGCGCACAGCATGGATATGGCAATCCAGATAATATTGGAAGATAGGTTGATGCCGACCGTCAGATCGTAGCCGGGGTTGCCTGCTGTGCCAAACAGCACGCCGAAGAACTGTGTAAGACGGTGGAGGTCGGTAAAGTAGAACAGCGCCCAGCCGATGATAACAGAAAACATCAGGTACAGCCATGAAAAAAAGCGCGGGATGCGCTCGAGCAGCTTGCCGAGAAACAGCTTTTCAAGCATGATTAACACACCAAAATACATCCCCCACAGAATAAAGTTCCAGCTTGCTCCATGCCATAGTCCGGTTAAAAACCACACAATGGCAAGGTTTAAGTAATGGTGTTTGCGGTTTCCGCCAAGCGGTATGTAGACGTAATCGCGGAAAAAGCTGCCGAGCGAAATGTGCCACCTGCGCCAGAACTCGGTGACGGAGGTGGAGATGTAGGGGTAGATAAAGTTCTCGTGGTAGTGAAAGCCGAAGATAAGCCCAAGGCCGATTGCCATATCCGAATAGCCGGAGAAATCAAAGTAGATCTGCAGGGTGAACATCAAAAGCCCGAACCATGCCCCTGCCACCGAGATAGCTGAAAGGTCGCCGTCAAGATAGTTTGCACACAAAGAGCCTGCGGCGTTTGCGATAATTACTTTTTTGCTAAGCCCCACAATAAAGCGGGAGATACCGCGCCGAACCTCCGCAGGCTGAATAACGCGGTTGTCGATTTCGTCGGCAATGTGGCTGTAGCGCACAATCGGACCCGCCACCAGCTGATGGTACATTGAGATATAGAGCAGCAGCTTAATGGGTGACCGCTGTGCCGAAACCTCGCCGCGGTAGACGTCCACCATGTATGATAGAATTTGAAAGGTATAAAACGAGATGCCGATGGGCAGTGCAATGCTGGGTACCGGTAGGTCAACCGGCAGCACCGCGTTAAGATTCTGCACCAGAAAGCCGCTGTATTTAAAGATGCACAGTACTGCAAGATTTGCAGCCACACCGGCGGCAAGTGCAATCTTTGCCCCCGCAGTACCCCGAAAGCGTTCCACCAGCAGTGCGAGCGCGTAGTCGAGCAGAACACTTAAGATTAACACCCAAATCATCAGCGGCTCGCCCCAGGCATAGAAGATCAGCGAAAAAGCCACCAGCACATAGTTGCGGTAGCCCTGATTCTTAAAGATAAAATAAAGCAGTATGTTAAGCGGGAGAAAGAGATAGAGGAAAAAAAGGTTTGCGAATATCAAGCCTAGGCCTCCCTGCAAATAATGAGCCATAAGGTGGGGCTGCAAAAAACCGGTCACAACCTATTATAAGAGCAAGCGGTTGAGAATTCAATACAGAAACAGGGATGGGTTTTATATTTTTTTCCAACCAAGGAGGATGCGCTACAGTAATATGGTGCAAAACAGAAGCATTTTTACTGCAGGCGGAAAAAACGATTGTAGTATTAAGCAAAGCGAATCTTCGATAAGCATATAGCGAAACAAGTTTCGCATTGGGAAAACCTGCGGTTTTCCGTGTTGTGCAAGGTTGGGATTTGACCTCATCTCGGGACATAGCCAGCCTACGGCTGGCATTCTAAAAACCTTCGGTTTTTCGCGCCACCTTCTCCTAACAGGAGAAGGCTTGTAAGGCTTTCCTAAATTGTTAAGCGTTGCCTCATGTTGGGAAGGCTTGGGTAAGCAATAGGAGTTTACCATCTGCCCTGCAATAGAGCGGAAAGGCTGATGCACGGGCGAAACGAAACAAGTACAATAGCGCGTGGAGGGAATCAAACGCACAGCGTTTGACGTTTGTGCAAAACTGTACCCCATGCTATTTTGCACAAACGCCGATAATTCTTTGTAAATAGAACCCGCGAGGTGTAGTTCGCCCGTGCTGCGGTTGGGGTTTTCAAGGGGCGAAGCCACTTGATTCACTTTTGCCTACTTTTGTTGAACTACAAAAGCAGGTCGCCCGCAGGCGAAACATTCCTTTATAATACACACAAAGGTGCGGTTATCCGCCACACGTGTTGCATTAACCGGGTGCATAGCCAAGCTGCGGTAAGCATAGCCAGCCTACGGCTGGCATATAGCGAAACAAGGTTTCGTATTGGGAAAACCTGCGGTTTTCCGCCTGTTTCATCATACCCTGTCTGCGGCGATGGGTGAGGAGATCAAATTCGGACGCGCAATGCGCGCCCCTACGCATTCAGCAAAAGGAAGTAGCCCGAGGGCGAAACCTATAGAAAATCTATGTTGGGAAGGCTATAGCGTTTATTAAACAACCGCAAGTCAAATTTAAATGTCGAGGCTAAAAGAACGGCAAGGGTTGAGGCATGGGCGAAACGGAACAAGTACAATCGGGCGTGGAGGGAATCAAACGCGCAGCGTTTGACGTTTGTGCAAAACTGTTCCCCATGCCATTTTGCACAAACGCCGATAATTCTTTGTGAATAGAAA
>JAEZTV010000014.1 GCA_023421245.1 Bacillota bacterium | reverse complement strand
GAAGCATAGAAGCGTTTCTGATCTTCCCTATGGCTTCTTTCAACCTTGCCATTATGGCGTGGGGTATAGGGTCGGATGAGCTTATGACGGATACCAAGCTGCAGGGCGGTTTTCTCAAAAAGGGTCTGTACATCTCGTCTGCTGTTGGAAAACCGGTTGGTAAACTCGAATCCATTGTCGGTCTGAACGCATTCTACGGTAACACCCCGGCGCTTAAACCAGAGAACCATTTTGTTGAGAAAATCCGCAGAGGAATAGGTGGATTGCTCAGAATAGGCACCCAGAAAGCGCAGACGGGAAAACTCATCGATAGCGGTGTATTGAAAAAGCCTTAACTCCGAGTCTGTAATGCAGCGGCGGGGAACCACTTTAACATCTATCTGTACCCGCTGGCCGGGATATTGCATTTGTTCGTAAGGCTTGGGAATGTATTTCTTTTTCGGCTTTTCAGGAGGAAACATTCCTAGTCTGCGCATCACTCGAAACAGGCTCTCAGGGCAGCGGGTATACCCCCTCTTATTCAGACGAGACCACAGCTCTATCATACCCAGCTGCGGGTTTCTGCGGCGCATATCGGTAATGAGCTTGAGTTCCTCCTCTGTATGTTGGTTGGGGTGACTGTGAGGTCGCCGAGATTGGCAAGCGAGGGATTGCACGCTGCCATCCCAGCGCTTTTTCCAGAAGTAGATGTAGGACCGGTTTTTATTGTACTTTCGGCTGGCCCTGCTCACACCATATTTCTCTGCATACTGCATTAGGGATTGCCGATACCGCATGTCTTGTGTTACACTCTTCATGAAAGATGTGGCCTCCTTGTCGGTGTTGTTAGGTGTTGTAACTCAACTTTAACCGATTTGGCCTCATCTTTCACTTCTTTTTTTAAAATGTCCAATATCTATTGTAGTCCTACAGTTTTAAGAATACAAAATCCGCAAAAGAGTTGACAATCTGCTCGGATTCTGCTATTCTAATTTTGAATTTAACTGAGTAACGCGATGATGGGGAATAGTAATCCATATCCTAAGGGTTCAGAGAGCCGCAGCTGCTGTGAAGCGGTACCTTGCAGAATGGATGAACTCGCCCTTGAGCGGTCGGCTGAACGCGGCAATACCGTAACTAGGTGCGAACGGTTTCCCCCGGTAAAAGGAATGCTTGTTTTTGGGCGCATGGCGTCTACGACAGGTGTGAGAGGATGTGCTTTGCACATCAAACGGAGTGGTACCACGGAAGATTTTTGGCTTTCGTCTCCATGTGCGATGCAGTGTATGCTGTGTCGGCGTGTGCAGACGAAGGCTTTTTTGTTGTCTGCCACTTATCAAAACATTTCCACGGGCGGATTGGAATTACAGCGGCAACGGAGCATATCAATAAACACAGTGCGGAGGAACGTATGATGAATAATTTAATGGAGCTTACGGTTGGTAATCTGCTCAAAGAACTTGGTGCAAAATATCCTGACCGCCTTGCGGTTAAGTATACCGATCGCGATTTCTGCCGTACATGGAAACAGCTTGACGAGGAAGTCGAACTGCTGGCACGCGGATTTATGGGCATTGGTATCGGCAAAGGCGACCATGTTGCCATCTGGGCCACCAATACCCCAGAATGGATATTGACCCTGTTCGCCACGGCAAAGATTGGTGCGATTTTAGTTACCGTAAACACAAACTACAAGGTGTTCGAGCTTGAATATCTGCTGCGGCAGTCGGATGCCAAATGCCTTGTGATGATGCAGGGCATCAAAACCACCAGCTATGTTGATATTATCAGTGAACTCTGCCCGCAGCTTGCAGGCTCTGTGCCAGGCGCGCTTTCGCACCCCATGCTGCCCTTCCTCAAATCGGTCGTGTTTGCGGGTGAAAACACCCCGAGTGGCATGTACAACTTCAAGGAGTTGTACGCCAAGGCGCAGCAGGTGCCGGCAGAGCAATTTGAAGCGGTTGCCGCAACCCTCCACCATCACGATGTTATTAACATGCAGTACACCTCGGGGACAACGGGCTTTCCCAAAGGGGTGATGCTTACGCATTACAATATCATCAACAACGGCAAAAGCATCGGCGATTGCATGAAGTTTACCAAGCAGGATAAGCTTTGTATTCCCGTGCCCTTTTTCCACTGTTTTGGCCTTGTGCTGGCAATCATGGCGTGTGTTACCCATGCGACCGCAATGGTACCGATTGAACTGTTTAACCCCTTAGCGGTACTTTCCGCCGTAGAAAAGGAGCAGTGCACGGCCCTGCACGGCGTACCCACTATGTTCATTGCGCTGCTGGAACATCCCGACTTTAAAAAATTCAAGATGCCGCACCTGCGCACCGGCATTATGGCCGGTTCGCCCTGCCCCGTTAAGGTGATGCAGCAAGTAATAGACGAGATGAATATGACCGAGATCACCATCGCGTATGGGCAGACCGAATCTTCTCCTGTTTGCACGCAGACAACCCCAGACGACAGCATTGACCGGCGTGTTTCCACTGTCGGACGGATTTTGCCCAACGTCGAGGCGAAGATCGTTGACCCCGAAACGGGCGAGACGCTTGGTCCCAACCGGCAGGGTGAGTTCTGCACACGCGGTTACCATATCATGAAGGGGTACTATAAGATGGAGGAGGCCACCGCCACCGCCATTGATGCGGACGGCTGGCTGCACACCGGCGACCTTGCACAGGTGGATGAGCATGGCTACTATAAAATTACCGGCCGCCTGAAGGATATGATTATCCGTGGCGGCGAGAATATTTACCCCAAGGAGATTGAGGAATTTTTGTATACCCATCCCGCCATAAAGGATGTGCAGGTGATTGGCGCACCGTCCAAAAAATATGGCGAGGAGGTCATGGCGTGTATCATTCCGCGTGACGGAATGGAGCTTGCCGAGGATGAGGTCAAGGAATATGTGCGCGCTTCCATGGCACGCCACAAGGTTCCAAGCTATGTTGCGTTTATGGATTCTTTTCCGATGACTGCAAGCGGAAAGATTCAGAAATTCAAGCTGCGTGACTGGGCGGTCGAACATCTTGGCCTGCAGGAAGCAGCCAACATTGAAACAGCATAGCCATACATACCCGCCTGCGCGCCGTTGTTCGCCGCGCAGGCTTGCTTTTTGCGGATGACAGTAGATATTTTCATCTATTTGCGGTATAATAAATCCGCATAGCATAGCCAAGCTTCGTTTGGCATATAGCGAATCTTCGATTCGCATTGGGAAAACCTTCACACAAATGAAACCCCAAGCCCCTGCGCCGTGGCTGGTTATGCAGGCAAAAGTGCAAATCGTGCGGAAAAGTTCCGTATACATCGCGCGGCAATCTGGCGACTTAACCGTCAACTAACAAAAGAACAGACGACGGAACAAACGCTGCGCGTTTTGCGCACGACACGCCGAACGGAGTCTTCTAATCCCTTGGCTCCGTGAGATAAGTGGAGTGCGCCGAGGCAGGTTGTTTAGGCCACAAAACTTGTCGCCTGATTATCCGCGTGAGGTTCAGGGGGCACCCCTGATTCGCTTTTCCTTCCTTTTGTCGAATAACAAAAGGAAGTCGCCCGGAGGCGAAACATTTCTTGATAATACACACAAAGGTTATGATACAATTTATGCCCAACGGATCACCGCTTATGTGGTAACCGCCTTTTAATGGGCGATTATATCATAAACGCTCCGCTTTTTATGATATAATAGTTTAAAGCTACCTTGGCTGCAGGCTTATTCCTCCGCAGTAATACTGCGCACAGGGTACACCATACTAATAAGAGTTTGCATTCGGTTTAAGCTGCAATTTCCTTGCGAGATATCCGAACAACCCCAGAGGGATTATAGGCAGGTGAACGATAAGCGATGGAAAACCCCATAATCAGGCAGTGTATGGGCTGCATGAGCCGGCAAGAGACAGACGGTGTCTGCCCCGCATGCGGTTTTGACCCTGCTACGGTGCACCATCCGCTCTATCTGCGGGCGGGCACCTTGCTTACCAAGCGCTTTATTGCGGGCAAGCTGCTTTTTTATAATGGCGAGGGGGCAAGCTATCTTGGTTACGATCTCGCGCTCAACCGCAAGGTGGTCGTACGCGAGTATATGCCGGATGTACTCGCCGTCAGAGAAAGCGACGGTATCAACGTATTGGCGCTCAAGGGCAAGGAGACACAGTACAAGGCCTTGCTTTCCGATTTTTGCGATCTGCACAGAACACTGCAAAAGCTTCGTACATATGTGGGTGTTATCGCGGTACTTGATTTTTTAGAGATAAACAATACCGCCTACGCCATCTACGATTATTACGGCGATACTACGCTCAAGGCATATATTGAGCAAAACGGCCCTATGCCGTGGGACCGTTTTCGCGATTGCATTGCCGGTCCCCTTGCCGCGGTTGAGGCGATGCACACAATGGGCATCTACCATCGCGGCATCAGCCCCGCTACCATCTATGTCGATGAACAGGGTGTATTTCGGCTGGGCGGCTTTTGCATTGCCGCGGCGCGCACAGCAAAAAGCGAACTTGCGGCAGAGCTGTTTTCAGGCTATTCGCCGCCGGAGCTGTACAGCCTGACCGACTGGCAGGGCAGCTGGACAGACGTGTATTCGCTGGCGGCAGTCAGCTATTATGCGCTTACCGCAAAGGCTGTCCCCGATGCCGCACAGCGCAAGGCAAAGGATACACTTTTGCATGCGCATCATACATCGCTTGTTTCTCCGCCAATTTCCGATGTCCTGCGTGTGGCAATGAGCTTGGAACCCGGCGGGCGTCCGCAAACGATTGGCGAGCTTGCACTGGCTTTTTCACGCGCACAGAACGCGCAGACAGCCGAAGACAAAGACAGCTACGGGAACTCTCAGGCTGTGCAGGACATATCATCACAGCAAAGCGAAAAACGAGGTGACGAGATGTACAAAGAACAACTGCCGCAAAAGAAGCGGGAAAAGGTAGTCAAAAGAAAAATACGGGCACGCAGTCTGCTGTATATGTTAAGCTCCATGTTTATTACCACCGCTGTTTTGGTTACGCTGATGTTTGTCATACTGAGTGAGATTGACAGCAGCATGCTGGTGTTTGGCAAAGAAACCGGCACGCCTGCCGATGTTGTATCCGAGGAGCCGGGCGAGGAAGAAGAAAAGCAAACCTACCATCTGCCAAACTTTGTTGGAAGCTATTTTGAAACAATCCAAAACAACCCGGATTTCATGGTCCGCTATGCGCTGAGCAAACAAGAGGAATACAACGAGGAATATCCTGTCGGGGTAATCTTTGAGCAAAACCCCGTGGCGCAAACGCCGCTGCTTGAACTTACAAACGTTGCGGTGAAGGTAAGCAAGGGCCCCGCGCCCATACCGGATAATATTGTCGGCATGTCACAATCCGAGGCGGAAGACATCCTTCGGGAGCTTAAGATAAATTATGAGATCGCCGAGGTGTACGATGATACCCACCCCGCCGGCTATGTGGTGGGCTATACCAGACTGCCGGGCGAGATGATGCTCAAGGTGAGCAAGGGTAGCATGGGCGGTCCATGGAATGACGAAGACGGAGAATACTTTGGTATGCCATGGGATGAGTATCAGGATTTCCTTTACGGCTGAATACAGCTCCCGTAATAGATACAACGAACTGCGGATGATTAAAGTGAAATGAGGTTTTGCACATGAAGCTGGCGTTTTCAACACTGGGATGCCCCGGCTGGACGTTTGAGGAGATATTCTCCACCGCAAAGGATCTTGGGCTTGACGGCATCGAGATAAGAGGAATCGGCGGGGAGCTGTTTGCCCCCAAGGCCAAACCCTTTTTGCCGGAACATCTTGGCGAAACCAAGCAGAAGTTTCAGTCATCCGACATGAGCATCCCCATGCTCTCGAGCGGCGCGTTTATCGGTATCGCATCCAATGTGCAGGCAAGTGTGGGTGAGGCAAAAGCGTATCTTGATCTTGCATACAAGCTCGGTACGCCGTATGTCCGTGTGATGATTACCCCTGTGCCGCAGCCGACCGACGACGCAAGCCTCGATACCGCCCGTGCGGCTTACGAGGGGCTGTGCGCATACGGTCAGGATAAGGGCGTTACACCGCTCATTGAGACCAACGGCCCGCTTGCGGCCTCCGCCGTGATGAAAGAGTTTATGGCGGGAATCGCAAGCGAGAACAAGGGCGTTCTGTGGGATATTCACCATCCCTTCCGCTATTTTAACGAGCGCCCGGAGGATACCTATGCGCAGATTGGCGAGTATGTGCGTTACCTGCATGTAAAGGATTCCGTCATGGCGGATGATGCGGTGCAGTACCGCATGATGGGCTACGGCGATATTCCGGTGCTTGATGCGCTCAAGGTGCTGCACAAAAACGGATTTGACGGCTTTGTCAGCCTTGAGTGGGTCAAACGCTGGTGCCCCGACCTGCAGGAGCCGGGCATCGTATTCTCGCACTTTACAAGCTACATGGGTTACCTTATCCGGCAGCTATAACCTGCGTTAGGATCGGTGCAGCAACGGGCAGGCTGCCCCGCGCAGCACCGACCGTTTTTTGTGAGGGGGAACGGAACAGATGAATCGAGTGGCGGTCGTTACCGGCGCATCCAGAGGGATTGGGCGGGCCACGGCACTTGCACTGGCGCAACAGGGGTATGCGGTTGCAATCAACTATCTGCGCAGCAAGCAGCAGGCAAACGCACTGCAGGCCGAGATTGTGCAAAGCGGCGGCACGGCACACTGCTTTTGCGCGGATGTTTCGGATCGCGCGCAGGTCAACGCCATGATGGATGCGGTGCGTCAAGCGCTCGGTAGCGCAGAGGTACTGGTTAACAACGCGGCTATCGCGCAGCAAAAGTTGTTTTCTGATATCACCGATGAGGATTGGCGGCGTATGTTCGCTGTCAACGTCACCGGCGCGTACCATTGCATACAGGCCGCACTGCCCGACATGATACACCAAAAAAACGGCGCGATCATTAACCTTTCCTCCATCTGGGGCATTACGGGCGCATCGTGCGAGGTGCACTATTCGGCTACAAAGGCAGCCGTCATCGGCCTGACCAAGGCGCTTGCAAAAGAGCTTGGCCCGTCCGGCATCCGCGTCAACTGTGTAGCGCCCGGCGTAATCGAAACCGATATGAACAGCGCACTCGATGATGAAACGCGCGCCGCACTTTGCGATGAAACACCGCTCGGTATACTGGGTACACCCGAGGATGCAGCGAATGCGGTAGTATTCCTTGCCTCGGAAAAGGCACGGTTTATCACAGGACAGGTTATCAGCCCAAACGGCGGACTAGTTATATAAAGATACAACATGACGTAACTTGGAGGAGTAACATGATACTCTCGACTGACCGCCTGACCCTGCGCCCGTTCCATGCGGACGATTGGCGCGACCTGTACGAATACCTCTCGCAAAAAGAGGTTGTAAAATACGAGCCATACGGCTGTTTTAACCAAGACCAATGCCAGCAGGAAGCGGCAAGAAGGGCGGATAATCCCCGCTTTTGGGCAGTATGCCTTGGGCATTCCGGCAAGGTAATCGGCAATGTGTATTTTGCACGGAGTGAGCCGCAGGAGTTTGGCAACTGGGAGCTTGGTTATGTGTTTAATGCCCGCTACCAGCACAACGGCTATGCCACCGAAGCGTGCAGCGAAATCTTGCGCTACGCGTTTGGGCAGCTTGGCGCGCGCAGGGTGACCGCCATGTGCAATCCGCTGAACGAACC
The DNA here is from genome assembly GCA_023421245.1 of Bacillota bacterium. GTDB lineage: Bacteria > Bacillota > Clostridia > Oscillospirales > Ruminococcaceae > Acetanaerobacterium. The sequence goes on along the minus strand of JAEZTV010000014.1, from coordinate 39,898 downwards.
GTCATGGAGACTGCTTGAACGCCTCGGCTTTCGCAGGGAGGGGCATCTTGTGCAAAATATCTACTTTAAGCTGGATGAAAACGCACAGCCCCTGTGGAGTGACACCTTTGAATATGCCCTGCTTGCAAGCGAGTGGAACCGATAATAACAAACACAACAAAAAAGACCCCGAGAGAAACCTCTCGGGGTCAAATCATGTTTGCTTAGTCGCTCACATAGGGCAGCAGCGCAATGTGACGTGCACGCTTTACAGCGAGTGTCATCTGACGCTGATGACGGGCACAGGTGCCCGTAACCCTGCGGGGAACGATCTTGGCTCGCTCAGAAAGGTACTTTCTAAGCTTTGCCACATCTTTATAATCAATATCAGTAACTTTATCTACGCAGAAGGAACAAACCTTGCGGCGTCCTTTTCTGGGGCCGCGGAAGGGCCTGTCGTTTCTGTCGCCCCTATCATTTCTGTGATCCATGGTGCCTGACCTCCTTATCCTATCAATATAAGTGTGTGTACCGCATCGCGCCGCAACGGCTGTAGACCGCTGCTCTGTAACTGCGCGAAGATTAGAACATTAGAACGGCAGATCGTCGTCTCCTGCAATAACCGAGAAATCTTCGCCGCCGGCGTTCTCAAACGAAACAGGCATAGGAGGCGCCTGCGTGTCGTCGATGGTTCTGCCGGTATTGCCGGAGGATGAGCCCTTGCTTTCGCAAAAGCTGATGTTATCGGCAACAATCTCAAACGCCTTGCGCTTGACACCCTGACTGTCGGTGTAAGAACGGGTTTGAATCTGCCCCTCTACCGCCATCATGTTGCCTTTTTTAAAATACTTGCATACAAAATCGGCAGTCTGTCTCCAGGCGACAACATCAATAAAGTCCGCCTGCCTTTCAGCGCCGGGTTTTGTATATCTACGATCCACTGCAAGAGTGAAGGTGGTTACAGAAAGGTCGGAGGCAGTGCGCCGCAGTTCCGGATCCGCCGTAAGTCTTCCCATAATAATGGCTCTGTTCAACATAAGCTGTTACCTCCCCTGTTGTTTTACTTCTCCTCTTTGTTCACAATGATGGTTCGCAGGATACCGTCCGTAATCTTGTACACACGGTCAAGCTCAGCGGGGAACTCGGGGGAGCTTGTGAAGTTCACAAGATAGTAATAACCCTCGTTCTCGTCATTGATTGGGTAAGCAAGTCTGCGTTTACCCCAGTCGTTTACCGATTCGATGGTTCCATTCTGCTCGATGAGTGCCTTGAATTTCTCAAAGCATTCGGTTACGCCCGCCTCATCCAGCGTCGCGCTGATAATCATAATGGTTTCGTAAGCTACCGATGCCTTTGGCATAGTTTTTACACCTCCTTTTGGACTTAAGGCCCCAAGACGGGGCAAGGATGATTGCTGAAATACAGCAAATGGTTATACCACAGCGGTATAACAGAAAAATTATAGCAGACTGCTGCCGGCTTGTCAAATAATTTGCCTGTTTTACACGTTGTACGGTTACAGTCCGGCGCAGAAGCCTTTAAGATAATCACGGAAGGGTTCGCCCACCTCGGGATGCGTTATCCCCACCTCCACAATCGCCTGAAGAATGCCAAGCTTGCTGCCCATATCGTAGCGGGTGCCCTCGTAGTTTACACCTACAATGCCCTCGGTGCGGGCAAGCACGGCCATTGCGTCGGTCAGCTGCAGCTCGCCGCCGGCACCGGGCTTTGTGTTTTCTAAAATGGAGAAGATTGAGGGCGGCAGCACGCAGCGTCCCAGGATGGCAAACAGCGACATCACCTGCTCAGGGCGAGGCTTTTCCACCATATCGGTGATGGCATACAGCCTCTCGCGGATATGCTCCGCCTTCATCGAGCAGTACTTGCCGATGTCCTCGCGGGCAACCTCCTTAATGCCGACAACCCCCTTGCCGTATTCCTCATACGCGCGGCACAGCTGTCCGCATGCAGGGTTATCTGAGATAATGACGTCATCCCCGTACAGCACGGCAAAGGGGTCGTTGCCCACAAACGCCTTGGCGCACAGTACGGCGTGTCCAAGCCCAAGCGGCTGCTTTTGACGGATATATTGAATGTTCGCAAGGTTTGAGATGGCGAGCATCTCGTCGTATATAGCGGTTTTACCCGATTTCAGCAGCTTTTCTTCAAGCTCCGGCGCACGGTCAAAATGATCCTCCACCGTAGTTTTGCCGCGGCTGGTGATGATGAGGATGTCCTCAATCCCCGAACGGACGGCCTCCTCCACAATATATTGAATGGCGGGCTTGTCAACGATAGGGAGCATCTCCTTGGGCATGCTTTTAGAGGCAGGCAGCACGCGCGTGCCAAGCCCCGCGGCGGGAATAACCGCCTTTTTAATCTTCATAATGAAAATCTCGCCTTTCCTTACTGTATGTGAAGTTTAATAAGACATCAAGTAATGGCCGTTACCGCTAAGAGAAAGGTTAAAGGAATATGCGGATGATAAGCTCTGAAGACAGCAGGAGCAGCATTGCCGCAACCCCAAGGCCGATGATTAAACCGGTGCGGAACCCGCCGTGCTTTTTTAGTGCCGCATGGTACTGCTGCGCATCGGTGTATTTGCTTTTGAGCGTTTTAATGGTATCGAACACATGGCGTTTATAAAAGTGGTTTGCATATGCGCCAAGCAGCATAGAAACAAACCATTGCAGATAATTGAGTATCTGCATAATGCCGACAAGCTGCTGCCCGCGCGGCGGTATGTTTTGCAGAAAGGTAAGGGGATCGGCTACAAACTGCGCATAGTTCTCGGCAATCAGCATGTAACCCGGTATCAGACGTATAATGAAAACCGCAACAAGAAACAAACCGAGCGGATACATTCGCCTGCCGCAAAAATACAGCGCATTGCCAAAGAATGCAGCCCAGTTCCACGATGCCTTTCGCTTCGTTACACTCATCGCTTTAAAGCGGGGCAGATAGTAGTACGAGCCGGACCCTACAAACATAGCGATCTCTTTTACCGGAACATCATCTATCATCTCGTCCGCGTGCAGCCCGCCGTAGGGCGTGGTAAACGGATTATACGGCATGACAAACACATGCGGCTGGTTACTGCCGGGTGTTTGCTGCGTTTGCTGTGCCTCGTTTTGCGGATGTGTGTTGTTAAGCGTGCTGCCGCATACCTCGCAATAAGCATGACTGGGAGAGTTAAGCGTATCACAGCGCGGGCAGCGCGCAGGTGCGTTGCCGTCTATAGTTTTCTTTTGCGGTCTGCGCCATTCTTCGCCGGCCGCGTGCTTTTCCCAATAGGCACATTCGCCGTTTGTTTCATAGCATCCTCTATGGTGCGGTGCGCCGCATTCGGGGCAAACGACCACATCGTCCTTATCTGCAAATACCTCGCTGCATACCGGGCAGCGAATGCCATCGTATCTTCCCATTGGAACATCCCCTGTTTATCATAATACAGTTTTGCTTTCGGTTACGGCCTAATCACATTTAATTATAAACGAAACCCGGGTAAAAGCAAATAAAAACTTCCAATGTTCAGAGTTCATTCACTTTTAAAAATAAGTTCAAATAACTATTGACACATAGTACTATGCGGTATATAGTATTAGGTGAAACGAGGTGATAAATTTGGATGCTCAGTTAAAAAGAGGTTTGCTTGAGATATGCGTGCTTACCGCTCTTCGTCGCGAGGATTCATATGGATACCAAATTATCAAGGACATCAGCCCCTACATCGAAATCTCCGAATCAACACTTTACCCAATCTTAAAACGGCTGGAACTAGGCGAATATCTTATATTCTATACGATAGAGCACAACAGCCGGCTGCGTAAGTACTACAAAATTACCGAGGCGGGGCGCAAAAAAATCATTGATTTTCTGGAAGAATGGAAGGAAGTTACGAGGGTGATCCATTATATTGCCGAAGGAATGGGGGATATGTCCGATGAATAAAACAGAATTTTTGGCAGGCTTGTCAGAGCAGCTTCATGAGTTTTCGCAAAGCGAGATGGAAAAATCAATCGCCTTCTATGCCGAGATGATTGAGGACCGGATAGAAGACGGTATGCAAGAAGAGGAAGCCGTCGGCGCCATGGGGGATCTTGATGAGATAGTCAAAGAGATAAAACTTGCCACACCGCTGCCAATGTTGGTAAAAGCTAAAATAAAACCGCAGCACCGGTTAAAGACATGGGAAATCGTACTTATTGTACTCGGCTTTCCGCTTTGGTTTCCATTACTCGCAGCATTCTTTATGATGGTTCTAGCGGTATATATCACGGTATGGTCTGCCGTCATCGCGCTGTATGCAGGGGTGCTGGCATTTGTGGCTTGTGGAATTGCCGGAATTGTCGCAGCGTTTATGGTTTTTCCGCAGAACATTGCATCCGGCTTGTTCTTGCTCGGTGCTTCTATCCTTTCAATGGGGCTTGGTATCTTCTCATTAGTTGGGGTAAATAGGCTGTCCGTCTGGCTGGTGAGTCTTACGGCAAGGTTTTTGCGGGCGATTAAATCGTTGCTTATTTCAAAAGATGAAAGGAGAGCGGAGGTATGAAGCCAATTACGAGAAATTCATTATATATTGCTGCAGCGTGTGTCATGGCCGGACTGTTGTTTGTAATTCTATCCTTTGCTGCCGGAGGGTTTCGGCTAGAATCAATCAGCACAGGTCTGCCCTATGAACAAAGGTCGTACAGCTACACGCTCGATGAGGTCAAAAGTCTGGATATCAACGGAAGGTTCTGCGACATAAGGCTTGCTCCATCCAAGAGCAATGAGCTTGTGATTACCACCTTTGAGAATGAGCAGGAGTATTTTGAGTTTGATGTTTCCGCGACGAGGGAACTCAGTATAAATCAGATCATCAACAAACGGTGGTACAATTATATTGGGGTTCACATTGATCTTGTTGATCGGGCGATGGTCATCGAGGTTCCCGAAGGGCTTTTGGGTGAAATCGACGTATCGTCACAGAGCGGCACGATCCATGTCACCGAACTTGTGACTAACGATATGGTTGCGCTTAGTTCCAAGAGCGGTGATATCAAAGTAGATGGACTTTCCGCTCCCAATCAGGTTTCAGTCAACTCAAAAAGCGGTGAGATTAAGCTGAGTAAGGTCTTATCAGGCGGTGACTTGACGGCTGCGTCAGCCTCGGGAGACATCAAGGTCTCGGGGGTGCAGATAAACGGCCGGATGTCGGTGGATTCCATGAGCGGCGGCGTCAAAATTGACGAGGGTACGGTAAAAGAAGACTTGGGCATCAATACCCATTCGGGTGATGCCAGCATAAGCGCGGTGCAGGCTGCCCGGAATATCCTTGTCAAATCAAGCAGCGGCAGGGTATTCCTTGGGCAAACGGTCACGGACGGGGACATCACCGTTGATACAAGGTCCGGCGATATCCGCTTTAAGACGATCCGCGCAAACAATTTCAACTTTACGTCAGCAAGCGGCGAGGTAAACGGCGACATCGATGATGCATCAGAAAACTATACCATAAGATCGAAGTCAAAGAGCGGCAGCATCCGCTTGCCCGATTCGGGGAACGGCAGCAAACAGCTAAATGTTTCCACGAAATCCGGCGATATCAAGATTGATTTTCTCGGGTAAATACAGCGTACCGCCGCAGCGCAGGGCACATTTGGTGTTCCTGCGCTGCTTTAATGCGCTTTACAATCAAACAAACCTATTTTATAATAGTCTTGCGGTTTGCACGTTTCTTGTGCGCCGGACTTTATTCGTGTTCAGAACAGATTGATGCCGATTATGCGGCGGAATGGGGCTTTATATGCTGCAATACGAGGAACTCAAACAAGAGCTTACCGGCCATGCCGGTGAGCTTGATGATTTAGCGGATGCACTCTCGCTTGATAAGGTAAAAGACGAGGCGGCATTTTTGGAAGAGCAGACGATGGCGCCCGGTTTTTGGGATGACCCTGCCGAGTCGCAGAAGGTGCTGCAAAAGATTGCACAGTGCAAGGCTAAGGTTTCGGGCTATGAGAAACTAAAGGCTGATTACGAGGATACGCTTACCTTAATTGAGCTTGCCGATGAGAGCGAGGACGAGTCGCTGTACGATGAGGCGGCAGCGGGGGTGCACGCGTTTGAGAATGCGCTTTCTGCCGCGCGCCTTTCTACGCTTTTGGTTGGCGAGTACGACACAAACAACGCAATCCTCACCTTTCACGCGGGAGCGGGCGGCACCGAGGCGCAGGACTGGGCGCAGATGCTCTACCGCATGTATACCCGCTGGGCGGAACGCCACGGCTTTCGATACAAGGTACTTGATTACCTCGATGGAGAGGAGGCGGGATTAAAAAGCGCCTCAATCCTCATCGAAGGTACAAACGCTTACGGCTACCTCAAAAGCGAGGCAGGTGTGCATCGTTTGGTGCGCATCTCTCCGTTTGATTCCTCCGGACGCAGACACACCTCGTTTGCGTCGCTTGAGGTCATGCCTGAAATCGGCGAGGACTTTAATATTGAGATTAAGGATGAAGACCTGCGTGTGGATACTTACCGCTCCAGCGGCGCGGGCGGTCAGCACGTAAACAAGACCGAATCGGCAATTCGCATTACCCATCTGCCCACCGGCATTGTGGTTGCCTGCCAACAGGAGCGCAGCCAGCGCCAGAACCGCGAAACCGCGATGACTATGCTCAAATCAAAGCTGGTAGAAATTAAAGAACGCGAGCACTACGATAAGATAGAGGACATCAAGGGTGTGCAAAAGGAGATTGCATGGGGCAGCCAGATCCGCTCCTATGTGTTTATGCCTTACACCCTTGCTAAGGACCACCGCACCGGCTTTGAGTCGGGCAATATCGGCGCCGTAATGGACGGTGACCTCGACGGCTTTATTAACTCCTACCTTAAAGCAAAGAGCGCGGGTGAGCTGTAAGCGAATGGTTCACCGATACGGATAGGGGAAGTACAGGGAAAATGAAAAAATACGGGATGAAAAAGGCGGTAAAGGCGGCGTTTGCCGCCTCTTTTCCGGTAATGCTCGGTTATGTGTTTGTGGGCATTGCGTTTGGGTTATTGTTTCGCGAGGCAGGGTACGGCGTGCTTTGGGCGCTCTTGATGAGTCTTACGGTGTATGCGGGCTCGATGCAGTTTATCGCCATCAACTTTTTTTCCGGGGTATTTTCATTATGGCAGGTGGCCGTAATGACCCTTGCCGTAAATCTGCGGCACATCTTCTACGGGCTTTCGATGCTGGAACGCTTTAAGGGTATGGGGCGCAAAAAACCATACATGATCTTTTCACTCACCGATGAAACCTACTCGCTGCTCTGTTCAGCGCAGGTGCCTGAGGGGGTGCCGCCGCAGCGTTTTTTCTTTTTAATTTCGCTGTTTGACCAGACATACTGGGTGCTTGGCAGTGTGCTCGGTTCGCTTGCGGGCGGATTTATTTTCTTTAACACCACCGGCATCGACTTTGCGATGACCGCGCTGTTTCTTGTCATCTGCACCGAGCAATGGACCGGATACCCCACACGCATTCCCGCCGTTATCGGCGCGTGTACAGGGGTAGTAATGCTTCTGCTGCTGGGTGCGGACAGATTTATTATACCCGCTATGCTATTGGCGGTGCTACTGCTCATGCTTGTGCGCCGGTCCGTTGAACAAAAAACCGACGCCGCCGGCCAAAGCGAGCCGGAGCAAACACAACAATCATTCTAATAAGGCAGGAATCGTTGACATGACACTCTCTATACCGCAGTCGCTTGCGATTATTCTCGTTGTGGCTGCCGTTACCTTTTTAACCCGTCTTGCACCGTTTGTTCTGTTTACCGGCGACAGACCCACCCCCAAGGCAATCATCTACCTTGGCAGCGTGCTGCCGCCTGCCGTCATGGCAATTCTGGTGATATACTGTATGCGCGGCGTGTCTGTTGCAGCCTTTCCGTTCGGGCTGCCGGAGCTTATCGCCTCGGTCTGCGTTGTGGCTCTGCATCTCTGGCGCAGAAAGACGTTGCTTAGTATTTTAGCCGGCACGGTAATCTATATGGTGTTGATACAGCATGTGTTCGTTTGATTTTTCGCCCATCACCCGCTGTATATCAAGCAAGATATAATAACCGCACACAAACAGGCGCACAAAGCTTATTGCTTTGCGCGCCTGTTTTCAATGAGAATGTTTTAAAGCGTAAGCAGACGACGGAAAGACTTGTGCAACTTTGTTTTAAAACATCGGCAACCCATGCGTTAAAACCCGTTTTCGGAGCAATAATAGAAAGAGTAATTATTGCGCGGCGGCATATGCTGTGCAAAAGAAAAGGGTGGATGGGTAGCATGAGGGCGGTTATTATGGCAGGCGGCGCGGGCAGCCGTCTTAAGCCGTTGACCTGCACATTGCCAAAGCCGATGGCCAGGCTGTGCGGGCGTCCCATTTTGGAGTATATCTTAGACCTGCTTGCCGATAACGGGTTTACCGAGGCAAGGGTGACGCTCGGGTACCTGCCGGACCGCGTGACCGAGCATTTTACGGATGGCGAGTACAAGGGCATTTCGCTGCGGTTTGTTACCGAGGATTTCCCCCTGGGTACGGCGGGCGGTGTGAGGGGTGCGGCAGGGGATATCGACGAGGAATTTCTCGTCATCAGCGGGGATGCAATGTGCGACTTTAACCTCGCAGATATCGTTACCTTTCACCGTGAAATGCGCGCGGACGCAACCCTTGTGGTAAAGCGTGTCGACGACCCGCGCGAATATGGGCTTGTGAACGTCAACGAGCAGGACCGCACCGTCGCGGGATTTGTGGAAAAGCCCTGCTATGCACAGGCGGTGTGTGACCTTGCCAACACCGGTGTATATGTGCTGTCCCCCGCGGCAATGGCACACGTGCCGGCAGACCGGCCGTTTGACTTTGCAAAGGATCTGTTCCCCTTAATGCTCAAAAACGGTCAACGCGTGCTCGCCTTTGAAGAGACGGGGTACTGGTGTGATGTAGGCGATCTTGACAGTCTTCGCCGGTGTGCGGTGGATATGCTGTCGGGGCAGGTGCGCTGCAGCATTGATGCGGCGTTAATCGACGGCGTTTACTATAAAGATGCCGCCGATGCGCAGCGCATCCGTGTCGGCGCGCCCGCATACATTGGGTCGGGCGTTGCAATCGGGCAGGGATGCCGCATCGGCGAGGGCAGTGTTATTGACGACGGTGCATGCATCGGTTCGCGCGCGGCGATTCTGGGCAGTCTTATCGGCGTAAACGCGGTGCTTGGGGATGATGTGCATCTGCGCGGATGTGTCGTGTGCGAGGGCGCGGTCATCGAAAACGGCGCACGCATGTTTGAAGGTGCCGCTATCGGTGCCAAGGCGGTAGTGGGCAACCGGGTGCTTGTTGAACCGGGCGTTAAGGTATGGCCGCGCAAATATGTAAAGAGCGGCACTGTGCTGCGCGAGCATCTGCGCACCGGAATGCTCGGGCGCGAGCTGTTTGACGATGAGGGCGTATGTATCGAATCCCCGGGAGAAATGACCCCCGCCATGTGTGCGCGGCTGGGCGGTGCAATCGGCACGGTGATGAAAGAGGGTATCTGCGGGATATCCCATTTCGGCAGAGCGGGCCGTGCGCTTAGCGATGCGCTCGGTGCGGGCATCCGCCAGACGGGATGCTCGGTATGGGATTTTGGCGAATGTATCGAACCGCAGGGTGTTTTTTCGGCCGTGCACTGCAAAGCAAAACTTGGTGCGCATGTTGAGGCAGGGCGCATTCGCCTGTTTGGCGCAGACGGCCTTACCTTAAAGCGGGATATCGAGCGCGAGATTGAACTGTGCATGCTGCGTGCCGAAATCAAGAGCGTCGCTTTTGAGCAGTATGGCAGGCTATCACGCATGGAGTCGGTGGCTCAGCTTTACCCTGAATCAATAAAAGAGCTGTGCCGCGAAAATCTTACGGGAATGACGGTGTCTATCGTCTGCAAAAACCCTTTGTTAAAGCGCATTCTGCATACGGTACTCGATGATCTTGGGTGCATAGTATCAAGAGCGGGCAGGGTGCGGCTCAGCCTCTCGGATGAAGGCTTAAGCCTTGCGGCATCACAAAACGGCGGCGCACGGCTTTCGGATGAACGCGTTTTTGTTATAATTGCGGCGCATGAGCTTTGCGTCGGCAACAACCTTGCCGTACGCTACGACGCCCCAAGGGTACTAGACTATCTTGCCGAAACCTATGGACGATCAGTGTTCCGATACCTTTCTTGCCCCGCGGATGAAAGTGACCGAAAGGCGCGCACGCTTGCAAAAACACAGCCGTGGGTACGCGATGCGCTGGCGCGGGCAGTTATGCTGCTTTCAATGTTGCGCCGTTCGGGCAGCAGCCTGTATGAGCTGGCCGACGAACTGCCGGCGTTTGACGGCGCAACCCGGGTTGTCACCCTGGCCCAGAACCCCTGCGAGGTTATGCGCCGCATCGGCGGCACCACGGCACAGGGGGCAATCGGCGAAGGCGTTGTAGTCCCGTACGGGGGCGGTACGATACTGGTTCGTCCGCTCAAACGCGGCGGAGGAGTACGCATCATCGCCGAGGCGAAGAACTATGAGATTGCAAGGGAGATTTGCGGCGGTTTTGAAAAACTGATTAAAGGCTTTGAGGACGGCGGTGCGCGCTAATGCACCGCCCTCACCGGCGGCACTTGAGAATTTATGGCTTGACACCGCCGGCGATTGCGTATAAAATCAAACTAACGTATTTGTTCGTGGGATCGACCCAGTCGGTTGGTAGTTCAGCGCACGCCCTCCCAAAGCAAGTTCCCCTTCCTGTCAAAGGAACGCTGTTTTGCATGCAGGGGAAGTCTGCGGCGATTATGCCGCCTGCGGTATTATGGCGGCGTGCCGATATCCATGCAGTTACATGGTGCCCGAAGGGTTCGCCTTTACAAGGGATGTATGAACGGTAGTACATTCTTTGGAACCGTTCGGTATTCTTGCCAACCCATGCTGGTTGATCGATTATTGTAAACTATATGACTGTGCCCCCGCGGGGCGCGTCAACTGTAATGGTATTTTGCAAACGGGCTTATTCCGCCTGTCTGCTTGAGCGTTTTGCGCCATAACAACAATAATATGAACGGATACCTGCCTGTTTCTTTATCAGGGTAATGGCTGTGTATCGGCAAAGGCCTTTGTTTTCTGTACATACCAACAGAGGAACGTGGTAATGCCCGATACCCTTGCCCCATTGTGTGAACAGACAGGTTTATTATTTTGGCCAGCGGCAGATCACCGTGTCGGGGCTTTGCGTATCGCCGTTTATCGTTACGGCCGCCATGCAAGGCACGGAAGCTACATAGTACTGTTTCTATGATCTATTATTATTTTGCCGGCAGGTTCCGGCATAATACAGGAGGTTACTCAACATTGAGTCAGGAAAACAATAAAATATTCGAACGCAAAAGCAATCCCAATACAAAAAAGCCCCGTGCACCGAAGACGGAGCAGGCGGACGCGGCAAAAGACGTAAAACAGCCAGACTCCGCAAAAACAACAGAGAAGAAAAAGGCTCCCGCGCAGCCCTCGCGTACCAGACGCGGCGGAAAAAAGCGCCCTGCCGCAGCACAGGCGTCTGTGGTTGGAACGGTTGGGGCTAAGATAGAGCAGTTGTTAAAGCCGGAGCCGCAAAACAGCGCAGGCAAAGCAAAAGGAGAGAAGGCACCCAGAGAAGGACGCAAAACGCCCGTTAGAATCATCCCTATTGGCGGTCTTGGCGAAATCGGCAAGAACATGACGGCGTACGAATGCGGCAACGATATGTTTATTGTGGATTGCGGCTTGGCGTTTCCCGATGAAGAGATGCTCGGCGTAGATATTGTGCTGCCGGATTACGCCTATATCGAGAAGAACCTCGAAAGGCTGCGCGGCGTGGTTATTACCCACGGTCACGAGGATCATATCGGCGGCCTGCCATACTTCCTCAAACGGTTCAACGTGCCGGTGTACGGTACCCGTCTGACAATTGGACTGATTGAAGGCAAGCTCAAAGAGCATAATCTGCTTGGAAAAGCCAAGCTTAACGTATTAACGCCACGCCAGACGATAAAGTTCGGCTGCATGGCGGTTGAATTTATCCGCGTCAACCATTCCATTCCCGACGCGGTGGGCTTTGCGATTCACACCCCTGCCGGTGTTATAATTCAGACCGGTGACTTTAAGATTGACTATACCCCGATTGAGGGCGGCATTATAGATCTTGCACGGTTTGGCGAACTTGGCAGCAAGGGCGTTTTGGCACTGCTGTCCGACTCTACCAACGCAGAGCGCCCGGGTACCGCCCTGAGCGAGAAAAAGGTGGGAGAGTCGTTTGAACTGCTGTTTGCAAAGGCGGGGGCAAGGCGCATGATTATTGCGTCGTTTGCCTCCAACATCCACCGTATCCAGCAGATGATTGATATGGCGGTGCGCTGTGACCGCAAGGTGGCGATCTCCGGCCGCAGTATGGTTAACGTTACCACCAAGGCGATGGAGCTTGGTTATCTTAACGTACCCGAGGGCGTGCTGATTGATATTGAGATGATTAAGCGCTATCCCGATGAAAAGCTTGTTATTGTAACCACCGGCAGTCAGGGCGAGGCGATGGCAGCACTTTCGCGTATGGCGACGGGCGACCACCGCAATGTTACGATCAATCCCAACGACTTTATCATCATCTCCGCAACTCCTATCCCAGGCAACGAAAAGACGGTGGGACGCGTGGTAAACGACCTGATGAAGCTGGGTGCCGAGGTTATCTACGAGAAGATGTATGAGGCACACGTTTCGGGCCACGGCTGTCAGGATGAGCTGCGCTTGATGCTGGGCCTGACAAAGCCCAAGTTTTTTATTCCGGTGCACGGTGAATATAAGCACTTAAAGAAGCACGCGGGCATTGCCGTTGATATGGGTATTCCGCCCGAAAACGTTATAATCGCCGAGAACGGAAATGTAATTGAAACCGACTCGGTGGAGATGAAGATTACAGCAACCGTGCCGGCCGGCCGCGTGCTGGTGGACGGACTGGGTGTCGGTGATGTTGGCAGCATTGTGCTGCGTGACCGAAAGCGTCTTGCGGAGGACGGACTGATTATTGTTGTGCTTGCAATGGAAAAGCACACCGGCAAGGTGGTTTCGGGCCCCGATATCGTGTCGCGCGGGTTTGTGTATGTGCGTGAGGCGGAGGCTCTCATTGCCGAGGCGCGCTCGGTGGTTAAGAATGTGCTCGTCCAGTGCGGAGAAAAGGATATCCGCGAGTGGGGGCAGATTAAAACCAAAATCAAGGATGCGGTGGGTGACTATGTGTACCGCACCAATAAGCGCAGCCCGATGATTTTGCCCATCATCATGGAAGTGTAAAAGGGCTTTTATAGTAACAAGATGCGCGGATAGCCATGCTGTCCGCGCACTGTTCATTTTGCAGCCTTCATACATTGCCGCAAGGAACGAATCAGGCCAATTTGCATAATTTTCTTGAAAGCTATGGTGTTATTCGTTCAAACTTAGTATAATGATTACGATAATAGCGTCGGTATGTGTACTGTGCGCTTTTGCCAAGGCCTGTGGAGGCGAGACCTGCGTCCGGTTTTGCCCTGCGCATCAAGGTTGGCGCGGAAAGGTTGTGGGTATCATTAAAAAGAAGATATGGTTTTTTAAACCGATTATTGTTCTAACCTTTGTGCTGTGTATATGGATGTGCCTGATGACACTTGCGGCAAGGCAGTATACGCTGTTTTACACCGAGCTTGCGCTTACCTTGCTGCTGGCGGCATATGCGCTGTACCGATATAAAAAGATTCAAAGCGACCTGTACCGCGTTGTGGATAAGGTTCTCTCCCGTCTGACGGTCACAAGGGATGAATCGCTGAGCGCCGTGCCTGTTCCGCTGATTATCTTGCGCGAAAAAGGAGAGATTATCTGGTACAACGAGCTGTTTGAAAAGCTCGTGATCGAGGGAGAGGTGCTGTACGGCGCGCAGTTTGAGCGAGTGTTTCCGGACATTGATCTTGCGCTTGCATGCTCCCCAAGCGGGGTGAATATCTCTTACGGCCGCCGCTGCTTTACCGGATACGCCATGCGCATCGAGGATAAAAATGGCGCTCTGGTCGCGATGCAGTGGGTGGAAAACACCGAACTCAAGGCGCTTGCACAGGAGTATTACGAATCGCGGCAATCTATTATGCTCATTGTGCTTGACAATTACGAGGAGCTGACTCAAAACGCAAAGGAAAGCGAAAAGGTTCAGCTTGCGGGCGAGCTTGACCGTACTATAGAGATGTTTTTGGCACAAACAAGCGCCGTTCTTATCAGAACAAACCGCGATAAATTTACGGTGGCCATAGAGGAACGCCACCTGCGTGAGATTGTGGAGCGCAGATTTAACGTGCTGGATCAGGCACGCCAGATTACGGTAGGCGAGAGGCTCAACGCAACGCTTTCGATTGGAGTGGGTCGCGGCGGTAAAAACCTGCGCGAATCTGAACAGTTTGCGCGTCAGGCGCTTGATATGGCGCTTGGACGCGGCGGCGACCAAGCCGCGGTAAAAACCCCGGGCGGCTATGAATTCTTCGGCGGAATGTCCAAGGGCGTCGAGAAACGCACCAAGGTTAAAACCCGCATTATGGCGGCGGCACTTACCGAACTGATTGAAACCAGCGACAACTGCATTGTGATGGGGCATCGCTTTGCCGATCTTGACAGCTTTGGCGCGGCGATGGGGCTTGTACATGCCATCCGCCTTATGGGCAGGCCCGCGGTGATGGCAATTGATCGTGAAAAGAATTTAGTGCACAGCTTCATTGCCTTGATGGAGGAAAACGGCTTTAACGACGCGTTTGTTTCCCCCGATGATGCAATGCTCATGGCAAATAAAAAGACCCTGCTCATTGTTGTGGATACCCATGTGCCGGCGATGCTGGAGTCGGCGGAGATTTACAACACGTGCAAAACGGTGGTTGTTATCGACCATCACCGCAAAATGGTCGGGCATATCGACAACGCGGTCATCTTCTACCACGAGCCGTTTGCCTCCTCCGCATGCGAGATGGTAACCGAGCTGATTCAGTATTTTGGCGAGCATGTAAAAGTCGGCAAGCTGACGGCGGAAGCACTGCTTGCGGGCATTATGCTCGACACTAAAAACTTTGTGCTTAAAACAGGGGTGCGCACCTTCGAGGCGGCCGCCTACCTGCGCCGCCTTGGCGCGGACACCGTAGCGGTCAAGCGGATGTTTGCAAACTCCATAGAATCGTACCAGCTGAAAACCAAGATCGTTTCGTCTGCTAAGGTATACAAGGGTTGTGCCATTGCCGCGTGCGACGAGCAGTCGGAGGATATGCGCATTGCAGCGCCGCAGGCAGCGGATGAACTGCTCTCGATTAACGGGGTTAACGCCTCATTTGTACTCTATAGCACCAAAGATAACGTCACCATTTCAGCGCGCTCGCTGGGCAGTGTCAATGTGCAGGTGATTATGGAGCGTATGGGCGGCGGCGGACACCTGACAATGGCGGGCACCGCTGTTACCGGCAAGTCGCTTACAGAGGTTGCCGAAGAGCTGATGAAGGTCATTGACGCGTACCACGAAGAAACCCCTGCGCTGCAATCGTAGCAAGACACGAGCAATTTGCGGCAGGGTCGAATGAAAATAACCTTGAAGGAAAGGATAGGATAATACAATGAAGGTAGTACTAAAACAGGATGTAAAGGGAAGCGGAAAAAAGGGCGAGCTCGTCAATGTTTCGGACGGGTATGCACGCAATTATCTTCTGCCCAGAGGCCTTGCGGTAGAGGCCAACGCGCAGGTGCTCAATGAGATTAAGCTCAAGGCTGAAGCAAAGGAATTCCACCTTTCGCAGGAGAAAAAGGCAGCGGAGGATGCCAAGGCGCGTATCGACGGCAAAAGTATAAAGCTGTTTGCTAAGGGCGGTACCGAGGGCAGGCTGTTTGGCTCGGTCACCCCCAAGGAGGTTGCGGAAGCAATTATCAAAGAGTTTGCAGTAGAGGTGGATAAGCGTAAGGTATCGCTTGAGGGCGATATCAAGATGTTTGGTACCTACACGGCAGAGATACGTCTTTATACGGGCATTAGTGCTAAGGTGTTTGTCGTGGTAAGTGAGGCATAGCCCGCACGGTAATTTGATACCCGAAGGAAAGGGCGATAGACTGTGAACAGCTACAACGATTTATCATACGGCGGGCAGCAGAATGCGCCCTTTAATGTTGAGGCGGAGCAGTCGGTGCTTGGCGCTGTCATCATCGACCAAACCTGCCTGACCACGGTGCTTGACTACGTTAAGGCGGATTGTTTTTACCGCCCGCAGCATCAGGAGCTGTTCTCCTGCATGGTGCGGATGTTTGCGGCGGGCAAGAGCATCGACTTTATCACACTCCTGGAAGAAGCGGTAAACGACAGGATATTCGAAACAAGCGAGGATGCAAAGCTCTATCTTGCGCAACTTGCGCAGATTGTCCCCACCACCTCAAATGTCGAAGCCTATGCCGCGATTGTGCAGGAGAAATACTATATCCGCCGCCTGCTTGATGCAGCAAAAGAGATTATCAGTGAGGCCGGCGAGGGCGGAAATGAGGCAAGGCAGCTGCTCGATGCCGCTGAACAGCGTATTTATGATATCCGGCAGGGCAGAGACGCGAAGGGCTTGATTCGCATTGAGGATGCGATTATTGAAACATACGACCGCCTGCAAAAGATTGCCGGCGAGGACCGGCAGCGTTATCTTGGTTTGCGCACCGGCTTCTCCGCACTCGATAATGTCATCTACGGCCTGAATAAATCCGATCTTATCCTACTGGCGGGGCGCCCCGGCATGGGTAAAACGAGCTTTGCGCTGAACATGATGCAAAACGTTGCCGCAACGTCGGGCAAGCGCGTGGTTGTTTTTTCGCTTGAGATGTCGGCGGAACAGCTCACCACCCGTTTGATGAGCGCCGCGGCGCGCATCCCCAGCGGAGAGTTCCGCACAGGCAATATGACGGGTGCGCAGTGGCAGGATCTTGCCAAGGCGTCACAACTGCTTGCAACCTACCCCATTCTGATTGACGACTCCTCCGGTATTACGGTACCCGAGATGAAGGCGCGGCTGCGCAGGGTAAAGGATTTGGGCGCGGTGGTAATAGACTATCTGCAGCTGATGAGCACCGGCAGAAAGAGCGATAACCGCGTGCAGGAGATTTCGGAACTTACGCGTTCACTTAAAATTATGGCAAAGGAACTGGATATCCCGGTCATTGTCTGTTCGCAGCTTTCGCGCGGGCCTGATTCGCGTGCCGACCACCGCCCCGTACTTAGCGATCTTCGCGATTCCGGCTCAATTGAGCAGGATGCCGATATTGTTTTGTTCCTCTACCGTGAGGCATACTATAACGATGATGAATCGGCCGACCGCAACATTGCGGAATGTATCGTGGCGAAAAACCGCCACGGTGAAACAGAATCGGTCAAGCTGCACTGGGACGGCAAGTTCACCCAGTTCAGCACACTGGAGAGTTACCGCGATGAAGGTTAAGGCACACAGTGCGATTACCCGCTACCATATGCTTAATACCGGCGACCATATTGTTGTGGGGGTGTCGGGCGGTGCGGACTCCATGGCACTTTTACACCTGCTTTATACGTTGCGCACGGAGCTTGCCCTTACGCTTACCGTATGCCATGTCAACCACGGCATACGCGGGCAGGAGGCAGAGCGTGACGAACAGGCTGTATTGGAGTATTGCAAACTTCTTAAGGTTCCCTGCGAGGTGGTGCGCGCGGATGTACCCGCGCTTGCGGCACAGCGGCGCGTTTCCATCGAGGCCTGCGGACGCATGGTTCGCTATGAGGCGTTTAAACGGCTTGCAGCTCCCGACAACGCGAAGATTGCAACGGCCCATACGCTGTCGGATAGTTTGGAAACCATGCTGTTTCATCTGGCACGTGGCACAGGGCTTAAAGGGCTGTGCGGCATCCCGCCGGTTCGTGAAAACATCATCCGCCCGTTGATTGAAGCTACACGTACCGAGGTGGAGGACTATTGCAGCCGCAATCAAGTACCCTACCTTACCGACAGTACCAACCTGCTGCCCGACTACACCCGCAACCGCATCCGTATGGAGGTTGTACCGGCGCTGATGTCCGTTCACGCAGCGGGAGCAGATGCGGTTCGCAATACTCTGCGCATTCTGCGGGAGGATGAACGGTATCTATCGCAACAGGCAGCCGCGGCACTTGAGCAGAGCATCGTTCGGGATGGATACGATACCCGTAAGCTTGCGGCATTGCCACTGTCGCTGCGCACCAGAGCGGTTGCACAAATCCTTGCACGCAGCAGGGTGACGGTGCGCATGGGCTTCATCGAACAGCTCTCCGAACTGCTCTGCGAGGATAAAGCGGCGCTGTCGCTTGGCAGAAATATGATTGCCAGAGTGGAGCACGGGCTGCTGCGCATTCAGTGGCAAGACACCGTAGCTGCGCCCGATTACTGCGTTCCCCTTATGGAGGGTGATGTAGCGCTTTTTGAAAATATAAAAGCTAAAGTTGAATTTGTGCAAGACTTTCACGAAGATTGTTTAAAAAAAATTCACCCAAAGCTATTAAAAAATATGTTTGATTATGATAATATTATAGGAACGGCCTATTTTCGGCCCCGTCGCGGGGGGGACAGCATCCGTCTTGTAAAGCGCGGCTGTACCAAAACGTTGAAAAAACTAATGCATGAGCAGGGTATCCCCCGTGCGCTGCGTGCGTTTGTTCCCGTTATAGCAGATGAACAAGGTGTTATTTGGGTTGACGGCTTCGGCCCCGCCGAACGCGTTATCGTTTCTGCTGCAACAAAACGAGCGGTAATTGTTGAAATCAGCACAGGGGTATAAAATATACTCGATGACCGGAGGAAAGCATGAAAGAGGATATTCTCAAGATTCTCATCACCGAGGATGAGATCGCCGCGAGAGTGCGGGAACTGGGCAGAAGGATCAGCGAAGACTATCGCGGTAAAAACTTGTTGCTCATCAGCGTGTTAAAGGGCTCGGTTGCGTTTATGGCAGACCTTATGCGCGCCATTGATATTGGCGCGAGCATTGATTTTATGTCT
This sequence comes from Bacillota bacterium, assembly GCA_023421245.1. Classification (GTDB taxonomy): domain Bacteria; phylum Bacillota; class Clostridia; order Oscillospirales; family Ruminococcaceae; genus Acetanaerobacterium. The sequence continues at coordinate 20,855 of JAEZTV010000014.1, read as the reverse complement.
GTCTCCAGCTACGGCGCGGGTACGCGCTCCACGGGCGTTGTTAAGATCGTCAAGGATCTGGACATGCCAATTGCGGGGGCGGACGTATTGATTGTTGAGGACATCCTTGACAGCGGCATGACACTATCGTACATCTCAGAGCTGCTTGAGGCCAGAAACCCTGCAAGCATTCGAATCTGCACACTCCTTGATAAGCCTGAACGCAGGAAGGCGGATGTTGCCGCCGATTATATCGGGTTTGAGGTGCCGGATGAGTTTGTGGTAGGCTACGGGCTTGATTTTAACGAGAAGTACCGCAACCTTCCATATGTCGGTGTTTTAAAACCCGAGGTATACAGCAAATAAACTATCCCGCTGCAAATAAACAGTCTGATACAGACGGGATATATTCGTTTGCAAAATGCACAATAATGTTAATACCCTCACAGCATCCTGTGTCTTCGTTTGCCGCGCTACCGTTTAAGTGATATTTGCGGGGCAGCGTATCAGGCTGTGATTATTACAGCAAGGAGTGATGAATTTGGGCGACAACAAAAAGCGCAAACAGATAATCGGCTATGCGCTGACACTGCTGCTTTTGGTGTCGGTTGTCTATTTTTTTATGACACTGCAGGCACCAAAATCCGAAACGAAATATTATGAGATTTTACAGTACTTCTACCGTGACGAGGTTCGGGAGTATAGGCTTGATCTTGGCACCGGTGCCCTTGAAATGAAGGTTGAGGGCAAAGAAGAAGCGATAAATTACGTCGTTCCCAACGTTAATCTGTTTTTAGAGGACACGATGCAGTACGTAAGGGAATACAACCAGCAAAATACCGACAATCCGATTAAAAGTGATTATAAGAAGATAGAGGAAATCCCGGGCTGGGTATCCTTCCTGCCATCCATTCTGCTTATCGTCGTCATGGTAGGTTTTTGGATTTACATGATGCGCGGTGCGGCAGGCGGCGGAAAGATGAACACGTTTGGCAAAGCCAAGGTGAAGCATCAGTCGGACAGCCGCAAGACCACTTTCGCCGATGTAGCGGGCGCAGATGAGGAAAAGGAAGAGCTAAACGAGATTGTTGAGTTCTTAAAAAGCCCGCAAAAGTATAATGATCTCGGTGCACGCATCCCCAAGGGAGTGTTGCTGATGGGTCCTCCCGGAACGGGTAAAACCCTGATTGCACGAGCCGTTGCAGGCGAGGCGGGCGTTCCGTTCTTCTCGATCTCGGGATCCGATTTTGTTGAGATGTTCGTAGGCGTGGGCGCTTCGCGCGTGCGTGATCTGTTTGAACAGGCGAAGAAGGAAGCCCCAAGCATTGTATTCATCGACGAGATTGATGCGGTTGGCCGCCATCGCGGCGCAGGTCTGGGCGGCGGTCATGATGAACGCGAGCAGACGCTAAACCAGCTGCTGGTTGAGATGGACGGCTTTGGCGCAAACTCCGGCGTTATCGTGATTGCGGCAACCAACCGGTATGATATTCTTGACCCTGCATTGCTGCGTCCGGGACGCTTTGACCGCCGTGTTGTGGTCAACACCCCCGATGTGCGCGGTAGAGAGGATATCCTCAAGGTACACACGCGCAATAAGCCGCTTGCGCCTGATGTGAACCTTTCGGTTATTGCAAAAACAACCGCAGGCTTTACGGGTGCAGACCTTGAAAACCTCTGCAACGAGGCGGCGCTTCTGACGGCGCGCCGCGGCAAGCACGCGATTACAATGCGCGAGATTGAGGAAGCGACCATCAAGGTTGTGGTCGGCCCCGAGAAACGGTCGCGTGTTATCAGCGAAAAATCTAAGAAAATTACCGCATACCATGAGGCAGGCCACGCAATTATCAGCTACTTCTGCCCCACACAGGACCCCGTACACCAGATCTCAATCATCCCGCGCGGGATGGCAGGCGGCTTTACAATGAACCTGCCCACCGAGGACAAGAGCTATGTATTGAAAAACGATATGCTTGAGGAGATTGTGGTTTTGCTGGGCGGTCGTGTTGCGGAAAAGCTGGTGCTTGATGATATCTCGACCGGTGCGTCCAACGACCTTGAGCGCGCCACCAAGATTGCCAAGGCAATGATTACGCGCTACGGCTTCAGTGAGAAGCTGGGCCCTGTAGTGTATGGCCAGCCGCAGGAGGAGATCTTCCTTGGGCGTGACTTCAACAATGCCCGCGACTTCTCTGAGGCGGTTGCCTCTGAAATTGATGCCGAGATGCGCAAGCTGATTGACATTGCTTATACGCGCGCCGGAGAAATTCTCAGTGCGCACATGGAAAAGCTGCACGAGCTCGCACGCTACCTGCTTAACTGCGAGAAGATGGATGGCGAGGACTTTAAACGCTTTATGCTGGGCGAGCTTGACGTAGATGCTGAGATTGCCAAATGGAATACCGACCACGTCGATGAAAAGCGTTTTTCGGAAGAGCTGATGCGCAAGGCAGACGAGGCGGAAAAGAAAATAAAGAAACAGCCCGCCCCGCCCGCGCAACCGCCGCAGGATGCTTCCTCCGACACAACGCCCGCCGACCCCGACGTGCAATAATCGTTATGATTTAAATTTCACAAAAAAGACCTGTCGGGGCAATACGCCTGACAGGTCTTTATCTATGTTTTGGTGTATACTTTTTAGGGGAATTTTACTTTTTCATTTACAACGTTTGTTCGGTGGTTTATAATGGGCATGGAAACGCTTATAACTACTATCCCTTGTGCACGGAACCAAAACAGCCCGTGAAAGCTCTACAAATGGAGTGTTGCCTGTGATTGAAAGAGCAACCTGTGATGACCTTGCCGAGATACTGAGCGTCCAAAAATCGGCGTTTTTGCAGGTCGGCATCCACGAACAAAACGCACATCTGCCGCCGCTTGTACAGACCCATCGGGAGATTGCAGACGAGTTTGCCCGCCGTACGTTTTTAAAGTTCACCCGAAACGGCAAAATTCTTGGCTCGGTTCGTGCTCATCTGGATGATTACGGGGTCTGTCAGATTGGCAGATTGGTGGTTTTGCCCGAGCATCAGGGAAAGGGGATAGGCACCGCGCTGATGGCATCAATCGAGCGCACCTTTGAAGCCTGTGCGGCATATGAGCTGTTTACGGGCGCGCGGCAGGTACACACGGTAGCATTTTATTATCGTTTAGGCTATTACACCGTAAGCAAAAGGGTTGAATGCGGTGTGAGCATGGAATTTATGCGAAAAGATCGCGTTCCCCCAACCGGCTCAGCACAATCATAGTATATAATGTGCCGTATAGGCGCATGAAATGGGAGGCATCTTAATGAGGACAACAATCGCACGCGTGTTTTTCGGTCTGCTGGTTATCTTGCTTGGTATCGGCTTACTCGGGCAGGCACTGGGCTGGTGGGTGCTGCTTGGCTTTGTTGGCTGGTGGACCCTGTTCCTTATCATCCCCGCCGTGTTTTTAATTATCGCGTATGGTCTGCGCTTTTGGAACATTTTACTGCTTTGTGTCGGCACGCTGCTGCTCCTTAAAGAGCAGGACATCATCACGCAGGCAATGGTAGTGCCCATTATTGTTGCGGGGCTTGTTATACTGCTTGGCATACGCATTGCATTCGGAAACCGCTTTTCGACTGTAAAGCCCGTGGCCGGATTTTCTACGGTACCGCCTTCGTTTGTTGGGCAACCGGATTATTCCACACAGCCGGAGTACAACATTGTGTTCGGCGCCATTAAAACCAAAAATATCTGCCCCAACCTTACGGGCGCAAAGATTTCCGCAACATTCGGTTCTGCTGAGATTGACCTGAGCGAGATTGGCATATCCGGCGATATCATCATTGAAACCAGCGTCGCATTTGGCGAGGTGAAAATCTATGCGCCAAGAAACTATCGCCTTAAGGTGGAAAGCTCGGCGGCCTTTGGCGGATGTGATAACCGCTCCGCAGTACCCACCGATCCTTCCTTGCCCCTGGTTACCATCAAGGCAAGTACGGCGTTTGGCAGTACTGAGATTCGATAGATTTGATGCTACATAGATTATTATAAATGTTAGTGTGCTAACAGGAGGAATTTTAAAACAATGGCAAAAAGAACGCAAAGCTACGACAACGAAAGCATCTCGTCACTCAAGGGTGCCGATCGTGTGCGCAAACGTCCATCGGTTATCTTTGGTTCCGACGGTTTGGAGGGGTGTCAGCATTCGTTCTTTGAGATACTCTCAAACTCAATAGACGAGGCTAGAGAAGGCCATGGCAACAAGATTGTTGTCACGCGGTACAGGGACGGTTCGCTTGAGGTAGAGGACTTTGGGCGCGGCATCCCTGTGGACTTTAATCAGCGTGAAAAGCGCTTTAACTGGGAGCTTGTGTTCTGCGAGCTGTACGCAGGCGGCAAGTACAATACAAACTCCGGTGAAAGCTACGAGTTTTCGCTTGGGCTTAACGGTCTTGGCTTATGCGCTACCCAGTATGCTTCGGAGTATATGGATGTTGAAATCTTCCGCGATGAGCATCGGTATTCACTGCGCTTTGAGCACGGAGAGAACGTTGGCGGCCTAAAAAAAGAGGAGAGTTCTCGCAAGAAGACGGGTTCGCGTATCAAATGGCGTCCGGACCTTCAAGTATTCACCGACATCAATATTCCCGCCGAGTATTTTGAGCAGGCCATCAAACGGCAGGCGGTAGTAAATGCGGGGATATTGTTTGTGCTGCGTTATGAGGAGGATAAGGGCTTTGCCACTAGCGAATTCTTGTATGAAAACGGCATTACCGATTATGTGCACGAGTTGGTGGGGGAGGATACCCTTACCCCTGTACAGTTTTGGCAAAGTGAACGCCGTGGGCGTGATCGTGCCGACCGGCCAGAATATAAGGTTAAGCTGTCGGTTGCGCTATGCTTTTCCAACCGCGTAAAGGTTGCGGAGTACTATCACAACTCAAGCCATCTGGAGTACGGCGGCTCACCCGAAAAGGCGGTACGCTACGCTATGGTATCGCAGATTGATGCGATGCTCAAGCAAAGCGGAAAGTACCTTAAAAACGAAAGTAAAATTACGTTTATTGATGTAGAGGATTGTTTGGTGCTTGTTTCAAGCTCCTTCTCAACAATCACTTCATACGAGAACCAGACCAAAAAAGCGATCACCAACAAATTTATTTATGAGGCGATGTCCGATTTTCTTAAGCACCAGCTTGAGGTGTATTTTATCGAAAACCCCGATGATGCCCAGCGGGTTGCCGAGCAGGTGCTCATCAACAAGCGCAGCCGCGAGAATGCCGAAAAAACAAGGCTCAACCTCAAAAAGAAGCTCGCCGGTACGCTTGATATCACCAACCGTGTACAAAAGTTTGTGGATTGCCGTACCCGAGATATTTTGCGCCGCGAGATATACATTGTGGAGGGCGATTCCGCGCTCGGTGCGTGTAAGCTTGCGCGTGACTCGGAGTTTCAGGCAATCATTCCGGTCCGCGGAAAGATCCTTAACTGCCTCAAGGCGGAATACGATAAAATCTTTAAGAATGAGATTATCACCGACATCATCAAGGTGCTTGGCTGCGGGGTAGAGGTTACATCCAAGGCAAACAAAGAGCTGTCCTCCTTTGATATTGAGGGCTTACGCTGGCATAAGGTTGTCATCTGTACCGACGCGGATGTTGACGGCTTTCAGATCCGCACGCTAATTCTTACCATGCTCTACCGTTTGACCCCAACGCTTATTGAGCAGGGCTATGTGTATATTGCGGAGTCGCCGCTGTTTGAAATTACCACAAAAGATAAAACCTACTTTGCTTACACTGAACGCGAGAAGATAGAGATTATAAAGACACTCGGCGACAAAAAATATACGCTGCAGCGCTCCAAGGGTCTGGGTGAGAACGAACCGGAAATGATGTGGATGACCACCATGAATCCGGAGTCGCGCCGTCTGATTAAGGTAACCACCGACCTTGCGGAAAAAACCTCCGACACCTTTGATCTTCTGCTGGGGGACAACCTCGCAGGCCGTAAAGAGCACATCGCGCAAAACGGCCATCTTTACATCGCTGCGGCGGATGTATCATAATGTTATTTTGGCAGCAAAGGCGGTCACGCAATGAATGAGTTTATCTATGCGGTGTGGCTGCTGCCCGCCGTCTTTATGTTTCACGATTTTGAGGAGATTATCTTCCTGCAACCATGGCTTCAGTGCAAGAATCCGCTGCTAAAGGCGCATTTTCCGCGCCTTGCGGGGCAAATTGACCGGTCGGCTAACCGTTCCACCTCAGCGTTTGCGTTTGTGGTGGCGGCAGAATTTGCGGTGTTGACCGCAATCGTTGCCGTGACAGTTTGGCATGCGTGGTATGCGCTATGGTTTGCCGCCTTTTTGGCATTTTTTACTCATCTGATTATGCACATCGGCCAGAGCATCGTATTAAGGGGATACGTTCCCGCAGTGGCAACGTCTCTGCTATGTATGCCTTATTGTGTGTGGGTGCTTACCCTTGTCGTTCGGCTTAAGATGTTTTCCTTCGCAGCAGCTATTGTACTTGCCGCTGTGGGGATTGGGTCGGGCGTTTTGCTTCTGTTGGGCGGATTCATGCTCGCGGACCGGCTGGACAAACGCCTTTCAAAATACGGTCACCGTACGGGCGGCAACGCTCCTGCGGTATCCACGAGTGTAGAGGATCAATGCAATGGCAAAAAATAAAAAGCAAGAAAAGAACAAGAATCTGTTTAACGCTGAAAACGCCTATATTGAAGGAGCCGGACTGGTTGTGGAGCAACCGATTACCGAGACTCTAGAAAAAAACTATATGCCCTATGCAATGAGTGTTATTTTGTCGCGTGCGATCCCCGAGATTGACGGCTTTAAGCCCTCGCACCGCAAAATACTATACACGATGTATAAGATGGGGCTGTTAACCGGGACGCGAACCAAATCCGCAAACGTGGTGGGGCAGGTAATGCGCCTTAACCCACATGGTGACGCCGCCATATACGAGACGATGGTACGCCTTTCGCGCGGCAATCAATCGCTTATTCTTCCATACGTTGACTCCAAGGGCAACTTCGGCAAAAGCTATTCGCGCGATATGTCTTACGCGGCTTCTCGTTATACCGAGGTAAAGCTGAGTAAGGTTTGCAGCGAGCTGTTTCGGGACATTGACCGCGACACGGTAGATTTTGTTGATAACTATGATAACACTACAAAGGAGCCCACCCTGCTGCCCGCGGCCTTTCCCACAATTTTAGTCAACGCAAACATGGGCATTGCCGTTGGCATGGCAAGCTCAATCTGCCCGTTTAACGTCGCCGAGGTGTGCGAAACTACAATCGCGCTGATGAAGAATGAGCAGCACGACATTCTTACAACCCTCAAAGCGCCCGACTTTCCCACCGGCGGCCTGATTCTGTTTAACGAAGCAGAGCTTAGAAAGGTGTACGATACCGGCCGTGGAAGCATTCGTGTTCGCGGCCGATATCAATACGATAAGTCCGCAAACTGCATTGAAATCCTTGAAATTCCCCCCACCACCACAATTGAGGCGATCATTGATAAGATTGTCGAGCTCGTTCGCGCAGGCAAGATACGTGAGATAGCCGACGTTCGTGATGAAACCGACCTGTCGGGTCTGAAGATTGCCATTGATATCAAGCGCAGTACCGACCCCGATAAGCTTATGCAAAAGCTCTTTCGCATGACCCCGCTTGAGGATACGTTCTCCTGCAACTTCAACGTTTTGATTGGAGACATGCCGCGCGTGCTTGGCGTGCGCGAGCTTATACAGGAATGGGTTGCCTTTCGCACTGAATGTGTCAAACGTCGCGTGTTTTTTGAACTGACAAAAAAGAAAGAAAAGATACATCTGCTCAAAGGCCTTGCGAAAATTTTGCTTGATATCGATAAGGCGATACGCATTGTGCGCGAGACCGGGGAAGAGACCGAGGTTATCCCCAACCTTATGATTGGCTTTGGCATCGATGAGCTTCAGGCAGAGTATGTCGCCGAGATTAAGCTGCGTCATCTTAACCGCGAGTATATCCTCAACCGGACCAACGAGCTTGACCAATTGGAACGTGATATCGCGGATATGGAGGATATTCTTGCAAACGTAAAGCGTGTAAAGAAGATCATCATCGATGAGCTTGCAGAGATTGCAAAAAAATACGGCGAATCGCGTAAAAGCCTTATCATTTTTGCGCAGGACGAACCGGATGAGCCGGAGGAGGACGAGATTCCCGATTATCCCGTCCACCTGTTCTTTACAAAGGAAGGATACTTTAAAAAGATTACCCCGCAATCGCTTCGTATGAGCGGTGAGCATAAGCTCAAGGAGGGGGATGAAATCACCCTGCAGCTTGAGAGCACCAACACCGCGGAGCTATTGTTTTTCACAAACAATTGTCAGGTTTATAAGGCACGCGCGTGTGATTTTGAGGATACAAAATCAAGCGTGTTGGGTGATTATATCCCGGCAAAGCTTGGCATGGATGAGGGTGAGCTGGCGGTAAGTATGGTTGTTACCAAGGACTACAGCGGCCATATGCTGTTCTTCTTTGAAAACGGCAAGCTTTCTAAGGTGCCGCTTGCAAGTTATCAGACCAAGACACGCCGCAAAAAGCTTATTAACGCGTATGGCGACAAAAGCCCCGCAATCGCAATCTTCAGTGCCGAGGAAGACCGCGAGTATATGCTGACAAGCTCCGGCGGACGTGTTCTGCTTGTGCATTCGGGTGCGGTGGCGGAAAAAAGCACTAAAAACAATCAGGGCATATCGGTGATGACGCTCAAAAAGAATCAGCACCTGGCAGTAGTTGCACCGTTTGAGGAGCATATGCTTGGCAACGCACACCGTTTTCGCACCAAGACGCTGCCCTCGGCAGGTTCGATTCCCAGAGAAACGGATATCGGGGAGCAGCTTAGCTTTTAGATTATAATAAAAAGGGGTAGCATCACCAGAATGCTACCCCAACGATAATCGCAGCTTACGCTTTACAGTTACCTATCCGTGCAAACGCTTGACTTTCGAATACGTTACCGCGATCATCGTGTTATTATTGTGTCTTAGTTGTGCATCGTTATTACGGGGAATATATGGATATAGAAGGCCCTGTGCCGTGTCATTAAAAAGGCCGCATTGCCAAATGAGCAGCGCGGTCTGCTTTTTTTGCAGTAGAGTAACTGTACAATCTGCACGAGTTATGATGCCATTTTCTATGCTTTTGATGTTTTGCTCTTGATTTTTTCGCCTTCAACCTATAATATGAATATTGACATGGCAATGCAGTTTTATCCGGTCTGCCTTGCAAAGGGCAGGTGTTTTTCTCAGCCTTAACTTAATAGTCAATTATCGTTTACATGGCAATAAATAAGCGTTGTATCAAGATTTCCATCTGTTTTTGTCGTGCCAAGCTGCTTGTTTTAATGAGAATTTAACCAACTGATAACGAAGGATGTGGTGAAGCTTCATGCAAGGCAATCTATTGCAACTCATACAGTCAAGAATGGGTTTTTTCTCCAAGGGGCAGCGTGTTATTGCCGCTTACATTACCGATCATTACGACAAGGCGGCATTTATGACGGCGTCCCGACTCGGCGAGGCGGTTGGGGTGAGCGAATCCACCGTGGTTCGTTTTGCGTCGGAGGTTGGATTTGATGGTTATCCTGAGCTTCAGCATGCCTTGCAGGAGATGATTCGCAATAAGCTTACCTCCGTCCAGCGCATGGAGGTTGCAAGCGAGCAGATTGGCATGCGCAACGCGGGCGAGGTGCTGGAAAAGGTTCTAAGCTCCGACATTGATAAGATTCGCCGTACGCTTGAGCTTACCTCCAAGCAGTCGTTTACCGATGCGGTAAGTACAATTATCGATGCAAAGCACATCTATATTATCGGTGGACGCAGCGCATCTGTCCTTGCCGGCTTTCTTGGGTTTTATTTTAGTCTCATCTTCCCCAACGTGCATGTTGTAGGAGCCAATAGCTCAAGCGAGGTGTTTGAGCAGATTCTGCGCATCGGCAAAGGGGATGTAATGATTGCCTTCAGCTTTCCCCGCTATTCCAAACGCACCGTGCGCGCTTGTGACTATGCCTCAAAATCGGGCGCCGCCGTCATCGCAATCACCGACAGCCATTTTGCGCCCATTGCCGCGTCCGCATCGCATCTGCTGCTTGCCCGCAGCGATATGGCAAGCTTTGTGGATTCACTGGTGGCGCCGCTTAGCTTGATCAATGCGTTGATTATGGCGGTCAGCCTTACCAAGAAGGACGAGATTGCCGATACCTTTGCAAGGCTTGAGAACATATGGGATATCTATAACGTATACGAAAAAAGCGATTCACCCTCAAACAACGAACACATCGAGGACTAACGTATGAGCAAAGCGGTTTTCCGCATAATAATACGGTATTGGATTATCACTGACGCTAGAGCCGGTGTGGAAAGGACATGGTTTTTAAGGTTTGGACAGTAACTACGATGTCATTGTAATTGGTGCGGGTGCCGCCGGTCTGATAGCGGCGGGTACCGCAGCCGCACAGGGCAAAAACACCCTCGTGTTGGAACGCGGCAAACGCCCCGCGCAAAAGGTGTTGATTACCGGCAAGGGACGTTGCAACGTCACAAACAACTGCACGCAGGATCATTTTATAGCACAGGTCAAAACCAACGGACGCTTTTTATACAGCGCAATTTCCGCCTTCACCCCGCAGGACACCATGGCATTTTTTGAGCGTTTTGGGCTGCCGCTTAAAACAGAGCGCGGCGGCCGCGTTTTTCCTGTTTCCGATAACGCCGCGGATGTCGCGTCTGCGCTGTGCCGCTACGTAAAAGAGTATGGGGCAAGGCTTGAAGCTGACAGGGTAAAAGAGCTTATCTTACAAGACGGCGCGGTGTGCGGCGTTGTAACCCACCAAGGCAAAATGTATTACGCGCCCTCCGTAATTGTTGCAACCGGCGGGCTGTCTTATCCGGGAACAGGCTCTACCGGTGACGGATATCAATTTGCGGAGCAGGCAGGGCATACCGTAACGCCCACCGCGCCGGCATTGATTCCCATTATCACCCGCGAGGATTGGTGCAAACGGGCGATGGGGCTATCGCTCAAAAACGTAACGCTTACAGTCACAGATGAGCGCAGGGGAAAGACGGTGTTCTCAGAGCTTGGTGAGATGCTGTTTACCCATTTTGGTATTTCGGGGCCGCTGGTACTCAGTGCATCGTCGGTGATGGACAGCACACGGCTTAGTGATTACCGTATGCACATCGACTTAAAGCCTGCGCTGACAGCCGAGCGGCTGGACAAGCGAATCCAACGGGATTTTGTGGAAAACTCAAATAAGGATTTTTCAAATTCCCTAGGTGCGCTGTTGCCTAAGAAGTTGATTCCTGTTATAGTATACCTATGTAAAATCGCACCCGACGCAAAGGTAAATCAGATTACAAAAGAGATGCGCGCACGGCTTGTGCAAACAATGAAACAGCTATCCCTCACCCCTAAGGCCTTTCGCCCGATCGAGGAGGCGATTGTCACCTCCGGCGGGGTAACGGTAAGTGAAATCGACCCCAAAACGATGCGCTCCAAGCGCTGCGGTGGGCTGTATTTTGCGGGAGAGGTGATTGATGTGGATGCCTATACGGGCGGATATAACCTGCAAATTGCATTTAGCACCGGGTATCTTGCGGGGTGTAATGCATAAGCTTTGCGCCACAAAAGCCAACCGGGAAGGATATGTTGATGTCATGAATACAAAGGCGATTGCAATTGACGGGCCGTCGGGTGCCGGAAAAAGCACAATAGCAAGACATGTTGCGAGTAAGCTGGGCTATATCTATGTGGATACCGGAGCTCTTTACCGCGCAGTGGGGCTGTATATGCTAAACCACAATGTAGACACCACCAATGAAACGCAGGTGTGCGCACTGCTGCAAGCGGTAGATGTTTCGCTCGGGTTTGCAGACGGCGAGCAGCGAGTGTTTTTAAACGGGCAGGATGTTTCGCAGCGTATCCGGCAAAACGAGGTATCGATGGCGGCGTCCAACGTATCAAGAATCCCGATGGTGCGTGATTTTTTATTTGATCTGCAAAAGGATATTGCCGTCAACAACAACATCATCATGGACGGGCGTGACATCGGCACGGTGGTGCTGCCAAACGCAGATGTGAAGATATTCCTTACCGCCTCCCCTGAGGAACGGGCAAAGCGCCGGTTTGATGAGCTTGTGCAAAGAGGGCAGGACGTTTCATACGATGCTTTGCTTGAGGAGATCCGCCAGCGCGATTACAACGACTCGCACCGCGAGATTGCTCCCCTTAAGCAGGCGGAGGATGCTGTTTTGGTGGACACTACGGGAAATGAACTTACCACCTCTATTGCGCTCTTGTATGATTTGATTACAGAAAGGCTCGGCTGATAAGGCCTTTTTATGTTGCGCTTTAGTTTTATTTGGTGTTATGCCGCTTCGGTCTGGCACGGGAAAGGCGTGAATCGCTATGAGCTTGTATCCGCTAGGTATTGCATTGATGAGGGTCATCACCGCGCTTATGTTTCGTACACAGGTGGAAGGAACCGAAAACCTAAGACGTGACGACGGCTTTATCATTGCATCCAACCATGTATCGAGCTTCGATCCGGTGTTTCTTTCGCTCTCTGCGTATCGTGAGAAGAAGCGAATTAACTATATGGCAAAAGAGGAACTCATTAAAATCCCGCTGATCGGCTGGATTTTGCGCAAGCTCGGCGCCTTCCCTGTACGCAGAGGCAAGGGTGACCGTGGTGCGCTGGATACCGCAGTCGAAATTGTAAAAGGCGGTAAGATTTTAGGAATATTTCCGGAAGGTACGCGCTCGAAAACCGGCAAGCTTTTGCCCGCCAAATCGGGTGTTGCCGTTATTTGTGCAAGGGCTCATTGTGATGTGATCCCCGCATCCATCTTCATCGAAGGTACAAAGCTTAGATGGAGAACAAAGGTGACAATCCGCTTCGGAGTGCCCATTGCACACAGCCAACTTGATTTTTCTGAAGAATTTACTACAATAGAGCTTAGGAATGCAAGCGCGAAGATTATGCAGCGGGTTGCCGCGCTGTACGAAAACGGCACACTGGTTAAGGTGTAATATCGTTTTGCATCTTCGAACCCAATCGACCGGTGAAACGGAGAATAGTATGGAAATCATCCTGGCAAAAACCGCGGGTTTCTGTTTTGGTGTGGATAGAGCCGTCAGTCTTGTGTATGATCTGTTGCGGGAGGAACAGGATGGTGACGGCAGTATCTGTACGCTTGGCCCTATCATTCATAATCCGCAGCTCGTAGAAGAGCTAAATCAAAAAGGCGCACGCATCATTGATAGCCCATCCGGTGTATCTGCGAAGGATACGGTGGTCATTCGTTCCCATGGGGTATCCCGCGCAGTATACGATGAGCTTGCGGCTGCAGGCTGCAGGGTAAGGGATGCCACCTGCCCTTATGTTTCGCGTATCCACCGCATTGTATGGGAGCATTCCTCACCCGACAGTGTGATCATCGTAGCAGGGGACCGTAATCATCCCGAAGTCCGTGCAATCTGCGGACATTGCGAGCATACGGTGTTTGTGGTAGCCGACGAGAAGGAACTTTCATCACTTCTGGGGGCACAGGATAATTTCAACGGAAAAAAAGTTAGTTTGGTTGCGCAGACCACTTTTAATAAGTTTATATTTGATAATTGCGTCAATACTGCAAAAAAAGTGTGTACAAACCTTATGATTTTTGATACAATATGTAAGGCTACTGCAACACGGCAGGAAGAAGCGTATCAAATATCCAAGCAATCCGATCTTATGCTCGTAATTGGCGGCAGGCAGAGCTCAAACACCGCAAAATTAAAAGAGATATGTGAGCAAAACTGCAAAACACTTCTAATCGAAACAGCAGCAGAACTTAAACGTGAACACTTTGCAAACGCCAAAATAATCGGTGTTACTGCCGGCGCATCAACTCCGGCTTGCATAATTAAGGAGGTACAAACAACGATGAGTGAGATTTTGAACAATATCGACACAGAGGATGTAAGCTTTGAAGAAGCACTGGAACAGTCTTTGAAGAGCGTACAGAACGGTGATAAGGTAAAGGGTATCGTCTCGGGTATATTCCCAACCGAGATTACTGTGGAGATTGGTACAAAGCATGCGTGCTATGTTCCGCTTGCCGAGATTACCGATGATGTAACCCTGAAACCGGAGGATATTGTCAAAAAGGGAGACGAAATTGACCTTATTGTAGTTCGGGTCAATGATGTTGAAGGAACCGTAATGCTTTCCAAAAAGCGTTTTGATGCAATAGCCGGGTATGAAAAGGTTTGTGCCGCCGTTGATACGCAGGAGATTCTTGAGGGTAAGGTTACCGAGGTCGTAAAGGGTGGCGTACTGGCTACCACAAACGGCGTTCGTGTCTTTATTCCGGCTTCTCAGGCAACCCTTTCGCGCGAAGAACCGCTTGAGGGTCTTTTAAAGCAACCTGTTCGTTTCCGCATTCTTGAGGTGAATCGTCAGCGTGGCCGTGCGGTAGGCTCTATCCGTTCGGTAGCGCGTGAAGAGCGCAAAGAGGCCGAGGAGAAGATCTGGGCGGATATCGAAGAAGGCAAGGTTTACAAGGGCAGCGTGAAATCCATTGTTGATTTCGGCGTGTTTGTCGACCTTGGCGGCGTAGATGGCTTGGTACATATCTCCGAGTTGTCGTGGAGCCGCATCAAACATCCTTCAGAGGTTGTTAAGAGCGGTGACGTGCTTGAGGTATTTGTAAAAGGTGTTGACAAAGAGAAAAAGCGCATCTCGCTTGGTTATAAAAAGACCGAGGACAACCCTTGGGAGATCTTTAAGCGTGACTATAACGTTGGCGATGTTGTAAACACTACAATTGCATCGCTCACACAGTTTGGCGCATTTGCAACCATTATTCCGGGTGTGGATGGCCTGATTCATGTTTCGCAGATTGCCAAAGAGCACGTTGCAAAGCCGCAGGACGTGCTGGCGGTCGGCCAGAAGGTTGATGCTAAGATTACCGAGGTGGACCTTGATAAAAAGCGCATAAGCCTTTCCATCAAGGCGTTGCTGGAAGATGAGCCTGCCGAAGAGGCCGAAATGCCTGCAGAAACCGAAGCGGTTGAAACAACCGAAGCTCCGGTTGAGGAATAACCAATCATATCGTTTACATGATACGCCCTCGTCGCAAGACGGGGGCGTTTTTGCGTTGCCCGAACCCCATATGTTAAGTCTGCTTTGGGCTTGCAGGGTGATGGAATATAACCGCACACCCCCGAATAAGATTTGATTGACTGTGCTATTTACGCTTTAAAAGAAAGACCTATCTATGCCTTTTATGCACAACAGTCCGGGTACAAGCCTGATGAGGGAAAATGGGGGAGTTAAATGAGGCGAGAAGATACAACGGAAAAGTTTGGGATTTCATCGCAGGAAGCGGTAAAACAGCTGGCAAGGTATGGCCCAAACTCACTCAAGGCTACGCGTAAGGTAAAGCCCGCCAAGATACTTGCCGCACAGTTTAAGGACGTGCTTGTAATCATTCTGCTTGCCGCTACGCTGCTCTCGGTAATAATGGGTGAGGTTGGTGAAGCGCTTACAATCCTCGCCATCGTTTTTTTAAACGCACTGCTGGGCTTTATTCAGGAATTTCGCACCGAGCGCACGCTTGAGGCACTTAAGCGGATGGCAGCCCCTACCGCGCATGTACTGCGGGATGGGATAGAAGTCGTCCTGCCCGCGCAGGAAGTAGTGCCGAAGGATATCCTTATACTGCAGGCAGGCGGGCGCGTTGCGGCGGACGCAGTTTTAGTGGAGTCAAGCGAGCTTGCCTGCGATGAATCGATTTTAACGGGGGAATCACACAGCGTAAACAAAGAGAATAAGAACCTGGTATATATGGGGACGGTTGTAACTACGGGACGGGCGCGTGCCAGAGTTATCGCAACGGGCATGAACACCGAAATGGGCAAAATCGCGGGAATGATCGGCGAGATAGAGGAAGGCCAAACGCCGCTGCAAAAGCGGCTTGCACAGCTTGGCCGATATATTGCCATCGGCTGTATTGCCGTGTGCGCGGTGGTCACCGTTACCGGCATCCTACGCGGCGAAGAGCCATTTTCAATGCTGCTTACCGGCATTTCGCTCGCCGTAGCCGCAGTTCCGGAGGGTCTGCCTGCTATTGTTACAATCTCGCTTGCACTTGCAGTGTCGCGGATGCTAAAGCGAAATGCGCTCATTCGCAAATTGGGCGCGGTGGAAACCCTTGGTTGCGCAGGTGTCATCTGCTCGGATAAGACCGGCACTATCACCGAAAACAAGATGACGGTCACGGCTGTTATCACACCCGATGGGGTATATGAGGTAAGTGGCGCGGGATACGAGAAAAACGGTGAGTTTCGCAGTGTAAAGGGTGCGCAGCCAGAACAGGACCCGGCGCTCAAAGCATTGTGCGAGATCAGCGTTTTGTGCAACAACGCACACATCTACAGCGAAGAAAAGCCACAGCTTCGCCGCATTACAACAAACACAGCCTACACAGTAACGGGCGAAGCAACCGAGGTAGCGCTGATGATTGCCGCCGCCAAGGCGGGCGCGACCGAACAACTGCTGATGCGGCGGTACACGCGGCTTACGGAGCTGCCGTTTAGCTCGGAACGCAAGCGCATGTCGGTGCTTGTTTTATCGCAGGACGGTGAGAGGCGGCTGGTGACAAAAGGCGCTTGTGATGTTGTGCTCAAGCAGTGCACATACATCCTAAAACGCGGCGAGGTTGTACCGATGACGGAACAGGACATATGGTGGGCCAAGCATCAAGTTGAGCAGATGGCAAAAGGCGCACTGCGTGTACTGGGCTTTGCGTACAAAAGCTTTTCGGCGGCACAGGTCACAAAAACGGATGAGCACAGCCTTGTCTTTCTCGGGATGGCGGGGATGATTGACCCCCCGCGCCGGGAGGTATACGACGCTATTCGCCAATGCCGCCGCGCGGGGATTCGCCCGGTTATGATTACAGGCGACCATCTGCTGACCGCCAGTGCGATTGCCACAGATATTAAACTGCTCACCCCGGGCGATGAGGTGCATACCGGAGAAGAACTTGACGCAATGGATGATGAACAGCTGACCCGCGCGGTGGCGGCAACCGCGGTGTATGCGCGCGTCACACCGGCACACAAGCTGCGCATCGTACGCGCGCTTAAAAAGTCAGGACAGGTGGTGGCGATGACGGGTGACGGTGTCAACGACGCACCCGCCGTTAAGGAGGCGGATATCGGCGTCGCAATGGGCAAGGGCGGCACCGATGTCACGCGCGAGGCAGCCTCACTCATCCTTTTGGATGACAACTTTGCAACGTTGATTGCGGCAGTGGAAGAAGGTAGGGTAATCTATCAGAATATCCGCAAATTTATCCGCTACCTGCTTTCCTGCAACATCGGCGAGGTGGCAACTATGTTTGTTGGTATGCTGATGGGACTGCCGGTGGTGCTTTTGCCGATACAAATTCTGCTTGTCAACCTAGTTACCGACGGTCTGCCCGCAATCGCACTTGGTCTGGAGCCTCCCGAACAGGATGAAATGACGCGTAAGCCGCGCGGCAGAGATGAAAGCATCTTCGCGGGCTCGCTTACTACAACCATATTGTTTCGCGGCTGTATCATTGGGCTTGCAACGCTGGGTGCGTTCGTATCGGCATACAAGCAAGCGCAGGATGTCGGTGCCGCGCGCACCGCCGCGCTGCTCACGCTGATTTTCAGTCAGCTCATCCATGTGTTTGAATGCAAAAGTGAAAAGAAAAGTTTGTTTGGTATCAACATTTTCTCCAACGCGAAGCTAGTGCTTGCGGTTTTAATCTCTTTGGCCGTTGCGCTGGCAGCGGTTTACTGGCAGCCCATGGCGGCGCTTTTTCGCACGCAAAGCCTTACGGCAAACCAACTGATGCTGGTGCTCTTTTACAGCTTTTTAGGGCCGATTCTTGCTGTGATTGTGCAATGGTTCCGGCCCAAAAGCAAACACAACGACCCGGATGAGGAGGATTCCAACCGGCAGCGACTCTAAAGCGAATGTCAGAAAACCAGACATAGTTATGCCTTAAAACTATAAAAGCGAAAAGAAACACGCGTGATAATCCTTTAATCGGATATCCCGCGTGTTTTGTTTGCAACAAAGCTTTGGTGCTTTTGCAATGGTTTTCGATTGGATATTAACAGAAAAAACGCCCATGGTGCGGCCGCTGCACGGAAATCTGTGCGAAGTTTACTAAGTATAACAGGTTTAGTTTGGGCGGTATGAAAAAAGCAGAGAGGACAAAACTAAATTTAATGAGAATACAATCATTTTTTCAATTTTTATATCTTTATTATTTTAAACGGCTTTTCGCATTTCATACAGTACGAAATCACATTCCTTGTTCCTCTTGAACGCATATCCCAAAAAGCGAGTACGTAGTCGCTGTAATCTACAATTGAGATATTTCGCTGGAGCGGCGCGATATGCCCAAAAAGCGAATAATTTGGTAAAAAGCAACGAAACGAAAGTCCAAGCTTTTGCGCAGCCTGTTGTGCAAGCGAATCAATCCCCCTTGCACCGCCGCTTACAACCTCGGCACAGTTTGACGGGATATAGGAGATAATATCATCGCTTGTCATCTTGCCGCAGCTGCGTGAGCCAATGATGGCAACCTTCATAGCCAATTGCTCCATTTCACACTGATTTTTAAATCCAAATATATATTAACATATTCTACCTCACAGAACAACTGCGGGCTGTTTTGGTTTTTCAAAGGAGAAAAGGGCGATGTAATATAGCTTTGCGTTATTGACGCAGTATCTGAAGATAGTTTTTCTTTGTCAGCAAAACAATGCAATTGATGCCCATGAATTCCCCAAAATCCGGCAACACAAGCATACCTGCCATCCCGCAATTTTCCTTATTACAAATAATGAATATGCAAGGGAAGTTGATACAACAGGTTCTGTTTTTGCCTTCGATATTTATAAGCACCGCGGCAAAGATAGTTATGCGGTGCTTATCAAAGGCCATGATAACCGCTGAACAGTGACAAGGCTTAGTTTTAGCAAAAATTCAGCTTGCACAGAGCAAATCGGCAGCATATCTGTTGGTTTTATCCCATCATAGAATAAAACCGGAAAGGCACAGTTTCTTATGAAAAAATTCATTAAAGCATTCACGGCGTTCTGTCTTGCGGCCGCCATAACAGCCTTGACGGCAGCGGCTGTTATGGCGGCAAACCTGCCGGATGAATTCTTGGTTCAGGCGGGCAGCCAGCTGCTGCTCGATGATAAGATTAAGGCAATCTCTTTAAAAGACTCGATGTCGGGCAAAACGATTAACGCAGATAAATCAACCAACGCCGGCGCAAGCTACCAAACACAGCTGTCCATTTTTGGGCTGATTCCGATCAAAGATGTCAATGTTTCGGTGGTAAACGAGCGCGTGGTAATACCCTGTGGTACACCATTTGGAATTAAGATGTTTACCGACGGGGTTGTAGTGGTCGGACTTACTGATGTAGAAACAGAAAAGGGGACAAGCAATCCCGCACGCGATGCAGGCATTAAGCTTGGTGATATTATTACAAGGATAGGCGGCAAAAATGTAACAACCAATGAAGATATCGCAACGGTTATCTCATCGTCGGACGGAAGCCCGCTCTCCGTTATTCTCAAACGCGGCCAACGTGAGATGGAGCTTTGCGTCACGCCGGTTAAAGCAAAATCAGACGGCCGATACAAAGCGGGTATCTGGGTGCGAGACAGCTCGGCAGGTATTGGGACCGTAACATTTTATGACGCCGGGAGCGGTTTGTTCGGCGGATTGGGTCATCCGGTATGTGATATTGATACCGGAGAGATTCTTCCGCTCATGAGCGGGGATGTAGTTGGCGTCACCATCACCGATATTACCAAGGGTGTACCGGGGCTTCCCGGAGAGTTAAAAGGCAGCTTTAACAGCAGTTCTGTTGCGGGCAGCCTGATTATTAACACGCAAACAGGCCTTTACGGCATGCTCAACAACAGCCCAAGCAAACATGCGGCGGTTCCGGTTGCTTTGAAGCAAGAGGTGCGTGAGGGAAAGGCAACCATCCTCAGTACAGTAAGCAGCGGTGCCCCGATCGAGTATGATATTATGATTGAAAAGGTAAACATGAACGACTCCACTCCTACAAAGAACTTAATTATTCGCATTACAGACAGACGTCTGTTAGAAACCACAGGCGGCATCGTTCAAGGCATGAGCGGCAGCCCAATCCTGCAAAACAACAAATTGGTTGGTGCGGTAACCCATGTGTTTGTCAACGACCCTGCGCGTGGATATGGTATATTTGCGGAAAATATGCTGCTTGAGGCGGACTCGATTCAAAATACGGCGAAATCTAAGGCGTCATGAAAAATATACGAATTCCATTTGTTAAAAACTCTCCTAAATTTATAATGATATCTCATATATTACTAAATTTTCTTATATGCTCTTGAATTTTTGTGGGATATGCAGTATAATTTCAAATAGTTGGTATTTGTGTTGTTTATTACACAAAGGTTTGACCAAACACGTATCGTGCGATCTTATTCACAATAGTATTAAAAAGACGTGTAAATAAAGCGCGAATTTTGATGAACGATTTATTTGTCACGAACCAGCAAAAAGTTAAATAACTCCTTGCAATAATTACCATAATATGGTAATATTATCTTAAACTGAAGGAGATTTAGGAGGATAGAAAATGGAAAATTCGTTAAAGGTTCTTATCGCGGACGATTCAAGGGAATTTGGCGGTTTATGTACCGAGGTGCTGAGGTCTCGAGGTTTTGTCCCCATTACGACGCCAAAAAACGGCAGCCGGCTTGTGGAAAAGGTTGAGGAACTTTTACCCGACGTGGTAG
>JAEZTV010000010.1 GCA_023421245.1 Bacillota bacterium | reverse complement strand
ACCGCAGCACGGGCGAACTACACCTCGCAGTTTCTATTCACAAAGAATTATCGGCGTTTGTGCAAAATGGCATGGGGAACAGTTTTGCACAAACGTCAAACGCTACGCGCTTGATTCCCTCCATGCCCGATTGTACTTGTTCCGTTTCGCCCGTGCCTCAACCCTTGCCGTTCTTTTAACCTCGGCATTATAATTGATTTGCTCACGCTTAATCCCCGCCCAAGCCTTCTCCTGTTAGGAGAAGGTGGCGCGTAGCGCCGGATGAGGTCAAATGCTAACCTTGCACAACACGGAAAACCGCAGGTTTTTGAATGCGAAACAAAGTTTCGCTATGTCACCTCATCAGTCAGCCTGCGGCTGCCAGCTTCTCCTCAAGGAGAAGCCATGAGTAAGCCTTCCCAACATCAAAAGTTTTTGCCGCTTCGGGAAAGCCTTAAGCCTTCTCCTATTAGGAGAAGGTGTCATAGTGAATCAGCGATTCACTATGACGGATGAGGTCAAATGCCAAGCTAATACCACACACGCGGCAGACAACCACACCTTTGTGTGTATTATAAAGAATTGTTTCG
Source organism: Bacillota bacterium (assembly GCA_023421245.1). GTDB lineage: Bacteria > Bacillota > Clostridia > Oscillospirales > Ruminococcaceae > Acetanaerobacterium. The sequence goes on along the minus strand of JAEZTV010000010.1, from coordinate 65,190 downwards.
CCTGCGGGCGACCTTCTTTTGTAGTTCAACAAAAGTAGGCAAAAATGAATCAAGTGGCTTCGCCCCTTGAAACCCCGACCGCAGCACGGGCGAACTACACCTCGCAGTTTCTATTCACAAAGAATTATCGGCGTTTGTGCAAAATGGCATGGGGAACAGTTTTGCACAAACGTCAAACGTTACGCGCTTGATTCCCTCCATGCCCGATTGTACTTGTTCCGTTTCTCCCGTGCCTCAACCCTTTCCGTCCTTTTAACCTTGGCTTAAAGATTGACTTACGCGGGTTACTAATAAACGCTATAGCCTTCCCAACGTTGGGTGAAGCTTGACATTTCGAACCCCCATAACCTTTCAATTGACAGGAGAAGGCTTTGGGGAAGAGTGGCAGCCCATGGCTATGTGACGGGCTGTGCCAGCTTACACACCATCAGATATTCTTCGTCAAGCTCCTTGACCGTAACAAAGCCAACCTTTTCATACATTCGCACGGCGTAGTTATCCTTCTGCACTGCAAGTGAGGTTTGTTGATACCCCTTCTCGCGCAGCAGCTCAAGCATTGCCCGCATCAGTGCCGTGCCGATTCCCGTGCCGCGGTACTCCTTATATAAAGAGATGGCAAATTCGGGTGTGTGCTCGTCGATATTGCCAAATCCCTTGATCTTACCGCTGAGGATGCGTGTCCACACCGCGCCTACTACCCTATCACCCACCTGCGCCACAAGGCAGTGGTCGTCGGGCCTGCCAAACTCCTCGATGAATACGGATATCTCGGGCTGATGGATCACTGATTTCGGCAGCAGATTTTGTGTATCGCGCTGAAAGATTGCCTCGTATAAAAATTCCTCCAGCAGCACAAGCTCAGCTGGCCTAATGGGTCTGATGATATAATCCATTGAGAGTACTTCCTTTCATGAAAGGTTCTTCAAGATTATACCACAAGACGGCAACATGTGAAAGAAGGATGACACCATGGTTTTTGTTTTAAAGCCCACTGCCACCAAACCGCAGATTGACGCGTTTACCGCCCGTATTGAGGCGCAGGGGCTTTCCACCTTTTTAAGCACCGGAACGGAGCATACCGTGGTCTGCCTGATCGGCAATACCGCGGCGATTGACATCGACCATGTGGTGCAAACCTGTGATATTGTGGAATACGGCAAGCGTGTGACCGAGCCGTATAAGGCGGTTAACCGTACGGTGCATCCCGATCCTACTTATATTAATGTAAACGGGCGTATGGTCGGCGAGGGGTTTTTTCATGTGATGGCAGGCCCCTGCTCGGTGGAGAACGAGCAGCAGATTATTACGGTGGCAAGGTCGGTCAAGGCAGCAGGCGCAACCCTGCTGCGGGGCGGTGCGTTTAAGCCGCGCAGCTCGCCCTATGCGTTTCGGGGCCTACACGAGGAGGGCATCCGCCTTTTGCTTGCCGCCAAGCGCGAAACCGGCCTGCCTGTTGTTACCGAGATTATGAACCAGACGCAGCTTGCGCTGTTTGACGAGATTGATATTATTCAGGTTGGGGCACGTAACATGCAGAACTTCGATTTGCTGCGGGAGCTTGGCCGGTGTACAAAGCCTGTACTGCTCAAACGCGGGTTTTCCAGCACCATTGAGGAGTTCTTGATGAGTGCCGAGTATATTGTGTCGGAGGGCAACCCAAATGTGATTTTGTGCGAACGGGGCATTCGCACCTTTGAGACATCCACCCGCAATACACTCGACATCTCGGCGGTGCCGATGCTCAAGCAGAAGAGCCATCTGCCGGTGATTGTCGATCCAAGCCACGCGGCGGGGCTGCGTGCCCTTGTGCCTGCGTTATCCCGCGCGGCGGTGGCGGCGGGCGCGGATGGGCTGATGATTGAGGCGCACAACAACCCCGCAACGGCACTGTCGGACGGCGCGCAGTCGCTTGATCTTGATGAGTTTGCGCAGCTGATGCAGGATATTGCACGGCGGGTGCAGTTCGAGGGAAAACAGATCGGTTAAGCGTATACTTCCCAACATTTAATACGATGGCAGCGCTGCGTGCTGTTGTCTAGAGGCACCCCGCACGCTGGAAAAGGGGCATATTTCCTAGTTAATTGACAGTTATATTGGTTTGTTTAATTTAACTAACCCCCACACAGAGCGTGTGGGGGTATCGTTTTGAGGCAGTAAACAGGGAAGTTTCCGCACCGAACCGCCCAAAACAAAGGAATTATAGAAGAAATAATGCAGGAAGCGGCTAAATAATTTCCAGAAACCATGGGGAAAAATGGGGTAAACTACATACTAATTCCAACACGGAGAGACCCAGTTGTAGTTAATCAATATAAAAATACTGGATAAATTTCTGCCAGTTGTGCAACATGACAGCAAATGAAGTTTGTCTATTTTCACTAAGAACTTTATTGGAGATTTACCGAATTTTCATAAAGATATCAATTCTTTCGCGCCGATTGTGCTAAATATTGTATAAATTCGAGCCAAAGCATGTGCAAACGCTTAACGCTGATTCGCGTTTTGCAATTTGACAATAGGTATTTCCAACTAATATAATTTGAAATGCCCATCGGCCCCGTAAAGCCAATAGCGGGTCGGTGTTGATATAGATTTTTGTAAACGGAGAAGTGATATGTTCTAAAGGAGCGGTTGAATGATTTTTTTGAAGCGAGGCATCCTTGCAATAGGCCAATACCTTAACAGCAGGGCTTTTGCAACCGGTGTTTTGACAATCATTCTGGCGTGTGCAATATATTACATGACAACCATAACCAACGCCATTTCTATTCGCGACGGCGGCGATGTACGCTATGCGTTCACACAAAGACAAACAGCAGCCGAAATTTTAGACGAACAGGGCATCGCCACGATGAACCGTGATGCCGTTACCTTTGCGGGCTTTTCGGGTAAATACGGCGAGATTACAATCAACCGTGCGTTCCCGATCACGGTTTCGGCCGACGGTCATCGCCAGCAGCTTTTTGTACTTGGCGGCACCGTAAAGGATGCGCTTACAAAAGCAGGAGTTACTGTCGACGAGGATGATCTTATTAACCATTCGCTTACCGCTGCGGTAACGGAGGGCGAGAACATTGTAGTGAATCGTGTGGAATACAAGGTCTATGATAAAACCGAGGTAATAGAGTATAACGTCATTGACAAGCAATCCCCCCTTGTGCGCACGGGCAGATCTAAGCTGCTTTCCAGCGGACACAGCGGTTCGAAGGACCTTGTGATTGAAGAGAAATATGTAGACGGAAAGCTTAAAGAAACCAACATCCTAAGTGAAATGATAACCGCCGAGCCGGAGGATCAGATTATGCTGCGCGGTGCAAAGGTTCCTGTTTCGAACATGGAGGCACCTGCCGGATACGAGCTGGATGCAAGCGGTATCCCCCAAAATTATAAAACGGTGCTTACCAATCAGGTGGCAACGGCGTATAGCTGCAAGCCCGGCATGTGGGGTGCAAGCGGCCTGCCTGCCGTAACCGGATATGTAGCGGTAAACCCTACGGTGATACCCTATGGCACCCGCCTGTATATTGCGACGCCGGACAACAGCTTTGTGTACGGCTACTGCATTGCGGGTGATACCGGCACCGGACTGATGGAGGGCATCATCGATGTCGATCTGCTGTTCGATTCTTATCTGGAAAGCACCCTGTTTGGCAAAAAGAATATGAACATTTATATCTTGGAATAAAGCGTTATGGTAGTAATAGGCTGCACAGCCAGAACAAAAGGCCGCTCCTGACAGAGCGGCCTTTTGAATTAGCACAGCGGGTTTTTTGCACGGTTCAAGGAAGCGGTTTTTAGTAATTGACATCGCGCGGAAAAGAACCTATAATAGTCAATGCGGCCTTGTGTGTACTGGCGCATTTTAATGACGGCGCATAGTATAATAAGGATGCAGAATAACGAGGTGTAGCTCAGATGGTAGAGTGCCCCGTTTGGGAGAGGGATGCCGCAGACTGAAAGCCCTGACTAGGGGCGAGGGCGTAAAAAAACCTGCCGGGGGCTGGTTTTTAGCCCGAGGGCGCGAGGAGTGTACCGACGAGTGCGGAACCTGCGAAAAGGGCGCAAAAAACAAAATATCGAGGTGTAGCTCAGATGGTAGAGTGCTTGGTTTGGGACCAAGATGCCGCAGGTTCGAGCCCTGTCACCTCGACCAACATAGAGACATCTTCCCGTTGGGAGGGTGTCTTTTTGGATGCTGCAATAAGAATGCGGCATAATGAGGTGAAGTGCAGATGATAGAACCTGCTTTGAGAGAGGGATACCGCAGATTCAAGAGATGTCGCTGAGAACAATACTGCTTGAAGAGAACCTTGTTTAAGCGGTCTTTCTGCGTTTTATGTTTGGGTTTAGAATGTCATTCCAAATTGATTTGTCCGGTTTGGGATAAGAAATATTATGCGGCGGCGGAAAATAATAAGCCGCCGTAGGAGCAAGCACCCTGCCCCATCCCTAACGGGGGTCAGAAATCACATACTTAGACGGTACACTCGACAGTTATGTTATATTGTCTGACCTTTACAAGGTACCAAAGCCTATGGTGTTCTCTGATATAACACATTCTTTTATATATCACACCAAAATGCTACGAGCGGCATGGTTGCAAATCATGCCGCTCGTTTTCTATTGTTACTAATACTGACTACCATAAACGACGATACCATTTAGGGGTTTCCTCTTTAGCATGCGTTATGAACTATTGATTATTTTCATTGTTAGACGGCAAAGTTTGCATGAGGGCAAAGAAATGTTTAGGCTCACCGGTACTAAAATATTCATACCAGGATTCCAGTGTGTTTGACCCAAAAACACCTAAATGCTCAATAATTTGTTTCGTCCACAACAAAGCTCCGGTGGAGCCGGCGGTGATAAGGTTGTGATCCGCTACAGCTGCCTGGTCTATATAAAAGCTTTGTCCTTTATAACCGGGGGCGACCATCCCAAGGAATCCCGGCCCGTTACTGGTATGCGGACGGTTATCCAACAAACCTAAACTCGCAAGCGCAGCGGTAGCTCCGCAGATTGCGCCTACCATAGCACCTGCAGAGAGAAACTCGCGTGCCTTTTGGATGATCGCGCCATGCTTGGGGTCGTTCCATGTACTCGCGCCAGGCAAGAGCAGCACGCTTGTTTCAGCCACAACAATGTCTTCAATCAGGCAATCGGGCAACACCGTCATCCCGCCCATCGTATAAATGGACTCTTTGGAATCACTAACCGTTTTCAGCGATATCTGCGGTGCGTCCTTTTTGAAAAAACGACCGGAATTTAGTTCTGAGGTAACATAGCCCAGCTCCCAGTCGGCTAACGTATCCAGAATGTAGACATAAATTTCAGGCATTATTCGCTCACCGCCCACGCTCTGCATTGCTCGATGCGCTTGCCATCATCGCCCTGTTCTTTGTCGTAGGCGAATTTGTTGAGCAAATCGCAGGGAAAGTCATTGCATTTACCGCAGTACTCCAAGTCTTTACTTTCGCAGCAACTTTTTACAGGGCAGGAATCGCCCCAAAACGGCTTGTCAATATGTACGCAGCCCGCACAATTCATCGTCTCCCTGTATTCACACTCCCCACACAAAATACCGCACCTTGATTCAACCATTGTCATGTCCTCCTGCTTTTTTCTATATTTGTTATATTAGCTTAGAGAACACGACAACAGTATGACTTGTTTATTTGTACCTCAACAAAATATTTTCAGCGGCGGTTTTCAAATCTTTCGCAATATACTCCGGCTCTAACACCTTCACCCCACCGCCGAAGCCAAGCAGCCAGCTGAGCAAATAATCTCGATTCGTAAAGCCGATTTCAAAATACAGTCCCTCGGCTGTTTCTTTGTAACAGTCTAATCCATAAGTTTCAATAAGCTGATACTTTTCTGATGGGTCAAATAATGCGACCAGCTTATTTTCCTTATCTGCCGCAAACAGCGCGTTAAAGTCATGTTTTTCCGGCGGAATTTTGCGGGACACAAATCCCTCGTCACATAAATGAAGATTCCATAACCGTTGGAGTTTGAATAGCCGAAAGTCTGACCGCTCCAAACAAAATCCGAAAACGTACCATGCCGTCCATTGGAAGATAACGAAGCACGGCTCTATACGGCGATGGGATTCGCCTTTTTCGTAGAAATAATCAAACTCAATAATTTGACTGTCAAGCACAGCGCGTTTTATCATTTCGATTTTCTCGGTAAGCTGCCCCTTATAATACGAAGCGAGGTCTATGATGACTGGTTCGCGCATGGAGACAACCGCATCGGTATTGGCGCGGAGCTTATCTAAGGTGCGCTCAATGTTTGACAGCTTTGAAATGCTGCCAATACCTTTTAACGCGGCAATAATGCCGGACAGTTCATCTACAGATAAAACGCTCTTGTCCAGTTTGAACCCTTCGGCGATTGAAATACCGCCGCCGCTTCCTTGATGGGCGACTACGGGGATTCCTGCCCTGCACATTGCGTCAATATCGCGCCCGATTGTACGGCGGCTGACCTCGAATTTTTCAGCCAACTCAGGTGCGGTCACGCGGTCTTTTTGAAGAAGTATGGTAAGTATACCAAGTAGTCGGTCAAGTTTCATCTTTCATCACCAATATCAATATAACACAAAAACAGCACAACAGCGTGTTATTTTTGAAATCATATAAATACTGTTTATTAGTCTTGTCCGATCAAAGCAAACTACACAGGTTATTGAACAAAAAAGCCTATTGTTCACACACGATTTGACTTCTTTCGATTGGAGCTATTGTGAGATTTAAACCCGCTACTTACACATCACGAATGTGCTGTTCTACCAACTGAGCTATAGATATTGTAGTATGAGTCGCTAAATATTCCCATTACTCCGTAGCATTTCGCGCCTCCCTTGCTGTTTCTCACATTGCCTGTGCGAATGGGAGGATTTTGCATTCATTCTCAGGTATCGGTTCCGGCGGCTCTGGTTCCGGTATTGTTGCCGCCACCCCCTCCATAAACCCGCCAATCTTATCCGCCGCCGCCCCCTGTTGCATCTGGTGGGTTACGTGGGTGTAGGTGTCGAGAGTAAATCCGGCGGAGTAATGCCCCAGCATACTGGCCAGGGTCTTGGCGTCCACACCACTCTGCATGGCGAGGGTGGCGAAGGTGTGCCGGATGAAGCTTATGTGACGCGGATTGTTCAGATGCTGTGGCTGGAGAGCAAGCTGTAAAATCTTCCGGACAACCTTTCCGGTGGTCAGCGGAAGCATGTGGCCGTTGCAAGGGCGATGACTCCCAAACCGGCCGTTGTTCTTGCTGATGCGCCCACAGGGCATCTTGGACGGCAAAACCAGTCAGGGCGTCACGGGGCTGATCAAGGTGACAAGCGCGAAATTCAGGCAAACTATTGTGATGAGTACCTATAACGGGGAGTTGGCATAGACGACCGGCCGCATTGTCCATATTGAAGATGGTAAAATCGTAGGAGATGAGGGTTTATGATTCGGGTGAAGAACAAAAAAGCGGTAAGCAGTTCACCTGAGAAAGGGGTTCTTTTTGGACAGGATACTATGAATGCAGTACAACGAGGTGCCGCCCAGACGGCAGAGCCCGCATCAGCGATAGCGCGAAAGGATGTCTACAATCATATCCATCGTTTTCTTTTTGTCGATATGGTAGGCCACATAGGTTTCTTCAGTTTTTTCCACATAGCTTCGGGTATCCACCATCAGCATGCCGTCGGCATAGCCGCCCGCAAAATCCACATCGCACTTTTCACGGCGCAGGTCGGTGATGATAGAGGGATCAAGCAGGTAGAGGATGCACAGCACGTCATGGATGGCAATATCGTAACAGCCGGGGGTGCGGTTGTTGATGTCAAGCATCTCAAGCCGTTCGGAAAAATGGGTCATCAGTTCGGCAAAGAACTGTGCGGGGCGATTGCCCACCGCGGCAATAACCTTTGCATCCTCGCGCGAGAACAGGGCGGAAGTAGTTGCATCAAGCGGCAGGATGGTTACCTTACAGTTTGCCTTTATCATCAGCTGCGCCGCTTCGGGATCCATGTAGAAGTTCATCTCGGCACCGGAGGTGCGGTTGACCGAGGTGACGCCGCCGCCCATTACCACAATCTCCTCAAGGTTGTTTGCGATATCGGGGTCCATGCGCAGCGCCATACCGACGTTAGTGGCAGGGCCTACCGCAACAAGGGTAAGTTTTTCGGTGGTGTTACGCAGGGTATCTACCAAATAACTGACCGCGTGCTGCGGCTGCGGTTTGAGTGTTGCCTTTGGCAGGTTAAGGTACTCATCGTGTATGTTGATCTTTTTACCGTCGATTACCTTCTCATAAGTCTGAATACGCTGATTTTTCATTCTGCCCTCACTCATGGTCTGAACCATTGGCTCGGGGCAGCCTGCGTATACCGGCACACCGCCGCCCATCAGCTCCACGACACGCAGTGTGTTTTCGAGTGTGTACACCAGCGGCTGGTTGCCCTGCACCACCGTAATGCCCAGAATATCAAGCTCGTGCGCGAGCATCGCCGTGATAATTGCCATTGCGTCGTCGGTGCCGGTGTCCACGTCAAGAATAATTTTTCTCTTTTTTAATTGATTCATACTGGTATGCTCCTTTATAATAATATTCAGTGGTTTACAAATATCTGCACAGAGGCGTGCCCGCAAAACGTTATGACCTCATCCGTCACATAGCTAACCTTTGGTTGGCATATAGCGAATCTTCGTTTTCGCATATAGCGAAACAAAGTTTCGCATTGGGAAAACCTGCGGTTTTCCGGTTGTGCAAGGTTTGTATTTGACCTCATCCGACGCTACGCGTCACCTTCTCCTAACAGGAGAAGGCTTATAAGGATTCTCTGAAACGGCAAGCTTTGCCCTGCGTTGGGAAGGCGTGGGTGAGCAACAGGGGTTAACTATCTGCCCTATAATAGAGTGTGCTAAACTGATTGGAACGTCCGTACTCGCCCGAAGGCGAAACCTTCCTTTATAATACACACAAAGGTGTGGTTATCTGCCGCGCGTGTGGTATTAGCTTGGCATATAGCGAAACTTTGTTTCGCATTGGGAAAACCTGCGGTTTTCGCCTATCCTAAAATCTTTGGCTATCCGCAAGATGATTGACCTCATCCGTCACATAGCCAACCTTTGGTTGGCATTAGAATCAAAGATTCACTATGCCACCTTCTCCGAAACGGCAAGCTTAGCTTGAGGTTTCGAAGGACTTGTAACGCCCCCCTATGGCCGCGGCGGGCTTTTTTATGGGCAAGGATAACATAGCAACAGATTACATTCCTCGGAGGTGTAAAATGCTAAAGGACTATTTTCTTAGCTGCCCTGCACCCATTAAAGCGCAGTTTGTCTCGCGCCGATACGCGGCGGGGGAAACCATTCTGTATGCGGGGGAAGCGCTGGACTGCGTATACCTGATCGTTTCGGGCAGGGTGGAGGTTATTGTACCGGGTATGCGCTCAGAGCTGCTGAACATTGGCGCGTACGGCGAGTGGGAGCTGCTGGGGGAGCTTGAGTTCTTTTCCCGCGTGCCGGTGCAAAGCAGTGTGTGGGCAAAAACCGCCTGTGAGGTGATGCAGATTGACGGGGCGGTGTTTTTGCAGTGGCTAAACAGCGATAACGCCCTGTGTATCTGTCTGCTTTCGATGCTCAGCAACCGCTTTGTCTCTTTAAGCAGCTTTGCAAAAGTGGGGGTCACCGGTATGCTCAACCAGCGTGTGGCATACCTGCTTATGACCTATGCGGACGAAAAGGGGGTTCTGCCCTTTTCCAAGGCAACGCTTGCGCAGCGTGCGGGCACCTCGCAGCGAAGTCTCAACCGCATCTTAAAAACACTATCCGAGCAAGGCTTGGTCGATTGCTCCACCACCCTTGTGAAGGTGCTGAATGCTAAGGGACTAGATCAAATATACAAGAATGAGCGGTAACAGGGCAAGGACATCCGTCCCCGGGTTTTGCCGCGGTCATTGATTTCGGCAGATGCCTTTTCCCGTATAAAAACCTTTTTGATGCGCCCCGATTTGTATGGCTGCGCCCCGTTTGGGGTACAATATGTCACATACCTGCTTTACGGAGGTGTTGTGGTGCGGCATACATCCATCGTGCTGATTATCTTTTCGCTTTACTCTTTGCTGGTAGTTGCGGGCATCCTCGGCATGGCGGCAAAACGGCGTTTTCAGTTTTTACCCGAGCTGCTTGCTGTCTATTTCGCACTATCTGCGTTCTTCTTTTTTGAATATATCGGCTTTTTTCACACCCCGTGGTTTGTGCTTGCGCTGGTGGTGCTCACCGTGCTGCTGCACGGCCTGGTAGGGGAATTTATCGACATCTACCACAAATCCAGCACCTTTGACCGGTGGCTGCATCTGCTGGGCGCGTTTGCCTTTGCGCTGTTTGTTTATTCCATCATCGACAATACGCTGCAGCCCCCCGCGCTTAAAAAAACCTATATCTTTTTATTTGTCACCGCAATCGGTATGGCGCTCGGCACATTGTTTGAGATTATTGAATTTGCGCACGATTTTGCAACGAGAAAAAAGCCTCGTTTGCCTAGCCAGCATGGGCTGAAGGATACCGATACCGACCTCATCTTCAACAGCATCGGCGCGGTTCTGGCAGGCCTTACGGCGGCGCTGCTGTACGGATTATAAAAAGCAGGCATATGGGCGCTTTGCCCATATGCCTGCTCTGCGTTATATCTAGAGACTGCCCCGTGCCTTCTATGCTAGAGGTTTTCAAGAATCTTTATCTCGGTTTTTACGATGTATTCTTCTTTTTGCGGCTTTATTCCGCTTACCAGATAATCAAACGCAATGCGCACCGACCGGTAGCCCTGTGTATAAGGCTGTTGGCAGATGGTTGCGGCAATCACGCCCTTTTTCATCATCTCAACGGTGGTGGGCGTTTTGTCAAAGCAGATAATCTTGACCTTTTTCTTCATGCGCATCGAAAGTACGGCACGGCAAACACCGTATACGCCGCCAGCCACGACATACAGCGCATTGATATCGCTGTGCTGCTCAAGCATCAGCCTGGTAACATCATACGCTACAATCTCATCGTCGTTGGTTTCGGCAACATCTACAATCTCAAAGCCCGCGAACTTACGGCTTGCCACATTGCGAAACCCCGCAATGCGCTGCGCGTGGCCAAGAACGCGCACCGAGCCTGTGAGCATACCAATCTTTGCATTGCCCCCCGTAAGGATACCCAGCATACCGCATGCCGTTTCGCCGCCCTTGTAGTAATCGCTGCCGACATAGCACAGGCGGCCGGTATTTTCAATGTCAGTGTTCATCGCAACCACGCACATCCCCGACCGGCACAGCTCGTTGATGCGCGCCTCAATCTCCGGGTCGCTGATTGGGGTAATGACAAGGGCGTTAATCTGTGGGACAAGCTCTTCTATCAGCTCTAGCTGCCGTTTGGTATCATAACCCTTCATTGTCTTTAGCAAAATTCTTGTGCCGTAATCGGCAAGCTCGGTTTCAATGCGGCGGATACCGCGCAGTACTTCATCAAAGAATACGTTACCCTCGGCATTGACGATACAGCCGATGGTATAGGCCTTCTTCTTTGCGGCAAGCGCCCGGCCGGCGATGTTTGGCACATAACCAAGCTGCGCGGCCGCGTTTCGAACCAGCTGCTCGGTTTGCGGCTTAACCCTGCCGCGGTTGTTGAGCACGCGGTCCACCGTGCCGCGTGACACCCCGCAAATTTCGCTGATTTGTTTTATCGTGACAGACATATTGTAATCTTCACGTCCTTCCGTCCTATCGTGGAATGGTTTGCCATACAATGTGTACGAGCACATCACACCGTAATAATAACCGGTATTAAGCATATTTTTTGTAATATTATGACAGGCGTTTCTGTGCGTGCCCATGCCCATGGCTGGGGGGATTATGTCGGAAATCGAAACACGGACAAGGGGAGGGGAACACCTGTGATTGCTGCTCCCCACACGGTTTATACCGTTTGGCTGCACATCATCTGCGGTTTAGCAAAACAAATGCTGTACCATCTGTACGCCTCGCGTTGCTGCCTTGCGGGCGCTGTCTGCGGATAGTTGGGTTTACCCTGTGGAATATGCTTATATAAAGATATCTAATATAATTATATACCATCTTCAATTTGCCTGTCACGGTGCAAACCTAACATGATTTTTTAAAATATTAGACCAGTGTGCATAAAAATATCCAAATATGTGCTCGGTAACGCATGATGAAAAACGGATAAGCCTATATAGTTTCATTCTTTTATGGGCACGTGCAAACAGCCTGCGGCAGCTGCAAACGAAGTGATGTATCCTTAGCGGTTGCGTGTATCAGCATGCTGCCGGACACCGCGTAAAGACAAACCATGTAAAAAACGCAGAACTGCATACAGTTCTGCGTTTTAAATTGAAAACGGGAATACGTTAAAGCGCCTGTTCCGCCCGCACCTTGGGTGGCTTTGTAACCAGCATCAAAACTGCGCCGATGGCCGAAGCGGCCGATGCAACCACGAATGCGGTAAACAGAATATTGATATCAAGGACCGCGGGGTTTGCGGCGGTTGCAAGGTTAACAAAGTAACCGCCGAGGTAGGACGATGCCACCGCACCGATACCAAAGCCCAGCAGAACCATACCGTAGATCATACTCACATGTTTTGTACCGAAATAGTCCGCGGTAAATGCGGGGAAGGTGCCGAGGTATCCGCCGTACAAAAAGCCGATTACCGCTACGAGCACAAAGAAAAGTACATTCGTTACAACAAGCTTTACCAAAAGAACCAGTACCGCCGTTGAGACAAGAAGAATCATAACCGTGTTTTTGCAGCCGATCTTATCCGAAACCCAGCCCCAGAACAGACGGCCAAACGAGTTAAACAAGGTCACGGCAAACACGCCGGCAACGGCGATTGTTTGCAGCTCCGGCTGATAGCCTGCAATCGTCTTGCCAAACGCAATCATCATAAGCCCTGCAAGGCAGGCAAACATTAAGGTTGCCGTAATGGCATAAAACTGCGGGGTTTTCAATGCTTGAAGCGGGGTGAAATCGTGCCGCTTTCCACCTGACGTTGTGATGGGTGGTGTCCAGCCCTTTGGGCAGTAGTCTTTGGGCGGGGTGTTGACAAATAATCCGCCAATGGTGCACACTACCAGAAAGACGACAGAAAACCATCGGAACGATACCAGCTCGCCGATACCGGCAGTGCCTGCGCCGTATGTTTTAATCAGCCACTCGGCAATCGGGGTGAACACAACACCGCCGAACCCCAGTGCAGAAACGATAATTCCTGTAATAAAGCCGCGCCGTTCAGGGAACCATTTCTGGCAGCAGGCAATCGTTGTAGAGTAGGTCATGCCCATGCCAAATCCGCCGATTACACCATATGTAATCCAGATCAACCATCCCATCGAGGGCGGCGTAAGAGAGGCGAGGAAAAATCCGACTGCAAGGATTAGTCCGCCTGTAATTACAACAGGGCGGGTGCTGAATCTGTTTTGCAGATAGCCGCCGATTGTGCTGCCAAGGGTAAGCATGCTCAGCAGAATAGAAAAAGCAAGGCCTGCCTCTGCGTTGTTGCCGTCAAATAGATAGGATGCCACACCTTTTTGAAAAACGCCCCAAATATAGGCCGTTCCAAGGCAAAGCTGTATTGCAATAGCGGCAATAACAGGGATCCATCGGTTCTGGGTTTTTGTCATTTTTTCATCTCCTTGTAAAGAGTATTCCGAGCAATTATATATGAAACTGTATGTTTATGCAATACCTTCGCCTGTGAAAACAGGCCCAATACTGCACTTTTGCGCATAAAAGCGATAAACCAGGTAAGGATTGGTGAAATATTCTTGCCGCAGTGAAGGGTGCGGCGGCTTTGGGTGGGAGATGGTGTGATTCCAACGCCTTGCTGCGCAAGGCACGAGCTTCGGCTCACACTGCGGTGCTCGCCTCGTTCGAATCCACTCCCACCGCTAACGCAAAAAAACAAGCCCCCGGTTTCGGGACTTGTTTTTGGTGGGAGATGGTGTGATTCCAACGCCTTGCTGCGCAAGGCGCGAGCTTCGGCTCACACTGCGGTGCTCGCCTCGTTCGAATCCGCTCCCACCGCTAACGCAAAAAACAAGCCCCGGTTTCGGGACTTGTTTTTGGTGGGAGATGGTGGATTCCAACGCCTTGCTGCGCAAGGCGCGAGCTTCGGCTCACACTGCGGTGCTCGCCTCGTTCGAATCCGCTCCCACCGCTAACGCAAAAAACAAGCCCCCAGTTTCGGGACTTGTTTTTGGTGGGAGATGGTGTGATTCCAACGCCTTGCTGCGCAAGGCGCGAGCTTCGGCTCACACTGCGGTGCTCGCCTCGTTCGAATCCACTCCCACCGCTAACGCAAAAAACAAGCCCCCAGTTTCGGGACTTGTTTTTGGTGGGAGATGGTGGATTCGAACCACCGTAGACGTAGTCAACAGATTTACAGTCTGCCCTCTTTAGCCACTCGAGCAATCTCCCATATTCAGTTGTGCTTGTACCTAAAACATAAACTGATGGACGGATAAAAACGCTGCGCATTTTGCGGGCTCGCGCTCTTGAGATTCGTCCATAGCTGTGGAACTGGTGGACGGATAAAAACGCTGCGCGTTTTGCGGGCTCGCTCTTTCGAGCTGCGCCCCTTTTCGCTAAAAACCCGCCTCAGGCGGCTTTTATTAACGCGAAAAGCCCTCTCAGGGTTCGAATCCTTACGAGATCCGTCCGTAGCTTGTGGAGCTGGTGGACGGATTCGAACCCCCGACCTGCTGATTACAAATCAGCTGCTCTACCGGCTGAGCTACACCAGCATTTCGTCAACGCAATCCATTCTATCATAACGTTTTGGGTTTGTCAACCGTTCAAATCCGGTTTTTAATTAATCGTAAATCAAGGTGCTTTGCGCCATCGCATCGGCCTTACAAGCCCGAGGGTACGATGCATATTTTCTTTCAGCTGTACCGTATAGTATATCTTGTCCTTCAGCTCGTGGCAAGGTAAAATACTGCCAAATCGGCAACAAGGATATTTTGCTGTTGCGCAGCTTTTATTTTGGTGATCCGGTATTGCCGCAACGTGTTGTTCCCTTGCCGCAATACCGAAAAAAGACTGCTTTACAGCAAAAGAACTTTACTGGCATTATTCTCTTGCATAAATGGAAGGAATAGTGTAACTTATAAATATCAAGCAAAAACATGAATTAAAACGGTTATATCCCTTGGTATTGGAGCTTCCGGTAGCCGTTGGCTGAATGAATACCTAACATATTATACCTTCGGTTTTCACTTTTTAAATTTCGGCTGTCATTTGGATTCCCCTTGTGACCTCGGTTGTGATTCTGGTGCGCTATCCGCTCTTACAAAAGTATTTTGTAAACGGCATTACTATTGGAGGTGTAAAACCCGAATGAAACGCTCATTATGTGAAGTATACCGGAACTATTTCCCCATTGGAACGGCGGTGACGCCCAAGACCCTGCAAACGCACAAAGACTTGATTGCGGCACATTTTAACAGCATTACCGCCGAAAACCATATGAAGCCCGAGTGGCTGCATCCGTCGGAGGATGTATATGACTTCTCACACGGCGACATTGTGGCGGATTTTGCCGCAAAAAACAACATGAAGCTGCGCGGCCACACGCTGGTATGGCATAATCAGACGCCCGATTGGTTCTTTCGCGACGGCGACAAACCCGCCGCGCGCGAGCTTGCACTTCGGCGCATGAAGGAACATATCAACACCGTAATGGGGCATTACAAGGGCAAGGCATACGCATGGGACGTGGTCAACGAGGTAATCACCGATAAGCCCTCTGACGCGCCGCTGCGGGAATCCCCGTGGCTTACAGCCATCGGTGAAGATTATATCGAACAGGCCTTCCGCTTTGCAGCACAGGCGGACCCTGACGCTGTGTTGTATTACAACGACTATAACGCGGCCGACCCCGCAAAATCGCAAAAGATCTACGACCTTGTAAAATCATTGATCGAGCACGGCGTGCCGGTGCATGGAATCGGTATGCAGGGGCACTGGGATATTTATGTGCCCGCGCTTGACCTGATACGCCGTGCCATTGAGCGCTACGCGTCGCTGGGCGTAAGCGTGCAGATTACCGAGCTTGATGTCTCGCTGTTTCGGTTTGAGGATGATACCGCCTACCAAAGCCCTCCGCCACAACTGCTGGAGCTGCAGGCAGAGCGGTATGAACAGATTTTCTCTCTCCTGCGGGAATACAAGGATGTGATTTCGGGCGTTACCCTTTGGGGGGTAGCCGACGACCGGTCGTGGCTTTCGGATTTTCCGTTTGCAGGACGCAAGAACTGGCCGCTGCTGTTTGACGACCGGCATCTCCCCAAGGCGGCATTTCAAAAAATCATAACCTTTTAAGCGAATCCGTTTTACCGGAGCATTCCGCGGGCAAGCGGCAAATCTTGCGGGTGAGATGCTCTGTACAGGATGCGTGTAACCCAAACCGGTACGGCAAATGGGTTGTGCCGGTATAACAAATAAAGGAGCGTGCTATATCCTCCTGCACGCTCCTTTTTGTTGCGGGTAAAATTCCTGCATCAAATGAAAATCTCAAACCCCATAGAGAGTATACAGTAAGGAAATACAGCGGTGGGGAAGGCTGCAATCCGGTTCTTTCGGTCAATTAAATAAGAGCAGCTAAGCAATATACGGCAACAGGCATAACGCCGGAATAATAAGGGGGATAGCCCGACAAGCCGCTTTTGCTGCCGCGATTACTTTGAGGTGATTGTACGCACATAGGTTATCAACGGCTCTGTTTGACACTGATTCGAATAATCATAAGAGGTTTGGATTGCAGTTAAGGTACCCTGCTCAACGTCTGATTTGTTCTTTTTCATGGATAGGATGGCTTTTAATGCTGCCATCATAAGCCGGTCTAAACCATGAATCCTTGCGTAATTCATCCCGCTTTGAAAATAGAAGAACCGGATATTCGCCCCCTGCGGGATGCTGTTTGCTTGAAACCTTGCAATCTCTTCGGGGATAGGGGCGGTTGCTCCCGTCGCAAACACAACAACCTCTTTACCGGATAAGCCAGCCAGCGTATTCTTAATAAACCGCGCCCCTCTTATTTTGCCCGCATGGATACCCGCACCAAATATCACAACGTCGTAGCGCGGCATCTCTGCGCGATTGAACTGTTCCAAGCACTGGATGTCACAATGCAGCGCCCGGGCAATCCAACGCGCATATTGTTCGGTAAACCCGGTTTTAGATTGATAGATTACAATTGCATTATTGTTCTCCATGATGGATTCCCCTTACAGTAAGACTATTTATCTTATTTTAAACTACCGAGCAAAAGAAATTTGACGCGCTGCCGATTACCGCTTTTTACGGTGCGCCGCGGAAATGGCGGCAGACGGTTACTGAGGCACCGGTCTGTTTTGGGAGCGAAAGGTTTGCTTATGGTGCGCGCCGGTTTTGAAATAGAGGAACAGAACAATCAGGAAAGAAACGGACTGTGCAATTGTAATGCGCAGCACCTGCAGCTCATCCGCACCCGAGGCCGTTACCGTATGCAGGAGATTAATGATGGTGTTGTTAAAGAAATCATCGGCCATCGGCATCCAAAGCGAGCCGGTAAGTTTGACCATCAAACAGAATTTTGCGCCGGTGATGCCGGTTGTTACAACAAGCATCAGAATTGACATCGCCGCACCCATCGGGCTGATTACGCCATCCAACAAGCTGCGTACAGGGGCGGCAATATGCCATGCGCCGAAAAGGATGGAGGAGAAAATGACGGCTTTGATAAAGGAGTATTTTGTTTGCGCAAGCTTTAGGAACAAACCGCGAAAGACACCCTCCTCCATTACTACGTTAATCAGGTTTCCGAGAATGCAAAAAGCAAAGAACGACAGGCCGGTTTGCTTGCCGAAATTGCCGTCAATCGCATAGCTGGTCACATAAATTTGCAGGGCGGGGCGGTTTCCTGCCGCCAGCTGTACCAACAACTCTGCCGCATAGGCGACCAGGAAGACGGATGCTCCCAGCAGCAGGCCATAGAGGATGTTTTTTCCGGCCAAGTTAAGCCCAAAGCCTATCGCCGGCAGGCGTAAGGAAAGGTAGCGCAATGCAAGCGCGAGCACCGCGATGCCGGCCAGCTTATGGATAAAGGCTTCCCCGAAAAGGCTTTGGTCTGTTCGAAGCACCATATATTCGATTGCCCGGAACAAGAAACACACCAAATAAACCAGCATAATCGTAGGAATAGGGCTTTGTGCCTTGTTGTTTTTCATCGCTTATTCTCCTGTCGCAGATAATGAAAACTGTAGTGTCCGAAGATTATTTTACCATAAAACCACAACACAAAACGGGCAGCCGTTTTGTGCGCGGCATTTGCTGCGCAAACGCCGGAAACCGGCGTGGTGGTTTTTCGGTGAAAGAAATTCACCGTGAAAAGATTTCACTGTGCCGCCATGCGGCACAACCCGCGTACTACGAGGATAAGGGCTGCGAAGCAGCCTTAGTGGATTTATTTTACCATAAATCGTCATTCCGGTAAAGGGGGCTGAAAGCCCTGTTGCCCTCTCCCCTGACGCGAATTCTTTTGCAGCCGCAACGATTGCACTGCAGAGCGGGGCATGGTATAATTAATCACTGCAAAAGAGATACCCCGACGCTATGCCTGCAGGCATACGGAATGTTACGCCGCATCTATTGCCGCGGCACGCTTTACCTGCGGGGATACAGCGCAAAGAAACATATACAGCTTACAGCAGGAGGAATTGTATTTGAGCCGCGACCGTGAGCATATTCGCAATTTCTGTATTATTGCACACATCGACCACGGCAAGAGCACCCTTGCCGACCGTATCCTTGAAAAGACCAGTACCGTTGCGCAGCGGGACATGAGCGCACAGCTGCTCGATAACATGGACCTTGAGCGCGAACGCGGTATTACCATCAAGGCGCGCGCCGTTCGCATCTGCTATACCGCACAAAACGGCGAAACCTATGATTTTAATCTGATTGATACCCCCGGACACGTGGACTTCAACTACGAGGTTTCGCGTTCTCTTGCCGCGTGTGAGGGTGCGGTGCTGGTGGTGGACGCCTCGCAGGGGATTGAGGCGCAGACGCTTGCAAACACCTACCTTGCCATTGACCATGATCTTGAGGTTGTACCGGTGGTTAATAAGATCGACCTGCCCGCTGCGGACCCCGAACGTGTTTGCCGCGAGATTGAGGATATTATCGGACTGCCCGCGATGGACGCCCCGCGCATTTCGGCGAAATCGGGGCTGAACATCGAGGAGGTGCTTGAGCGTGTTGTAGCGGAAATTCCGCCGCCGACAGGGGATGATACCCTGCCGCTCAAGGCGTTGATTTTTGACTCGGTGTACGATGCCTACAAGGGCGTTATTGTATATGTGCGCGTGATGGAAGGCACGGTGCGTGCCGGTATGACCATCCGCATGATGGCGACCGGTGCGGAATTTGATGTTGTAGAGGTTGGCGCGATGGGTGCTGTCAGCCTGGTACCCTGCCCCGAGCTGCATGCGGGCGAAGTAGGCTACATTACCGCAAGCATTAAAAATGTAAAGGATACCCGAGTGGGCGATACCGTCACCGATGCGGATAACCCTGCCGACGCTGCACTGCCCGGCTACCGCAAGGTAAACCCCATGGTGTTCTGCGGCATCTATCCCGCCGACGGTGCGCGCTACCCCGATCTGCGCGATGCGCTTGAGAAATTACAGCTTAACGATGCGGCGCTTTCGTATGAGCCCGAAACCTCGGTGGCACTGGGCTTTGGCTTCCGTTGCGGCTTTTTGGGCCTTTTGCATATGGAGATTATTCAGGAGCGCCTGGAGCGGGAATATAATCTTGACCTTGTTACCACCGCGCCGAGTGTAATTTATCTGCTGCACATGACAACCGGCGAAACGATTCGTATCGACAACCCCACCAATTACCCCGACCCTTCGCTGATTGCGAGTGCGGAGGAACCGGTGGTCAACGCACACATCTACACCCCAAGCGAGTATGTGGGCAACATTATGGAACTGTGCCAGACGCGGCGCGGCACCTTTAAGGATATGACGTACCTTGATACCGACCGCGTTGATCTGCACTACGAACTGCCCCTTAACGAGATTGTATACGATTTTTTTGATGCGCTGAAAAGCCGTTCGCGCGGCTACGCGTCGTTTGATTATGAACTTTCGGGCTATAAACAATCGAAGCTCATTAAGCTGGATATTTTGCTCAACGGCGAGATTATTGACGCGCTGTCGTTTATTGTGCATGCCGACAACGCATACGCCCGCGCACGCCGTATGGCGGAAAAGCTGAAGGATAACATCCCCCGCCAGATGTTCGAGATACCCATTCAGGCGGCGGTGGGCGGCAAGGTTATTGCCAGAGAGACCGTTCGTGCCATGCGTAAGGATGTACTTGCCAAATGCTATGGCGGCGATATTACCCGAAAGAAAAAGCTGCTTGAAAAGCAGAAAGAGGGTAAAAAGCGTATGCGCCAGTTTGGCAGCGTAGAGGTGCCGCAGGAGGCGTTCATGAGCGTGCTTAAGCTTGACGAATAGAATGTAATTGCCAAACCGGCGTGCAGATATGATATCTGCACGCCGGTTTATGCTGTAAGGTGAATCTGCATGAAAGGCATAGACCTGTTTGTCATCGACAGGCAGCGTAGTAAATCACCTGAAAACAAGCCTTTGTTTTCAGAGGTGACAGGGCTATCAACGGCAGGCGACCCCGTTCGTTGTGCGGGCACCGCCTGGAAATGCGCGCGCTGACAAAGGGGTTCATTTTGCAGGTTGTTAAGGGTGCCTTTTACCCGCGGCTTTGCAGTGGATTTAAAGTTAAAATGATATATAAACCGCCCCGCAACACCTTTTAGCGACTTAGAAAGATAAGAAACACACACGGCAGAGAGTTAGACACTCCCACAATATGTAAACAAAAGGGAAGCCGAAAAGGATCTGCATTTCTATATCTAGTGGGTGAAAAGATGTTCGCTCCGAACGATTACAAACTGTTATATTTGGTGTTTCGATTTCGGCTTTCCACACTTTCCACATAGTTTTCAACAATTGCAGTGAAAAGAGGGGAATAACAGGTTTTTGGTATGAAAAATATCTGAATATTCACTAAAAATCGACAAAAAAAGCGAGCCGGTCAGGCTCGCATACAATAAGCTGTGAAAACGCAGGGGAAAATCGTGCATCCAAACAAAAGGCGGGTTTTCCAAGGCGCAAGACCCCGGGGGTGGAAAACTGTGCCGTGTCTTTTTCGTTTAGATTTCCTTACGATGCCGCTTACGAAGCGCGGCAAAGAAATCGGACAAGATCTGCGCGCAGTCCTGCTCAAGAATCCCGCAGGTGACAAGGGGACGGTGGTTAAACGGCATCTCAAACAGGGAAGCAACGCTGCGCACCGCGCCTGCCTTGGCATCAAGTGTGCCGATATACACATGCCTTAACCGTGCGTTGATGATGGCTCCCGCGCACATCGGGCAGGGTTCGAGGGTTACATACAGGTCGCAGTCAGAAAGCCGCCAGCTATTTAACGCCTGACACGCGTTTTCAATAGCGGTCAGCTCCGCGTGCAGGGTTGCGCACCGGCCTGTTTCGCGCTGATTAAAGCCGCTGCCCATAATTCTGCCGTCCTTTACGACAACGGCACCAACCGGAACCTCGCCGCGCTCGTATGCCATCTGAGCAAGGCGAAGGGCAAGCGACATATAATATTCGGGTGACGGTGCATCGTACTGCATGGGTAAATTCCCTCCGCGACTGATTGCATACTATGCCGCTACCACGGCATGCTTGAGGTGGAAATATTGCCGAGCATAAGGCCTAAAACAATGATAATAAACACGATCATCAAACCGGAAGTAAACATGGTGCGTATCTTTAGCTTGTACGGCAGTGCCGTACTGCCGGGCGCTAACGAAAACATGGCAGCATCGCGCTTGGCGGCGAACACAGCCGCGAAAAGCCCCGCGATAATAAACGCCGTATAGATGCTGTGCAAGACGATGTCGCCCTGTGTCGGCGAAAGCCCTGTGGCTGCCGCATCATATATAATCCAAAACAGGTTGTTGGCAAAATGTATGATCATACCGGTAAGCAAGGAGCCTGAGCGCAGTACAAAATAGCCGATGACAAGTCCCGATAAAAATGCATAGGGAAGCGTGAGGATATCGGCATGAATGAGTGCAAACAGAACCGACGAGCACACCAAGGCCAGCGCATCGCCAAACCGGCGCAGCGACTGCATAATCACCCCGCGAAACACCAGCTCCTCCAAAATTGGTGCGAGCAGCGCGTACAGCAGGACGTGCAAAACGGCCCCCAACGTATCGGAGGGCATAACAGCATTGCTGCTGCGTGCATACATGCCGCCCGTGCGCAGCAGGGTATCGAGCATATCGGACGCGGCATCGCCAATGGTGCACACACCCAGAAAGATAAGCGTTCCGCACAGCACAAGCCATGTGCGCGGCCGCTTGAGCGGATATGCCGCCTTTATGGGGATGCCCACCCGCGATTGATACACCATAAAGGGAATGCTAAGCGCAACAACATATGAGATTGTATTGGACGACAGCGCCGATGCCGCAGGGCTTGGTACAATGCGCAGCAGGCCGGTTACCAGTGAGGTTAACAGCGAAGCGAACGGATAAACCAAATACATCAGCCCAAGGCAGGCGATCATGGCAAACGCAAGCTGCCGGCTGGAACGCGCAATCTGCGCACGCTCGTCATCCTCGGGAGAACGGCGTACAAAGCCGATCCCCGGCACAAAGGTATACTGCTGCGGGGAATAACCGTAACCGCCCTGCATCGGCGCACCGGCGGGAATAAATTGCTGGCTGGGCGAATGGTCCCGCCCGTACTCACCCGACGAAGAAGGGAAATGACTGTTGTAGCTCACGTGATTTGGCTGCATGGCGCATTGCTCCTTTTTCCACAGTCCGCACCGAGGCCCAATGGTTAAAGTCCTGATGAACCAGAGTATATCAGAAAAACAGATGTCAATATACCGGTTTTTTGTAAACAAGACAAGCCTGTCGGTTGGAAAGTCCTGCCGCTGCGCTAAAGCGGGGCAGCTTCGCGCACGTCGTCCGTGTAGCGTGCAATGAGAAAATGCGTGGCAAGCCCCTGTTCGGCAAACATTCGCTCGTGTTCGGTGGCGATGCTGTGAGCAAAGCCGCTATGGTGCAGATTGTCGGTTAAAAACTCGATTTCAAACCCGCCTGCATCGCGCAGATAATGCCGGGTGGAAAGAAACAGCGGCTCATTGTCTGTTTTAAACCACAGCTCGCCGTCCGTGGCAAGAAAGGTTTTGTAGCTTTGCAGCTGCCTTGTATGGGTAAGCCGCTTTTTGTGATGCTTAGTTTTAGGCCATGGGTTGCAGAAATTAATGTAGATGCGCGCTGCCAGATCGTCACCGCCGAGCATCATGGGCAGCCGCTCAATATCAAATGAGCACAGCAGCACGTTGTCGGGTGTACGGCCCGCTTCGGCAAACACCTTTTCGATATTACGCTTTGCAAGACCCAGCATCTCGCTTTTAATATCGATGGCAAGGAAGTTTATGTCGGGGTGCAATAGTGCCATCCGGGCAATAAAGCCGCCTTTGCCGCAGCCAAGCTCGATGTGCAGCGGGTGTGCGGGGTGAGCATATGCATTATGCCACCGCCCTTTGAGCGTGACAGGTTCATCTATAAAAAACGGGCAGGCGGCAAGTTCCGGCCGCGCCCACGGCTTATGCCGGATACGCATGGTATGGCTCAGTCCTTTCAGCTGTTTTGGGTTGGCATAGAGGTTGTAAGTATTATATCATAAAACCCTATGTTTATAGTATAAAAGATGGTTTCGCCTGCGGGCGACCTTCTTTTGTAGTTCAACAAAGGAAGGCAAAAGTGAATCAGGGGTGCCCCCTGGACCCCGCGCGGGCAATCTGGCGACAGTCGTGCGCCCTAATCTGCTATCCTCGGCGTGGAGCAAAAAGCTCCCTGAGCTCCGGTCGCGATTTCGCTCCCGAGAGAGGAAAACCGCAGGTTTTCCCAATGCGAAAATTGTTTCGCTATATGCCAACCGAAGGCTGGCTATGCGTTGCGTTTTGTTCCCTCGGCTGTTCTTTTGTTGCTTAGCGGTTTCGTCGCCGGATTGCCGCGCTTTGTATGTTAAAACTCCCCACACGATTTTAATTTCACCTACATAACCAGCCACTCCGCGCAAAGCCTTCTCCTGTTAGGAGAAGGTAGCGCGTAGCGCCGGATGAGGTAGCCTGCGCAGATTTTCTAAATGTTTCGCCTCCGGGCGACCTTCTTTTGTAGTTCAACATAAGAAGGCAAAAGTGAATCAAGGGGCTTCGCCCCTTGAAAACCCCAACCGCAGCACGGGCGAACTACACCTCACAGTTTCTATTTACAAAAAATTATCGGCGTTTGTGCAAAATGGCATGGGGAACAGTTTTGCACAAACGTCAAACGCTACGCGTTTGATTCCCTCCACCCCCAATTGTACTTGTTCCGTTTCGCCCGTGCCTCAACCCTTCCGTTCTATGGTAGGGTAGATGGTAAACCCCTCCCACTTACCAGAGCCCTTCCCAACGTTGGGTGAAGCTTGCCGTTTCGGAGAAGGTGTCATAGTGAATCAGAGATTCACTATGACGGATGAGGTCAAATGCAAATCTTGTACAATACGGAAAACCGTGGGTTTTTCAAATGCGAAACAAAGTTTCGCTATGTGCCTTGTACCACCGCACCGTTTCACGAAGGCCGTCGGCAAACGCTACGGTAGGCTGCCAGCCAAGTGCGGTGCTGATTTTGGTGCAGTCGAGTGCGTAGCGGCGGTCGTGCCCCGGGCGGTCGGCGACATGGGTAATCTGCGCGTCGCTTATGCCGAGAGCCGCGACTATCAGACGCACCACCGCAAGGTTGGTGCTTTCGTTTTGGCGGCCGCCCCCGATGTTGTACACCTCGCCTACGGCACCGAACTCAAGCACACGGGCAAGTGCCGCACAATGGTCGAGCACATGCACCCATTCGCGTACCTGCAGGCCGTCGCCGTATACCGGCAGCGGCTCACCGGCAAGGGCCGCGTATACCATTCGCGGGATAAGCTTTTCCGCGTGCTGATACGGCCCGTAGTTGTTGACGCAGCGTGTGATGAGAACAGGAAGCCCATAGGTTGTATGCGCGGCATGCACCAGCAGCTCCGCTCCCGCCTTGGACGCCGAATAAGGGTTGCGCGGCAAAAGAGGGCTTTGCTCCGTAAACAAGCCCTGCGCCCCGAGCGTGCCGTACACCTCGTCGGTGGAAACGTATAAAAACCGGCTGCCTTCGCGGTAGGTAAAGCATCCGTCATTTGGATGTGTGCGCCACTGTGTGCGTGCGCAGTCGAGCAGCAGCTGTGTGCCGAGCACGTTGGTGCGCACAAACTCTTCCGGCTGGGCGATACTGCGGTCTACGTGCGACTGTGCGGCCAGATGTACCACCGCGTCAGGGTGATATGCCGCAAACACCGCCTGCATCTCATCTTTGTTTGCAATATCGGCGCGCACAAAGGTATGGCGGTCATGCTCCAGCACGCCCGCAAGGTTTGCAAGCGAACCCGCATAGGTGAGCAGGTCGACGTTGACGATACGCATACGGGGGTATGTGCGCAGCAGATAGCGTACAAGGTTTGAGCCGATAAAGCCCGCTCCGCCTGTCAGAAGTATGGTGTCAAACAAAGCAGATTCATCCCTCCTCCCGGGCAGTTGTGCGATATTAAAACAGGATTTCACCGATGCAGTAGTTTGAAAACAGCATACCGCGTGCCGTCAGGCGGATGCCGGTATCATCACATACGCACAGATTTTGCGCAGCCAGCGGCGCCGCTTTGGCGGTAAGACGCGCGGTGTCTGTGTCGTCGGGGTAGCGCGCGCGGGCGTCGGCAAACATCAGGCCTTCACTCAGACGCAGGCGCAGCATGACGTACTCTTCAAACCCGCCGCCGTCATCTGTTTTGGCGGGCTGCCCGCCTGTAAGATATTGCCCGATATCGGCGGGGTAGGCAAGCCGCTCTCCCGTTAAGAAGGAGTGGGCGGCAGGGCCGATACCAAGATATTCGCGGCAGTCCCAGTACAAAAGGTTGTGGCGGCACGCCATATCGTCCCGCGCAAAGTTTGAGATTTCGTACTGATGGTAGCCAAGGCGCGAACACTCCTGCACCATATCCAGATAGAGTGCGGCTACGGCATCCTCATCGGGCAGAGAGAGGGTATCCGCTCGCGCATAAAACGGTGTGCCTTCTTCAATCTTGAGCAGGTACGCCGAGATATGCTGTACCCCAAGCTCGCACAGAAACCGCGCCGAACGCTTCGCGCTGTCGCGCGTTTGATGCGGGATGCCGAGCATGAGGTCGGCGCTGATATTCGTAAACCCCGCACGCTGTGCGCAAAGGATGGCATCGCGTGCCTGTAGGACAGTATGCGAGCGGGTAAGCGCCAAAAGCTCTGCATCCACCGCACTCTGCACACCAAACGAGATGCGGTTGTAGCCGGCATGTTTCAGTGCGCACAACGTATCGTAATCGGTGTGGTTGGGGTTTGCTTCCAGGGTAATTTCGGCGCCCTCCAGCCCGAAGTTGTGCACACACGCTGCAAGTAGCTTGCAAAGCCTTTGCGCACCAAACAGAATGGGCGTGCCGCCGCCAAGGTATAGGGTGTGCGCCTTTCTGCCCGCCAGCCGCTGCGACCAAAGCGCGAGGTCGCGGCATACCGCCGCAAGATACGCATCCATCAGCGCATCGTCGGCGGTGAGCGAGTAAAAATCGCAGTAGCCGCACTTTGCGGCACAAAACGGGATGTGGATGTATAGCCCAATTGGCTCTGATTTTACGCTCATGGCTGACCTTTCTGCGCGGCGGGTGCCGTGGCAAAGCGGAACAGACGGCGCAGCACAGCCTTAATACCATCCAACACAAGCCCCAAGGCAAACGAAAGCGCAAAATGCGCAAAATACCAGAAAACCGAAATCTCCCCCAGAATGTTTTTTGCGGGGACGAGAGGCCCTGCATTTAAAAAATCGCGCGCCGCGTCATTGTGTGACAGCGACGAGAGCACAGGGTGAAGGGAGATGAGCACTATGCTCTTGGAATCACCGCCCGTATAGTGGTTGTGGATCGTTATAAGACTGAGGACTGCAAACCAGAAGGTAAACGAGGTAAGCACAGCCTTGATGTATCGTTTTATCATGGCTCATAGCTCCTTTGCAGGATACATAGTGTCTGATAGGGGCATTTTCGCGGTGCGAAATGCCTCCATCATCTCGGCAGTGAGGCTGACGGTGGAGGAGATCGGCTCGATGTCGTCGCGCCTTGTCCACATCGCCTCGGCAAGCTCGTATTCATCAAGCGTGATGGTGTCGTCGCCGTCAAGCTCGGCAAAAAAGCCCACCAGCAGTGACTGCGAATATCCCCACGGCTGACTTTTGTAGTAGCGCAGGTTTTTTACCCTAAGCCCTACCTCCTCCATCACCTCGCGGGCAACCGTTTCCTCAAGGGTTTCGCCAATCTCGGCGAAGCCCGCCACCAGCGCCCAGCGCCGGTAGCCGCGGTTGGCATAACGGGTAAGCAGCAGGCGGTCGCCGTCGGTTACCGCCACAATCACCGCGGGGGAAAGCGTGGGAAACTCTATTTTCGCGCATGCGGGGCATATGAGCGCCCGTTCATCCGCCTTGTGCTGCATAGTGGTGGCACATCGGCCGCAAAATGCGTGGTCGTGATACCAACGGTACAGGTGGCTGGCTGTGATGCCGCAGAACGCAAGCCATTCCGGCTGAATGGTGCGAAACTGTTCCACCTCGCCCCAGAGAAACCGTCCGGTTGCGGCGGGGGGCTGCCCGATATAAAGAAACATCGCCCTGTCGTCAATCCCGAACAGATAGATGCAGTCGGTGTATGCGGTATCGGTTAGCAGGTCGCCTGCGGTGGGGAACATCCGCTCGCCGCCGGTTGTGTCAAACAGTGCCTTATTCTGCGAAAAGCAGAGCAAAAAGTCATGTGCTTGGGGGGGCACCGGCTGGTAGCTGTTGTTGAAGGTATGGGGATGGATATCCTGTATCATAGAGGCTCCTTTCGAGGGGAAAGATGTTGTTTGCAACCAGTATATCACTTTTGATGCCGGTATTCTATAGCGCGTTTTTGGCGTACCACGCGGTTGCCGGAGGCTGGTTTCCGTAAGCTTTGCCCGTACAAAGAACGGACAGGGATTGCGATAGCATCCCTGCCCGTTATCGGTACTGTTGTTTAACACTGTCCGCTTGCAAAAACGGTCTATGAACGGTGTAGGACCGCCGTACCAGCACTGTGGCCCTCTACAAAGGGCATGAGCAGTTCCTTTGCTTCGTCAAGGTCGTTTACCACCGCAAAGTTTGCAAGCTCCGGCAGGGGCGGCAGCATATCGGGCACCACCAGCACGGGGATACCGGCGGCACCCGCGGCGCGCACGCCGTTGTGCGAATCCTCCACCACAAGGGTGTTGCTGCGTGTGCCGCCAAGGGCGTTCATCGCGGTTAAAAAGATTTCGGGGTTGGGCTTTGGTTTTTTTACCTCGTCACCGCAGACGGTGAAATCAAAATAGCGCAGGATATCGGCGGTTTTCAGCATCACCTCCACCGTCGAACGGCGGGTGGAGGTCGCAAGCGCGATACGAACCGATTGCTCTTTTAAATATGTAAGCAGATTGAGCACGCCCTTTTTTAGGGGGATATTTCCGTTCTTCATCTGCGTCAGGATGTGCAGGCGGATATCGGTGCGCAGGGCATCGTAGTCAAACCTGCCGTAGTGGGAAAAGAAGATGTCCTTAGACGCCTTTTCGGAGGACCCCACCGTTTGTAAAAAAATCTCGTGGGTGGGCGCGATGCCGTATTTTGGGGCATTGCGCATCAGCCCCTCTTCGTACATGCGCTCGCTGTCGAACAATACGCCGTCCATGTCAAAGATAACGTGTTTCAGATACATTGGTAAATCTCCATATTCGTTGGGTGCGGTTTAGAACAATGCCTTATGTTCCAATATCCTGCACCATGTATTTTTTGTACACCGGCCATAGCCCGGTGTTTGCGTCGATATGCGGCGGCAGCTGCTGAATTTCGTGCCCGGGGTATTGGTTTGCCTCGATGAACACAGGGCCTGACTCGCACACCGCAACATCCCACGCGACATAGCGGATAGCGGGGACCTCAAGTGCGGCCTCCCTTACCATTGTAAGCACGCGGTCAAACATCGGTACCGTTACCCCCACAATTGCGGCACCCGTTATGGGGTGATGCGTGTGCCCCATACCGTTCTTGTCGTGCGCGGGACGGATAATTTTGCCACTGGCAGGGTCAAGCAATGCCGCCATACCGCCGCTTGAGATGTTATCGACCACGCCGCCCGCGCCAATGCGGATTAAGCAGCGTGTGATATCCACCTGCCCGTTGCTGCCAAGTACGGTAACAATGCGCAGGGTATTGACGGAGCCCGGGTAGATGGCCGCAAGCACCGGATGCTGCACAACGTACTCTTCGCACAGTGTCTGGCCGGTTTGCCTTAGCGTGTGATACAGTGCGGTGAAATCGGTCTGCCCGCTTAGGGTAATGCAGTCTACGCCCGTGCCGCCGTCGCCGTCAACCGGCTTGACGATAATACGCTCCCTGCCCGTGCAAAAGCGCGCAAACGCACCGGCGTCCGTGCGGGAAAGATCAATCCACTCCCTGCCCAGATACCGCGAAAAACGGGTGAGAAACTGGGTCTTATCCTCAAACCAGTGCCAGTGTGCACGGTCGTTGAGGGCACGCACCAGCATGTTGCTGCGTGCGCGCGTCATAAAGGTGTTGCGCTCTTTGTCCGACATGCGGTAAAACTCAAGCACGGTATAATCCATATAGCCCGCGCCAAAGCGCGCACCGCAATACAGCATATCCGTCAGGATACACAGCGTGGGCTTATGGGTTCGGTCACGAACAATGCGTGCCTTAGCAAGCATGGCTCTGTAGTTCATAGAGCGGATGGCGGAAAAAAGATAACTTATCTTGTTCATGAAATAGTAAGACCTCGGTTTCATATCGGATGATAGGCTTGGGCATCTCACACGGCAGATGGTTTATAATAAAAAGCAAAAGGCCTGTACAACAAATATAATCAATCAATCCCAAAACCCTCTGTGGAATCTTCTGGCGGCCGGCTGTGCTTGCCGACACGCGAAAGCGTGCAATCGATTATGCGGGCCCCGCGCGGCGCGGGCCGCATCTGAAATACCGGAAAGGTTCTAAAGTTTGCGATGGTACAAAGCCCTTTTTAATGTGCCGGATGGCAGGGTGTGTCACCAGGCTTGCCTCTATCAGTATACCTTGCGGGCGGGTCACAAGCAAGGCGGCAGTGCGTCATTAAAAAGGGAGCTCACCGCTTTGACAAAGCAGGTGTGCCTTAAGCAGCGCGGTTTGGGTTTTGGCATCCTTTATCCCGCCGTCGAGCACCATTTGTACCGCCTTGGCAAGCGGCAGGGTGCATATGTCAAGAAACTCATCCTCGTCAAGGCTTTGCCCCACATGGGTAAGGCCCGTTGCAAGGTAGAGATGAATTATTTCGTCCAGATACCCGGGGGAGGGGTACAGCTCGCCGAGTGATGTGTAGTGCCCGGCGCACAGCCCGGTCTCCTCGGCAAGCTCTCGTTTGCCGCATTCGAGCGGGTCTTCGCCGGGGGAGCGCTTGCCTGCGGGTGCTTCAAGCAGTTCCGCCATATAGGGGTAGCGGAACTGGCGCACCAGTGTTACCATGCCATCTTTATCGAGCGGGAGCACACACACCCCGCCGGAGTGCTCTACAACCTCGCGGCTTGCAATTTTTTTGTTTTCAAGCTCGGCCTTATCCACGCGCAGCGATACGATTTTGCCGCGGTATAGATAGGTTTGTTCCAGCGTTTTTTCGTAATGTGCCATAACTTTCTCCTCTTATGCTATGTTACCCTATTAAGGGTATCCTCCGCAACATAAAATTCGCACCGTATTGCGGTTTTTACATCTTTTTAAGCTGCTCAGGCGCGGGGGTTTTGAGCGTGTGGCCCCTTGCCAAAAGGGGCTACCGAGTGCTCCCTATTTATTGTACACGCAGATATTGCCGGTGTAAAGAAAAATACCGGGTGCGTCATGCCGCAAAACAAACACGAATACAATACTATAATCAGCAAGCTTTAAAGCCGTTCCGGTTTTAAAGACGCGGTCCACGCCGCGCGGCTGCCTGAAAGACAGCTTTTGCGTGCCGGCAAGCACCGCCAGCCGCTTGAAAATCCCACTGGGGGGGTGGGGTTAATTGATTATATTGCCGCACGGCGGCAGGGTACGCGGGAATGGGCAGTAATCGTTGCCGATGAACGGCATGTCTGCGCGTCCAGACGCGCGGCGGTACAATGCCATTATCGATTTAGGGGGTAGACCAATGGAGAGCTTTTATCAAAACATACCGGACTTTGCGGCCTTAACGCGCAAACTTTCCGCTATCTGCGGTGGGTGCATCCCCGCCGAACTGTTTAGTGTAGGCAAAAGTGTTTTGGGGCGTGAGCTATGGGCGGTTGGGTTTTCACACCGCAGGGGAGCGGTGGTATATGCAGGGGGTTTTCATGCGCAGGAGTGGATTACCGTGCTGCTGCTGACCTGTTTTTTGGAGGAGCTTGCACAAGCGGTAACAAAACGCGAGAACATATGCGGAATTCTGCCGCATCAAGCAATGCGCGGCAGAGGGGTTATCATCCTGCCCTGTGCAAACCCCGATGGGCTGGAGCTTGTGGCAAACGGCACCGAAAGCGCGGGGCTGTATAAATCTGCCGTGGAAGAGATTTCGCGCGGCGACCTTACCGGCTGGAACGCAAACGTGCGGGGGGTGGATATCAACCACAACTTTGACGCGGGCTTTGCGCAGGTCAAACGCATGGAGGAGGAAAACGGCATTACAGCCCCTGCCAAGCGGCAGTATGGGGGGGAGACGCCCGAAAGTGAGCCCGAAACGCGCGCGCTGTGCAACCTGTGCCGGATGTACCGCCCTTCACGGCTGGTGGCGTTTCACAGTCAGGGCGAGGAAATATACTATGATTACGGCAAAAATACGCCGGTCAAATCGCGTGCCGTTGCGGATTATTGGGCGAGCCTGTGCGGATACACGGTATGTGCGCCGACCGGTATGGCGTCGCACGGCGGGTTTAAGGACTGGTTTATTCAGGAGTTTGGGGCGCAGGGCTTTACCCTGGAGGTAGGGCTTGGAACGAACCCCTTGCCGGCCGATGATCTGCCGCAGATCTATGCAAAGCTTAAAGCAATGCTGATTTATGGACTGTTTGGGTGTGAAAATCTTACGGATATAGGCGTATTTGGTTGACGGAGCGGCCAAACGGGATATAATTATACTTGACAAACTTTAAAATGAATACACTTAACAGATGCATGGATTTCCCGGCATTGCCCGCACCACTGAGAAAAAGAAATGGTTTTCAGGCTGATTGACTATGCAGTAAGGAAACAAAACACCGACAAGGGAGACAGAAAGGAAGTGCCGTCATAATGCTTGATGTTACGGCGTTGGGCGAGCTGATTATGGATTTTACGCCCGCGGGAATTTCGGAGTTCGGCAGCCCCTTGTTTGAGCAAAACCCGGGCGGGGCGCCCGCAAATGTTGCGGCGTGTGTCACGCGGCTTGGGGGCAGTGCCGCGTACATCGGCAAGGTGGGGCAGGATGCCTTTGGCCGTGCGCTCAAGGAAAACCTTGCATCACGCGGGGTGGACGTAAGCGGGGTAAAGGATACTAGGTTTTATCCCACAGCCCTTGCGTTTGTACTGCCCGATCAAGGCGGCGGTACGACCCAAACCTTTTATCACAGCAGTACCGCCGATGTGCGCCTGACGGAGGGCGAGGTTGATTTGGGCCTGATTGACGCCGCCCGTGCGTTTTGTTACGGCTCGGTTTCTATGACCGATGAGCCCAGCTGCACCGCTACAATGACGGCGGCAGAGCACGCAAAGCAGGCGGATAAGCTGGTATGCTATGACCCAAACCTGCGCCCTACCCTGTGGCAGGACGAGCGTGTGGCGCGCGACAGCATTCTGCGCGGGATGCAGTATGCGCACCTGCTGAAGCTTTCCAAAACCGAGTTTGAATTTGTTACCGGTAATCTGCCGCTGGAGCAGGGCTGCCGCAGCCTGCTGCGCGACTATAATCTGACCGCGGTAGTGGTAACACTGGGAGAAAAGGGCGCGTTTTGCGCAACGCTTTCTTACGAGATTTATGTGCCCGCCTATAGCATTGCGGTGCTGGATACCACAGGTGCGGGGGATGCGTTTGTGGGCGGCCTGCTCTACCGTATTTTGCGGTTTGAGAAGCCGCTTGACCGGATGTCGCTGGCCGAGATGATGGTATGCCTGGACTTTGCCACCGCCGTCGGCTCAATGACCACCACCATGCGCGGCGCAATGAACGCGCTGCCTAACATCGAACAGGTGTATGAGTGCATGCGCAGCACCCCCAAAATTGTGTAACCAATGCGATCGACTTTTTTAAGGTCCGCCGGATTATCCGGCGGACCTTTTGCGTGGTGTTGTTCGAATAAAATTACGCAGGCTGTTAACACTAACTTAGGTGAATTTGCCACAACAATACTGCTGCCAAGTATAACCGGAAAGGGTTTGATTTTTATATGTTCAAGCTTACCCCAAACGAATACTCCGAGCTTGTCAAACGCGCCGAGCATCCATCCGCGACGGTACGGGATTGTACCGTGGCATTTTTATGCGGCGGGGTGGTTTGTACCATCGGCGAGCTGTTTACCGCATTGTATCTCTTAAACCCCAACGTCAGCCGTGAGCTTGCAAGCACACTGACATCGATTACGCTCATCTTTATTGCTGCGCTGCTGACCGGCCTGCATGTATTTGATGACATTGCAAAGTACGCGGGTGCGGGTGTGCTTGTGCCCATCACCGGATTTTCAAACTCCGTCGCCGCACCCGCAATCGATTTTAAAAGTGAAGGGTTTGTACTGGGGCTTGGCGCAAAGATGTTTACCATTGCAGGGCCTGTGATTGTATACGGCTTGACGGCGGGCATTGTGTATGGGCTTATTCTGTTTTTGTTTAACCTCTATTAACCGCCTGTTTTACGGGGCAAGGCTGGGTGTCAAAAGACATTTTGCGGAAAGGGTTGGTAATTGTTATGCCCACACGTCAGGGTAGATATACATTGCGTCTGGACAGCTGCCCCAGCATTGCGGCGTACGCCTCGGTGGTGGGGAAAAAGGAAAGCGAGGGGCCGCTTGCACGGTACTTTGACATGATATGCACCGACACCACCATGGGGGAGGAAACGTGGGAAAAGGCAGAAAGCCGCTTGCAGAAGGATGCGGTAAACAAGGCGCTTGCCAAGGCACAGCTTGCGCCGACGGACATGGATTACGTTTTTGCGGGGGATCTGCTCAACCAGTGCATCAGCTCTACCTATGGGCTGCGCGATCTGGGCGTACCGCTTGTGGGCCTATTTGGCGCATGCTCCACAATGGCGGAATCGCTGTGCATGGGTTCGGTTTTTGTAGATAGCGGTGCGGCAAGCAACTGTATCTGCGTGACATCCTCGCACTTCTGTTCGGCAGAGCGCCAGTTCCGCTACCCGCTGGAGTACGGCGGCCTGCGGACACCATCCTCACAATGGACGGTAACCGGTGCGGGCAGCGCGATTGTTTCGCAGTCGTCCGTCGCGCCGTATGTGCGCGCGGTAACCGTCGGGAAGATACAGGATATGGGCATTACCGATACCAATAATATGGGCGCTGCCATGGCACCAGCCGCTGCCGATACGCTGGTGACCTATTTTACCGACACCAACACCTCGCCCGACCGCTATGACCTGATTCTTACCGGAGACCTTGGGGAGGTGGGCTCGCAGCTGTTGGTGGAGCTGCTCAAGCGTGACGGGTATGACGTCTCGGGCCGTCACAGCGATTGCGGGCTGCTCATATATGACACCGAAACGCAGGATGTAAACGCGGGCGGCTCGGGCTGCGGATGCAGTGCGTCTGTGCTGTGCTCGTATATTCTGACGCGCATCAGCGAGGGTGCGCTGAACAACGTATTGTTTGTTGCCACCGGTGCGCTGATGAGCCCTACCAGCCTGCAGCAGGGCGAAAGCATTCCAGGTATTGCGCATCTGGTGTATCTGGCCGACAGCAAATGGAGTTAGTGCGGAATAGTGGATCGGAGATTGGGAGTAGGAAAATTCGCGGTTTTTGCCTGTTTTGATGATCCGGCGATTATTGCTGCAATTGACCTCATCCGGCATAGCAAAACAAAGTTTCGCTATGACACCTTCTCCTAACAGGAGAAGGCTTGTAAGGTTTCCCAGAAAGGTCAAGCTTTGCACAACGTTGAGAAGGCTTGGATGAGCAATAAAGGTTAGCCATCTGCCCTACAATAAACCATCAGATACTGATTGGAACGCCCGTACGCGCACGGACAGGCGACCTACTTTTGTGTTTCAACAAAAGTAGGCAAAAATGAATCAAGTGGCTTCGCCCCTTGAAAACCCCAACCGCAGCACGGGCGAACTGCACCTCGCAGTTTCTATTCACAAAGAATTATCGCATAGCGAAGCAAAGCTTCGCATTTTGAAAACCTGCGGTTTTCGGTTCATCAGCTTGTTGGGGGAACAGTTTTGCACAAACGTCAAACGCGCAGCGTTTTGCGCACGGCACGCCGAACGGAGCCCCCTTTCCCCCTTGGCTCCGTGAGATAAGTGGAGTGCGCCGAGGCAGGTTGTTTCGGGTGCAAAGCCTGTCGCCTGATTGCCCGCGCGGGGTTCAGGGGGCACCCCTGATTCGTTTTTCCTTCCTTTTGTCGAACAACAAAAGGAAGTCGCCCGAAGGCGAAACCTTTCTTCATAAGACACATAAAGCGGTGGTTATCCATCATGCGTGTGGTATTACGCGGGGCGCATAGCCAACCTGCGGCTGGCATATAGCGAAACAAGGTTTCGCATTGGAAAACCTTCGGTTTTCCGCCTGTTTCATCATGCCCTGTCTGCGGCGACGGGCGAGGAGGCCAAATTCGGACGCGCAATGCGCGCCCCTACGCATTCAACAAAAGGAAGTCGCCCGTCCGTGCGAGAACGGACAGATATAAAATATAAGCTTATGTTGTGTAGGGTGAGCAATAACGGTTAACAAGCTGTCCTGCAATAGTGTTGAGGGCACGGGCGGGCAACACAAAAAAATGAAAGTATCAAACGGAGCGGTTATCGGCCGTTCCAATCGGCAGAAAGGAACCATGGTATGAACTATTTTAACGCATTTTGGGTGGGAGGATTGCTGTGCGCCATCGCCCAGATACTCATCAGCAAGACCAAGATTACCCCCGCACGCATTTTGGTTACCTATGTGGTGGCGGGTGTATTGCTGGGTGCGCTGGGGGTGTACAAGCCGCTGGTGGAGTTTGCGGGTGCGGGAGCAACCGTGCCGCTTACCGGCTTTGGCTACCTGATTGCCAAAGGTACAAAAGAGGCGATACAAAAGGAGGGCTTAATCGGAGCGCTGACCGGCGGTATCACAGCCGCCGCCGCAGGTATTGCCGCCGCCGTGTTCTTCGGGTTTTTGGTGGCGCTCATCTTTAAGCCAAAGGATAAGGCGTAGTATTCCCGTAAAAAGCTTTTTAGCGTCACAAAAAACAGAGGGAACGGTTTTTCCGTTCCCTTCTTGTATGTATCGATTTGCAGTTACCGGCGTTTTTTACCCGTGAACACCACACCCACAACCTCGGGGCCGCTGTTGATGGCGATGCAAGCGCCGATGTAGTAGATGCCTGCCGGCGGGTACCCGAGCGCTTTGGTCAGCGCCTCGGCGCACTCGTCCCCCACGCCGCCGCGGCTGCCGCGTACAACCAGATACGGCGACTTTGGCTCTGCCTTGCGCGCTTTCACAAGCTCGGTGGTGCGGGTGATTACCGCCTTATCGCCGCGTACCTTGTCGTCGATATGCATCTTGCCGTCGATGATTGAGATTACGGGGCGCAGCCCCAGCATCTCGCCCACGAAGGCCGCCGCAACGCCGATGCGTCCTGACTTTTTGGCATACTCAAGCGTATAGGGGGTAAACAGAATCTCCACACGGGTAAAGAAATCCTCAAGATATGCGGCGGCCTCTTTTGCCGACGCGCCCGCCCGTACCATCTTAACCGCTTCGATCTGCGGGTAGCCGTAGCTCATGGTATAGTTGAGGCTGTCTACCACATAGATTTCGAGCGCGGTGTCGGGGTGATCTTCATAGTACAGCTGCCGTGCAAGGGTTGCGGCATCCTTCATAGCAGAGCCGGTGGAGGAGATGGTGGTGACAATTACCGCACCAAACCCCTGCGCCGCTGCTTTTTCGTATTCCTCCAGATAGGTCACCTGCGTGATGTGCGCCGTGGTAGGGATTGTGCTGCTGTTTTTAAGGAGCTCATAAAACTCGGTGTTTGAAAAATCCACCCGCTCCAGATACCCCCTGCCATCCACCGTGATGGGGATGGGCAGTACCTTGATACCGTACTCCTGTGCGCTGCATTCGGGAAGGTCGCATGCGGAGTCGGTGAGAAATCGCACTTTCATATTGCTCATGATTTTAGCCTGCTCCTTTTCCGGCAGCGGTTGTTCTGCCATAGTATCTTTACTCAAACATCCATATGGGTGGTAAAAGCGTCGTTCCAATCGTAGCGGGTCAGGCTGCCCTCGTTTGCAAGTGCGGGGTATCCCCACTGGCGCAGTGTTTCGTACACCGCAATAGCAACCGAATTAGAAAGGTTTAGGCTGCGTGCCTGTGCCGCCATCGGGATGCGCACACAGCTTTGCGGGTTTGCAAACAAAAGCTCCTCGGGAAGGCCTGCGTCCTCCCTGCCAAATACCAGATAACAGTCATCGGGGTAGGACATATCGGAGTGCACCGTTCTCGCCTTGGTGGTAAAAAGGCGGTAGACCGCGCCCTGCGTTTTTAAAAGGAAATCCGCAAGGCTGTCGTAATAAGTAATATCGAGCAGATGCCAGTAATCGAGCCCTGCGCGTTTTAACTCTTTATCGCTTGGTTCAAACCCCATGGGGCGCACCAGATGCAGCCGCGCGCCGGTTACGGCGCAGGTGCGCGCAATGTTGCCGGTGTTTTGCGGAATACGCGGTTCCACCAGCACAATATTTAATCGGGACATCGAAAAACCCCTCTGAATACCGCCGTATGGGGCGGACAAAATAAAACGGAGCAGCCGCATAAGAAACCGTACTACATATTAAACTATAAAACGGTCGTATAAGCAAGGTTTTTATGACGGCAGGCGGCAGGAAGTTTCTGTTTTAGTATGGATTAAAAGCACAGCATAATCGTGTGCGGTATCTTTTTTATGTGATACGGCGCGGACGAAGCAGGATGAAGGACCGGTCTGCCCTGCCGGTATCGGACGGGCAGTTTTGGAGTGCGGCAGCGCTTAAAATGCTTGTCTTGCCGCTGTCTCGTATGCTACAATCAAAACAAACTTCGCAGCAGAAAAAATAAGTGGGAGGTTGTTTACATGCATTGTGTACAGGAGATA
Source organism: Bacillota bacterium (assembly GCA_023421245.1). GTDB lineage: Bacteria > Bacillota > Clostridia > Oscillospirales > Ruminococcaceae > Acetanaerobacterium. The sequence goes on along the minus strand of JAEZTV010000010.1, from coordinate 26,578 downwards.
TCGCCGCGCGTATTCTGGGTAGGCGCGAGCGACCGGCGGATAGAACGCTTTGAGAATATGTTCCCCTTAACCAATGGGGTAGCATACAACTCTTTTTTGATTCGGGATGAAAAGACCGCGCTGATTGATACGGTGGATTCCTCTGTCGGCGCGCAGTTTGTTGAAAACATCATCCATGTACTGGATGGCAGGCTGCTTGACTACCTTGTTATCAACCACATGGAGCCCGACCACTGTGCAAACATCGAAGAGATTATACGCCGGTACCCGGATGTGACGGTCATCGGCAATAAAAAAACCTTCGAGCTGTTTCACCAGTTTTACAACATGGACATTACAAAAAAGCAGATGGTGGTTGCTGAGGGGCAGCAGCTCTGCCTGGGCGCCAATACGCTGCGCTTTTACATGGCGCCCATGGTGCATTGGCCCGAGGTGATGGTGACCTATGAAATGAGTCAGGGCATCCTGTTTTCGGCCGACGCATTCGGTGCGTTCGGCGCGCTGTCGGGGAATCTGTTCGCCGACGAGATGGAGTTTGAAAACGCGTTCCTCGACGAATCGCGCCGTTACTATGCAAACATTGTGGGCAAGTACGGCCCGCAAGTGCAGGCGCTGCTCAAAAAGCTATCCGGTGTTAAGATTAACATGATCTGCGCGCTGCATGGCCCTATTTGGCGTGGGGATATTGGCTATATCCTTGACAAGTATGACAAATGGAGCCGCTACGAGCCGGAAAAACAGGGTGTGGTGTTGTTTTACGCCTCAATGTACGGCAACACCGAAAACGCGGTGTATGCGCTTGCCAACAAGCTGGCGCTGCGCGGGGTAAGTGATATGCGGATGTACGATGTATCTAAAACGCATGCCTCCTATATTATCGCCGATGCGTGGAAATACAGCCATATGGTGATTGCCGCCCCCACCTACAACCTGAACCTGTACTTTGTAATGGACGCGGCGCTGCGCGAGATGGCGGCACTTGGGCTGCGCGGGCGCAAGGTGGCAATACTGGGCAACCATTCATGGGCAAGTGCGGCGGCAAAGGAGATGGTGAATATCGTAAGCGGTATGAAGGATACCGAGATTCTCGGCGAACCGATGGATATTCGCTCCAGGCTCAAGCCCGCGCGGGAGGCCGAGCTTGACGCACTGGCCGATGCGATTGCGGCATCGGTACTGCAAAAACAGATATGATTAAGCTGTACACGTCTTTAAAATCAGAAAGGATTTAAAGCCTGCTGATTATTAAACTTTGACACGATAACAAGTTATAATAACACGATTCGGCATGGGGTTTTAACAATGAAGAAAGGTCGTGTTTCTTGTGCAAAAAACGGAGAGTAAGCCCAAGGCGTTGTTGGCGGTTGCGGTGGTGCTGGGGATGTTTGTGTTTCAGCAGCTTGCCGCAAAAGTGGGTGTGTTTGTGGCAAACCGGTTTTCCTACACCCGCATTGACCCGGACGGACAGTTTATGTGGATATCGGTGCACCATGTGGTGCAGATGGGCATTGCTCTTGCGGTCATTTTACTGCTCCGCAAGGTTTGGGGAATCGATTTTGGGCTGAGAGCTGGGCATGCCCCTGCGGGACTTATTTTTGTGGCGCGTATTGCGGCGGTGATTCTTGTGATTACTGTGGCGGTAGAGTTTATACGAAGCTTTTATGGGTTCCGGCGCGCGTTTGAGTATCCGCTCAATGCGCGAAATGTGCTGGGAACGCTCGGCTTTCAGCTGCTGCTTTCGGGCCCGTCGGAGGAGCTGTTGTTCCGTGCGCTGCCTATCGGTGTGATGTGGCACATTTTGGGCAAGGGAAAACTGATTCGCTTTGGCAGGTTTGTTCGCAGGGAGTTTGTATCCCGCTCGTGGAAGACGGTTTACCCCGCAGGCATTGTTGCTGCCGTGTTGTTTGCGCTTGCGCATATTAACTGGAGCATTGCCCCCTTTACCGTAACGTACGATTCGTTTCAGCTCATGCTTTCGTTTATGCTGGGTGTTGCGTATGCGATGGCTTACGAGCATTCGGACAGTGTGCTCTACCCGATGCTGCTGCACAGCCTTGCAAATATCATCTCGGTGGGAACGGCGTACCTGTTCGCAATCTTTTATTAACACAATATTCGCCCCTTTTGGAAAACCAAAAGGGGCGAAGCTGTTTATAGGTCGAAAAACGTCACCGCGCAGTCGTATTCACGGGTGCCGTCGTAGCTATGATAGGTACTGTTATGCTGCGGCACAAAGCCCAGTGTGCGAAGTATTTTGCCCGAGACGGGGTTATCCAGCGCATAGACCCCGACAAAGCGGGTGATGCCCACCTCGTTTGCGGCGTACTCCATCACACGCGTGGCCGCTTCGGTGGTGTAGCCCTGCCCCCAATAGGGCATGGCAATGCAGTACCCAATCTCAAACCGGCCGGGATACTCGTCGTTTTGTATGAGGCCGATGGAACCGATAAGCGCGCCGCTTTCTTTTATTACAATTCCCCAGTTGTAAAACGTGGGGTCATTTATACAGCCTTCACACTCCCTGAGCCATTGCAGGGTGTCCTCGATTGACTGGTGGATGTTCCAGCGCATAAAGTACGCAACCCGCCTGTCGCCTGCCCAGGTTTCAAAGACGGTTTTGGCATCGGCTGCGGTGAGCGGCCGCAGCAACAATCGTTTGCTGTGCAGCGGGATGGAACCTTTGGGCAGCGGCATAGTATCAAAACCTTTCACTCGTTATGCAAACGCACGCCATGCGGCGGCGTTTGCGTGGATGGTAACCGAATCAAACAGCGGCGCGGCGGTATCCTTTTGGGTAATCAGCATACCAAGCTCGGTACAGCCAAGGATGATGCCGTCCGCCCCATTTTGCGATAGCCGCTCACACAAAACCTTAATGCGCCGCTTTGCGTCTGCGGTCGCAACCCCAAGACAAAGTTCGTTAAAGATGGTATTGTCGAGCCATGCGCGTTCATCGCCGCTAGGTATCATCACCGTGATGCCGCGCTCCTGCAGCCGTGTTTTGTAGAAGTCCTGCTCCATGGTATAGCGCGTACCGAGCAGGGCGGCGTTGACAACGCCCTTTGCAAGCAGGGCATCCGCTACCGCATCGGCAATATGCAGTAACTCAATCCCTATCGCCTGCTGTACGGCAGGTGCAACCTTGTGCAGCGTGTTGGTACCAATTAGTACAAAATCAGCACCCGCGCGCTCCAGCCTTTGCGCGGCGTCGATTAAGATTTGCGCAGCACCGTGCCAGTCGTCTGCGGACATGCATGCCTCTACCTCGAAGAAGTCTACACTGTACAGCAGAACCTTTGCACTGTGCAGCCCGCCCAGCGTCTGTTTGGCGGCGGTGTTCAGCAGCTCGTAGTAGGTTACGGTGCTTTCCCAGCTCATACCGCCGATTAGTCCGATTGTTTTCATCCTTGTTACCCCCGTGTTTAAAGTCAATCGCGCCTTTCCGGCAGAAAAGAATTGACCTTGGAATTAGCTGTAAGTGTAACATGAAAAGGAAGGTATTTCAATAAAAAAAGCATACATCCAAATTGGATGTATGCTTTTGCTATGTAGGAGATCACGGGCAGAGGTTACTTAGCCTTCTTTTGTGTTGCACACGCGGCCGCACAGCGGAAGAATCAACCCGCCCGCAAGATTGCCGAGGATAATAAGGATGATGTACAGCAGCGCCTTTGCGCCCCAGGCACCTGCAAAGGAATAGTAAAACAGGTCTGCGATGCTGTGCTCAAACCCTGCGAGGATAAACACCATTACCGGCAGTATCAGTACAAGGTACCGGCCCGTGCCATCCTTGATTTTGTGGTACCCCAGCACCGCTATACTCATCAAAAACCCGCACAGCACCGCCACGATGAGCGTACTGCCGAGGGTATCGGAAAGCTTGGCGCTTACCATATCCTGCGTATAGGGCACAAGCTTTGCAAGCCGGGTAGTGCGCAGCAGGGTTCCCATACCGACGGTGCTAAGGGTATTGCCCGCTAACACGGCGGCGACTTCGGGCAGATAGCGAAGCCCTTTTTCAGGCAGATAACACACCTTACCGGTAAACAGGTTCAGGTCAAAGGTGTAGATGGTAACCAGTCCGATTGAGAACAAAAACGCTCCGGCAATATGGCTTTCGAGCGAAAGATAAACCACACCGCCTATGCTGATGCATAAACCGGCCACAATAGCTTTTATAAAATTATGTAACATATCCATTCATCCTTTATGCTGCCGCTGCAGGGTAACAAAACAGTATTATTGACAGCCAAATGGTAGTATAGCACAGGGGTAGAGTTTGCGCAATTGAGAATTATGGAAAACCCGAACGCACGCGGTTTGCGCGCAGTTTTAAACGTTCCTTGAACAAGGCCGATATGCTTTACACCGCCTGATAAAATGTGATAGGATAAACCTGTGATACCGCATTGCAATGACAGACATCGTCGATTGTTATAACAAGGGGTATTGCGCACAAAATAATGCAGGGGGATTACCATGCAAAATGCTGAGATTTTAAAACATATTGATCATACCTTATTAAAAGCGGACTGCACATGGCAGCAGATACAAAAGCTGTGTGAGGAGCACATCACGTTTCGTACCGCTTCGGTATGCGTTCCGCCTGCCTATATCACCGGCATTCGGCAAAAATACGGTGACAGGGTACGTATCTGCACTGTCATTGGCTTTCCGCTTGGGTATATGACGGCGCGGACCAAGGTTTTTGAAGCGGGCGATGCCGTGGCAAAGGGTGCCGATGAGGTGGATATGGTCATTAACCTTTGCGATGTGAAAAACGGCGCGTTTGACCGTGTTACTGCCGAGATTGCGGCGGTAAAGCAGGCGGTGGGCGAGCGCGTGCTTAAGGTCATCATTGAGACCTGTTACCTGAGCGGCGAGGAAAAGATCTCTTTGTGCCGTTGTGTAACCGACGCGGGCGCGGATTATATTAAAACCTCCACCGGATTCGGTACCGCGGGCGCAACCCTTGCGGACATAGAATTGTTTAAACGGCATATAGGTGCAAACGTGAAGATAAAAGCGGCGGGCGGCGTAAAAACCAGAGAGGATTTGGTAGCGTTTCTGGAAGCCGGATGCGCGCGTATTGGTACAAGTTCGGCCGTTGCCCTGCTAACGGACGGCGAGGCGAAGGGGTATTAAACCACCAGACCTCGGGAAGTCTCAACCTTGGAAAATCTTTGTTCTCGTAAAAAATTTGACCTCATCCGGCATAGTGAATCAAAGATTCACTATGCCACCTTCTCCTGTAGGAGAAGGCTTGGGCGGGGATTAAGCGTGAGCAAATCAATTATAATGCCGTTCTTTTAACAGTGGTGTTAGTATCCGGTTGTAACAGGGTGTTTCTTGATGCACAGGGCGGGAATCGGCGTGCGTAAGTGTATTAACTCTTGCTGTCGCAGAAGATGCACCCGCAAAATTTTGCACCGAGTGTGGTTATGTAGGCAAAGGCGTAAGCCGTGCGGAAAGTTTCCATGTACGGGGCGCGGCAATCGGGCGACGAAACCGCTAAGCAACAAAAGAACAGCCGAGGGAACAAAACGCAACGCGTTTTGCGTGGAGCGAAATCGCGACCGTGGCTCAGGGAGCTTTTTGCTCCGCGCCGAGGATAGCAGATTAGGGCGCAAGACCTGTCGCCTGATTGCTCGCGCGGGGTTCAGGGGGCACCCCTGATTCGGTTTTGGGTACTTTTGTCGAACAACAAAAGTATCTCGCCCGCAGGCGAAACCTTCCTTAAACCTGCGGTTTTGCGCCTGTTTCATCATGCCCTGTCTGCGGCGATGGGTGATGAGGTAAAATGCGGACGCGCAATGCGCGCCCCTACGTTATACACGAAAAGGGATGGCATTAACGGGGCACATAGCCAAGCTAACGCTTGGCATATAGCTAGCCTACGGTTGGCATATAGCGGAACAAAGTTTTTCATTGGGGAAACCTGCGATTTTTCGGTTGTGCGAGGTTGGCATTTGGAAAGCTTTTGGGGCTTTCTGATTTAACGGGAGAGGGCTGTTGATGGGATTAGGGCGAAGGAATTCGGATAACCTAACAGTATCGCTGCGCTTGCCGCGGCATTTGCGTGTGAAAGAAGGGAAAACAATATGAAACACGAGATTTATCTTGCGGGCGGATGCTTTTGGGGCCTTGAGCAGTACCTTGTAAGCCTGCCCGGGGTCATCGAAACCGAGGTGGGCTACGCAAACGGCAACACCGAAAACCCGAGCTATGAGCAGGTGTGCCGCGAGAACACCGGACACGCGGAGGCGGTGCGCACGGTATACGACCCTGAGCGCATCGGCCTTGCGTTTTTGCTGAAACGCTACTTTGAAGTCATCGACCCTACCAGCGTCAACCGGCAGGGCGGGGATATGGGCAGCCAGTATCGCACCGGCATTTACTATACCGATGAAGGGGACAGGCGGGTGGCGGAAGCGGCGCTGGAAACCTTGCAGACAAGGCACCGCAAACGCATTGCTGTGGAGCTTTTGCCGCTTTCAAACTACTATCCGGCTGAGGAATACCACCAAAGGTACCTTGAAAAGAATCCAAGTGGCTACTGCCATATCCCGCGTGCGCGGTTTGCCGAGGCAAAGACGGCGTTTGATCCCGCTAAACGCTATATCAGGCGCTCCGACGAGGAGCTGAAAGCCGAGCTTACCCCCGAACAGTATGCGGTAACAATGAAAAACGCTACCGAACCGCCCTTTCGCAACGTGTATTTTGATGAAAGGCGTAAGGGCATCTATGTGGATATTACCACCGGTGAGCCGCTGTTTGCATCGGCGGATAAGTTTGATTCCGGCTGCGGGTGGCCGAGCTTTTCCTGCCCGATTGCGGGGGCCTCGGTGGTGGAAAAGACCGATACCGGCCATGGTATGCTGCGCACTGAGGTGCGCAGCGGCATTGGTGATGCACATCTTGGGCATGTGTTTGAGGATGGCCCCGCCGAGCTGGGGGGATTGCGGTATTGTATTAACAGCGCATCGCTGCGGTTTATTCCCAAGGAGGAGATGCAAGCACAGGGCTACGGGCATCTGCTTGAGCTTGCGCAGTAGGACGGGGCATAAAAAAGGTCTTTCAGCGTACGGAACGCTGAAAGACCCATGTGGCTTTTATCAGGGTGAAGAACCGGCGGCATTTGCTGCCGGCAGCTGCAAGGGGTTTGAAACAAGTTGCTTAACCCTTTGCAGCGATGCAACATAAAAAGAACCGCTAACCGCAAAGCGGTGCACTTTTTAAGCTGCGGAGTGAATCGTGCTTAGCAGCGGAATACCGTGCTCCAATCAAAGCTGCCCGAAGCCTCCACACAGCGGGGCCAGTGCGTGCACCAGTCCGGTAAGGCCGGCTGCTCGACACGGTCAAGGCTGGGTGTATAGGGCTTGATATCAAGCAGGGGCGAGCCGTCCTGTGCATCGATGTAAGCAAGCCACACCACGCCGTTCTGCGCGTCGATGTAAGCAATCTCACAGCAGCTCAGCGCAAGGGGGTTGGGCCGCTCGGGGGAACGGGTGGCAAAGGTGCCCAGCGTCTCGGGTGCGCCGCGATAGGGTGCGGCTTCGCTTGTTTTAGCGCGGGCGGCAGGGGTGTCGCAGCCGTCAAACCACCATAGGGCGTTGATGTGCGAAAAGCCCGAAAGACCGGACAGGGCAGGAATATACTGTGGCATAAGCACAAGGCGCATTCCGTCATTATCGACGCGGATGCTGCCAATGCTGGTAAGGGAATATTGCGGCATGGATATCTACTCCTTTGGTGCCGTACACAGCCGGTGGTACCACCCGACGCGCACGGCTAGGATTTTTTTACACGGCCGTTACATTCAGTATAACAATGTGTTTTTATACTTCAACCCCTTTTTTAAAAAAAATAATTAGGAGTGAGGACGATGGTGTACAGCTATCGGTTAAATACAAAACGCGAAGAGATGCAGGATATTACCGTGGAGGTGCGTGAAGCGGTAAAGCAAAGCGGCGTAAGGGATGGGATATGCGTTGTTTACTGCCCGCATACCACCGCGGGCATTACCATTAACGAGAACGCAGACCCTGATGTGCAGGCCGATTTTTTGCTTGGCCTTGCAAAGGCATTCCCCGACAGGGCAGAGTATGGGCATATGGAGGGTAACTCCTCGGCGCATCTAAAAGCCGGTTGTGTAGGGACGCAGACAACGGTAATTCTTGAAAACGGATCGCTGCTGCTGGGCAGATGGCAGGGTGTCTACTTTTGCGAATTCGACGGCCCGCGCACCAGAACCTTTTATGTAAAGATACAGGCCGGATAAGTAGTTTTAAACTCCTCTTGTGTGTGAAGGGTTACAATACATATGAACCGGTTCGTACGCAAAAACGACAGAACAGGAGAGCGATATGTTCATCATCGGGGAGGTTTTAAGGCTATGTCATGTATCTGAACCTATGCTGTGCCGTTGCGATGGAATGGGGTTATTGTTCGGTCAGGATGAAAATTCTAAATTGACAATGAATGGCTTGGTTGGTATTATTTGAACTAGGATAGTTTTCTTATCTGCGCCTGGTGTTTGATGCGGTGCAGGTGGAAAAGTTCATATAATACGCGCGGGAGTTGAGATAAATATCGGAAAGCAATGCGCAATAACGCGAGTAATAAAGAAACGATGAGCAGATATGAAATAAAAAAACAGCGAAACAGGTATCGTTACGGACTATGATCAACAAAAATATATGCAGGCGTTTTACTGCCGCAAAAGTTTACACAGGAATTTTTAGATTGCGATATATTGAAATTAAACGTAATGCAGAAAATTTATATTATCTTATAAAGGGGAGTTTAAAATGAGTATGTACCAAGAAGGATTAAAACTAATACAAGAGAAGTTTGGCAACGGCAAAGACAATGTGATTTCCCTTGCGACTATCGCGCGGGAGGCAAGCGCTGACGGAAAACCTCGCCCTGTTGTCCGTAGTGTGGACGCCTATTATGAAGACGGCACATTTTATGTCGTTACATATGAGAAATCAAACAAAATGCGGCAAATTGCGCAAAATTCTGAGGTTTCAGTTGCGGGTTGTTCAGAGATGTTTACGGCAAATGGAGTAGGTGAAAACCTCGGTTGGGTGCTTGATCCCAAAAATGCCGAAATAAGAACCAAACTTCGCACAGCTTTTGCACAGTGGTACGATATGGCGAATAATGAGAATGATGAAAATTGTTGTATTTTAGCAATCCGTCTTACAAGGGGAACGTTAAATATAAACCATTGGGAAAAATTATATCACATGGATTTTGTGAATAAGACAGATATGGAAAACGGGGGAATTTTTTAAGCAGTAAAAGCTTTTTGCCCCTTACTGCAGTATGATATTCGACGGAGCGTGGACTTGAGTATCCGCAAGAGGAATAACAGCTGCTTGCAAAGATGAAGTCCCTTGGCCTTATCCGCGCGGAAGAAACCCGGATTGTGTACCGCGGGGGTTCTCGTATTAGAATATGGACATTGAGGCGCAGGTTCAGGTTGCAAGCGACCGTCGAGAGATTGATGAGTTTCCTGCGCGGTTGTATGCGGATGTGATCCGCTTCGACCCGTACGGCATCCGCAACCGCGCGTGCGATGCCGCCTGCAGGTGGTTTGCGGAGCATACCCGCTACAAGGTGTGCGGCGGTACTGCCGAGCAGCATATCTGCGATGAGGATAGCGGCATTTACCCGGAGGAGCTTGAAACGAGAATTTTGCTCCCGGTCTGCAAGCGAAGATAACAGAATAAAACGCAGTAAGGCGTGCTTGATAGGAGCACGCCATTATTTATGTTAAAAACATATCAAAATACTTGGAGATTGACAATTCTCTATATGTGTGATAATATACGAAACAAGAAATTATTCTTTGCCGATTAGGACATTGTAGATGCGGAGGGGACACTATTGACCAAGGGCGACGTGCAAACGGTGCAGGTGCTTAAGGCGCTGGCGGACGAAACACGGCTTGAGATTGTGCGCATGCTTTGCAAAGAGCAGTTATGCGGCGGTGAGATCCTTGAGCGGTTTGACATCACCCAGCCGACCCTATCCTACCACATGCGTATTTTGGTAAGCTCGGGTCTTGTTGCCGGCAGGCGCAACGGCGCGTGGATATGCTATTCGCTCAATCGCGATTTTTTCGATGCGGCACGCAAACAGCTATGCCGCTTTTGCGAACAGATGAACAGTATAAAGGATGAAGCGCACACGGCCGATAGATAAAACCGACACCATAGATAAGGGAGCGAAGCAACATGAAAAACGACAACAAAACAACATCAAAGCGTATGGTGCGCATTATAGTGCCGATAGCGCTTGTGTGCATTATTGCGGGGATATGGCTGGTTAAAAATGGTGAAAGCCTTGGCGTGTGGATATCAAAGACTTTTGCCGATTCGTCACAGCAGGAGAATACCGGCGCGGACGAGGATTTAGGGCTGGCTGGCTGCAGCGTATCGCCGCCGGAGGAGACACCCGAAGGGGAGAGTAACCAAATTAGCGAAGAGGATGCGCTGATGACGGTGGAAAACGGGTTGGATTTGGAACAGCTTAAAGCTTACGGTGTGCCGATTGTTCTCAAGTTCGGCGCCGAATGGTGCGGGCCGTGTCAGGCGTTTGCGCCGATCCTTGAGGAGGTACATGCGGAGAATGCCGGCCGGGTGATTATTAAGGATATTGACATCGACCGCTACCCCGATATTGCAAAGCGGTTCCCCGTGCGTGTGGTGCCTACGATGGTGCTGATTGACGCTGAGGGCGCCCCTTATGGTTCGGACGGGAGCGCCGAAATTTTTAACTACTATAACTCGAAGGAAACCGGTGAGCATATGTACACCACGCTGGAGGGCGTCATTAGCAAGGACAGAATGGTGGCGCTGCTTGGGCAGATGGGGATGCAGCCGTAGAGAAATGATACCCTGTTGTGCAGCCCTGCCTTGGGGCGGGCAGATTACGGCAAAACCATAAATTACACAAAGGGGCCGGTTTTAAACTAGGACCTGTCCGCCGGAAAGGGATTGATACCGAATGGATGCAATTATAAATGGTTGGCTGGAGCCTTTTTCCGCCGCAATATTAGAAAATGCGTGGCTTGCACCGCTGCTTGCGTTGTTTGCCGGTGTGCTGACCTCGTTTTCACCCTGCTGCCTTTCCAGCGTGCCGCTTGTGATTGGGTATGTGGGCGGGGTGGGCGGCCACGACACCAAACGTTCCTTTTTGTATTCCGCTGTTTTTTCGGGCGGGATGGCGATTACCTATACCTCGCTTGCGGTGGCGGCGTCGCTGCTTGGGCGGCTGATGAGCGGAGCGGGTAAGTGGTGGTACATTGTACTTGGCATTCTTATGCTGTTGATGGCCTTGCAGACCTGGAACGTATTTCAGTTTGTGCCCTCGACCCATGCGCTGGGTAAAAATAAAAAACGCGGTGCAATCGGCGCGCTGGTGGCGGGAATTCTCGCGGGGCTGTTTTCTTCGCCGTGTGCCACCCCCGTGCTGGTGACACTGCTTGCGCTGGTCATACAAAAGGGGAATTTTGCGTGGGGCGTCATGCTGCTGTTGCTGTACTCGGTGGGGCACAGCACATTGGTTATGATTGCGGGAACCTCGGTGGGGTTTGTAAAACGGCTTTCCGCAAGCCCGAAATACGGTATGGTAAGCCGTGCGCTTAGTATTATTATGGGGATATTGATGGTGCTGCTTGCACTTTATATGTTCTATATCGCATTTTAACAGCAAGGAGAAAGACGATGAGTTATCTGCTAATCTGCTATCCCAAATGCTCCACCTGCCAAAGGGCAAAGAAGTGGTTGGAGGACAACGGCGTTGCATACCGCGAGCGCAACATCAAGCAGGAGAACCCCTCTAAAGCGGAGATTGCCGGTTGGTATGCGCGCAGCAAGCTTTCGCTCAAACGGTTTTTTAATACGAGCGGCCTGTTGTACCGTGAGCACAATCTCGCAAAGCGGCTGCCTTTGATGAACGACGAAGAGCAGCTTGACCTGCTTGCTACAGACGGCATGCTGGTCAAGCGCCCCATACTGGTGGGAGAGGATTGTATTTTGGTGGGATTTCGCGAAAGCGAATGGACAGACGCGTTGGCTATGGCAACATAAGGCGGCAAAAAACAATGATACAAACCGGCTTGGCCCGACTGGGGCAGGCCGGTTTGTTGCCGTTTGCGCGGCGGTGGCTGCGGGAGTATCTGCTGTGCCCTTTGCTCCTGAGCGACTTAAAAATGTGAAGAGATTGCAGGGCGGTGTGCGCTTTTAAGCTGTGATGTGATATAAAGGTAAATATAGTTATTATTATACTTATTATTCGACCTAATTAAAGTGATTGTTTAGAATTAACCGTAATTAACTTAACAAGCAAGTTAACATATAGTTCTGCCATAAATTCAGGATGTGGGTATGGCAGAAAGAAGGAATTAACAGGAGGATATCCCAAAACGCCATAACTATAAAGATAAAATGCACATTTTATTAAAAGAGTATTGACATTTTGCAGTGTATTATATATAATTGCGTTAAGCTAAACGATTACTTAATCTTAGCTTACATAAGGAGGACAGCATTTATGAAGAGTATTAAAATTCTGGCTCTGGCATTGGCTGCGCTAATGGTTATGGCGCTTGCCGCCGGATGTGCGACCGCCCCCGCTGTGAGCAGCACGGCACCAGAAGACCCGTCATCTCAAGGGAATGAAGCGCCGGCTCTTTCGGGCAGCATTAAGGTGCTCACACACCGTACCGACCGTTTGGAGGATGGCAGCCTTGTGGAGATGACCAAGGCGTTCACCGAAAAGTACGGCGTTACGGTAGAGTATCAGGGCTTTACCGACTATGCAAGTGAAGTGCCTACCATGCTGCAGGCCAATAACTACGGCGATGCTCTTATGACCCCGCAATCGCTTAAACAGGCGGAGCTTGGCGACTTTTTTGCTCCGATTGGCGACGCAACAACCCTTTCGGAAAAGTATATGTGGCTTGAAGACTTTACCTATGAGGGTAACGTCTATGCGCTGCCTCATGCAGGCACTGCCTCGGGCATCATGTACAACAAGAAGGTTTGGGCGGATGCCGGTATTACTGAGCTGCCGACCACGACCGATGAGTTCCTCGCCTGCTTAAAGCAGATTGCAGAAAAAACCGATGCGATTCCTTACTACACCAACTATGCAGCGGGCTGGCCGATTGTTCAGTGGCAATCGCTTGTTGTATCTGCTGCGGGTGACCCCGAGTATACCAACAACTGTGTAACCGGTAACTTTGACCTGTTTGAAAAAGGCGGCCCGTACGACCTTGTATACGGCCTGCTGTACAACATCTACTCTGACCCGGCGCTCACCGAGGAAGATCATTCCACCACCGATTGGGAAGGCTCAAAGCCTGCATTCGGCGAGGGTAAAATTGCTACCATGGTACTTGGCTCATGGGCGATTTCGCAGTTTCAGGAGGCCGCGGCTGACCCGAGCGTAGTCGGCTATATGCCGTTCCCGCACAAGATAAACGGCAAGCTGTATGCCCAAACCGCGCATGACTACGGCATCAGCGCAAACAAGAATTCACAGAACCTTGAAGCCGCGATTGCGTATGCAAAATGGTTTGTTGACGAGTCTGGATTTGCGCAGAACGAAGGCATGATAAGCCCCGTAAAAGGCGCTGCAATGCCCGACACCCTTGCGGCGTTTACAGAGCTTGGCGTTGAATTCTTCAGTGAGGCACCGCCGCCGGCAGACCTGATTGGCGTTTACGACAGGATGGCCAAAGAGCTTTCGACCGTTGACCCATGGGGCGATGCCGCCGATAACTTTAAGTTTAAGCTTGCAGAGAATGCGTTTGCAGGCAAGGGCGAGGCGGGCTACAAAGAGGTTGCCGATGCGGTGACTAAGGCATGGAACGACGCAAGAGCTGCCAAATAAATACGCACCCGTATAAAAGCTAAAATCGTTTATCAGACTCTCCACAGCAAAGAGGGGAGGGTGCCCTGCACCCTCCCCCAAACTATAAAGAGATTCTTTATAACACCGCAGAGATTCAGCAATAAACGGCAGCAACCCGGCCCATGGTACGGGCGGCGCACGGTAATGCGTGTGAAGGTTGTTTTGTATAAAATCAGTTTTCGGGAAAGGGTGTGGAATATTGTGCAGGTTTATGGCGCAAAGAAGCGGCAGCGATCGTTCTATGATTGGTTAAAAAGCTATGACGGGCAGAAGTTTGTAACCACCATTTTGTTTTTGCTTATCCCTTTGGTGCTGCTGATTGTGTTTACATACATCCCCGCGACTAATATGGTTCGCTATAGCTTTGAGAATCGGGACCCTTACGGCAGGACGGTAGAGTTTATCGGCATGGATAACTATGTAACGATCTTTACGCAGCCCGAATATTTTTTAACGCTGCGAAACAGCCTGTATTATCTGGCGGGCTCGTTGATACAGATTGCGCTGGCACTGTATTTTGCTACGGTGCTGTGCTCAAAGATCCGGTTTAAAAACTTCTTTAAGGGAGCACTGTTCTTCCCTTATATGATTAATGGAATTGCGGTTGCGCTGATCTTTCGCAGGTTTTTTCAAAAGGGCGATGGGCTTATGAACACCGACGGCGCATTAAACAGCATTATTACAATGTTTGGGGGAGAATCGATTACATGGCTTTCGAACCCCGCGCTTGTAAACATCTGCTTGGTGTTTGCCTCTGTTTGGCGCTACATCGGTTTTGACCTTGTAATGTTTATGGGGGCGATACAGTCCATCTCGGCCGAGATCTATGAGGCGGCGGAGCTGGACGGCGCAAACAGCTGGCAGCGCTTTTGGTATATTGTGTTCCCGGGCATCCGCCCGATTATTGCCCTGCAGATGATTTTAGCCATTAAGGGCGCAATCAGCGTATTTGAGATTCCGTATGTTATTACGGGCGGTAAGTTTGGTTCAAGCACCTTTGTAATTACCACCATTGAAACCGCGTTCAAATACAACCGTGTAGGGCTTGCGTCCGCCATGGCGGTGGTGCTGCTGGTAATTATTATTATCGTAACCGTTGTTCAAAAGTGGCTGTTTAAGGAGGAGAGATAGATGTTGTCAGCTTACGGCGAATACTCTCCCCGCAAGGCAAGGGTTAATCATACCTTGATAATGTTCTTGAAATACATAAGCCTGCTCGCCGCATGTATTGTGGTGTTTGTACCGCTGATTGTTGTTTTTCTCGGTTCACTTAAGGGCAATAAGGAGTTTTTATCCTCGCATGTGTTTGCGCTTCCCACCACGATTGCATGGGGCAACTACCAGACGGCGTTTATCAACGGCAAGGTAATGCTTGGCCTTGCGAACACGCTTCTGATTCTGGTTATATCGTCGATTGGAACAATTATTACCGGCTCGATGACGGCATTTGTACTGCAGCGTTTTCGGTCCGGGTTTACCGGGGCGGTAAAGGGTTTGTTTTTGCTTGCTACGCTGCTGCCCAACATCTCGATGCAGGTAACGGTGTACCAGATTGTGAATGGTCTGGGGTTGGTGGATACCTATCTTGCGCCCATTATTCTGTATATCGGCACCGATATTATTTCGATCTATATCTTTATTCAGTTTTTAAACAACATCTCCGAGTCGCTGGACGAGAGCGCAATTATGGATGGCGCAAGCTATGTGCGCATCTATACGCAGATTATTATGCCGTTGCTAAAGCCCGCCATCGCAACCGTGTTAGTGATTAAGATGGTGGGGATCTACAACGATTTTTATACTGCGCAGCTGTATATGCCTTCGCAGAACCTTGCGGTGGTATCAACCGCGCTCTACCGATTTATGGGCCCGTTCGGTGCGAAATGGGAGATTATCTTCGCGGGAATTGTCATCTGCATTATTCCAAGCCTTGTCATCTTCCTTTCGCTGCAGAAGAACATCTACAGCGGTCTTGTGAGCGGCGCGGTAAAGGAATAATAAGTAAACTACCGGACGAATGACATACCAATAAAATATTACGGCAGTAAGAAGGTCATAAAAATGAAACTATTTACCGATGCGATACCTAACATCCCATGGCAGGAAAAGCCGAAAGGCTGCACCGCTCCGATGTGGCGGCACAGCGCAAACCCCATTGTAGGCAGGAACGCGGCAAAGGGCATTGCGCGCATCTTTAACAGCGCGGTGGTGCCGTTTGAGGATGGCTTTGCCGGCGTGTTCCGCGGCGAAACCATTACCGGAAGGCCGCACCTTTACACAGGAAGAAGCCGTAACGGCATTGACTGGCAGATTGACGAGAAGCGAATTGCCTTTACGGATGAGAACGGCAAGCCGTATCAGCCGCTGTATGCGTACGATCCCCGCGTTGTAAGGGTGGAGGATGTCTATTATGTGATTTGGTGCGGCGATTTTAACGGCGCTGCGCTTGGACTTGCAAAAACCACGGACTTTAAACAGTTTGTCCGGCTGGAAAACCCTTTTTTACCGTTTAACCGCAACGGGGTGTTGTTCCCGCGCAGGATAGGCGGGAAGTACGTTATGCTTTCGCGCCCGAGTGACAGCAGTCATACCCCGTTTGGCGACATATTTTTAAGCAAAAGCCCCGACCTTACCTATTGGGGTGAGCACCGGCTTGTGATGCAAAAGGGAGGACAGGGTTGGTGGCAAGGCGTTAAGATCGGCGGCGGTTCGACTCCGATTGAAACAAGCGAGGGGTGGCTGATGTTCTACCACGGCGTGACCGGTACCTGCAACGGTTTTGTGTACTCGATGAGTGCGGCGCTGCTTGATTTAGACGACCCTGCTAAGGTGCTGTACCGTGCAGGCGCGTATATGCTGACACCCGAAGAATGGTATGAGGAACGCGGGTTTGTGCCAAACGTTGTGTTCCCCTGTGCGGCGCTGTGCGACGGCAATACCGGACGCATTGCCGTGTACTATGGGGCAGCGGATACCTATGTTGGGCTTGCATATACAACGGTTGCAGAGACTATCGCCTATATAAAGGAGCACAACGAGCTTGTGGCAGGCGACGGGACAGACGGGAAAATATAATAGTACACCGCCCGGGCACGTGAGAATGCGCCCTGGATTTGGATATCATCTTACCACGGCAGGGATTGCCGAAACCAAGAGTAATGAGGGTAATACACGATATGACAACACAACAACTATACAATGAAGTAAGTGCGGAGCTTGAGAGGATTGCTGCCTTTTGGGGGAGCTTGCGCGACGGACGCGGCGGGTTTTATGGCGGGGTTGATGATACGCTTACCATCGACAAGGAGGCAGATAAGGGGTGCATCCTTAACAGCCGTATTCTGTGGTTCTTTTCAAACTTCTACCTTATATGCAAAGAGGAGCAGGCGCTTGCGCATGCGCAGCATGCCTATGACTTCCTGCGCGACCACTGCATCGACAAGCAATATGGCGGGGTTTACTGGCTGCTTCATGCAGATGGCACCCCTGCCGACACACAAAAGTACTGCTACAGCAACGCCTTTGCGATATATGCGCTTTCCGCTTACTACAGCATCACCCGAGACAGTGACGTGATGGGTCTTGCGATGACCCTGTACCATACCATGGAACAGCGATGGAAGGACGGGTATGGATACATTGAGGCATTTGACCGAACCTGGAACCGGACAGAACACAGCGTGCTTTCGGAGGATGGCTATGACGCCAAAAAGACAATGAACACGCTGCTGCATATTATTGAGGCATACACCGAGCTGTACCGTGTTTCGCGCGATAAGGAGGTTGGCAAAAGCCTTGCCGCTGCCCTGAGGCTGTGCCTTGATAAGGTTTATGACCGCAAAGAGCGAATGCTGCGTGTGTTTTTTGACGAGCGCATGCAGTCGATTGCCGATATCTATTCCTACGGGCATGATATTGAGGCGACATGGCTGCTGGACCGCGCCTGTGAGGTGCTGGGTGACCCGGCACTTGCGGCGGAGATCACCCAAATGAACCGCATACTAGCCGCCCATGTATTAGAGGAGGCGTTTGACGGTAAAGCGCTGGGCAACCAACGCCTGCGCGGAGAGGCAGACCCTTTGCGGATATGGTGGGTGCAGGCAGAAGGTGTGGTTGGATTTTTAAACGCGTACCAGCGTACGGGCGATAAGACGTACAAGGATACCGCACTTTCGCTGTGGAGTTATATCAAGGCACATATCATCGACCGCCGCGCGGGCGGGGAATGGTACTGGTGCGTGGATGGTTCGGGTAAACCGGTTGCGGGTTTCCCGATTGTGGAGCCGTGGAAGTGTCCGTACCACAACGGCAGGATGTGTATGGAGGTAATGAAGCGCTGTGCAGAACTTTGAGTATAAAAGAACCGTAAAACGCGAGATGCAAAAATACGAGGAACTGATTGACTGTAAAAACAAGAAAAGCGAGGAGTATAACGGCATCTATGAGCGGTGGGAATATCCGGTGCTGACCCGCGCGCATGCCCCGCTGCTGTGGCGGTATGATTTTAACCCCAAGACAAACCCCTTGTTTCTTGAACGGCTAGGTGTAAACGCGGTATTTAACGCGGGCGCAATCGAGCTTGACGGGGAGTTTTATCTGGTTGCGCGGGTGGAGGGGAATGACCGCAAGTCGTTTTTTGCGGTTGCCCAGAGCAGCTCGGGAGTGGATGGATTTCGGTTTTGGGATTATCCTGTCCGGCTGCCCGATACCGAGCCGGACGAAACCAACGTCTACGACATGCGCCTGACAAGGCATGAGGACGGGTATATATACGGCGTGTTCTGCTCTGAGAGCAAGGACAAGAAAAACCCGGACCTCAGCGCCGCCATCGCGCAGGCAGGCATTGTCCGGACAAAGGATTTAAAGGTATGGGAGCGCTTGCCAAACCTTAAAACACGTTCGCCCCAGCAGCGCAATGTGGTGCTGCACCCCGAATTTGTTTACGGAAAATACGCCTTTTACACCCGCCCGCAGGATGATTTTATCGAGACCGGTTCAGGCGGCGGTATCTGCTTTGGCCTATGCGAGGACATCACAAATGCGGTAATTGACACCGATGAGACGGTGGTAAGCCCCAGACAGTACCACACCGTTAGTGAGGCAAAGAACGGCGCGGGCGCGGTGCCGATTAAGACCCCAAAGGGCTGGATTCACATTGCGCACGGTGTAAGGAATACCGCGGCGGGGCTGAGATATGTTATTTACACCTTTGCTACGGCGCTTGATAACCCCGCGCGAATTGTTGCGGCGCCGTCCGGATACCTGATTGCGCCGCGCGGCGATGAGCGGGTGGGGGATGTCTCAAACGTGGTGTTTACAAACGGTGCGATTGTACGGGACAGCGGCGAGGTATATATCTACTACGCGGCATCGGACACACAGCTGCATGTGGTGACCACGACACTTAAGCGGCTGATGGAGTACACCTTTGGCACCCCGGCGGACGCGCTGCGCTCGGCGGACTGTGTCAAGCAGCGCTGTGAGCTTGTTGATAATAATCTTGCGTATTTTAATGCGGCAGAGTAAAGAAAAGATATACGATTGCAATTTTCATAACCTCCCGATTAGCGCACGAGCCGGAATTGTTCCGGCTCGTGTGTTTTGGAGGGTGGTATTCTTATGGGATAACTGCCTTGTAAATTGTAATAGTCAAGAAAGCGCTGCGCGTATAAAATTAAGAAGCTTCAAAAAAGAGGTCATCTCCTTTTTGAAGCTTCTTTTTGTGTGCGCTGCGGTCATACGCTTTAGGGTTTTGGGGTTTGCGGGTTACGGGGCTGAGTGCGCCCCATGTTGCCCTGCGTGCCTTGTCGAGCTTTTCGCGTTCCTTTTTGGAAAGCTTTTCATACGGAACAAAGCGGTTCATAGAGTTCTCCCTCTTTCACAAAAAATAATGGGGCTGAATGTCATTCAGCCCCATTATAATAGCACCAACACTGCAGAAACGCAAGCGGTTATTACTTGCAGTATACTTTGATGTCTAGAGTAGTCAAACATATGTGACACAGACCTCTGAAAAATTTTCTCTGAATAATGCTGTAGTTTTTTAAAATTGCTAATAATTATTTAGTCAAGGAGGAAAGCCATAGCGATCCTTGACTAAATAATTATTTGTAATATCATCTTAAGCAGCATTTTTAGAGAAATACTCATCAACTATTTCATTTGGAGTCTTAAAATTAAGTATTTTTCTTGCTATATTATTGTATCTGTTATTGTGTTTTTTAAATGACTTTTCCATTTGCTTGTAGCTACTAAATCGTCTTCTGCTATAGAATAATTCATTGTCTATCCTGTGACTACGCTCTACTATGCCATTTTGCCATGGTGAGTATGGACGAGTACGTTTATGTTTTATATCTAGTTTCTCCAAGTATTTTTCAAATCTAGTTTTCTTATTTGTAATGTCTTGATCATTAACAAATTCAATTCCATTGTCTGTTTGAACTAATTCAACCTTAAATCCTAATTTATCTTCCAATCGTTTTAAAAAATTAGATGTACTGTATGTGCTAAGTTCATTAACTAATTCTAAATATCTCTTTCTTGAATACTCATCAATAGCTGTTATTTGATAGTATCTGCTATGATAACTTGCAAAACCAACACATTCATTCGGGACGTATTTTACATCTATTTGTACTCTTTCACCTGGATAAGTAGAAGGATTTTTACGATAATTTGTTTTAGGATAGCTAGCTCTTTTTCTTGCTACATTTAGTTTCATTTTTCTTATCTGCCTGCACATAGAGTCATAGGTTCTTGTGTATCCTGCATCTTTTAACTTCCTATATACCTGTGCATATCCTTCATGCTGATGGTATCTATGCTTATGTCTTATTAAGTCCACCTCTTCTTGAGTATGTTGATTAGGATGTGACTTTGGTCTTCTACTTCTATTTGCCAGAGATTTTATATCACCATCGTATCTCTTTCTCCAGCGCTGAACTTGTTGGCGACTAGTATGGTATCTTCTAGCAGCTTTTGCGTTATTATTATGTTTAATAGCATATTTAACCACTCTATGGCGAAATCTCATCTCTTCTGTTATAATTGTTTTCATAGGAAAGTTCCCCTCCGATTTTGTTTGTTTTGAATCAACTAACATTATATCAGAGGCCTTTCCTATTTTTATATTAACTTGTCACAAATGTATTATCTCACATCATTATTACTTGCAGTATACTTTGATGGCATCGCTGATAAACTGTGCAAGGCCCTGCGCGTGTTCGTCGATGGTTTTGGTGAATCGCTCATCGTTTACATACATCTCGCCAAGCCCCTTAAGAATTTCGGGGGTGCAGTCGTAGAAGTTACGGCTGATGTGCGCCTGCCAGTCGGCAACCAGCTGCTGCACGGCGGGGGATGCGGGATCGCCATTCATCTGCTCGGCAAAGCCCTCGTAGATGGCGTCGGTTTCGGATTGAATGCGCGCCCAGTCCTCCTTGGTGTATGACGCAGTGCGTTTTGTACTCTGAGTATAGGCGTCGGTATCGCCCCAACGCTGTTTTGCCTCGTCTGAGTACTGCTTCTGCGCCTGTTCAATCTCGCTCATATCAAACGCTTTAAAACTCATTTCAGGTTCTCCTTTCAAGGTGTTGTCAACAAGGGTAATCAGCCGCTCCAGCCGCTGCTTTTTGAGCAAAAGCAGCTTTTTGTGCGAGTGCAGTGCCCCTTGCTGATCGAAGGCGGGGTTATCAAGAATCTCACGGATTTTACAAAGGGGGAAATCCAGCTCGCGAAAGAACAGTATCTGCTGCAATCTGGCAAGCGCCGTATCGTCATACAGGCGGTAGCCGGCATCGGTAATTTTGCTGGGGCGCAGCAGACCGATTTCGTCGTAGTAGTGGAGCGTGCGCACACTCACACCGCTAAGTTTTGCCACCTCGTGCACCGTCCCTTTCATAATATCCTCTCCCTTCTAAGCTTGAGTATATACTATAACGTAACGTGAGAGTCAAGGGGGGAATAATATTTTATAAAATTTTTTGCGGTTTTGCTGCATCTACAGCATATACTGGTGGTATTATGATAATGCTGACGAAGCAAATGCTGGGTGGCAACATTATGCCAACGCTATTAAATCTGATTTTTCATACTTGTTATGGCCTTGCAAACCCTTTTTGTATTTCCAGCATTTTATCGCATCGTAAAGACTTTTCCCTTTGTTATCGGAAAAGAAATCACGAATATAAGTATTATATTCAAACTGCTTGTCGATGGAAGTTTTGCCTTTTTTCTTTTGGGCTAATATCATGTAATAGGCGTCAATGGCTTCTTTATAGCTCTTTCCCGCATTACCTTTGAGCCATTTTTGAAACATAACATTAAACGAGAAGCTTTTGCCAATAGTTTGCTTAAAAAAACTACGATGTTTTTCAGAACATATAAAGTTGTTTTCAATTGCTGTATCCTCAGTAATATCACAAACATTATTTGTTGGTCTGGTTTCTGTTTTAATCGTCAGTTTTTCTCCGGTATCAAGATAGTGTGCAATTACATTGGTTAAATCAATTTTACCGCCTGTTGCCGGCAGTCCCTCTTGCCTGCAAAAGGTGACTAATTCTTCTTTCAAGTAATAATAGCTCTTAAATGTTTCACTGTTAAGACTTTTATCTAAAAGAGGTTTTGCATTCATAATAAAGCCTCCTGACTATAGCATAATTCACTACACTTCGCATGATCCCAAATACATGAGACTACTTGAGTATAACATTTTTAGGAAACAGATTCTATAAAAATCAAAACTTCTGAAAGTGCATCTGCGATTTTAGAAGTCAGTTCGTTTGAATGCAAAGCACAGAATAAGGTTTCCTAGATAAACCGAAACACGCCCTTTCATGGCTGTATAAAGGCCATGAAAGGGCGTGTGTTTTTAGTTATCAGTGCGGTATTTATACTGCGAAGGGCAGATTACTTGTACACTGTCACGCGGATGATGCCGTCGATTTCCGCAAGCTTTTTGGCGCTCTGCTCATCGAAGTCGCCTGCAATGTCAAGCAGGCTGTAAGCGGTGTCCTTCTTGCTTTTGTTGGTGAGGTTGTCGATGTTGATGCCAAGCCGTGCCATCTCGGAGGTAATGGAGGAGATCATGTTGGGAATATTCTTGTGAATAACACCAACACGGATGGCAGTGGAACGCGGCATCTGAACGTTGGGGAGATTGACCGAGTTTGTGATGTTGCCGTTTTCGAGGTAGTCAATCAGCTCGCCTGCGGCCATGCGTGCGCAGTTATCCTCCGACTCGGGGGTGGATGCGCCAAGGTGCGGGATGCTCAGCACGCCGGGATGGCCGATCATCTCGGCGGAGGGGAAGTCGGTTACATAGACGCGTACCAGCTTCTCGTCAAGTGCCGAAAGGATATCCTCGGTGGAAACCAGCTCACCGCGCGAGAAGTTGAGGATGCGTACGCCGTGCTTCATGCGCTCGATGGCGGCGGAATTAACCATGCCCTTTGTTTCGGGGTTGAGCGGAACATGAAGGGAGATGTAATCGCAGTTCTCGTAGATTTCGCCAAGGCTTCTGGCGTGTACGACACTGCGCGAAAGCCCCCATGCGGCATCCACCGAGATGTAGGGGTCATAGCCGTATACCTTCATGCCAAGGCTGTCGGCGGCGTTGGCAACCAAGATGCCGATTGCACCAAGTCCGATAACACCAAGCTTTTTGCCGGCAATCTCGGGGCCGACGAACATGCTCTTGCCCTTTTCTACCTGCTTTGAGATGTCGCCGTCTGACTCTTTAAGGGTTTGCACCCACTGCATTGCGGGGAATATCTTACGCGAGGAGAGGAGAAGTGCTGCGAGCACAAGCTCCTTTACCGCGTTTGCATTTGCGCCGGGGGTATTGAACACGGCAATGCCCGCTTCGGTGCATTTGTCGATGGGAATGTTGTTGGTGCCGGCACCCGCTCTTGCAATCGCCTTTAGGCTTGCGGGCAGCTCCATGTCGTGCATTGAGGCGGAGCGCACCAATACGGCGTCGGGGTTTTGCGCCGCGTCGGAACAACGGTATTTTGCGCCGTCAAAACGGTCGGTTGCTACGGGCGAGATTTTATTGAGGGTAAGGATGTTAAACATTATGCGTTTTCCTCCTCGAACTTCTTCATAAAGGCAACCAGAGCTTCGACGCCCGCTATGGGCATTGCGTTGTAGATGGAAGCGCGCATACCGCCTACCGAGCGGTGACCCTTAAGGTTGACAAGGCCTGCGGCCTCGGCGGCCTTGCAGAACTTTTTGTCAAGCTCTTCGTTGCCGGTAACAAACGGAACGTTCATCAGCGAACGGTCGGCTTTTTCTACCGTGCCTTTAAACAGCTTGCTGGAATCGAGGTAGTTATACAGAATGCCGGCCTTCTTTTCGTTGTGCGCTTTCATCTGCTCAAGGCCGCCGAAGTCATTGCGAATCCATTCAAGGACGAGCTTGCATATGTAGATGGCATAGCAGGGCGGGGTATTATACATCGAGTCGTTCTCGGCATGCGTTTTGTAATCGAACATCGTAGGCGTATAATCGCGCGCTTTGCCGATGAGGTCGTCACGGATAATAACCACGGTAAGCCCGGCGGGGCCCATGTTCTTTTGTGCGCCCGCGTAGATGATGCCGTATTTGGATACGTCTACCGGTTCGCTGAGGATGCACGAAGACATATCGGCAACCAGCGGAACATCACCCGTATCGGGCAGTGTGGTGAAACGGGTGCCGAAGATGGTATTGTTCTGACAGATGTGGAAATAGTCCGCATCCTTGGTAAAGGTTGCGGGGTCAAGGTGCGGGATATAGCTGAAGGTTTTATCTGCGCTTGATGCAACCGCCTTGCAGTCGCCATAGCGGGATGCCTCGCTCAGCGCCTTTTTTGCCCATTGGCCGGTTATAGCAAAATCCGCCTTGCCTGAACCGTTTAACAGGTTGAGCGGAATCATTGCAAACTGGCTGGATGCGCCGCCTTGCAAAAACAGCACCTTGTAGTTATCGGGGATGCAAAGGGTCTCGCGCAGCAGGCTTTCGCAGCCGGAGATAATCTCCTCATACACCTTAGAGCGGTGAGACATTTCCATCACCGACTGACCGCTGCCGTTATAGTCGAGCATCTCCGACGCGGCGCGTGCAAGCACCGACTCGGGCAGTACCGAAGGACCTGCCGAAAAGTTATACACTCTCATTTTACATTTGCCCCCTAATTAGGTTTTGTTATAGTTCTCCCAGCTATCGGTTAAGCAAGCGCCAATGCGGCATACGATACCGCATGGCGATACCTAGTATACGGGAAAGGCCCCCGGCGGGGGACTGCCCGTCCGGTATGACAATAAAATGTCAATCGAGATTGTTTCCATTCTATCATAAGCGCCCGGGGTTCGCCACTACTATTTTTCAGTACAGTGTATTTTTATTATAAAAATACACTGTACGATGCAGGTCAGGCGGCGTTAGCGACCCGTGGTGAGGATTTCGGCGATTTTTGTGATGTCTACGCCTGCGTCCTGGTCATACTTTGATTTACTGAGAAATGAGCCAAGGCGGCTAAGCCGGATAACCGGCAGATGTTGCGGGACATACAGCACCAAACGCTTTTGCGAGTTTTGCACCACGTTAACTGAGTCGATGGTCATGCGATAAAGCTTGTGCTCGGCAAGCAGGGAACGCACGGCATCCGCTTTTGCCTGCAGATCAAGGGACAGGCTGTCGAGCTGCTGTCGGGTGCCTTTTTTGGGGACATAGGTCCATTTTTTATCGTCTGCGGTGCCGTACAAATCGCCCGTAAACTCATGCACATCAACCAGAAGGATGCCGAAAATACCAACCAAAACATGGCTTAGCTGCTTTGTGCCGCCCTTATAGGGAACTGTTACATCGGTGAGTACACGGTAGCCGCGCAGACGGGAATAGCGCCTGAGCTTTGCGGTTACCTTGGTGTGCACGTATCTGCCCTGTGCCTTAAGTACCGCGGTACGTATTATAAGTGCTGCGACAGCCGCAAGTATGACACAAAGCGCGATGATGAGATAGAGATACCATGGCATGATGCATATTCCTCCAGCTTACACTTGCGGTGCGGCGCTTAACCGAACCGGTAGTGCTTTTTAATTTTTTTGCTGACGTGCCACACACAAACAAGCCCCTGCGGGAATACGACATAGTCGCCCGCGCCAAAGCTTATGCTGCCGCCGTCAAACGTTACAGTCGCTTCGCCCTCAATAATAAGGCAGGTCTCCTTTGAGGAATAGCTCCAATCAAACTCACTCGGTTCACATTCCCATGTGGGGCAGCTTTTCATATCCGCAATCTGTGCTTCGGTGGGCTTTGTTACGCTGATTACCATAAAAGAATCCTCTCCTTTTTACATGTGGTTGTAATTGAAATGGCACGATGGGCATGGAACGCGCCATCCGTCGTACTGTTATCTTCCATCATATCATAAACCACGGTATTTTTATATTTATTTAATTTGCGGGGGTGTAGTTTTTTGAGCATGATACACATTGTTTCTGAATAGGCGGAGAGCGATAGGCGAAAACCGCAGGTTTTTAGAATGCGAAACTTGTTTCGCTATGTCACCTCATCAGTCAGCCTGCGGCTGCCAGTCTTCCCAACGTCAAGCAAAACTTGACGCTTCGGGGAAGCCTTATAAGCCTTCTCCTGTTAGGAGAAG
>JAEZTV010000009.1 GCA_023421245.1 Bacillota bacterium | reverse complement strand
TTTTCCAAATGCCAACCGAAGTTTGGCTATGATAAGCGTCAGCTTAGCTATGCTTGCGGTTATTATACCACAAACAGACTGCAAAACGACTAATGTCGTTTTGCTTAGGACATAGTCCTTGCAAATGCTGATTTCATCAGCATTTGCAGTTTATGGTGTAACATGGCCACATTCGTATTTTGCTATGCAAAATTCTCATACTCGACTT
The DNA here is from genome assembly GCA_023421245.1 of Bacillota bacterium. GTDB lineage: Bacteria > Bacillota > Clostridia > Oscillospirales > Ruminococcaceae > Acetanaerobacterium. The sequence continues at coordinate 164,667 of JAEZTV010000009.1, read as the reverse complement.
TGCCGAGTTCATTCAAAGCAAAGCTTTGAATGTGGTTGTGGACATATTATACCATAAAACCGCCACACAAAACGCTGCCCGTTTTGTGCGCAGCTTTTGCTGCGTAAACGCTGGGAGCCGGCGTGATGGTTTTTCGGTGAAAGAAATTCACTGTGAAAAGATTTCACTGTGCCGCCTTGCGGCACAACCCGAGTGGTACACGTGCAACGGCTGCGAAGCAGCCTTAGTGGATTTATTATACCATAGAGCAGGAAGAAATTAAATGATAAAACCGGTGGATTTTTCAAAGGCTGTTTTGGCTACATAAAAAACAGCATCAGGCACACGCCGGTTACGGCAGCACCCACAGCAGCCACCGCAAGCATCTTGAGCACGGTGGAAAGGACGGTGGACCGTACCAGCACCGTCCGGCGTATACGCGGCCCGTTGAGCGTCATGTAGGAATGTGCTTGGCGGCGCAGCTCCGGCTCCGGTGTATTGCGTTTTTCGTTTTTTACAATGAATATGATACGTTCAAAATAGTCGTTTTCGGTGTTGATAACCTCAATTGCCCGTTTATTGGTTCCTCGCAGCATGGCAGTTTCCCCTCCCCAATACAAATGCAGGTACTCTGCATTATTTTGGGCGGGTTCTGCCCTTGTTATTCGCCCCCATGCGCCCAGAATGTGCCGAATCTGGCGATTGGCGGTATGTAAAAAATGGGTATACAGAAAATATACACTGTCCTCTTGTGGAAAAGTCGGTTAAAAGTGTTGATAACACACGTCTTATACCCTTTGTAAAGCCGTGGTTTACATAACAGATGTTGATAACTCTGTGGAAAAGGTTGAAAAGTCTGTGGATATCGTTTGCAAAGCTGATAACTGCGTAAAAAAAGACTATGCATAACGGTTGAAAAACTGAATTATGTTATCTCTACCAATACGACTAGAAATAACAGTTTAAAACGTTTGACCATGCGGTTTGCCTTTTCTTTACATGCGTTTGTATACGATAAGTTGTCCTGCCTTTACCGCGGCGTATGCGTTGTTAAAAACTTTATTGCGCGCTCAACCGCCACCTTAACCTGTGGAGATTTCTCCGTTTTGCCTGCGTTACGGTAATCAAACATCCGGCAGAAGGTATCCACATCGCCGTGAATCTCACTAAGTCCCCTACGCAGCAATGTACCTGTTATGCTGTAAAATTCGCCGAGCTCCCTTTTGGGAATCGCCTTTTGCGCCCTCTTTGTAAGCTCAATATAATGCGGCAGACACACAAAGGGCTGGTCGGCATACAACACGCGGAAGCTCTCTTCCTTACGGTAGAGCTCAAAGATGTTTGAAACCATGTGCTCCATCGAATTGTCAATCTTATCGCAAACATAACAACTGCAAAGCATCTGTTCTGCACGGCGAACATCCGCCTTTCCGGCTTTTTCCTCTCGCTCGCCCGGCAATAGCTTTTCGACCTCCTTAAGGTGGCTTTCAAGCATCAGCGCAAGGGAAAGACGGTTCTTTCGCATCAACATTCCGTCAAAGTGCGCGGTGCAAAACCCAAGCCTGTTGGTTTGTATGCGGATGGCAGGCTCCATCATCGCGGCACCCATAACGGCATCGAGCGCACGCTCTTCCAGCGTATCATGCATACGGCAGAGTGGACACCCATCGCGCGGTTCAAATACCTCGCTGATGGGGATGGTGAAGATTGTTTCCTTCATGTTGTTCAAAACCCTTTCCGGCTTCCGCCCTATTTTCCCTTGATACCCCATTTGCGGCAAAACAAATAATTGTCCATAAATCGATAAAACATTGCTAAATGATTCCTGTTTCTCATTATAACACAGATATGATATAATATCCGCAAGACGGATATTATACGCGTTATGCAGGGCGGCTCACCGCTTACGCGGTAACCGCCTTTTGATGGGCGATTATACGTTCATCCATATGCCCTGCCTACAGCGGTGGGCTATTATATCATAAGCGCATAGCGAATCTTCGATTCGCATTTGGAAAACCTCCGGTTTTCTGCTGTTTAACATTTTCATTCAGCATAGCGAGTCTTCGATTCGCATTTGGAAAACCTCCGGTTTTCTGCTGTTTAACATTTTCATTCAGCATAGCGAATCTTCGATTCGCATTTGGAAAACCTCCGGTTTTCTGCTGTTTAACATTTTCATTCAGCATAGCGAGTCTTCAATTCGCATTTGGAAAACCTCCCGTTTTCCCCACCTTTATTATACCTTGCCACTAGCGCAATGGCAGTCCCGAAAGGAGCTCATTTATGATTGTTTCACCGCAAGGAGCGGATATTATATGCACCGCGGTGCGCGATTTTTCACTGCGCGATACACTGCTGTGCGGTCAGTGTTTTCGATGGAACGAGACCACACCCAATGTCTTTACCGGCACGGTGGGTGATAAGACGCTTACCATCCTGCAAGAGGGCGACACACTTTTGCTCAAAGGCTGTACGATGCAGGACTTTGACGATGTTTGGCGAGATTATTTTGACCTTGCGCGTGACTATGGGGCAATTAAGGCCTTGATGTATACCGACCCCGCACTACAGCGCGCAATAGATAATGCCCCCGGCCTGCGGGTGCTGCGTCAGCCGCCGTGGGAGACGCTATGCTCCTTTATTATATCCCAAAACAACAATATCGGGCGCATTAAAGGGATTGTGGCGCGTCTGTGCGAGTGTTTTGGCAGACCGATTACAGACAGCCGCGGTAAAGCCACCGCTTACTCCTTCCCCGATGCACATACCATTGCCGCATTGCAAGAGACCGATCTTGCTCCGCTGCGGGCGGGTTGGCGCGCAGGTTATATTATGGACGCCGCAACAAAGGTGGCGTCGGGCGAGGTGCCGTTTGACCGGCTTTACCATTGTGATATTGACGATGCGCGCACCATGCTGCGCACAATAAAAGGCGTGGGACCAAAGGTAGCGGACTGTGTGCTGCTATACGGCTTTACCCGCACGGAGGCGTTCCCTTTGGATGTGTGGATGAAACGCGCGATGGAACTATATTATCCAAACGGTCTGCCTGATTGCGCCAAGGACTACCCCGGTATTGCGCAGCAGTACCTGTTCCATTACATCCGCAGCGGCAACAAATGCGCTTTCTGCAATAAACCCACCTGCACCAAACGTTCCAAAAAGGCGCATACATAACAACAAAAAACGGCTGCTTTTGGTGGTGCAACACAGATACATTTGATCGGATGGCTGCTCTTTTCTACTTCCGGGGTTTGAGGGTATATCCCCGCTGTTTGTATGTTAACACAAACAATATGCCGGCCTGTCCGACAGGGCACTGAGACCCCAAATGCATTGACATCACATAAAGCTATCTGGTATACTTTGGTTTATGTTGTTTATATTAGGCGGCTTGGGGGTGGAGACATTCAAATTCATTGAATATATTGATATTAACAATGCAAAACTGTGCGTATCTATAAGAACACAAAACGAATCCAACCCTATGCTCCTGTATTTACATGGCGGGCCGGGAGACGCAGCGTTGCCTTTAGTGGAAAAATATAATCAGAATCTAGAGAGTATGTTTACAGTTGTAATATTAGAACAGCGAGGAGCAGGAAAATCATACTATCGTTTTTCTGAGGAGCAAAACATCTGTATCGCTACATTTTTGGACGATATATATGTGTTGACCAAAATCCTGCTTAAACGTTTCGGTAAGGAAAAATTGTATTTAGTCGGACATTCTTGGGGGAGTGTTTTGGGACTAAAGTTTATTCAGCGTTATCCCGATATGGTTCACACCTACATAGGATGTGGTCAAGTTGTTAATATGATGAAATCATCTAGACTGGCTTATGAGTATGCCCTAGAGAAAAATCAAGAAATCGGAAACTCAAAAGTTGTTTCGAAGCTTATGGCTATTGACTGTACTTATCGCACTCAGACGTGGTTAAATGACCTGTTGTTTGTCACTGGGCAGGTTGTGAAATTTAAAGGCTCACTCTATGGGAAAAGAAACTACAATCAGTTTCTTTTTAATTTTTTGTTTTCATCAGATTACAGCTTAAAAGATTTAATAAACAGGCAAAAAGGTTCTTTACAATCCATTAAATATTTGTGGCAAGAGTTAATGCTCGTTGATTTTGAAGCTGTTAAATCATTTGATGCCCCTGTGGTTTTTATCGAAGGGCGAAACGACTATCACGTTTCCTCCACCCTTGCAAACACATACTTTCACTCCATAACAAGCGAAAAGGAGTTTTATTGGTTTGATAACTCCTGTCATTTTCCTCAATGGAGCGAGGCAGCCAAGTTTTACAATATAATGAAGTCACTTGCTGAAAGGTTATGAGCTTAATATAAGACAAGCCCCCAAAAGCTAATAGCTTTTGGGGGCTTGTCTTAACTTTTCTATGAAGCCAGCCCTTTAGCGGCCATTTTTTCATTATAATAATTTTGCGCAATAGCCTGCAGGTATTACCCCGCATTCTTTTTGTCAATTGCCGCCGGACATGCGCACAGCATCAGCGCCGCTGCAGAGATATCATCCTCATGCCCATCGCTTCGCCGCTGCTTCGCCGCCTCTACAATCTGTTTTGCAAGCGCCTGCATATCATCGCCTTTAAAATGCTCAAGCTCACGCACAATCCACTCGCCGCTGTCAAATACCGCACCATCCGATACCATCAGCACAATATCACCTTCGTCCAGATCAAGGCTCATGTGATCGGCCGAGATGCCGTTTAAGATGCCGATGGGCAGTGAATCGCCTTCCAGCATAAATGCCCTGCCACCGCTGCGCACAAAGGTTGGCGCAGCGCCCGCTTTATAGAATTCTCCCCTGCCGCTGTGCAGGTCGAGCAATGCGATATCTGCCGTTGCAAGCGATTCCTCCGCTGATTTTGTAAGCAGCGCGGCGTTTGCAAATTTAAGCGCTCCCGTAGCGCTTAGACCCGCACTCATCATGCGGGTAAGCAGCGAGGCTGCCATTGCGGAATCCACCGCCGCCGCGGGGCCGCTGCCCATGCCGTCGCTCAGCACCATCTGCACCCTGCCGCCGTCCGACAGGTACCGGATGCTGTCACCGCACAGCCGTCCGTCCCGGTAGGTGGATTGATACTCCCCATACAGCGGCGCAAATCTTGCACGCTCCTTGAGCCGGATGGTTGTAATGCCGTCTTTTTCCATCACGCTTGGCAAGGCAAATTCACGCTTACACACCCTGCTCAGCACTCGCGCAAGCCGCACACGGCTAATACTTTCAATCTCATCGGTATCGATTGTAATGGTCAGCGTAATGCGCCCGTTTCCATCGGTTTCGCACACCGCTTCGCGCGGATAGATGCCGGTACTCTCAAGATACTCACGTACCGCACCCGATAGCCGCACATGACGGCTGCGTTTTTGCATTGCCTCATCACTTAGTTCATCGAGCAGCTCGCCCATTGCCTCAAACTGTCCCGACACCACCGCCCGCAGCTCACCAAAGCGCCGTGCGGAGCTTTCGCGGGTACGAAACCGTTCGTACGCCTCATTGATCGCTGTGGTCAACGCACGCGTTTTACCACAGGTTTCAAGAAATGCACGCGGAAAGTCCTCATCGCTGACGGTCCCCTTTTCCTTGAGCACCGTTCCCAGACCATGGAATGCGCCCATCGTGCTGTTATAGCACGGCCCCCAGCACGCCATTCGTTTGCCGCAGCGCGCACATACGGTCTCTGCCGCTGCGTCATACACGGTGGTGATGTCGTCGGCATTAATTTTGCGCAAGCGTTCCGATACGCTGTCTACCGCGGTACGCACCTCACGCATTGCGCTGCTTGCAAGCGTCAGGCGGGTATGCAGCTCACGGCTGATGCCATCCTCATGCTGGGCGTTATTGCTTGCCACACGAAACGACCCTACCGTATTGAGCAGGCTTTGCGGGATAAACATAAACAGCACAGTTGCTATCATAACCTCATATAACACTTGTATGGGTACCATACCCGTACCCGCAGCAATGGCCAGCAACCCGTTCGCCAGCACAAATGCAGCAGCGGCACCAAAGCGCCCAAATGTATAAAACAGCCCCGCAAACAGGCCCGCAAAGCCATATACTCCTGCAAGCAGGAATAACGAGGAATCTGTCAGTCCTGCCACAACACCCGCGATTACGCCGCTACCTGCGGCGATTGACGGACCAAAAATAGCCGCCGCCGCAAGAATCACTATTACGGCCACAAACCGTCCGGCAGAAAACCCATAGATCTCAAACCCGCACAGCGCAAGCAATATTATGCTGAGCACCGCGATAATGCTCGCGTGCTCTCTTCGTTCCAGAACGCTTGCTACAAATCCCTTTTCAATAGGGCCTGCCGCTATATTAACCAGATAGCAGAGTCCGCCGGCAAGCACCGCCTCGGATACGGCAAGCACCGTCTGTGCGATGCTCTGATTAAGGCTCCCCGCCAAGAGAATCAGGGAGGGCAGCAGTAGCGATGCAAACCCCAGCGCGGAAAAAACCATTCCACTCGCGGGCAGGGCCTTCCACCGGCCAAGCAACCAGCGTCCAACCATTACGATGCACAGGGCGGCAGCATATTTCATTGTGCCGATTCCGCCGTCAATCGGCACAAGATATCCAAGCAGTGCACCAAGCGTTCCCGGCCAAAACAGCCCGGATGGAACACCTGCCGCAAGCGCAACGCCAAAAGGCGCAATCTTGCCGTACATTGTGGCGTTAGCCATTAAAAAGCCTGCAAAAAAAACCACTGCGCCCGCAATCTGTACACGCATCTGCACATAGTGCTGTATTTTCATCCATATTCGGCTCTTGACTGTTGTACGTTGCTTCATGGGAACAACCATGCCTTTCTATATTTAGATTGCGGGTAGACACCGATGGCTAAAAACTTGAATAAAACCATAGGCATTCTTTAAGTCGGGAGGCAAAGCTTTCCGCTGCGGCTTTCGTCATCAATAGAGAGCACCGGTACAGCTTGTCTCCAATTGTGCCGTGCCGCCGCAGGTCAGATTAAAATATAAATAGTATTAAGGCAGCTTGTTTAAACATCGATTCTAAAACGGCCAAGCGTTTGTCCGTTTATTCTTTGCAGTTACATATATTACCTTTCCTATCCTACTGCTGTACACGCGCAAAAGCTGTCGCAACCGTGGGGGTTTTTGAGGGCAATGCTGCTGAAACCGCACGCAAAATCGCGTATGCTACTGCCGCCACACTTGCATATCGGCTTACTATCTGGTACAATTTTACTGCTTACTCCATTAAAAAGGGGCTCATGATTATGCGTATTACCTTAACTGCGATTGGAACCGTACAAAACAAGGCGGAAAGGCAAAAGGATACCGGCTGGGGCGCGACGTTGTCGCATATTGTTATTGATCCTGTCTACGAGCAGGGGCTATGCGGATTGTCAGACTTTTCGCACATTGTCGTGGTGTATTATCTTGACAAGGCGAGCTTTGACGCAGCAAAGCATCTGGTTCGCAGGCCGCAGGGGCGCGCGGATATGCCGAAGATCGGTATCTTTTCTCAGCGCGCAAAGGACCGCCCCAATCCCATCGGCATTACGGCGGTAAAGCTTGCCGGTATCCAGGATAATATCATTACCGTGCAGGGGTTGGACGCCATCCACGGCACGCCCGTTCTTGACATTAAGCCTTACTATCCTATGTATGATTGCAAGCCCGACGCCACGGTTCCCGCATGGGTGAACATCTTAATGAAAGATTATTTTTGACGTTGGTATACCGGCACATGCAAAAGAACAGCCGCGGATTGTGCTATCCGCGGCTGTTCTTTACTTTGTTGAGTAATACCTTGTTATGCTGTTTTTTTTGCGCTTATATGGCTTTGCTATTCAAAGCAGGCAAGCTCGCTGCCATGGGGGGTAGTAATCGTACAGGTTTTTCCGCCCCTTTGACGATATAGTCTCTTTGAACATAACGCTCCATACAGCCCATCGCTTTTCATGCCGTAACAAATTTCTGCCGAGGCATGGGAATTGCGGTTACCCGCACACGGCCTGCAAAAGCTCAATGCCCTTTTTCACGCGGGCTATGGTATCGTCCTTGCCGAGGATCGCGCAAATCTCAATGCCGCCGCCGGGGGTGAACTGCTTGCCGCTTGCCGCAACGCGCAGCGGCCACAGCACAGCACCGTTCTTCACCTCAAGGCGCGCAATCAATTCAAACAGCGCATCGTGCACCGACTGCACCGAAAAATCCGAAAGCCCCTCAAGCACCGGCAAAATCTCACGCAGCATTGCAAGTGATGTTTCTTTGGTCGTCTTCATCTTCTTGCTGACGTACAGCTCCAAATCGTACTCGGGCAGGGCATCCACAAAGTCCACCTGTTCCGGAATATCCGCAAGCACCTCGGTGCGCGCCTGCAGCACCTGTGCAACCAAGGCAAGGTCCACATCGGTACGGGTGACGGCCTTTCGAATCCACGGCGCAGCCATCTCGGCAAACGCCTCGGGCGAAAGCCGCCTGATATACTCTCCGTTGATATGGCGCAGCTTTAAGGGGTCAAAGATTGCGGGGGATTTTGAGATACCCCGTGCATCAAACGCCTGCACCATCTCCCGAAGTGAGAAAATTTCGTTCTCGCCGCCCGGCGCCCAGCCAAGCAGTGCGATGTAGTTAAGCACCGCATCCCTAAGGTATCCTGCATTTACAAGATCTCCGTAAGACGCATCACCGTTGCGCTTGGACAGCTTTTCGGTCGCGTTCTTCATAACGGGCGAGCAGTGGATGTATATGGGGATATCCCACCCGAATGCCTCGTACAGCAGGTTATACTTCGGGGTAGAGGATAGGTATTCGTTGCCGCGAATGACATGGGTAATGCCCATGAGATGGTCGTCCACCACGTTTGCAAAGTTATAGGTGGGCATGCCGTCACTTTTGATGAGCACCTGATCATCCAGCGTTGCGTTTTCCACCGACACATCACCGAACACCACATCATGGAAGGTCGTCGTGCCCGTCCGCGGAATCTTCTGGCGGATTACACATGGTACGCCCTGTGCTAGTTTTTCGTCTATCTCCTCTTGTGTCAGGCGTGAGCAATGCCCATCATATTTGGGTGAGATACCCGAGGCCGTCTGCAGCTTGCGAACCTCCTCAAGCCGTTCCTTATCGCAGAAGCAGCGGTAGGCATGCCCCGATTGTATCAGTCGGTCGGCGTAGACTGCGTACATACCCATTCGCTCACTTTGGATATACGGGCCTACCGGTCCACCGATATCGGGGCCTTCATCCCAGTTCAACCCTGTTTCACGCAGGGTGTTATAGATAATATCAACCGCGCCCTCAACATACCGTTCCTGGTCGGTATCTTCAATGCGCAGGATAAACTTGCCCCCTTTGCCTTTTGCAAGCAGATAGGCATACAACGCCGTTCTAAGGTTGCCCACGTGCATATAACCGGTGGGGCTTGGCGCAAATCTGGTGCGCACCTCGCCATTATTCATTACGATAACCATTCCTTTCTTAGAGACCGCTGCGGTAAGGGCGCTGGCTTAAATAAGAATCCATCAAACTGCCGCCCTGATTCATTGTTTTAGTTTTATAGATTGGCTGTCTATTCCATCATGATACCGGGCTTACACGCTATAACACCAAGCTTACCCCACAGGGCCGCCTTTCACATAGTACCGCCCGCACCGTTTGTTTGTCAATACATACATCAGCGGTTAGCGCGGGGATGCAAAATGCTCGGTCGCGTACCATTCATACCCCTGCTCGGACTTGCGCACATACACCCCAACGCCTGTGCGCGTGATGTCGGACGCAATCATCGCTTCGTAATGTGCGGGGCTTTCCTTCCAAGAATCGAAGATATCCTGTGCGCTGAGCGTTTGCGCCCTGCCCTTTTGCAGGTTCTCGCTCACCACGGTATAGCGGTATCCCTGTTCTTCGATGACGGTAGACCAGTCACGCCCATCGGGGCGGGTGTGCTCAAAGTGGTCGTTCTCCATCATCTCTCTGCAACGGGTACGCGCCGTTTCGTTGAGCGCTGGTTCCTCAACAAGCTGCGGCAACGCAAGGCTTTGCCGTTCGGCATTCACCAGCCGCAGTACACTGCTCTCAAGCGTCGCCGAAAAGTCGGTCTCTCCTTCGCCGCCGGGATCAATATGAAACTCCGACTCAGCAGAATCCGATGCCTGCGATACCGGTTCGTTGTTGCGGATGGTGTCGGTGCTGCGGGCAATCGCCTGCATAAGCGCATCTACTTCGCCGAGTGTACAGCCCGCCAAAAGAACGCAGCAAAGCAGCACTGCCACTACCTCTTGTATGCTGTGCCGCGTACGTTTCATCTCCATGACCTGCCTGTCCTAAAAATTCCCGTGGTTGTCTATTTCATGCGCCACTTTACGCCCTGCGGGGTATCCTCAAGCACAACATTCATCGCGGCAAGGCGGTCACGAATTTCATCCGCCTTTGCAAAATCACGCGCTGCGCGCGCCTGCTGACGCTGTGCAATCAATGCCTCTACCTCGGCATCAAGGCTTTGCTCTTTGCGCTCATACAGTAAGCCGAGCACGCCGGTCAGCTCGTCAAACAGGTCGCGTGCGGCTTCAATTGCCGCGCGGGAGCCGAGTGATGTACCGGTAGTGAGGGTATTGATCTCGCGCACAAGCTCAAATACCGCGGCAAGTGCATCGGCGGTGTTAAGGTCATTATCCATCGCCTCAATAAACTGGGTGCGGCGCGCAAGGATGCTCTGCAGCAGTTCGCCCTCATCCGGCGCCTTTTGCTCGGTTGCATTTTTCAGTGCAAAATCAATGTTATCGCGGCAGGTATACAGGCGTGCCAGCGACGCTTTAGCCGATTCCATAATCTCCGTACTATAGTTCATAGGGGTGCGGTAGTGTGCCGACAGCATAATAAAGCGGATTGGCTCATACCCAAAATGCTCCCCCACCTCGCGGGTTGTGCGGAAGTTACCAAGCGATTTTGACATCTTCTTGTTGTTAATGTTGAGGTACTCGTTGTGCATCCAGTAACGTGCAAACGGCTCGCCCCAAGCGCATTCGCTCTGGGCTATCTCGTTTTCGTGATGCGGGAACACAAGGTCAAGCCCGCCGCAGTGCAGGTCGATGGTCGCACCCAGATATCGTTTTGCCATAGCCGAACACTCAATATGCCAGCCCGGGCGGCCGTCGCCCCACGGCGACTGCCAATATGGTTCACCGGGCTTTGCCGCCTTCCAAAGCGCAAAATCCATCGGCGATTCCTTATGCACCCCTACCTCAATGCGTGCACCCGCCTCCAAATCCTCCAGCGGCTGGTGCGACAGCTTGCCGTATTCCTCAAAATGCTTAGCGCGAAAGTACACGTCGCCGCCGGCTTCGTATGCAAAGCCCTTTTGCATAAGCTCTGTAATAATCTCAAGTATGGTATCAATATTCTCGGTTGCGCGCGGATGCACCGTTGCCTCTTTTACGTTCAGGTGCTCGGCGTCCTTTTTATATTCCTCAATATAGGTTTCGGCCACGCTTAAAAAGTCGCTGCCTTCCTCGTTTGCGCGGCGGATGATCTTATCATCAATATCGGTGAAATTCTGTACATAGATCACCTTGTAGCCGCGGTATTCCAGATAGCGGCGCAGGGTATCAAACACACACAGCGGGCGCGCGTTACCAATGTGAATATAGTTGTACACGGTAGGACCGCATACATATATGCGCACCTCACCCTCGCGAAGGGGGATAAACTCCTCTTTTTGTCGTGTTAGTGTATTGAATATCTTCATTGTTATGCCCATTCCTTCCGTTCGGAAAAACTCAGTTTCAAACGTTAATTATACCCAGTGACCATGTTCAGTTTGTGTCGTTTGGCGCGGTTTCATCTTTGCCTTCGCGCAGTTGCTTCACCTGTTTTTCAAGCTGCTCAAGCTTAAGGGAAAGCTTGCATAACTCCTGCGAAACAGGGTCGGGGATGTGCACCTGATCCAGATCATGCGAGCACAGCTTTTTACCGTTCTGCTTTACAATGCGCGCCGGCACGCCTACCGCGGTGGAGTTTGGCGGAATGGTATCGAGCACCACGGCATTTGCGGCAATCTTTGAGTTTTCACCCACTGTAAAGGGGCCAAGCACCTTCGCGCCGCTGCCAATCATCACATTCTTTTCAATGGTCGGGTGGCGTTTGCCCTTGTGCTTGCCTGTACCGCCAAGTGTAACGCCCTGATAGATCGTGCAACCGTCGCCTACCTCGGCGGTTTCACCGATAACAACACCGGTGCCGTGGTCGATGAACACCCCCGTACCGATTGTAGCGCCCGGGTGAATCTCAATTTTGGTGAAAAATCGCGCGATTTGTGAGTTGAGGCGTGCTAGAAAAAACAGCTTATGTTTGTACAGCCAGTGCGAAACGCGGTGAAACATCAGCGCATGCAGCCCAGAGTAAAGCATGAATACCTCAAAGGAGTTTCTTGCCGCGGGGTCTCGCTCTTTTATGGCCTTTATGTCAAGTCGCAGCCTTCGGAACATACAAATCCTCCCTCCCTATTATTGCATAAGATGGCGTCAGCTATCAAGTAGCCCGCTAAATATATATTACATATATTGTAACAATCCTGTTTGTTGGAATATACCCTCCGCTTGGCTTTCTCTCTAAAAAAGCAAAAAGCCCCTGCTGTCTTAGCCTATAAGACAACGGAGGCGGACTTGCCGCGGTTCCACTCCGATTTATCACTCTTGCCTTGTGAAAACCCTATCCCCTTAACGCGAGGCAAAACGCAAGCGGATACTGCGCGCATACCGTGCGCGGTTCCCCACCCGGGCATAGGCAAAGGCATTTCTCCGCACCGCTTAATGCACGGCCGTTTTCAGCCAAGCGGCGGCCGTTCTCTGTAGCCGCTGACATGCGGGTACTTGTTTTGCTTTGTAAGCGCATCCGCACTTATCGCCTTAACTATATTTCCTCGTAACAACAGCTAATACAGTATAGATATACCATACCCCGACAGTTGTTGCAAGTTATTTTTCCGTATTAATGCACGCCCTGTTTGCCCAGATGTACTGCACACCCGAAATCACCGTAATAGCAGCGACCACCCACATCAGCGGTTCTGTTATCATTGTATGCGCAAAAGTCTCGCTCAGTGCGCCGACATCAATTGCCGCGTGCAGAAGCATGATAAATATAGCGGCAAAAATCTGCATTACCGTCTTAAGCTTACCAAGGGGGCCTGCCGCAATCACATTGCCTTCGCCCACCGCAATCAGCCGCAGCGAGGTAACCATAAACTCGCGGGCGATAATAACCACCGTCACGGCACTGCTGATAAAGCCAAGCTCCACAAAACAGATGAGTGCAGCGGTAATAAGCATCTTATCCGCAAGGGGGTCAAGAAACTTGCCGAAGGTTGTAACAAGGCCCCTCTTGCGCGCAAGGTGCCCGTCTAAAAAATCGGTAAACGATGCAATGCTAAATAGAATTGCTGCCCATAAAAAATGATACGGAATTGCTTCTGCCAACAAAAAAATCATGTAGGCAGGAACCAGCACAATGCGCAGCAATGTGAGTTTATTTGGTGTATTCAGCTTCATAGGCTACTCCTCCATAGATGCGCCTTCCCATAAGTGCGCATATATCATTGTACTACTGTACCATCGAGCCGGTCAAATCGTAATCGAGCATATCCTCTACCCGCACACAGACATAGCTGCCAACCGCAACGCCGGCAGAGGCTGTAAAGAAAATCTTGCCATCGATGTCGGGGGCGTCGGCTGCGGTGCGTCCGAAGTAGCATTCCGCGTAACGGTCAAAGCCCTCTACGAGCACCTCCACAGTTTTGCCAATCATCTTTCGGTTACGCCGCTCAGCAATGGTTGCCTGCTCGGTCATAACGATATCGGCACGGCGGCGCTTTTCATGCTCGTCGAGCTGCCCATCCATCGAAGCCGCAGGGGTGCCATCCTCCTGCGAGTATGCAAAGCAGCCCAGATGGTCAAATCTCATATCCTTGACAAACTGGCACAGCTCGGCAAACTGCTTTTTGGTTTCACCCGGAAACCCTGCAATCAAGGTGGTGCGCAGTGTGATGCCCGGTACTCGCTCACGCAATTTTTGAATGAGCGCCTCAAGCGTTTTTCTGTCCCCCATCCGGCGCATGGCATGCAGAATATCGGCGTTGCAGTGCTGAATGGGCAGGTCGAGATATTTTACTGCTTTATCATTGCGCGCAATGGCGTCAATCAGTTCGTCGGTAATGCGCTCGGGGTAGCAATACAGCACACGAATCCAGCGAAGGCCCTCGATGCCGTTGAGCTCATCCAGCAGCTTTGCCAGAGCGGAGCCGCCGTACAAATCCTCGCCGTAGCGGGTGGTGTCTTGCGCCACCAGCACAAGCTCGGTTACGCCGCTTGCGGCAAGACGCTGCGCCTCGCTTACCACATGTTCGATGGGCCGGCTGCGAAACGGGCCGCGGATGGCGGGAATCGCACAGTAGGAGCAGCAGTTATCGCACCCTTCCGCAATCTTAAGATACGCAAAAAAGGGCAGCGTAGTCAAGATGCGTGCACCTTCAAGCGGCAGATCACAGCGGTTTGGAAAGCTTGTGATCTTTTTTTGCTTGCCATCAAGCACCGCCTGCACCGCCTGCACAAGATCGGCATTGGCACCGATGCCAAGTATCACATCCGCCTCGGGAATCTCGGCGGCAACCTCGTCGCGGTAACGCTCGGCAAGGCAGCCCGTCACCGCAATACATTTGATGCGTCCTTCTTCTTTCAGGGTGCAAAACTCCAAGATATTCTCGATTGATTCACGCTTGGCATCTTCAATAAAGCCGCAGGTGTTGATGACAACTACATCCGCAAGCCCTGCGTCGGCGGTAATCTCAAACCCTGCCTTTTTAAAGTTTGCAAGCAAAATCTCGGCGTCCACCTGATTCTTGGGGCAGCCGAGCGAAACCATTCCTACTCGTGTACTCATGTGTATGGTGTATTCCTTTCCAAGTTGGATTATCCGTCAAATGGTTCATCGTCCTCCGAGCAGCGCGCAATTGCGGTGCGGATGTCGTCGTAATCGTACCCAAGCCTTGCAAGACCGCGCACTGCTCTATCAATGCCCTTGCGGTCGGACAAACAGCGTGCGTACTTACGCTCGATGATGGCGACAATTGCATCCAAGGTATCCTCCCCCTCAGGGGCAAGCTCGCTTACAACATCATCCGCCATTTCGCGTGGGATACCCCTGCGCATCAGCTCGTATTGTACTCTGCGCGCACCGTACCCCTTAATGGAAAACAGGTCTGACGCACATCTCCTCGCATAGGAGCGGTCATCAATGAGCCCCAGCTCCTCAAGGCGGTCAGCTACTTCCGCTGCGATAAGCGCATCGCCCTCGCGCGCAAGGCGGTCTATGAGCGCCTGCTTGGTGTAGCTTTTGTAGCCAAGCAGCGACAGCGCCCGTTCCTTTTGGTATCGCCTATCCGCTGAACACCGAATCTGTTCAAGCGTTTGAATATCTGTCTCCTGCTGTGCCGCGAGGCGGTGTTCCAGCATTGTTTCGGCATCCACCGAGAACATAAACTCATCGTCCACAAACAGCGCAAAGCGTCCTTTTTTTGTTTTGGTAATAGCGGTTATCCGCATGGGTGTTCACCGCCTGTTACAGAGATTATTCTTCATCGTCCGCTGCCGCGGCCGCTTTGGTCTTTACCTTTTTATCAAACCGTGAGGCGCGCGACATCACCAGCTTATCGGAGTTTTCACGAATCTGACGATCAAGGTCTGCCATCAGCTCAGGATTCTCTTTTACATAAATCTTCACATTGTCGCGGCCCTGGCCAAGCCTTGTCTCGCCCATACTAAACCACGCGCCGCTCTTGTTGATGATATCCAGCTTTACGGCAAGGTCGACAATCTCGCCCTCGCGCGAGATACCGGTACCGTACATAATATCAAACTCCGCCTCTTTAAACGGGGGCGCTACCTTGTTCTTTACTACCTTTGCACGGGTGCGGTTGCCAATCACCTCGCTGCCGTTTTTGATTGCCTCGCCTTTTCGGATGTCGATGCGCACCGAAGAATAGAACTTCAGTGCACGGCCACCCGGGGTAACCTCAGGGTTGCCGTAGGCAATGCCAACCTTTTCGCGCAGCTGGTTAATAAAGATCGCCACGCAGTTGGATTTTGAGATAACGCCGGTAAGCTTGCGCAGCGCCTGCGACATCAGACGCGCCTGCAGGCCGACATGTGTGTCGCCCATCTCGCCCTCAATCTCTGCGCGCGGTACCATTGCCGCAACCGAGTCGATAACAATAACATCAATCGCACCTGAGCGCACCAGTGCCTCGGTAATCTCGAGCGCCTGCTCGCCGGTATCGGGCTGCGAAACCAAAAGCGCATCAATATCCAGCCCCAAGGCCTTTGCGTATACGGGGTCGAGCGCATGCTCAACGTCAATAAACGCAACCTCACCGCCCGCCTTCTGCGCCTCGGCAAGGATGTGCAGGGCTACCGTTGTTTTACCCGAGCTCTCCGGCCCGTAAATCTCCACAATGCGCCCGCGCGGCACACCGCCGATGCCAAGCGCAAGATCCAGAGAGATTGAGCCGGTAGAGATGGTCTCTACATTCAGTACCGAATCCGACCCAAGCTTCATAACCGCGCCTTTGCCAAACTGTTTTTCAATCTGTGCCAGTGCCGTGTCCAAGGCCTTTTTCTTATCCATAGTCTGCAAACCCTCCCATTATGCCCGCAAGCGGCCGCAATACGGCCCCTGCGCATTTTTAAAAAGCGTATCATACTTCCGGTATGGAAATATGATATCACACTTGCTGTCCAATATCTGGTACACTCGACAACACACCGGATACAATCCGATCCAGCCCATTGTAATCCTGTTTAATCTCAACCTGTTCAAAGCCGTTGTCTGTCAGTATCTGCGCAACCTCCGCCCCTTGGTCGAAGCCGATCTCGTACAGTATCACGCCCTTCGGCACAAGGCAGGTTTTCCAGCGTTTTGTAATCTCGCGGTAGAAGTGCAGGCCATCCCGCCTGCCGTCAAGCGCCTCGGAGGGCTCAAACCGTACTTCGCGCGAAAGGTTTTTCATATCCTCAGTTTTTATGTAGGGGGGGTTGCACACGATGATATCAAACGTGCTTGCGAGGCTTTGGGAAAGCGGCCCAAGTACATCTGCCTTGAGGGGTAAAATGTTTTGTGTACCGTTACGCTCAATGTTTCGCTCAAGATACCCATATGCTTCGTCATACCGCTCCACCGCCGTCACACGCGCACTCCGGCATTCCCGCGCAATCGCAACGGCAATGCACCCACTGCCGCTGCACAGGTCCGCCACCACAGCTTCCCGCTTTTTCTTGTTGGATAATACAACGAGCGCTTCCCGCACCAGCAGCTCGGTTTCGGGGCGGGGAATCAGCACGCCTTCTCCCACAAAAACAGGATACCCGTAAAAATCCCACTCCCCTATGAGGTATTGCAGCGGCCAGCCCGCCAAACGCTTTTGTAAAGCCTCTTCTATCTGCATTTGTTCCGCATCGGTCAGCAGCATATCGCTGTGCAGAAACATTCCGCCGCGTGTAAGGCGGCAGATACCCTCTACCAAAAAGCGTGACTCTCGCTGTGCGGTCTCAAACCCCGCTGCGCTAAGCTCTTTTTTTACCCGTTCCGCGGTTTTTTTTACTGTCATGCCCAGCTCCTTTTACCAGTTACCAATTATCGTCCTCATCCTCACGCGGCAGCACTGCTATAAGCGAGGCAAGCGCCACCTCCAGCTGCTCATCATCCGGCTCCCGCGTGGTCAAGCGCTGCAGCCATATACCGGGTGCTGAGATGATGCGCATAATTATATTCTCACAATAACGGCCCGCAAGCTTGATAATCTCATAAGCGATGCCAATTACAAGGGGCATCAGCGCAAGCTTATACACAACGCGCAGCAGCCCGTTGCCCCACGGCAGAACCGAAAAAACAAGGATGCTGATAATCAGCACGATCAGCAGAAAACTCGTACCGCAGCGGGGGTGGAAGCGGGTGTAGCGACGCGCGTTTTCCACCGTCAGCTCATCGCCGCCCTCGTAACACGCAATACTTTTGTGCTCGCCGCCGTGGTACTGGAACACACGGTGAATATCCTTCGAAAGGCTGATAGCGGCAATATAAGCAACAAAAACCGCAATCTTAATCACGCCCTCTATGACGGTCTTCCAACCGCCGAGGTCGCCGGCAAGATATTCTATCAGCTTAACAAGATAAACCGGCAGCAGCATAAACAGGCCAACCGCAATCACCACCGCAAGCACTCCTGCAAATCCGGTGATAACCGCCATAAATTTATCGCCCAACAGCTCCTGCAGCTTTTTTTCAAACTTTGAGGGTTCTTCGTCTTCAAAACCCACCTTCTCGGCGGATTTCATCAGGCATTTATAGCCCAAGGTCAGGGAATCAATCAGATTGAAGATACCGCGGATAAACGGCACCTTGCGGTACCATGCTCCCTTTTTCTCGCTCTGCGTCGGCCAGGTTTCCACATCAATCTCGCCGGTAGGCAGACGAGATGCCATCGCGGTGAGGGATACTCCCCGCATCATAACACCCTCAATCAGTGCCTGACCACCGATGGTCGTCTTCTTTTTTGTGGTGCATCGTTTGCTCATGTTCTTATTGGTTCCTTTCCACACTGCTCCTTTAGGGGCAGTGTCCCGCATTAAGCACTATTACCGTTTTCAAAATCCGTGCTGCTTAATACGGGCTGTTATAGGGTCTCTCCGTTTTTTGCTGCGTGCAGCATGATGGTAACGGCCGTGCCCTTGCCCACTTCGCTGGAGATGGATAAAACGCCGCCGTGCATGGTGATAATCTCATCCGCCACCGCAAGCCCTATCCCCGAACCGCGGCGCGATGACGCCCCCTTGTAAAACTTTGTTTTAACCTTTGGCAGGTCCTCGGCCCTGATGCCGGCGCCCGTATCGCTAATGGTGATAAATATCTCTTTTTGCGAGCTTTCACGCGCGGTGATGGTAATACTTCCGCCATGCTCTGAATATTTCAGCGCGTTGTCGATGATGTTGACAAACACCTGCTTTAACCGGTTTCGGTCACCCAGCACAGGGCTTAAGGTATCTGGCTCTATGTAGTGAATGGCGACACCCTCGCGGCGTGCGCGCTCGGTAAACATCAAAACCGCCTCGCCAAGCTCCGCCAGAATATCAAGCCTTGTTTTAGCAAGCGACAGCCTGCCGCTCTGCATACGCGAAAAGTCAAGCAGCTCCTCCACCATACCCGAAAGGCGCTCGGTTTCGCTGACGATGACACGCATGCCCTTTTCGTGCATCTGGGTATCGTCAAGCGCGCTGCTCTCAAGTGTTTCCGCCCAGCCCTTGATGGCGGTCAGCGGCGTGCGAAGCTCATGTGAAACGGATGAGATAAAGTCGTTCTTGATGCGCTCACTGGTGGAAAGCTCCCCCGCCATATAGTTGATGATGTCGCACAGCTCGCCAATCTCATCATCGTGCTTCTTTTTTAAACGGACGTTAAAATCGCCTGCCGCAATCCTTCGGGCGGTTGCGCCCACTTCACCAACGGGGATTACAATGGATTTTATAAAGTATGAGCTTGTGAACACCACAAAGAAGATTATAGCAATGCCAAACAGGGTAAACAGCGCCACAATCATTAGTATCTGCGCGTTGACAAGTTCAAGCGAAACAACATAGCGCAGCGCACGGTAATACCGCGCGGAATCGGGCACCATAATCGTTACCGCCATAAACGGCTCGCCGCCGGGCAGCACACCAGTAAATTCGCCATAGCGGGCATCCGACTGCACGGCAGTCTCGTAATCGGGCATGGCTACGTTGCCTTCAGGCCGAAAGCCGCTGGAGGTAATCGCCACCTTGCCGTCTCCGCCGATTGCCATAATCTCCATTCTGCCCTTTTGATCAAAGTTTTCAACGGTACTGCGAATCTCGGAATCAATATCCACCCCTATGGATTCTGACGCCTTGGTAAGCACGTTAAGTATCGTGTTTGCCTGTGTATCGAGAGCTTGCTTTACACTGGAGTAATAGTAGCTGCGTATCCCTATACCCGCTACAATCTCGATAATTACAAGGATAGCGAGGATGACGCCCAGATTATTAAAAAGCCAGCGTTTGGTTATGCTTTTCATTGCCGGTCCTTCAGCCCCTTCCCCCCGCGATCAATCGGATTTCTATCTATGCGGCGCTCCATTTATAGCCGTATCCCCATACCGTAAGGATATGCTTGGGGCTTGAAGGCTCGTCCTCAATCTTCATGCGCAGTCTGCGGATGTTCACATCCACAATCTTCACATCACCAAAGTATTCATCGCCCCACACCTTGGATAAAATCTCCTGGCGTTCCATTGCGGTGTTGGGGTTTTTCATGAATAGCTCCATAATTTGGAATTCCATCTGGGTAACCTCAACCGGAGCGCCGTTTTTGGTCAGCGTTCGGCTTTTGAGATTCAGCACAAAGTCACCGGAACGAATCTCGTCTACCGGAACTGCCGCGCCGCCCGCCGCCATCGTCACACGGCGGTAAATTGCATCCACCCTTGCCACAAGCTCGGATGGGCTAAACGGCTTGGTAACATAGTCGTCGGCGCCAATCATCAGCCCACCGACCTTATCCATCTCCTGTGTTTTGGCGGTGAGCATAATAATACCAATCGTGCTGCTTTTTTGACGCAGCCGTTTGCATACGGTGAATCCATCGATGCCGGGCATCATAACGTCAAGCAGTACCACATCAAAATCGCCGTCTGCTTCGTCAAAAACCTCGAGTGCTGCCTCGCCGCTGCCAACATCCACAACATCGTATCCCGCACGCTGCAGGTTAATGACCACAAAGTCGCGTATAACATCCTCGTCCTCTACTACCAGAATCCGTTTCATTGCAAGCCCTCCAATCTGTTGTCCTTTCGTTTTAGCCTGAGTTATGCCGCATTTTCATAACGGAACAGTTCCGCCAGCTCATCGTATGTGATGGCAAGGTCGTTCTTCGTTGCCCCCTGCTCCGGGATAAATCCGTAATAGGTATATTCCTCGCACGCGCCAAGCTCCACATACCCTTCGGTGTTGTATTCATCAAAGAAGTTGTTGTTGGAGTACACCCGAATACGCAGCAGCTCACTGCCCAGCACACTGCTCTTGCCGCCCTCCTGGGCATTACTGTTGTTTTCAAAATACTCATACAGCTGCCACTCGTAACCGTCATCGCTCTGCTTTACCGCGATTTTTTTGCCCCATGCAGACCATGCGGCAGGATAATCGAGTGAAAAACCAAACATGCGGTTTACCAGCGTATAGTTGATGGGCAGGAACTGATCATCAATATAGTTGTACCATTCAATTAAGGTAACAACGCTTTCCTTTGAGTCGGTAGGCCACCCGGGGATGGGAACGCCTTTGGGCACATCCATTACACCGTCGTTGTTGCGGTCCTGCGTTAACAGCGAAACATAACGCCAGTTGATGTTATGCACGTTATCCTCGCTTACCAAAAGGTTTGATATGCTGTTGTTGCGCAGGCGTACAAGCTCGGTTGTATGGTTGCCCTTGGCCGAGGTAAGGCCGTCGATATAGACGATATAAGAGAACGCGTTCGGACGCTGTGCTTTCGCGGCTTCAGCTTGGGCGGGGGGCTCGGGTTCCGCAATAATCTGAACATACTGCTTTACATCGGTGCTCAGCTCTACCTCACTCATCACCGTAGGCGCGCCGAACGTATAGAGCGTATCCACATACATCGCCTTTGCAATGATTGTCTCCACATTATACAGCAAAAACAGCTCGTCCAGACCATCGTTGTCAAAGTCTTGAATCAGACTGCTGGTATAATCGCATTTAAACTCTTCGAGCAATTTGTTATTCTTATAGGTATAAACACACAGCACCTTTTGCTGCATAGAAAGCATCTCGTACGATACAACAATGTTAATTGAGCCCGTATTTGTTATGTTGCGAAATGCGATACTGTCAATTTCGGGGCCTTCTCCCACCGCATCATAAATCGAGTACCAGTCCTCGCCCTGCTTGTTTAGTATATTTATATGCAGATTGTCGCTTTGAGAGGAGGATGCGTAAAAAACAATGACCTCCTCTTCCCCGTCTCCGTCGATATCGTACATCACAAAGGCGGAACGGTGCTCGCCGTCACCGGGGTATTTGAGCACGATGTCATCCCCCACAACCGCAGAAAGGGCGGCATATATCTTCTGCTGTTCCACCGAAAGTTTGGGCGGACGCATTAGGTTTTCGGTTCCCTGTGCAAGGCTCATACAGCCTGAAAGCAGCAGGCAAGCACAGGCAAGCATTGCCGCAATGCGCAGCTTCATGCCCCATTTCCCCCTTTCCGGTCTTTCATCCCCTGCCGCACAATACGGCGGAATGCGTACACAATATTATAGCACATCCGGTTTAATATTTATATGGATTATTTTTGAATTCTTCGCACGGAAACAGCGTACGGGTATACAGCTCCGCACACCCGCAAAGCAACGGATCTGCCTTACCCGTTTTAATAGCCGAGTGCCTCGCCGACCAATAAGACCTTAATGCGTTCTTTTTGCAGCTGCCACCCCAGCACCGTATACTGTGCACAGATGCGCCCCGGGGAGTTGCAGCCGTCGGTCATACCGCTTGCTTTTACTGCAAGCGACATGCATTCGCCCTTGTGCGCGCAATATGTATCGCGTCCCAGCCGCACCGCATTCGCTGGTGCCGCAATCTTTTTAACCCTGCGCACCGCTTCCTCAAGATCGCATACAAGCTTGTTGCACCCAACCACCATAATAACAGACTTCGGCCCGTAGATGGTTGCAGCCGCGCGATTGCCCCTGCCGTCCACGTTGTAGATTTCACCGTTTTCGGTTACGGCGTTTGCACTGCACAGATACGCGTCCGCGCAAAACGACTGCCGCTGTATCTCCTGCACCTGCTCGTGGCTGAGCGCAGGGTTGTCGCGGTCAAGCAGGCGGTAGCGCCCGCTGCGCAGATGATCAATGACCCCCGATTCGTACAAGCTCATCGAGCCGCCGAACGCAACGGCGTCACCCTCGTCCAGCAGCTTTTGTACCGCGGGAACCACATCGGCAACCGCGGGCACATAGATACCCGCTATGTTATTCTTGTTCAGCGCACGGATAGTTTTTTCAATACGAAATCCGTCAATGGTTTTTATGCTGTTATCCATCATTTATCACCCTTTATGTCAGGTTGTTCGGTTGCCCGGTCTGCTCAAAGTCCGTGTCGGGCGAAGTATCCTGTGCAAGCTGCCCTTGCTCATCCTGCATCGTTCCCCTTTGAATCAGATAGCGCGCAAAGATGGCAAAGCTGCTCTGCACATAAGGGAAGGCGTACAGTGCCGGAAGAATCAAAACCGAAAAAACCGCCCATGGCAAAAACGAGCACAGCAGCCCCAGCATACGCGCTTGATTCCCCCGCATATAGCGGACTGAGGTGCGGATGCAGTATCGCTGGCTGCGGGACATATCCGCCGCAAGCAGACAGGGTGCAAGGCTATAGCGCAGCGCGATAACTGCCCCCAACACAAGCCCTATTACGCAAAGCAGGACGCCAAGCGCGGCGGCAAGCATGCCAATCAACTCTCCGTTTGCAAGGGTAAGACGCGCGGTTAGCAGGGCAAAGCCGGTTGTGGTAAGCAGCGCACCAGGCAGCACGAGGATGTATATCCAGAAAAACGATCGCAAAAAGATATCAAGCATCAATAAAATAGATTTAAAGAAGGAACGTGCGTGAGAAAACGGAGCGAAGATTTCGCTCACAGGTACCGGCGGCCCGCCCGAAAGCTGATAGAACCATCCCTTGATGCCCACATAAAGCGGTGCCGTGACCACAAAGCTTAAGAGCAGTACGATAACGGTTGCGGCGATGTTAACGGGCGACAGCAGCGGCAGCTCCGACAAGACCTTGTCCAGTCCGCCGATTCCCTGTACCGCAGCGGATACGCCCAGCATATCAAGCACCAAAATGCAAACCGTTTCCATCCCTTTAAACAGCAGCACAACCCCCAGCAGCACCAGCGTGATTGCCGCACCCTTTGCAAGGTTTCCGCGCATAAGCAAGCGCGCATTTTTCTTTATCTTGCCTATCATAATCTTGATTGTCCCCTTATACCAATATTGGGTCACGCAAGGATCTGGCCGATGCGTTGTATTACCTTTTCACCCGTCTGCTCGGGCGTAAGCCCCCTTGCGCGGGATGCTGTCTCACGCGCCGCCTGCATTACCGCCTGAGAAGCGGCGGACATCCCGAGCGAGTAGTCAAGCAGCATACCCGCCGCGAGGATTGCGGCGGTGGGATCGGTTGTTTTTGTATCACATGCAGGGGTGTATACCCCAAGCTTTGTGTATCCAAGCCAGGCACGGGGCAGCGATGCCGGTTCCCCTGTAAGGGCCGACGCCTCGCTCGCGAGGATGCTGCCAAACAAATTCGGGCAGAGTACGACGTCAAATCGCGACGGGTCGGTAATCATAAGCGCCGCCGCGCGGTTGACCGAGATATGCTCAAGCGCTATCTGCCGGTAGGCGGCGTGGGTCTTTTCCACCGCGGCGCGCCACAGGCGGGAGCTTTCCAACACATCGGCCCGATCAACCGAAGCAACCTGCCCGCGCCTGCCGCGCGCAAGCTCAAATGCGTTCTTTGCCACGCGCTCTACCTCAGGCTCGGTATAAATTTCAGTGTCAAACGCGGCGGTGACCTCTTCGACCTTGGTTTGCCCGCGCGCGCCATAGTAAATGCCGCCGCTCAGTTCCCGCACAAGCACAAAATCGATGTTACGCTCCGGCAGCAGAATCGGGCAAAATTCGCTGAACAGCCCAAGCTTTGCCCGCAGCCCCAAGATACCTGCCACGGGTTGATGACTCGGGGCAAGGTCACGGCTTCTTTCATCCCCCACCGGGCCGAGCAGTACGGCGTCTGCTGCACGGCATTTTTGCGCGGTACGCGCGGAAAATGGCACACCCTGTGAAAGATACGCCGCATAACCAATATCCTCGTATTCCAAATCAAGCGCAACGCCTTCGATGGTGCAAGCCTCCTGCATTACGCGCACGGCCTGCTCCATCAGCCGACCCCCCATGCCATCGCCCGGGAGCACTACGATATGAACCTTTGACATAAAAACACCCTCCCTTTATGTAGCGTATAACGCTGCTGCGGATACCGGTAAGGGAACTGGGGTGCAAAAACCATTGCAGGATGAGCGGGTTTGTGCGGGATATCCTGCATTATTTCAACAGCTGGTGCGCAAATACGACAAATATACCATAGAATTTGTAAAATACCACTTTACAAGCCGTATGCCATATACTATAATTTACGAGAAGTTATATGCATTTTATAATGTTGTGCACTTAACATCAGGAGGAGGAAGCAGCATGAATTCAGATTTTCCGCGCATACTTACGCTGCTGCGTAAAGAGAAGGGCATTACTCAAAAGGAAGCGGCGGGCGCACTTGAAATCTCGCAGGCGCTGTTGTCGCACTATGAGAAAGGCATTCGCGAATGCGGACTGGATTTTCTGGTGAAGTGCGCGGGATATTACGGTGTTTCGTGCGATTACCTGCTGGGTCTTTCGCCCGACCGAACCGGTGCAACCATCACGGTGGACGAAATTCCCGAGCCCGAGATGATGGGCAAGGAAAACGCCTACCGCGGCAGTGTACTGCCCACGCTAAGCAAAAAGCTGATTGCAAACTCGCTTAATATCCTGTTTGACCTGCTGCAAAAGTGCTCTAATACCGCACTTGTTACCGAGGTTTCATCCTTTTTGATGCTTGCGGTATACCGCATGTTCCGTGTGGTGCATGCGTCTTACCCCAAGAATCAAGCGAGCATGTTTACCGTAAGCGGATCGCTTGCACAGGGCTATGCGGGTGCCGCAATGGAGATTTGTGAGGCAAAGGCCGCAGCGCTCGCAAACGGCGAGAAGGTAGACGACCTTACCCCGCTTAAGGATACCTCCTGCTTTACAATGACCTCGCAGTCGCTTTCCGAGACCTATCCGCTGTTTGCGTCCTCGCTGCTCAACCTCATTCAAAACAGCGAGCAGCGCATTGTCGGCAAGGGCGCAAAGACGAAGAAATAGAAAGCGATGCCTACCGCTTATTCTACCATCTTTATGCATTAAACTCAACTGCCGCCGCCAAAACCACAACGGTTTCTTTATGGTGTTAATTGTGATTTATTCTTGTGAAATCGAGCTGTTGCGGCAACAATCAAAACCAGAATACAAAAAGCACCGGACACAAAGCGTCCGGTGCTTTGCTATTTAAGCATGAACAAAAAAATACGCCTTCATTCAAGCGGCATTTTGGGTATTCCCGCTACTCCCCAATAATCTTAACGAGCACACGCTTTGCGCGCTTGCCGTCAAATTCGTAGTAGAATATCTGCTCCCACGTACCGAAATCAAGCTGCCCTTTGGTAATGGCCACCACCGCCTCGCGTCCCATAACGGTGCGCTTTAGGTGCGCGTCGGCATTGTCCTCATACCCGTTATGACGGTACTGGCTGTACGGCTGTTCGGGCGCAAGACGCTCAAGCCACACCTCGTAATCGTGGTGCAGACCGCTCTCGTCGTCGTTAATAAACACACTCGCGGTGATGTTCATGGCATTTACCAGCACAAGCCCTTCCGTTACGCCCGATTCGTTCACCGCCTGCTGTACCTGTTCGGTGATATTTACCAGTCCGCGCCGTGCGGGCAGATTAAAATGAAGCTCTTTGCGGTATGACTTCATCGGTTTACTCCCCCTTGTTTTAGCTGTTTTGCCGCAGTGCTTCGTCCGCAAGGCGGCGAGCGTCATCGAGGCTGCACAATGCACCGGACAGCTTGCGCAGCGCGGCGGCACCGTGAAACCCTTTTAGGTACCATGCGGCGTGCTTACGCGCTTCGCGCATGGCGGTATATTCACCCTTGTAAGCAATCATCTTCTCAAACTGGCGCAGCATAACGTTCATCCGCTCGCTCATCGGCGGGTCGGGCAGCAGGGTACCGTCTGCCAAAAACGCATTGATCTGCGCAAACAGCCATGGCGCGCCGAGCGCACCGCGGCCAACCATGACAAAATCGGCACCCGTTTTGTCGTACATCTCTTTTGCGGCCTGCGGGCTTGTCACATCGCCGTTTGCCATTACGGGGATGGATACCGCCTGCTTGACCGCACGGATGATATCAATATCCACCGGCGGGGCGTACATCTGCGTGCGGGTGCGCCCGTGCACGCAAACGGCCTGCGCTCCGTTTTGCTCGGCGATTTCGGCCATCTCTACAGCATTGATTAGCTTATCATCCCAGCCCTTGCGGATCTTCACCGTAACAGGAACATCCACCGCATCCGCCACCGCGCGGATAATCTCACCGGCAAGGCGCGGGCTTTTATGCAGCGCGCTGCCGCCGCCGTTGCCCGCAATTTTGGGTGCAGGGCAGCCCATATTGATGTCAATGATATCGGGCTTGTACGCAAGCGCAAGACGTGCGGCATCCGCCATCGTCTGCGGGTCGTCGCCGAACAGCTGCACCGCCATCGGACGCTCGGTTTCGGTTACGGTAAGCAAGCTGCCCGTTTTATTGTCGCCATGCACAAGCCCCTTAGCGCTTGCCATCTCGCCCACAAGGTAGGCCGCGCCGTACTCCCTGCACACCTCGCGAAACGCTCGGTCGGCGACGCCCGCCATAGGTGCAAGCGCGGCGTATCCGTTTATTGTTACATTGCCAATCTTCATAACGGTAACATCCTAAAAAAGAATTACAGGCACCGTAAACTTCGATGCCTGCAAGAATTATAGCATATGACACTTTTGCGCTCAAGAGAGGAATGTTAGCTATTCGCCATCTTTTGGAGGATGCCGAGCAGCTTTTCCTGTTCCTCAAGCCATGCTTTTTCGTTTGGGTAGATGTCGCCGTACTTCTCCACCATAGCGTTGTAGCCCTGCCATTGATGCTCTACACTGCTTTTTAGCATTCCCACATAGTCCTCGGTGTTTTCAAAGCCGTCATCCAATTTTAATTCCACCCAATTCGCTCCGTTGTCAATAAGCCGGTTACCGTATTTATCATACACATCTTCCGGCGGAGGCATAAGTACAATGGCGTTTCCCAATTCGTTAAGACTGCCGGATACAATCCCTTTCGCCGCTAATTCAGAAACATATCCCCTGCCGTTTATCCAGCTTAGCTTGTTTGTATCTGGAAAACAAAAACGCAAATACATATCATATAAAACACTATTAACACCGGAAACAGGTGCTTTTGTTAGATAATCTGAACGTATCCTACTCGCACTAAGCTGTCGCTCAAAGCTATCCTTTGCACTGATATTCACAGGCAGCGCTGATTTTTTAGCAGCGTTCCCTGTTAACGCGCTCACCGAGCCAATCATACCCGCCCTCCTATTTCCGAGTTTTCAATATTGTTTTTCTATTAACACATAGCAATTGTCATATCCCGTAGGGGTCTGCTTTGTCGTGAGACATGACCACTGTGATACTGATTGAAGCCGAGACGGATAGCATATGTTTTGCACATCGCCTCTTCCAATTAACTGACTAATCTCATAATTTCCGTTAGCGTGTAATATTTCTTCATCATCCAGCGTCAAACGCACTTGAGTTATACCAGTTCCTAGATAATAATCAACCACCAACCTCCATCTAACAATTCCGCTTCTATTATAAATACTTGCGGGCACAACTATACTTACAATATCCTGTCCTCCATAGGATGCAACCGCTTCGGCTTTAATATTAGGATAGTATACTTCTCTTCCATTTTCCACGAATACGGGATAAATGGTTGCTTTTCGTACATAAGTTAGATTAGGTTCTGCCGCAGAAACAGTAAAAGCACAAAAAAAGGCTAACATCAATACCATAACAAGGCTAATCTGTTTTTTCGTTACACAACACTCTCTTTCTTAATTATTTCTGAGAATATTGTAGCATATTTAAATGTTTAATTTAACCAATTATTACTTATTACTTAAAAAACAGATATATTATTTCATTTTTTCAAATTACTGCTGTGTATTTTCGACTGCCCGTGGATATCATTGTTCTTTACAGTAAAATTATTCGGGTACAATCATCCCCGCAATGTTGTTTTGAAAATAAATGTATACATCCTTTGTCCAGCTGTAGTCATAGGAAGGCTTTCTAGCGGGATTGTGAATTTTGATGTAATCGTCAAAAGAATCGGTCATCAGCAAACTCGACAGGTTATATACCACCGCGCGCTCATCGCGGTACACCTCGTATCCGTGTAATTCTTCCGCGGTAAGCCTGCGCTGTCCGACCATCACAGCCGCCTCGTTTTTCTCCATCTCCTCCAAAAGAAAGCCCTGCAGGAATATGACCGGCAGCTCCATCACCGCAATGTGCGATTCTACCGTAAGAGCGCATACATAGGTGTAATTGCCGTACAGCTTCTCCTTCATATACGAACCCAAATCATCAGACGGATGCCCCTCCCACACTTCAAAGTGTGTAGGCATCTCAAAATCGATATTGGGGTCTTTAAACGCCACATCTTCGGGAACAATTATATCAAGCTTTAAATCCTTCAGCGAAAAGCCGCTTAAAGGCGGGGGTACGCCTAATTGGTTTTCTGACGAAATAGCGTTTACCAAAGACACGTCTTCAGAGGGTTGAACATCGGCAGATTGGACGCTGCAGCCCAAAAGACCACAGCTTAAGCCTGCTAACACGATAAAGCTCAGCGGTGTATACAGTAATCTTTTCATAATCGCTCTCCCTCCTCTCGCCTTGCATTAATGTACTTATCTTGATTTATTTTCTATTAAATTATAGCTAAACCTACAGCCTTGTCAATGAAGAAAGCCGGGGTATGCACCCGTGAACTTGCTTGCGGCGTTTCGAGCTGTCAACAACTTCAACATACTATCCATTTTAAAGCGACTCTGTAATACCAGCGGTTTTCAACAACCAATTAAATACACAAATTATTTGTGTGGCTGGTTTGCATGTCTTCCGATTGTAATTTAAAAGCTGTATTCTTACTTTTTTTATGCTATAATAAGTCCGTACTGGCTGCGTTGCAGCCAGTACCCGCGCAAAACATAGCGAATTTCCAATTCGCATTTAAAAAACCTTCGGTTTTTTCAGTTTCATTTTCTTTATGCCAACGGCTCACCGCTTACGCGGTAACCGCCTTTTGATGGGCATAGCGAATCTTTGATTCGCATTTGGAAAATCTTCGGTTTTCCTCTATTTAAAACTTTGATTCGCATTTGGAAAAGCAGCACACAAAACGGCATGCCGTTTTGTCTATGGTTTTATGCTATAATAAATATTTAGAATATTATACA
Organism: Bacillota bacterium; assembly: GCA_023421245.1. Taxonomy (GTDB): domain Bacteria; phylum Bacillota; class Clostridia; order Oscillospirales; family Ruminococcaceae; genus Acetanaerobacterium. The sequence goes on along the minus strand of JAEZTV010000009.1, from coordinate 134,338 downwards.
CAAAAAGGAGGGTGCCGCATGAGGCTGCTTGCAGTGGACGGCAACAGTATATTAAACCGCGCGTTTTACGGCATTAAGCTGCTGACCGCCAAGGACGGCACTTACACTAACGCCGTGTACGGGTTTATGAACATCCTGCTCAAGGTGTGCGATGAGGTAGCGCCCGACTGTGTGGCGGTAGCGTTTGACCTGCGCGCCCCCACCTTCCGCCATAAGATATATGACGCATATAAGGCCGGACGCAAGGGTATGCCGGACGAGCTTCGGGTACAGGTTCCGATTATCAAGGAGCTGCTTACGGCACTGGGGTATAAGATTATAGAGCATGAAGGGTACGAAGCGGACGATATATTGGGCACGCTCGCGGACACATGCGAAAAGGGCGGGCACGAGTGCGCAATTGTCACCGGCGACCGCGACAGCCTGCAGCTGGTGAGCGACCGCGTGACGGTACGGCTTGCCGCAACCAAGATGGGCAGGCCCGAAACAATCATCTACGACACCGGCAAAATTCAGGAAACCTACGGCGTAACGCCGCATGAGTTGATTGACGTCAAGGCGCTGATGGGTGATGCATCGGACAACATCCCCGGGGTTGCGGGGGTAGGCGAAAAGACCGCGCTTGCACTGGTACAGAAATATCACTCGATTGATACCATCTTTGCAGATATTGACGCGCTTGACGCAAAGCCCGGGGTAAAGAACAAGCTTGCCGCGGGTGAAGAATCTGCGCGCATGAGCTATACCCTTGCCACCATCTGCCGCGAGGTGCCCGTTTCGGTAAACCTTGGGGATTACCGAAAAACAGGTGGCGACCCCGCTAAGGCTTCGGCAATCATCAATCGGCTGGAGCTGTTTTCACTTGCAAAGCGCCTTAATCTGTCCGCTTCTGCCGCCACACCTGCCGAGCAAGATACCGCTATGAGCGTTTCGATCCTGCTCTCCCCTTCCGCCGGCGAGCTTGATGCGCTGCTTGACCGTGCGGCACCGCTTTGTATGCTCGGGCAGTTTGAAGGCGAGGAGCTTTGCGCCCTTCATCTGTATGCAGACGGCACCCTTGCCGCCATTGAGGGTGACGACCTGCCGAATGCCGCCCGAAAGATATTTTCGAGCGCTTGCAATAAAGTCACGCATGATGCAAAGCCGCTGTTTGCATGGGCTTTGCGCCACGCGCTTGACGTAAACAATGTTATCTGCGACACTATGCTTGCGGCGTATCTCATTAACCCCCTGGCGTCTGGGTATGAGCTTTCGCGCCTATGCGGCGAATACGCTGTAACTGCATTTGATACCCAGCTTGTTCCCGAACTTGCGGACATTGCATCGCTGTACGGGCTGTACGAGAAGCTGTGGCAAAAAATCACCGAATACGGGCAGGTCCGCCTGCTTTGCGATATCGAAATCCCCCTTGCGCGTGTGCTTGCCTCAATGGAGAACATCGGCTTTCTGGTGGACATCAAAGCCATCCGCGCCTTTGGCGAGATGCTCGATGGCGACATTGAGCGGCTTACACAAGAGATTCACACCGCCGCAGGCGGCGTATTTAATATTAACTCTCCCAAGCAACTGGGTGAGGTGTTGTTTGAACGCCTGTCACTGCCTTCCGGCAAAAAAACCAAGACCGGCTATTCCACCAGCGCCGAGGTGCTGGAATCGCTGCGGGGGAAACACGAAATCATCGACAATATTCTGGAATACCGAAAACTGGTTAAGCTCAAAAGTACCTATGTGGAGGGACTTTTGCGGGTAGCACGGGAGGACGGCACAGTGCATACCAGCTTTAATCAGACCGAAACGCGTACCGGACGCATCAGCTCTACCGAGCCGAACCTGCAAAACATTCCCGTTCGCACCAAGCTTGGCAGTGAGCTGCGCAAATTCTTTGTAGCGCGCGAAGGCTATACGCTGATAGACGCCGACTACTCACAGATTGAACTGCGTGTTCTGGCACACATCTCGGAGGATGAGAACATGATTGCGGCGTTTGCCGAGGATGTGGATATCCACACCAAAACCGCGGCGCAGGTATTCGGGCTGCCCGAGGATATGATTACCCCGCTTATGCGCAGCCGTGCAAAGGCTGTAAACTTTGGCATTGTGTATGGTATCGGCGCATACTCTCTATCACAGGATATCGGTGTCTCGGTTACCGAGGCCGACCAATATATTAAAAACTATCTTGCCACCTACCACGGTGTGCGCGAGTATATGGAAAACGCACGCGAGTTTGCAAGGGAATCGGGCTATGCGAAAACGATGTTCGGCCGCAGGCGCAACCTACCCGAAATCTCGGCCTCCAACCGCAACATCAAAGCATTCGGCGAACGAGTGGCGATGAATACCCCCATACAGGGAACGGCTGCCGACATCATTAAGATTGCGATGGTACGGGTGTACGACAGGCTGCGTGGCGAAGGGCTGAGCGCGCGGCTCATCCTTCAGATACACGATGAACTGATTGTCGAGGCACCCGCCGACGAGGTCGCAGCAGCCGCGGCAATCCTCAAAGAAGAGATGGAACGCGCTGCCGAGCTTATGGTTCCGCTTGTGGCGGATGCCAGCACCGGCCACAACTGGTACACCGCCAAGGGGTAATACCGCTTGTGGTGCAACGAAGCATATGATATAGTCAAGTAACCTGAAAACATGCCTTACTTTCTTGGGACGGCAGGCAAAAATCCGTCCGCATTGCGGTGCCGCGTAGATTTCCATGCGACTTCAAGCTATATGAATTTTTGAAGCTGATTTAAAAATATTTCTTGTTCTTGCATAAGAAAGGGATGGTTTAAGTTCATGATTAAGATACTGTTTGTGTGCACCGGCAACACCTGCCGCAGCCCGATGGCGCAGGGGTTGTGCCAAAAATACATCACCGAGAATATGCTCATCGGCCAGTTTGCCTGCGCAAGTGCAGGGGTGGATGCAAGAGCCGGTTCCGTAATCAGTGAAAACGCGGTAACCGTGATGAACGAGCTTGGCATTAACATGTCCTCCCATCGGGCCAAAGGAGTAAGCGAAGAGATGATGGGGGAGGCTGACTATATTTTCACCATGTCGGGCACCCACCGCAGTATGCTTGAGGCACTGTTTCCAAAGCATGCACATAAAATTCAGGTGCTGGGACATCCAATCTTCGACCCATACGGACAAAACCTCGACTTCTACCGTTTTTCGCGCGACAGCCTGCAGGATAAGGTCTACCGCGCCATGGACGAACTGGTAGAGCAGATACGAATACAGCGCGAGCGAGAGGAGGAAGAGCAGCACAAGCAAGAGCTGTTCAAAAACTATGGCGGATTCTATTGACCGACAACAGGTAACCATTGTACCTTTTATGCCCGATCATCTGGAGCATGTTCACGCCTTGGAACAGGAGTGTTTTGCTTCCCCATGGAGCTATGACGGTCTTTTGGTGGAGCTTTCCAACCCCATGGCGGTATTTCGGGTTGCACTGGCAGGCGGCAAGGTCGCCGGCTATGTCGGTATGCACCACATCCTTGACGAGGGTTACATCACCAACATTGCAGTGAGCGAGCAGTTTCGCCATCAAGGCATTGGCACACAACTGCTTGACGCTCTGCTTACATACGGCAAACAAAACGATATGTCGTTTATTACACTCGAGGTACGCGTTTCCAACAGCGCAGCGATTGCCTTGTATCGTGCGTCGGATTTTGAAGATGCCGGCATCCGCCCCGGGTTTTATACCGGTCCTGCCGAAGATGCGTTGATTATGACCTATACGTTTTAATTGTCCTTCGCAGCTTAAGCAGATGGCATCAAATTATTGCAATCCCTGTTTATCTGATGTTCATACGCGATTTACTGCGCATAAAAGCTTATCAGCTTTGAGAAAAACGCCACCTTGCGTCAATCAATGCTTTAGAAAGAAGATGTTTTAAGTTATGAAGAAGGCCGCACCCCTTGTTGTGATTGTCATGGTTATAATGGCGGCATTATCGTTTACTAATCTTTTCGGCATTACTGCCGCAGGTGCCACCGTGCCAATTGGCGTCCTGTTTTTCTTTATCAACAAGGCTGTGAATAAGCAGTCGTATGAACAAAGCGGCTTGGATTTCAAATCAATCGGCAGGTGTTTTAAGGCTCGGCCGTCAGTTTGGGTGTGGGTTTTGCTGCCCCTTGTTATGAATGCCGTATGTGTTGCTATTTCGCTGATTGCACTGCCGGAATTCCTTGCGCATGTTGTGTCTCGTACGGGTGAAACAGTTTCGTTTTCAAACATCCTGCTGATGGTTTTACAGCTTGTGATATTCGCACTCGGCGAAGAGATTGCATGGCGTGCATTTTTTCAAAATGAGCTGCAAAAAGCTCTGCCCGTTATCCCTGCCCTTCTGATTACATCTCTGCTGTTCTCAACCGCGCATATTGCAAGCGGTGAGACGGTCGTTGTAATTTATGACATCTTTTTTGTATTTATTAATAGCATTCTGTACGGCGTTGTGTTTTATAAAACCAAAAATGCGTGCATCAGCGCTATTTCGCATTTTGCAGCGAATCTGTTCAGCATCATTATTTTACTAATCATCTGATAACCGGGGTGCCGATAAACCCCATCTGGTGACCGCTGCTTAAAGGAAACAACGGTAAGCCATACTGTGCTATAAGTACAAAAACAATTCTGCAAATCCAAGTGAAAGACTGAGAGAATCTATGATATTACTTGCAATTGAATCCTCCTGCGACGAAACTGCCGCCGCCGTGGTAAAGGATGGGCGGACGGTGCTTTCGTCAGTGATTGCTTCGCAGGTGGAGGAGCACCGTCTGTACGGCGGTGTGGTTCCCGAAATCGCGTCGCGCCGCCATGCCGAAGCAATTGTCGGGGTTACCCGGCAAGCGCTGGACGATGCCGGTACCACCCTTGACGAGCTCGACGGCATTGCCGTAACAAGCGCGCCGGGTCTGATTGGCGCTCTGCTTGTGGGTGTGAATTTTGCCAAAGGTCTTGCGCTTGCCAAAAACAAGCCGCTGATTCCCGTGCACCACATTAAAGGACATATTGCCGCAAATTATATTACACATCCCGACCTTGCCCCGCCCTTTCTTTGCCTTGTGGCATCGGGCGGGCACAGCCACATCATTGAGGTGCTGGACTACACACGCTTTCGCGTTGTGGGACGCACACGCGACGATGCGGCAGGCGAGGCGTTTGATAAAGCGGCACGCGCGATGGGCTTTGCGTACCCGGGCGGCGTGTATATCGACCAAGCGGCGGCAAAGGGTGATAAAACCGCCTACCCCCTGCCGCATCCTAAAGTTACCGACAGCGAGTACGATCTAAGCTTTTCCGGCCTGAAGACCGCTGTTATCAACCTATTGCACAACGCCCAGCAAAAGGGTGAAACAGTGAATATCAACGACCTTGCGGCATCGTTTCAGAACACTGTCATTGAAACACTGGTACCCCGCCTAATGCTGGCTGCCCGCAACCTTGGCTACAAAACAATTGCCGCGGCAGGCGGAGTGGTTGCAAATTCCGGACTTCGGGCAGGGCTTGAGACAGCCTGCCAAAATGAAGGGGTTCATTTATATGTTCCGCCCCTCAATTTATGCGGTGATAATGCCGCAATGATTGGCGCACAAGGGCATTACGAGTTTTTGGCAGGCAACACCGCGGATCTTTCGCTTAATGCGCGTGCGGCTGTGTCTGTCAATGATTGGGCTACAGCCTGAAACCGTCTTATTTTATTCCGTGAACGGGGTTTTCCCCGCTCACGGTTTTTCTCTGTAAAGACTACAATTAAAGGAAACTATGCAGGATCTCATTCTCTAAGTTGCATTTTTGCTGATTTCATCATGCCCACAATGCAGGAAAATTGTCATTAAATTAACATCTTAGTAATTGACTTCTTCCCCTGCAACCGATATAATGATAATTGTGGAAAATTTGAGTGTTTTCTAAAAACAGGGGTTAATGACGCAAGTCTTGGTGAAAATATCTCAGTATAGCAGAATTTCATTGCATGGTTTTCTTTTTTCTCACAACGGTTCTTTGCATGATTGCTGCTCGAAAAATTAAGGATCTCCAAACGAGAGCAATTTTTTTTATGAAATTATTGCGCTGCGATTTTTCATTTTTTGCATAACTGTATTGATTTTACCATTACATCGGCTAACGCGTTTTTATCCGTTTCGGGTTTTCCCGATTTTATATCCACGTTCTTGAAAGGAGATAAACAAGATGACGAACAACAAACATGTGTTAAGCTGGATTGAAGAAATGAAGGCCTTAACCAAGCCTGACAATGTCGTATGGATTGACGGCAGCGAGGAGCAGCTGCGTGCTCTGCGCGAAGAAAGCCTTAAAAATGGTGAGCTGCACAAGCTTAACGAGGAGAAACTGCCTGATTGTTACCTGCACCGCACCGCCATTAATGACGTGGCGCGTGTAGAACACCGCACCTTCATCTGCTCTCGCAACAAAGACGATGCAGGTCCTACCAATAATTGGATGGACCCGCAGGAAGCTTACACCATGATGCGTGGATTGTTTGACGGCGCGATGAAGGGCCGTACCATGTATATCATCCCCTATTGCATGGGCCCCATCGGCTCTTCGTTATCTAAGGTTGGCATTGAATTAACCGATTCGATCTATGTTGTGCTCAACATGGATATTATGACCCGTATGGGCAAGAAGGCGCTCGAACAACTAGGCGATTCCAACGACTTTGTTCGCGGCCTGCACGGCAAAAAGGATATCGACGAAGAGAACAGGTATATCATGCACTTCCCCGAGGACAATGCCATCTGGTCGATTAACTCTGGTTATGGCGGCAACGTACTGCTCGGCAAAAAGTGTTTTGCACTTCGCATTGCATCCTATCAGGGCAAGAATGAGGGCTGGATGGCGGAGCATATGCTCATCCTCGGTCTCGAGAACCCTAAGGGGGAGGTTTCCTACATCGCTGCGGCATTCCCCTCCGCATGCGGCAAAACTAACCTTGCCATGCTTATTCCGCCTGAGGAATTCACCAAAAAGGGCTACAAGGTTTGGACTGTCGGCGATGATATTGCATGGCTGCGTCCCGGCAAGGACGGCAGACTCTGGGCTATCAATCCCGAGGCCGGATTCTTTGGCGTTGCACCCGGCACCAATATGAAGTCCAACCCCAACGCGCTGCTCTCCACCAAGAAGGGCACCATCTTTACCAATGTGGTTCACAACGTTGACGATAACACCGTTTGGTGGGAGGGACTGGATAAGAACCCGCCCAAGAATGCCATTGACTGGAAGGGCAACAAGTGGGACAGCGAGTCCGGCGAAAAGGGTGCACATCCCAACAGCCGCTTTACCTCCCCTGCTGTCAACTGCCCCTGCATCAGCAGCGAGTTTGAAAACCCGGCCGGTGTGCCCATCAGCGCTATCGTATTCGGTGGACGCCGCGCGAAAACCGCCCCGCTGGTATACCAGGCACACGATTGGAACCACGGCGTGTTTGTAGGCTCGATTATGGCAAGTGAAACCACCGCTGCCGCTACCGGCGCAGTTGGCGTTGTACGCCGCGACCCGATGGCAATGCTGCCGTTCTGCGGCTACCATATGGGCGATTATTTTACGCATTGGATTGAGATGGGCGAGAAGCTTGGCGACAAGGCGCCCAAAATCTTTAACGTTAACTGGTTTAGAACCGACGACGAAGGCCACTTTATCTGGCCGGGATTCGGCGATAACATGCGCGTACTTGAGTGGATTATCGACCGCTGCAACGGTACAGCCGACGCGGTAGATACCCCCATCGGCTACGAGCCGAAGCCCGAAGCTATCAACATTGAGGGGCTTGATATTGACCTTGCAACCGTTACCGACCTGCTGAGCGTTGATGTTTCGCTGTGGAGAGAAGAAGCAAAGGGCATTCATGAATTCTATGCAAAGTTTGGTGACAGGCTGCCCCAGGAGCTGAACAACCAGCTCGCAGCCCTTGAAAAGAGACTCGGTTAATCTATTACAAGAATTTGCGGTATATAGACAAGCGGGCGTTCCGAAACGGAGCGCCCGCTTGTTCCCCTATATAATAAACATCCCTGCTATATTGCATTCCCCTATATAAAGAGTAAATCATACGCAAAAAATAAACCTCCACTGAAAAATATTTTTCAGTGGAGGTTTGTGGTAATTCAGGGCGGTGCTAAACCGCAAACGGGTCGTCGGCGGGGTCGGGATTCCAGATGTATTCCATACGGTTTGCTATGCTGTATGCCTGCTCCATATCAAGGTAATCGGCCACAAACCCAAGCGCCATGTCTATCCCTGCCGAAATGCCGGAGGATGTATAAAACTTGCCGTCCACAACCCAGCGCGCGCTGCGTTGCCAGTCAACATCGGCGTTGTTCTCGGCTGCCCACTCAAATGCCTCTTTGTTGGTGGTCGCCTTCTTCATATTAAGCAGCCCTGTTTTGGCAAGCAATGCACTGCCGGTGCACACGGTAAGGCAGCAGCAGGCCTCCTCGGCAAGCGCGTACAGCTGGGCTAAAAATGCAGTATCCTCCATCAGCGGGCGCACGTCACGGCCGCCGGGCAAAAGCAATACCCCTTCAGGCTGAACTTCATCAAGGGGTCCGGTCATCATACGCACGCCATGCGCGCTTTGTATCACGCCCCCGCTCATGGAATAGAACCGCAGGTTAAAATCCTCTACCTCACCCAAAACCTGCGCTGGACCAAATACATCTAGGGTTTCAAACGCATCAAACAGCAGTATGTTAATGTCCATGTTTTATCCTCCGTCTGTTTACAACTCTTTTCGCATGATCTCACACAACACCTGTGTACCCAAGGTAAGCTCGACCGTGTGACCCGTAAATTCAAACCCGTTTTTATGATAGAAGCGCTTTGCCCTTTGGTTTTCTATTAGCACGTCCAGCACAGCATGTGCAAACCCTTTGTTGCAAAGCTCATGCAGTGCCCTGTCTATCAATATCTGCCCAACCCCTTTACCAACCCAGTCAGGATGCAGATAGACGGCGGAAAGCTCGCCGTCGTCCGGATACTGCACCATCTTGGATTTGCGCATCAGCACAGCTCCTGTTATCTGTACGCCATAACACGCAACAATTGCGTCGGTGGTTCCTGCGGCAAGCTCTTCACGCAGCGGTTGAACCCATCGGTCGTCTGCAATTTGGTCAAGATAATGGGCATCCACTATGCCCCTGTAAGCCGTGCGCCAGCTTGCGGCAAGTACCCTGCTGATATCGCCGATGTCGGCAACATCCGCTGTCCGAACCACGATATCATTCATACCGCTTCCCCCGCCCATTATGGATGCATCTTCCAATCAATTCCCATCACCTGTGCCGCGTACGCTACCAACACCGGCTGAACGACAGGGTGCGTCCAGCGCTCGGGCGCTGTGTTAAGCAGCACAATCTTTTCCATCTCATAATCGGGCATTTCGCCAAAACGCGTAATGTCGGCGTAGTAGAGCATTCCATAGCTTTGCGGACGCCGGCCGGTCATATCGGTAACCGAATACGGGGTGATGCGATGCAGCGTGTATTCCAGCGCACCGGTTTCTTCATACAGCTCGCGGCGGGCAGTGTCTTCTATCCCCTCGCCCGGGTCGCGGTGACCGCCGGGGCATTCCAATGTGGTACGTTCTTTATGCTTGCAAAAAACCCATTTTTCATCCGCGCGCGATACAATGACCGCAAACCGAAACAGCACATCCTCCGCTTGCTTATGAAAGCAAACCTCAAGCATCCGTCTTCACCTCATCCCTGTAATCGAGCCGCAGCAGCTGCTTTGCGTTTGGCAGCATGGTCTTTTCGCGGGTAATGCACACATACCCAATTTCATTCATGGCTGTGCACAGCTCTTGTTCCGCAATATCGCGGTGCAATGTGCTGATTGCGTCAAAGGTTTGGGCATAGGGTGAGCGCGACACAAACTGCGGGCTTTGGTTTTGCTGTATTACGCACGAAATATAACGCGGCCTTGCCGCCGCCATATGGTACACAAACATACCGGTTCCTACATATTCCACCAGCAGGTTTGCGATGACAAGCTCCGCGTAAGGCAAGCAGACATCCTCGCAGGACAAGTCGCAGCACAATAGCTGCAAACAGCCGCCAAGCCGCAGGTACCGCCGTTTACAGGCGGCAAGATATTCCTTGTTGATGTCGATGCCGTACACCCGCTTTATCCTTGCGGGGTCGATATGCGCAAGACCGTTTCCGCCCGCAACCCCAAGGATTGAGACGCTGTGCACATCGTACGCATCAAGCTGACGGCGCGTAATATCATCGAGCGTTTGCAGCTGGTACACCTCATCCAGGCTCATGTGCGCCTCGTACTCCGAGAGTGGTACGGTTTCCCATGGGTGCATAATATCCGTCCTTCCAGTGAAGTCTTTATTCCGGTAAGCGGTGTCGCTATGGGGATATGCTCCATCCCCTTTCCCTAAACGGTGGTATGTATGATGCTCATTTTTCCGGTCAGGCGATACGACCCAAACCCCGCAGGCACAAAAAGGCTGTCGCCTTTTTTTACCGCAAGTGTCTCCTCCGCCCCTTGAATCATGCCTTCCCCTTCTATGCAGAGCAGTGAATGAAAGGATGTTTCTTGCGCGTCAAGGGCGGCATGCGTATGCACGCGCAGCTCCTGCACCGTAAAGTAGCCGCACGCGGCAAGCGCGCGCGTATCGTACCCTTCAAAGGAGGTAAACTCCCGCTGCACCGCACCGATGGGAGCAAACGGGCTTGTATTCGTAACCTCCAGCGCCTTTTGCACATGCAGCTCGCGCGGCTTGCCGTCCGCACCCACGCGGCCATAGTCGTATACACGATAGGTGGTGTTGGAGTTTTGCTGAATCTCGGCAATTACCATCCCCGCACCGATGGCGTGGATGGTACCGGCCTCGATAAACAGCACATCACCCTTTTGTACCGGCACACGATTAAGCGCCGATTCGAGCGTACCGTCTGCAATAAGCTGTGCAAACCGCTCTTTGGTTACCGCTTGCCGAAAGCCGCAGTAAAGCGCCGCTCCGGGCAAACAGTCCACCACATACCACATCTCGGTTTTGCCGTAGCCGCCCTCTACGCGTCCGGCGTACGCATCATCCGGATGCACCTGAACGGAAAGGTCGCTGTTTGCATCTATCAGCTTAATCAGCACGGGAAAATACGTAAACCGCTTGCAGTTTGTGCCCAGTACCGTATTCCCGCATTTCTTTATATACTCACTGAGCGGCAGACCGTCGTACTGCCCGCCCGCTATCATCGACTCGCCGTCGGGGTGGCACGAAAGCTCCCAGCTTTCGGCTACACGCTCAAGCTGTGTGTGTTTGCCAAACCGCTCCTTGAGTATGGTTCCGCCCCATATGTAGTCTTTGAGCGCGGGCTTTAGCCGGATTATCTGCATGTTGTTCCCCCTAATCCCGAAGCCTTGATACTGCTATTATACTACACAACCTCTATTCGGCAAAGAGGCAAGCCCCCGAAAATAGAAAGCCGGCAAAATCCTCTTTGCACTAATGCGCAAAAATGGCCGGGGCTCGTTCCCCCGACCGTCTGAGTCCCACAAAGGACGCTTATTTGGTTGTAGTAATCTGCTCTGCCGGCATGGTAACGGTTTTGCCGCCCTCGGTATACTCTATGCCCTGCACATAGCCGTTATCGTCCATGTGCACGGTCAGCTTACCCTTTATTGCACCGTCTACATACTCCCGCAAAAACGCGCTCTGCTCGGTAATTTGCTCCGTGTGCTGCTCGGTAGTCACATCGGCAGGCGGCTCGCGGTGAGATGCGGTATAATCGAGCACCGCTATGTACAGCGTGCGCGCCGTGCTTTTCAGCGCAAGCTCGCGCGAATGGCGAAACAGTGCGGTAAAAAACGTGAGCATAACGCCCACCACCACAAGCAGGATGAATGTGACTACCATCACTTCAAATAGGCGCAGCTTGTCCTTATCGCCGCGCCGGAATGCTTTTACCGATTCGAGCATTCTGTCCCGCCCCCTTTGATGCAATGCAATTGGCTGGGGTATTGTAATACGCCTTATTTTTGTGGTACTGCGTTCTTTAAAACGGCTCCGGCTGTGCGCCGGAGCCGTTTCTAAAAATAATAAATATGTAGTTATGGCTTTTTGGCAACTGTTCCGGCAGGGAACGTCACTACATATTCACCCGCTGTATATACGAAAGAAGAAAGTGTAACGCCATCGGCAGCCACTGTCAATGTTATAGAGGGTGTACCCGTTAACTTAGAACTATCAATCATTGCTGCTGCGTTAAGTTTAGTAATACAATCACCACTGGTTAAATCGTTGGCCACACCTTGTACGAGAACCTTTTCAGTAATATATGCCTGTGCGGCAGTATATACAGTCTTGGCTTCTGCCTTAATAGACGTCTCTTTTGCACTGTTAATGAATCCAATCATCGACGGCACAAGGATGGCAATCAGGATACCGAGGATTGCGATAACCACGATCAGCTCAATGAGCGTAAAGCCGCGGTTTTTCTTGGCTACGAGGTTACATAGCTTTGTAAACATAAATTTACCCTCCATCATTTTTTGTTTTCGGTTTTCAATACGGGTTCTGCTTAATTCATTCCTGCCTGCAAGGTTTTTAGACACCTGCCAAAAAAATTTTACCGTTCGCACAACGCTTACCCTGCATTATTGGCAGATATGCTGTACCACCATTAATATACCAGTATTGCTGCGGGACTGTCAAGACCGCGCCATCTGCCAAATTCATCTGGTTTTATATGTGCCGATTCCCCGCACGGGCAGGCGGGCTGCTTTCGCTGCTCGGCACAAGCCGCCCAAAGCAAACCGGAGCGCCAAAAAACCCCGGCACGGACATCCGGTGACAGCTTTTCCGATGCAAGGTATCGTTTCGCTATACCGCCCGCCGCGAATGTTGTAAAAGAAAAACACATAACCGCGCAACGTGTTTTTCCCCGCTGTCGCCTTTTCGTGAAATAAGACAAAGAAACAATGAATCATTCTCTGCTTGCAGCCCGTGGGTGAGCAGATTGCCCATTGACAAACCTTTCCTGCTGGAATATTATATATAATATATACAGTATACAGGGCCTGTGCACCCAACAATATGTTGTGTTTGCTTAGCAAACAGCCAAAAGCAGGGGCACGCCGGCAGAATAACAGATGTTCTGCCATTTTTGCCGCTGTGCTGTCGCCAAAAAAAGCGAAGAATCGCTGTTTGGCAATGTAATGCGGCACCGCCCACCAAGGAGCGCGCATTTTCGCATCCCGTTAAAACTTATGTGCCCCTACTGATTGCAGGCACGGAAAGGCGTGAGACAACCTATGCTGACACAGATTATCAAGCGTGACCGAACCACCGTACCGTTTAAGAGCGAAAAGATTGTTCTTGCTATCTTTAAGGCGGCTACCGCCGTAGGGGGAGACGATTTTACCACCGCGCAGCAGCTTGCCGACGAGGTGGTGCGCCTTGCCGCCCTGCGCTATCGCGACGGCATTGCCGACGTAGAGGGCGTTCAGGATATTGTTGAAAAGGTGCTGATTGAGGCCGGCCACGCAAAAACGGCGAAGGCCTTTATCCTATACCGCGAAAAGCGGCGCGCATCGCGTGAAAGCAACGCGCTGATTGGTGCGACAATTAACATGTTTTCGGAATACCTTAACGACCGCGACTGGCAGATTAACGAAAACGCCAATTCGCAAAAATCAATCAACGGGTTGAACAACTATGTACGCGAGGCTTTTACCAAAAGTTATTGGCTGCACGAAGTATACACTGAGGATATCCGAAACGCCCACCTTTCGGGTGACCTGCATATCCATGACCTTGGCTTTTTCGGCCCGTACTGCGCGGGCTGGGACCTGCGCCAGATTCTAACAAACGGCTTTGGCGGTGTGCCCGGCAAGGTGGAATCGCGCCCCGCAAAGCATCTGCGCTCGTTCCTTGGGCAGGTGGCAAACTCCACCTTTACCACACAGGGCGAAAGCGCGGGCGCACAGGCGTGGTCGTCGTTTGACACCTACTGCGCACCGTTTATCCGCTACGATAATATGAATTACGCCTTGGTGCGTCAAGCACTGCAGGAGTTTGTGTTTAACCTAAACGTACCCACCCGCGTGGGCTTTCAGTGTCCGTTTTCAAACCTCACGTTTGATATCGTGCCCCCCAGCACCCTGCGCGACCAGAACGTGATTGTAGGCGGCGAGCTGAAAAACGAAACATACGGCGACTTCCAAGAGGAGATGGATCTGTTTAACACCGCGTTTTGCGATGTGATGATGGAAGGCGATTTAAAAGGGCGCGTGTTCACCTTCCCCATTCCCACCATCAACGTAACAAAGGACTTTGCGTGGGACAGCCCTGTTGTGGAAAAGTTTATGGAGATTACCTGCCGTTATGGTATCCCCTACTTCTCAAACTACATCAATTCTGACCTGTCGCCCGAGGATGCACTTTCGATGTGCTGCCGCCTAAGGCTTGACACCAGCGAGCTGCGCAAGCGCGGCGGCGGTCTGTTCGGCTCAAATCCGCTTACCGGCTCCATCGGCGTTGTAACCATCAATCTGCCGCGGCTTGCATACCTTTCCAAGACCGAGCCGGAGTTCTTTACCCGCTTGTGGCAGCAGATGAACCTTGCCAAAAACAGCCTTGAAATCAAACGCAAGGTAATTGAGGAACAAACCGCGCGGGGCTTATACCCTTATTCCGCCAACTACCTAAAGGATGTAAAGGCGCGCTTAGGCAGTTACTGGTACAACCACTTTAACACCATCGGCCTGATTGGCATGAACGAGGCGTGCCAAAACCTGCTCGGCACAAGCTACGATTTGACCACCCGCGAGGGGCAGGCCTTTGCCGTCCGCACACTCGACTATATGCGCAGCGTAATCAAAGACATTCAGGACGAGACGGGGCATTACTATAACCTTGAGGCAACCCCCGCCGAAGGTACAAGCTACCGGCTGGCCAAAAAGGATATTGAGCGCTACCCGAACATTCTCACCGCGGGCGAGGATGTGCCGTACTACACCAACTCCTCACAGCTGCCGGTCGGGCACACCGACGATATCTTTGAAACACTTGATCTGCAGGACGAGCTTCAGTCGATGTATACCGGCGGCACGGTGCTGCACCTGTACCTTGGCGAGGAAATTAAGGATACCGCGGCGGCAAAGGCCTTGATCCGCAAGGCGTTTACCCGCTACAAACTGCCTTATATTTCGCTCACACCCACGTTTTCGGTTTGCACCGACCACGGCTATGTTGCGGGCGAGCACTTTACCTGTCCCGACTGCGGCAAGCCCGCGGAGGTTTGGTCGCGCGTGGTGGGCTATCTGCGGCCGGTACAAAATTTCAACACCGGAAAATACGCCGAGTATATGGAACGCAAGAAGTACGTCATGCCGGACGAAGCCTTCGAAGAGCGCTACACCACCCGCGAGGAAGCGGTGGTATGAGGTTTGCGGGGCTTGTAAAAAGCTCGCTTGTGGATTTTCCCGGGCTTGTAAGCTGTGTGCTGTTTGTGCCGTACTGTAATCTGGATTGCTTTTATTGCCACAACCGCGCATTGCTTCGCGGGGAACTCCCCCTTTTGGATCAAAACGCGCTGACCGATTTTTTGAAAAGCCGTGCAGGACTTTTGGACGGCGTTGTAATCACCGGCGGCGAGCCGACACTGCACGCGGAGCTTGAGGAAGCGATAGAATGGCTTCGCTTGCTTGGCTACAAGGTAAAGCTTGATACCAACGGAACCAACCCGCAGATAGTAGAGCGTCTGCTTGCACGAAAGCTGTGCGACTACTACGCCGTAGACTACAAGGCGCCGTCCGCGCGGTATGCCGAGCTGTGCGGCGTGGGCACAACTGCCGACGCAGTGCTTGCTACCATCAACCTGCTTGCCAAAAGCGGCGCGGCGTTCGAGGTACGCACCACGGTTATTCCGCAGCTATCGCTGTGTGACCTTGAACAGATGGCGCGCGAGCTTCCCACACTGCCGCGCTATGTGCTAAACCGCTACCGCGTGCCGGAGGAATACCCGCCGCACGAGCATGCCCGCATTATGCAGCGCGCTTATACCCAAAATGAAATCAGCGCGTTTGCTAAGTTACTATGCAAAATTCAGCCTCACTCCTTCACATAATACCTCCTTTCATGCAAATCGGGCGTCCCTTCTTACGGGGCGCCCGATTTGTTGTCGTCAAAATTATTCTATATGTTACTTTATTATCCATGTTGTGATACAATATATAACAGTAATCACTTTTTGTGGTTCTGTCCCAACCTCCATATCAAATACATAAGGGGAGTAAAAAATGAAAAGATGGACATCTATGGCATTGACCGTGGCTCTTTTATTATTGCTTAGCGCTTGCGGCAAGATTGTCGCCCCTTCTCATCTGTTTGTAAGTCAACTTCAAGATGCACTGGCACAGGCGACACAGAGCAGCAGCTCCACCGCCGAAAGCAGCTTTAGCAGCGAAGCATCATCAACGCCACCCGCCATCAGTAGCCAAAGCAGTTCTTCATCAAACGCTTCGTCTTCTGCTACACCTTCGTTTGACACCTCTTCGGCCGATGCCTCTTCTGATTGGTCCTTGGGCTATGAGTTTTTTGATGAGAGTTATGAAAACAGAATCCGCGTTGGGACAAAAACTCTCGGCTATGTCGACATTCCCTCAACCTGGACAGACAACGGAAGCTCAGAAACAAGCCTATACTATCAGGATGCTACCGAAACCTGCAAGCTGCAGATGAGCATCATTAACATTTTGGAGCGGCCCAACGATTCCAGCGATATCCCCTATCTATACTATGCGCTTGATGCGTCGATGAAAGCGGTCGAACAGGTGTTTGCCGACAAGGTAGGCGACATACAAGCTTATGAATCTGAACTCGACGGGTACTTTGCCTATCTCTTCATATGCGAATGCACCGACGGAACCTATTTTACCGGCTGGGTTTTCGAGGACGAAAATCAGGTGATTCGTTATGTCTCGTTAATCGGCTCCCAGTCTATTTCGGCGGACGGGTTTGTTGCGATACAGATGTCTTATTCGCTTGATGGGTAATCGGGGTCCGCTTTGCGCCGTCTTTCTAGAAAGCCGTGAAGAATTCATATCCTTTTTGTTTTTATATACATAGTATGTAGTAATCTTTTGCTCTGACTGTCTGCTTGCGGTAAAAATCGTCGCGGCAAGTACTGCTTGCCGCTAAAAAACACGTCTATGCCTTTGATGCAGAACAGTCTAATAAACAATAAAGGATCGTGATGAATTTATGTCACTGCTTTCAGGCGAAATGGTCTCTTATGTCGTTCGCCCGGGCGATACAGCATACCGGATTGCACAGCGGTTTGGCACAACCGTGCCCGCGCTTGCGGCGGCTAATCCCAGTGTAAACCTGAACAATCTGTCGATCGGGCAGGTACTTACGGTGGTTCAGAGCCGCAAAGCACCGTCTGCCGCAAACAACATGGTAATGGGGATTACCAGATCCCAGCTGGAGCTTAACAACACCATGCGAACACTGTGGGAACAGCACGCCTTCCTTACAAGAATGGTGATTGCCGCAATGGTGTTCGACCAACCGGATGTGGATGAACTAACCGCCCGCCTGCTGCGAAACCCCAAGGATTTTGGGCGGGCACTAACGCCGTTTTACGGTGAAAAGACCGCAGCCGAGTTTGCCGGGCTGCTTACCGAGCACCTTGAGCTTGCCGCGCAGATGATTACTGCGGTAAAGGCCGGCGAAAGCAATACCGCGCAGCAGGCGGAGACCGACTGGTACGCAAACGCAGATGCGATTGCGGCGTTGCTTGCTTCCATCAACCCTTACTGGTCAGAACGGGTATGGAAAGAGATGCTGCACCATCACCTGCGTCTGGTAAAGGATGAAGCCGTCGCACTGCTGGCAGAGCAATACGAGCAGGCGATAACCATTTTAGATGAGCTTGAACAACAGGCACTGACAATGTCCGACCTGATGACGGCCGGCATCATTAAGCAGTTTCCCGTAAAATTTACAAAATAGCGTGCTGTGCGCCGGTGAGATTACATAGGGGCACGCGCGCAAATCCCTTGCACCTAAGCAGCGTAAAAAGGTGCAAGTCTTTCGGTTACAGCGTGAACCCTGCATCTCTGCGTAAAGGCTAGCTTCTTGATAGCCGCCAGCGGCAAATATACGGAAAGCCGCCGTCCATGGTTTTTATCCCCGGACGGCGGTTTCTCCCTGCCCGCTTCGGTTTGGACGAAGGAGCAACTGCTATATTATATCAGTTAGTGGAAAGCGGAAATAATAAGGTTTGTTATCTCATCACAGCCAAGCGCCCTTTCACCCTCGCGCGCGATGTCGGCGGTTCTGGCACCGCCTTTCAAAACGGCGGCAACCGCAGTCTCTACGGCCTTCGCCTCCTGCTCAAGGCCGAGCGACAGGCGCAGCATCAGTGCGCATGAGAGGATGGTGGCGATGGGGTTTGCTATCCCCTTGCCCGCAATATCGGGCGCGGAACCGTGAATCGGCTCGTACATACCGCGCTTGCTTTGGCCGAGTGATGCGCTTGACAGCAGACCGATTGAGCCGGTAAGCATCGACGCCTCGTCCGAGAGGATATCGCCGAACATATTGCTGGTAACCACCACGTCAAACTGTGACGGGTTACGAATGAGCTGCATGGCGGCGTTATCCACCAACATATCGGTGCAGGTAACGTCGGGGTATTCAAGCGCTACGGTGTGTACTACCTCGCGCCACAGGCGGGAGCTTTCTAGCACGTTTGCCTTATCAACGCTGATTACCTGTTTTTTACGGGTTTTTGCAAGCTCAAACGCCACCCTTGCAATACGGGTAATCTCTTTTACGTTGTATGCCTCGGTGTCATACGCCTCCTCGCCGCCTTCCGACTTGCGTCTGCCGCGTTCGCCGAAATAGATGCCGCCCGTCAGCTCGCGAACAATCACCATATCAATGCCTTTGTCCGCAATGTCGGTGCGCAGCGGGCACGCGGAAGATAGCGCATCAAACAACTGCGCGGGCCGGATGTTTGCGTACAGCCCAAGTGCCTTGCGAATGCCGAGTAATGCCGCCTCGGGGCGCAGATGTCCGGGCAGGGTATCCCATTTCGGGCCGCCCACAGCACCCAGCAGCACGCTGTCACTGGTAAGGCAGCCGTCTATCGTCTCTTGCGGCAGGGGGTTGCCGGCTGCGTCATAGGCGCAGCCGCCCATAAGGTATTTGTTAAAGGTGAAGGCATGCCCGTATTTTTCGCCCACTGCGTCCAACACGCGGATGGAAGCCTGCACAATCTCCGGACCGATACCGTCGCCTTCGATAACCGCTATCGTAAAGTTCATAACATTTCACCGTGCCTTTCAACGATTTTTCGGGTAGCGGGCTATGCCTCGCTGCCCTGTGCAAGCGACTTAAGCAATCCGCCCGCCGCCACAATGCTCTGCAGGAATGCGGGAAACGGCTTAAAGGCGGTAGCGATACCTTTGGTGTGGTTTGTAAGCTCGCCGTTGTCAAAGTCGATGCTCACGGTATCGCCCTCGTCAATGTCTGCATCACACTCAATAATGGGCAGACCGATGTTGATGGCGTTGCGGTAGAAGATGCGTGCAAAGCTCTTTGCCACCACGCAGGAGATTCCGCTGGTTTTAATGGCAAGCGGTGCGTGTTCACGCGAGGAGCCGCAGCCAAAGTTTCTGCCGCCCACCATCACGTCGCCCTGCTTTACTCTGGTTACAAAGGTTTTATCAATATCCTCCATGCAGTGAGCGGCAAGCTCCTTGGGGTCGGAGGTGTTCAGATACCGCGCAGGAATGATAACATCGGTATCGACGTTATCGCCGTATTTTATTACGGTAGCGTTTGAGATCATATCTATCCCTATCCTTTCTGCCGGCCCGGCACGCATCTGCAAAGGGCCGGTTGTTGTGTATTATAAACGGTTATACGCTTTCGGGTGATGCAATCTTACCCGCAATCGCTGAGGCTGCCGCAACCGCGGGGCTTGCAAGGTAAACCTCGCTTGATGGGTGCCCCATGCGCCCGACAAAGTTGCGGTTGGTGGTGGAAACACAACGTTCGCCTGCGGCAAGAATGCCCATGTGCCCGCCAAGGCAGGGACCGCAGGTGGGGGTGCTGACGATGCATCCCGCCTCAATAAATGTCTTAAGCAGCCCTTCTTCCATCGCCTGCAGGTAGATCTTTTGTGTTGCGGGGATAACGATGGTACGTACGTTCTTGCTCACCTTTTTGCCCTTAAGGATAGCCGCTGCCTCCTGCATATCGGAAAGACGGCCGTTGGTGCATGAGCCAATGACCACCTGGTCGATGGTAACCTCGCCTGCCTCGTCAATGGTTTTTGTGTTGCTTGGCAGATGCGGAAACGCGACGGTAGGGCGAATGGACGCAAGGTCAATGTCGTACACCGCGGTGTACGGGGCATCCGCATCCGCTTCAAAGACAACCGGCTTGCGGGTGCTGTGCTCGGCAATGTATGCAAGGGTTTTATCGTCAACCGGAAAGATGCCGTTCTTGCCGCCCGCCTCGATTGCCATGTTGGCAACGCACAGACGGTCATCAATCGTAAGGTTTGCAACGCCGTCGCCCGCAAACTCCATCGATTGATACAACGCGCCGTCTACACCAATCATGCCGATGATGTGCAGGATTAAATCTTTACCCGATACATGCTTTTGAAACTTGCCTGTGAGGTTAAGTTTAATTGCGCTCGGCACCTTAAACCACGCCTTGCCGTATGCCATGCCCGCCGCCATATCGGTGGAACCAACACCGGTAGAGAATGCGCCCAGCGCGCCGTACGTACAGGTGTGGCTATCCGCGCCGATGATGACATCGCCCGCAACCACAAGTCCTTTTTCGGGCAGCAGTGCGTGCTCTACCCCCATCTCGCCGACATCAAAAAAGTTTTCAATCCCCTTGTCGCGTGCAAATTCACGTACTCTTTTGCTCTGCTCGGCGGCCTTGATATCCTTATTGGGGGTAAAATGATCCAGCACAAGGGCAATCTTGCTTTGGTGGAATACCTCGCCGCAGCTTGCCTTTTCATACTCATTGATGGCAACGGGTGAGGTAATATCGTTGCCCAGCACAAGGTCAAGATCGGCCATAATCATGTCGCCGGCGCTTACCTCCTCTTTCCCACAATGGCTTGCTAAGATTTTTTGCGTCATTGTCATTGCCATAGTTACTTCTTTCCTTTCCGAACAAGACTTTCTTTGCAAATAGCTACAGTTTTTATCCTGCGCAGGATCTGTTACTCTTCCGTCAACGCATATTCAATCGAGTCAACCAGCGCTTCCCAGCTCGCGGCGATAATATCGGTGGAAACGCCGACCGTCGTCCATTTCTGAGTACCGTCCGAGCTTTCAATCAGCACGCGTACCTTTGCACCGGTTGCGTGCTCTGCCTGCAGCACACGCACCTTATAGTCGGTAAGGTGCACCCGCTCAAGCTGCGGGTAAAAAACCATAAGCGCCTTGCGCAGCGCAAGGTCGAGTGCATGCACCGGGCCGTTGCCCACCGCAGCGGTGGTTTCGTACTTTCCGCCTACCTGAATCTTAAGCATCGCACTTGCGTTGGTTTCACCATCGGGGGATGGAAACTCGCCGTTTGTCTTATACATGTCAAGACTAAAGTGCGGTGTAAACAAATCAAGTGCCCGCTTTACCAAAAGCTCAAAACTGGCATCCGCCGCCTCGAACTGGTAGCCTTCATGCTCTTTTTCCTTCAGCAGCGCAAGCAGCGCGGCGGTTTGCTCTTGCTCCGTTACAGCGTTTGCAAGAGACGTTCCCGCAAGCTTTGCCATCAGCGCATTGCGCCCCGCAACCTCCGAAAGCAAAAAGCGGCGGTGGTTGCCCACCGATTCGGGCGGGGTATGTTCAAAGCTGCGCGACAGTTTGTTTACACCGTCGATGTGCATGCCGCCCTTGTGGGCAAACGCACTGCTGCCAACATACGGGATGTTGCCGCGCAGGCTCATATTACTAATTTCTGAAATCTTTACCGCGGCCGAGGTCAGCTTTTCCATCGAACCGCTGACGCACCGATAGCCCTTTTTGAGCTGCAGCGTCGGGATGATGGTGGAAAGATTTGCGTTGCCGCACCGCTCGCCAATACCGGTAAACGTACCCTGAATGTGCACCGCACCCGCTTCCACCGCAAGGATGGAGTTTGCCACCGCACAGCCGATGTCGTTGTGACAGTGAATGCCGACACGCAGCGCCGGGAAGGCAGCGCACACCGCTTTTGTGATGACGGTAATCTCCATCGGATCGGTACCGCCGTTGGTATCGCACAGGCAAAGCACATCGGCGCCTGCCCTGCTTGCGGCATCCAGCACCTTTAGCGCATAATCCGGAGCCGCCTTGTAGCCGTCAAAGAAATGCTCGGCATCAAAGATGACCTCTCTGCCGTTTTGCTTCATAAAATGAATGGTATCGTACACCAGCGCAAGGTTTTCCTCCAAGCCCGCCTTGAGCACCTCGGTGACATGCAGATCCCACGACTTGCCGAAGATCGCGACCGCGGGGGTGTTTGCACTAAGCAGCGAGCGGACATTTTCGTCCTCTTCTACCGCCACATTCTTGCGGCGGGTACTGCCAAAGGCGCATAGCTTTGCGTTTGTAAGCTCAATCTCCTGTGCTTTTTCAAAAAACTCCATATCCTTGGGGTTCGAGACCGGATTCCCCGCCTCAATATATGCAACGCCAAAGCGGTCGAGCACCTTTACAATAGCAAGCTTGTCGGATACCGAAAAGGATATCCCTTCGCTTTGCGCCCCATCACGCAGGGTGGTATCTAATATCTCTAGCTGTTTCATCTATATAACCATACCTTTCCGGCCCATGCCTGTCGCTGTATCAAGAAGCATATCGCCATGCTGTGCTGCCGCGTTGTCACGCGTATGCCGCGGCATATGCCGGGCAAGATGCGGGGTTTGATTTTATATATGCGGGTGACCGGTAAAAAATCGCCCGCATATATAATTATGCCTTGTAGCTTTATGCCGCACGAAGCAGCTTGTTAATTGCACTTAGATAGGCAATCAGGCTTGCCTCGATGATGTCGGTGGAAAGCCCTCTGCCGGTATAGATACGGTCGCCTGCGCGAAGCTTTACCATAACCTCACCCAATGCGTCACGCCCCTCACCCACCGAGCGGATGGAGTAATCCTCCAGCGAGTGCTCGGGTGCACCGGTAACCTTGTTGATGGCGTTAAAGGATGCATCGATGGGGCCATCGCCAATCGCGACCTCTTCTTTCTCCTCGCCGTCCTTCTCCAGCCGCACAACGCTTGAAGCGGTGGAAAAGTTGCTCGCGTGCACATCAAAGCGGCTAAGCCTATAGTCGCCCTTATCGGCGGGAAGCTTACTTGAGACAATCGCCTCAAGGTCAAGGCGGGTAACCTCTTTTTTCTTATCGCACAGGTCTTTAAACTGCGCAAAATACAGATCGATCTCCTCGCTCGAAAGCTCATAGCCCCACTCTGCCAACTGGTCGGCAAACGCGTGGCGGCCGCTGTGCTTGCCAAGCACCATCTTGTTCTTTTTAAGGCCAATTGATTCCGGCGTCATAATCTCATAGGTAGTGCGCTCGGCGGCAACACCGTGCTGGTGAATGCCCGACTCGTGCGCAAACGCGTTTTTGCCTACAATCGCCTTGTTAAGCGGCGGAATTACACCGATGGTATTGTAAATTAAACGGCTTGCCTTGGTAATCTGCGTGGTATCGATATCGGTATAACAGCCCATCGACTGACGGCGAGTGTGAATTGCCATTGCAATCTCTTCAAGCGCCGCGTTGCCTGCGCGCTCGCCCAGCCCGTTAATGGTACATTCCACCTGTGACGCTCCCGCACGCACACCGGCCAGTGAGTTTGCAACCGCCATGCCAAGGTCGTTGTGGCAGTGCACCGCAATGCGAGCGCGGTCGATGTTATCCACGTTTTTGTTGAGGTAGTCGATGAGCGCGTACATCTCTTCCGGGGTGGTATAGCCAACCGTATCGGGGATATTAACCACCGTGGCACCCGCGGCAATTACCCTGCGCACCACCTCGGCCAAAAATTCCGGCTCACTGCGGGTAGCATCCTCGCATGAAAACTCTACATAAGGGCACAGCTTTTTTGCGTAGGCAACCATAGTCTCAGCCTGTTCAAGCACCCGCTCGGGCTTCATGCGCAGCTTATGCTGCATATGGATGGGTGAAGTGGCAATAAAGGTGTGGATAAGCGGACTCTCAGCATACCTTACCGCCTCATACGCCGCATCGATATCCTTTTCTAGTGCGCGGGAGAGCGAGGCAATGGTGCAATTTTTAACCGTTTTCGCAATCGTCTGTATCGACTCAAAGTCGCCCTTGCTCGAGATAGCAAAGCCCGCTTCGATGATATCCACCTTTAGGCGCTCCAGCTGCCTTGCAATCTCAATCTTCTCTTCAAGGTTCATGCTGCAGCCGGGCGATTGCTCGCCGTCACGCAAGGTGGTGTCGAAAATAAAAATCTTTCTATCCATGTCGTTCGTTCTCCCTGTACACATAATCGTTGGTTGGGGATGCTAGATATCGGGACAGATGGGCACCGCGCCTTTATCCGCGCTGGTAACCATGCTTTGGTATTTTTTGAGTACACCGGTTACCCGAGCCGGCTCTTTAAGCCTCATCGTCACTTTTCGTTTTGCAAGCTCCTCGTCACTTAGCTCGACACTGAGCTTGTATTCGGGGATGTTAATTGAGATAATGTCGCCTTCCTGCAGGTATGCGATCGGGCCGCCGAGCGCCGCCTCGGGCGATAGGTGACCGATTGCAGCGCCTCTTGTTGCACCGGAAAAGCGTCCGTCGGTAATAAGGGCGACCTCTTTGTCAAGGCCCATACCGGCGATTGCTGAGGTCGGCGAGAGCATCTCGCGCATACCGGGTCCGCCTGCGGGGCCTTCGTAGCGTATTACCACAACGTCGCCGCTTTTAATCTCACCGCCGAAGATGGCGCGGCTTGCGTCATCCTCGCTGTTAAACACCCTTGCACGGCCGCGGTGCACCAGCATGCTTTCATCAACCGCACTGCGCTTGACCACCGCCCCATTGGGGGCTAGGTTGCCGAATAATACCGCAAGACCGCCGGTTTGAGAATGGGGGTTATCGATAGGGCGAATGACCTCGTGATTGATTACACGGGCGCGTTTTAGCACCTCGCCCAGTGTTCCGCCCGCCGTAGTGGGCACCTCTGTATCAAGCAGGCCCGCCTTTGCAACCTCGGCCATCACTGCCGTTACGCCGCCCGCCGCATATAGATCCTGCATGTGATATTCGCCTGCGGGTGCCAGATGGCACAGGTTCGGGGTCTTCGCACTGATTTCGTTAATCAGCTCTAGGCTGAAGGGTATTTCCGCTTCGTAGCAGATGGCTGCAAGGTGCAGCACCGTATTGGTCGAGCACCCAAGCGCCATATCCACCACCAGCGCGTTTCGGATGCTGCGCTCGTTTAGGATGTCAAGCGCCTTTACGTCATCCTTTACCAGTGAAAGGATGCGCTCACCCGCTGCCCGCGCAAGCCGGATGCGCTGCGCGTATACCGCGGGAATGCTGCCGTTGCCGGGCAACGCAAGCCCGACCGCCTCGCACAGGCAGTTCATCGAGTTTGCGGTAAACATACCCGAGCAGGAACCGCAGGTGGGGCAGGCGTTATCCTCATAGTAGGACAGACGCTCGTCGTCAATTTTGCCGATGGTGTGCGCGCCTACCGCCTCGAACACGCTGTTGAGGTCCATGGGTATGCCGTCGTCCGCACACAGCGAGAGCATCGGCCCGCCCGAGACAAAGATACTCGGCAGATTCAGCCTTGCCGCCGCCATAAGCATGCCCGGCACAACCTTATCGCAGCTTGGCATAAACACCAGGCCGTCAAAACAGTGAGCCCTTGCCACACATTCCACGCTGTCGGCAATCACCTCGCGCGATACCAGTGAGTATTTCATACCGGTATGCCCCATGGCAATACCGTCACAGATTGCAATGGTGTTAATCTCAAGCGGGGTACCTCCCGCCGCCAGCACGCCGTCCTTTACGGCACGCGCAAGGCGGTCAAGATGGGTGTGCCCCGGCACCACCTCGTTAAACGAGTTGACAATGCCGATAATCGGCTTTTGTATCTGCGCGTCGCCAAGGCCGTTTGCCTTGAGTAACGAGCGCTGCGGCGCGCGTTGTGCGCCTTGTTTGATGTTATCGCTAATCATACCGTTCGCCGCTTTCTTTTATACATTTGGTAGCTTATATAGTTAACATATTTCGCACAAATTTCCGTGCGGCACCCGCAGTGCGGGCGAGGTTTTTGCAGTTTTAGCCGGGGCACCACGCCGCCGGGCGTGCGGCAGGGTTTGCCTGCCGCTTGATTGACTGTATCACTGCTGTCTGTGCCGGGCATAGACAGCAAAAGATCGATTCGGCGGCTTATTTACCGGGTTTCCAGCTCATCTTGTCGCGCAGTTCCGCACCGACCTTTTCGCACAGGTGCTCCCTCTGTATCCGGCGGGTTGCGTTGAAGTAGGGGCGGTTTGCCTGGTTTTCAACAATCCAGTTGCGGGCAAAGGTGCCGTCCTGAATCTCGCCAAGCACCTTTTTCATCTCCTTCTTGGTTTCCTCGGTGATGATACGGCTGCCCACGGTGTAGTCGCCGTACTCGGCAGTATCACTGATCGAGTAACGCATCATAGAAAGGCCGCCTGCCACTACAAGGTCAATAATCAGCTTCATCTCGTGGATGCATTCAAAATATGCGCTTTCGGGCTGGTAGCCTGCCTCAACGAGTGTTTCAAAGCCCGCCTTCATCAGTGCGGTTACACCGCCGCAAAGCACTGCCTGCTCGCCGAACAGGTCGGTCTCGGTCTCTTCCTTAAAGGTGGTTTGCAGTACGCCCGCTCTTGCGCCGCCAATGCCCAGTGCATAGGCAAGCCCTGTAGAAAACGCGCTGCCGGTAGCATCCTGATGTACCGCAATCAGGCAGGGTACACCCTTGCCCTCTTCAAACTGGCTGCGCACGGTGTGACCCGGGCCCTTGGGCGCAATCATGATAACATCAATGTCCTGCGGGGGCGCAATCTGCCCGAAGTGGATGTTAAAGCCATGCGCAAACATCAGCGTCATGCCGGGGCGAAGGTTTGGTTTGATGTCACGCTCGTACATCGCAGGCTGCTTTTCGTCGTTGATGAGAATCATTACAACATCTGCCGCCTTTACCGCGTCCGCCGTCACCATAACGGTGAGTCCCTGCTCGCGCGCACGCTGTGCGGAGGGCGAGCCCTCGTACAGCCCGACGATTACCTTGATGCCGCTTTCGTGCAGGTTCAGTGCATGTGCATGCCCCTGACTGCCATAGCCGATAATCGCCACCGTTTTGTTTTTGAGTACCCCGAGATCACAGTCCTTTTCGTAGAATAGCTTTGCCATTGTTTTTTTCCTCCAAACTTTTTATATAATATAGCAAATGAGCCGGATTAGCATAAACACGGTCAGCGCTGCCGACCCCGGCCGCGCTTGTGTTCCGATAAAACTATTAGTCTTACTGCAACTATGCCTCCAGACAGTAGCCCGCACGTCCGATTGCGGTAACGCCTGTGCGGCAGGTCTCAATGATGTTATACGGGCGGAGATATTCCACAAACGCGTCTAGTTTTTTGCGGTCACCGGTAATCTCCACCGTCACGGTATGTTGGGCAAGATCAATAACCTTCGCGCGGAATATCTGCACCGCTTCCATTACCTCGTGGCGATTACCGGGGGCAATGTTAAGCTTAATAATCAACAGCTCGCGCGAAACGGTGTTGTCGGGGTCCATGAGCTGTACAAGCTTTACATCCACCAGCTTCTCAAGCTGCTTGACAATTTGATTCTTCACATATTCATCACCGGTGGAAACGATGGTCATACGCGAGATTTCGGGGTCCTCCGTCACGCCGACAGTAAGCGAATCGATGTTAAAGCCGCGTTTGGAAAACAAGCCCGCAATACGCGTCAGCACGCCGAATCGGTTGTTTACAAGCGCCGAAACAATAAACTGGTCTTGATTCATATCAGGTAGCTCCTCTCATATTCTCAGGGTTATTTGAGGATGATATCCTTCATGCCGCCGCCCGGCGGAATAAAGGGCAGCACGCGCTCATCACAATCGATGCGGCAGTCGAGCACAAACGGCCCGTCGGATACAAACGCCTGTTTGAGTGCATGGTCAAGCTGCTCGGGGCGTTCCACAACCGCACCCGCGCCGCCGAACGCCTCGGCAAGCTTAACATAGTCGGTCTTGCGGTTAAGCGTCGTCTGCGAATAGCGTTTGCTAAAGAACTGGGTCTGCCACTGGCGCACCATACCAAGCGCGTTGTTGTTGAGCAGCACCACTACGATGGGAAGCCGGAAGCTTACCGCCGTAGCAAGCTCGGACATGTTCATATGAAAGCTGCCGTCGCTGGTAAACAGTACCGTACGCTGCTTGCCGCGTGCAATGCATGCACCGATGGCGGCGCCCATGCCGTAGCCCATGGTGCCAAGCCCGCCGCTGGTGGAAAAGGTACGGGGCTTACGGAAGGGATAATACTGCGCCGTCCACATCTGGTGCTGTCCAACATCGGTGGCGATTACCGTGTCTTCCCCCGCAAAACGGCTGATCGATTCGATGATAAGCTGTGGGTTTAAGCAGCCCTCCTGCATATCAATACGGTTGCGGCGGCCGTTTTTATAGCCCTGTGCGTCAGCATGCCATTCGGGATGCTCACTTTTGGGGATGAGCGCAAACAATGTGGTTAAAAGCTCCTTGATATCGCCGATGATGCCGGTGTACGCCGAGATGTTTTTGCCGATCTCCGCGGGATCGATATCGATGTGCACTACCTTGCGCCCGCCCGAAAACTCGGTTTTGTTGCCGGTAGCGCGGTCAGAAAACCGGGTGCCGATGGCGATAATAACATCGCTCTTGTGCAATGCACGGTTCGCGGCAAAGCGTCCGTGCATCCCCACCATGCCAAAATTGAGGGGATGGTCGCTTGGCACGGCGGTCAGCCCCATCATGCTAAGGCCTATCGGAGCGTCAATGTGCTCTGCAAGCTTAATCAGTTCCTCGGTCGCCTCGGATGCCACCACACCGCCGCCCGCGTAGATGTATGGACGCTTTGCCGCTGCAATAATCTCCGCCGCATAACGGCATTCCTCGATGTGATCCTCGGTGTAAACCGCTGTCACCTGTGGTTTGCTCTGCGGCTGATAATCGCAGGTCCCGGTTTGAACATCCTTGGGGATGTCGATGAGCACGGGGCCTTTTCTGCCGCTGTTGGCGATAACAAAGGCCTCGCGCACCGTATCAGCAAGCTTTGTAATATCCTTAACAATGTAGTTATGCTTGGTAACGGGCATGGTGATACCGGTGATGTCTACCTCCTGAAAGCTGTCGCGTCCAATCAACGCAGTGGCTACGTTGCCGGTAATCGCGACCAGTGGGGTGCTGTCGAGATAAGCGGTGGCGATGCCGGTTACAAGGTTTGTGGCGCCGGGACCGGAGGTTGCGATTACTACGCCCGTTTTTCCGTTTGCCCTTGCGTAGCTGTCTGCCGCGTGTGCGGCGCCCTGCTCGTGGCAGGTGATATAATGGGTAATTTTATCGGCACTTTCATAAAGCTCATCGTAGATGTTAAGCACCGCGCCGCCCGGGTAGCCGAACACGGTATCTACGCCCTGCTCTATGAGTGTTTGTATCAAAATCTGCGCGCCTGTCAATTTCAATCGTAATCCATCCTTTCGTGCTGCTTATTTCCATGTTCCATATGCGGGCTTCCGGCGCTCCGGCAGTTTTCCGCGGCGGTGTACATGCTTTGCATCAGTACTGCGCAGCATCATCCGCCTGGACAAACCCCGCACCGGAGCCGGTGACAGCAACAGCAATGACCATGGTGGCGACCAGCGCCACAGTAAGCAGCAGTGTAAACATGGTGTGTATCCTTCCTTTTCACCGGCGACAAGCCGGACAGTTCACTGAAATATTAACCGTACAACTATCTGTGTGACATAAATTTCCTGAAAAAACAAAAATCCCTGCAGTGTGTTCACTGCAGGGATTGCAATTATCCTTGATTTACAAGGCGTCCTAAAATAGGTGCCTCTTCATCGGTCCCCTGTTTGCAGCGCAACACAATTAACATCATCACTGACTAGTCCGACGACTAGAGCGATAATGACGATAATAATGTTGACGATTGCAAACGAAGTCATCATAAAAATGCGTTCTCCTTGTGCTGATTTAGCTCAGTATAGCAGAAAAGCGTTACGGCTGTCAAGAACTTTTACATTGTTTTTTAATTATATGCAAGAAAAGGCGCGGGGGTGCGCAAAGTTATGGCGGGATGATATTTACTGCTAAACAGCGCAAGCCCCCGACAGATACTGTCGAGGGCTTGCGGCAGGTTTTCACTAAACCTACAAAAATATTATTACAATTTCAATCCACACTCCCCGTTCGGAGAGTGACAGGCCACCCGTTCATATGAACATAAGCATATTTCAATCCATGCCCTAGGCAACAATTATACTACAACATATGTGTAGTATAATAATATGTCATTATGTGCCATAAACTCTTTTTTCAGCTTAATACATAAAGTTAGATTACTTATCATAATAAAACTGAGAATTCTTTGGGACAGATAATGTTGTATAGTAAAATCGAACGTTTGGTAATATTGTGTGGTATTTTCACAATATCCCTGTTATAATTTTGAAAGAGGTGGTTTTTATGTTTATTGGACACAAGCGTGACGA
This sequence comes from Bacillota bacterium, assembly GCA_023421245.1. Taxonomy (GTDB): domain Bacteria; phylum Bacillota; class Clostridia; order Oscillospirales; family Ruminococcaceae; genus Acetanaerobacterium. The sequence goes on along the minus strand of JAEZTV010000009.1, from coordinate 103,553 downwards.
AAACGGAAAGGAACAATCCCTACTGGAGCATCTAAAAGGGACGGCAAGTCTCGCACAAAAGTTTGCCGCAGCCTTTGGCGCAGAGGAGTACGGGTACCGTGCAGGGCTGCTGCATGATGCCGGCAAGTATTCTGAGGCCTTTCAGCGGCGTATCCTCGGCGGAAAAGAGCGGTGCGACCATTCCACAGCAGGTGCGCGTGAAGCGGACAAGCTGGGGCCGTTCGGCAGACTGATTGCTTATTGTATTGCCGGACACCATACCGGACTGCTTAATGCGGGCGACAGTTCGGATACCGGCGCAGAGAAAACGCTTGCCGCACGTCTCAAAAAAACCGATCTGCCCGCCTATGATGCATTGTTTGATGAGCTTGATAAACAGGCGTTTTCATCTTTGCCCCGACCTGTTCTCAAGCCGGTTGGCAAGGGCGGATTTTCATTATCCTTATACATACGCATGCTTTATTCCTGTTTGGTGGATGCGGATTTTCTGGACACGGAGCAATTCATGCAGGAAGGAAAGATTAACCGCATCGCAAACTACGACTTCCCCGCTTTTTTAGACCTGCTCAATCGCCGTATGAGCGAGTTTTCTAGCGATGGACTGATTAACCAAAAACGTGCCGATATTCTATCCAGCTGCAGGCTATCGGCCGAAATGGAAAAGGGCCTGTTTACGCTTACCGTACCCACCGGCGGCGGTAAAACACTATCCTCGCTGGCATTTGCTTTGGAGCATCTTAAAAAACACGATATGGACCGAATTATCTATGTAATACCTTATACATCAATTATCGAGCAAAATGCCAAGGTGTTTGAAGAATTGCTTGGCCAGAAAAATGTGTTGCAGCACCACTCGAACTTTGATTTTACAGATGATGAGGACCTCGTAAAAAACAGGCTCAAGCTGTCCTCAGAAAACTGGGATATTCCTATTGTGGTAACTACGAATGTGCAGTTCTTTGAATCATTGTTTGCCCATAAATCCTCACGTTGCCGCAAACTGCACAACATGGCAAACAGCGTCATTATTCTTGATGAGGCACAGATGCTGCCGGTCAACTATCTTGTTCCCTGTGTTCGCGCATTATGTGAGCTTGTGCAAAACTACCACTCCTCCGTTGTTTTGTGCAGCGCCACACAACCCGCTCTGAATGCTGTTTTGCCAAAAGGAATAATCCCTCGTGAAATCTGCGAGGATGCCGAAGAGCTGTACACTATGTTTCGCCGAACACGCGTTGTACAACGCGGTAGGCTTGAATCCGCTGCGTTATCCGAAGAATTGATGTCACACAACCAATCTCTTTGTATTGTCAATACGCGTAAACACGCGCTTGCGGTGTACGAGCTGCTGGGTAAAGACGATGCGTTTCATCTTTCCACGTTGATGTGTCCTGCGCACCGCGGCGAGGTTATCGAACTGGTTCGTTTCCGCCTGCGCGACGGCCTTGCTTGCCGCGTGGTATCAACAAGGCTGATTGAGGCCGGTGTTGATGTCGATTTTCCTGTCGTGTACCGTTCGGTAAGCGGGCTGGATTCCATCATTCAATCCGCAGGGCGCTGTAATCGCGAAGGCAAGCTAAAAGATGCGGTTGGCAATGCCGTACCCGGTAATGTTTTTGTATTTGAGCCGGAGGAGGAGTATTCCCGGCGCCAGCCCGCAGCCTTTCAGCGTCCGATTGCCGTGGCAAGAGGTGTTATGCGCAGACACGAGGACATTCTTTCTCCTCAGGCAATCAAAGAGTATTTCAGCGAGCTTTATGAGCTTGAGGGTAATAGGCTCGATGAAAAAGGAATCGTCGACGAACTGGAAAAGGGGATTATTGGTGCCCATTTTAACTTTGCAGATATCTCAGATAGATTTAAGCTCATTGAAAATACCACCCGTTCTATTATTATCCCATATGACGATATAGCAAAACAAACGATAGAACTGCTGCGAACCTCCGAGCATATCGGTGCTGCTTTAAGAGCCCTGCAACGCTACACTGTAACGGTGTATGAGCCGGAGTTCCAAGGACTGCTGGGCACCGGAAACCTCGAATGCATTCCATATAAAGAAATCTATATTCTAAAGGAGGGCAGCGGCATGTATAATAACCGAACGGGTTTACAGATTGTTAGAGAGGGCGGAAACGGTATCTATATCTAAACAATAAAAAGGAGTTGATTGTATGGGTTATGGAATTTCGCTTAGAGTGTGGGGTGAATATGCTCTGTTCACCCGCCCCGAAATGAAGGTAGAGCGCGTCAGCTACGATGTGATTACCCCCTCGGCGGCACGGGGGTTAATCGAGGCCATCTATTGGAAGCCTGCCATCCGATGGGTAATCGACCGGATTTATGTCTGCAACGATATCCGTTTCTCCAACATCCGCCGTAATGAAGTAAGCAGCAAAATTTTAGCATCCAGCGTACGCAAGGTGATGAACGGCACAAAAAACGAACTGCCCTATATCAATACCACCGAGGATCGTCAACAGCGCGCGTCCATGGTGTTGCGGGATGTGTGCTATATCATCCACGCGCATTTTGAGTTGACCGACAAGGCCGGCGTGGAGGACACCCCCGAAAAGCACTACAATATCGCCTTGCGGCGTATCCGGGAAGGAAAGTGCTATCATGCCCCCTGCTTTGGGTGCAGAGAGTTCCCCGCCCATTTCGAACCTGCACCGGAAAGTACGCCAAAAACACCGTTTTCCGGCGAGACCGACCTAGGGTACATGCTATACGACATGGATTTTGCAGATTTAGAGGACATTCGGCCCATGTTTTTCCGCGCTGTAATGAAGGACGGGGTGATTGACCTGACCGATGTGGAAGCAAGGAGGTGACACTATGATTTTGCAATCCCTTGCAAAATATTACGACATTTTGGCGCAGGATGAGCAAAGTGGTATTCCACGGCCGGGGTACGGTATGGTAAATGTGTCTTACGCACTTGTTTTGTCCAAAAACGGGGAGCTAATCAATGTTCTTCCGCTAAAAAACAAAAATGCAAAAGGCAAAGAAATTCCGCAAAAACGACTGGTGCCGGAACCGGTGAAAAAGACAAGCGGGGTAAGTTCAAACTTCTTGTGCGAAAACTCTTCGTACATGCTTGGCGTGGACAAAAAAGGAAAGCCGGAACGAGCCAAGCAGTGTTTTGAGAGCTTTAAGGCGTTGCACGTTAAGCTTTTAAGTGAAGTGGACTGCGACGCAGCAAGGGCCGTAGTGTCCTATGTTACAAATTGGGACCCCGATAAAGCCGGGGAGCATGAAGCATTAACAGACTGTCTGGACGAACTTTGTGACGGCGGAGGCATTGTATTCCGTTTGGACGGCAGTGGGTTTATACATGAAGATCAATTGGTTCTCGCTGCTTGGGAACGGTATAAAAACGCGCCCAGTAGCAGTGCCATGTTACCCTGCCTTGTTACCGGAGAGCTTGCTCCTGCCGCAAGACTGCACCCCAGCATCAAAGGGGTGCGCGGTGCTCAATCTGTGGGAGCCGCAATCGTATCTTTTAATGCTCGTGCGTATGATTCTTACGGGCGTAATGAGGAACAAGGGCTCAATGCCCCTGTTAGCGAACGTGCGACTTTTGCTTATACTACCGTGCTTAATCATCTCATTGCCGATAGCGCACACCGGCTTTTTCTGGGTGATACCACCGTTGTATTTTGGGCTGAAACCACAGATCCAGGCTATCAGGACTATGCAGCTATGCTATTTGATCCTTCTGAGCTTGAGGAAAAAAATCTTACTTCGGCGCCTGTAAGAGACGAACGAGCTGTCCGCGAGGTAAAAGGCGTGCTGAAAAAAATCGCAAATGGCGCACCGATTGGAAACTACACCGAAGCGTTCGACAACAATGTTTCCTTTTATGTATTGGGTATCTCCCCCAACGCTGCAAGACTTGCCGTCCGCTTCTTTGTTTGCGATAGCTTTGGGAGATTTGTTGAAAAAACCGCCCTTCACTACGAACATCTTCGCATACAAAAACGGTCTCCCAAAGAACCCGACATCCTTTCATTGTGGCGACTGCTCAATGAAACGGTTTCCCCAAAGGCAAGCGATAAGTCCCCTTCCCCATTGCTTGCAGGCTCAGTCCTTCGCGCAATCCTCACCGGACAACCCTATCCCACGCAGCTTTTTAATGCAGTATTGACACGCATTCGCGCGGGGGATGAAATCAGCTACTGCAAGGCAGCGATTATCAAGGCCTACCTGATCCGCAAAAATATAAAAACCGGAAAGAACAAGGAGGAACTTACCGTGGGCTTAAACAAAAACAGTGACAACAAGGCATATCTGTTTGGGCGGCTTTTTGCTGTATTGGAAAAAGCGCAGCTCGATGCAAACCGTGGTATTAACTCGACCATTAAGGACCGATACTTCACCTCGGCGTGCAGTACTCCCGCAAGCGTGTTCCCAAACCTCGTAAAGCTTTCCCAAAACCATACCTCTAAGGGTGAATATGGAAAGGTGTACGAAAAACTCATTTCGGAAATATATGAGTTGATGAAGATGGAGGGGCAACCATATCCCCCGCGCCTTACCTCAGAAGAACAGGGTGTATTTATCCTGGGCTACTACCACCAGCACAATTCATTTTATGCGAAAAAAGAAGACAATAAGGAGGACAAGGAATCATGAGTGAGATTATTAAAAACAGGTATGAATTCAGCGTGTTGTTTGATGTGGAGAACGGTAACCCCAACGGAGACCCCGACGCAGGCAATATGCCGCGCATCGATGCAGAAACTGGCTACGGCATTGTGACCGATGTGTGTTTAAAGCGCAAAATCCGCAACTATGTTGAAACCTTAAAAGAAAACAGCGACGGGTATAGCATCTACATTAAAGAAGGCGCGGCGCTGGTAACGAAGGAAAAGCAGGCGTTTGCTCATGCTGGCGTGAAAGATGAAAAAGAGGCACAAGAGAAAAAGGGCGATATCGATGAAACAATTCGGGATTTCATGTGTAAAAAATACTTTGATATCCGTACCTTTGGCGCTGTCATGGTGACGTTTGTCAAAGCAAGGCTCAACTGCGGGCAGGTTCGCGGCCCGGTACAGATTGGGTTTGCAAAAAGCATTGATCCTATCGTACAGCAGGAAGTAACGATTACACGTGTTGCAATTACCACCGAAGAAGATGCAAAGAAGAAGGAAACCGAGATGGGCCGCAAGCATATTATCCCCTACGCACTCTATCGCGTGGATGGCTATGTGTCCGCAAACCTTGCGCGCAAATCCACCGGTTTTAGCGAAGATGACCTTACCCTGCTGTGGGAGGCCATCATCAACATGTTTGAGCATGACCATTCCGCAGCAAGAGGAAAAATGGCTGTGCGCGGATTGTACATATTCAAGCATGCAAGCGAGCTTGGCAACTGCCCCGCTCATAAATTGTTTGATACCATTAAGATTAACAAGAACGATACCACAGTCGCCCGCAGTTTTTCTGACTACACCGTTACGACAAGGGAAGAAGATATACCTGAAAGCGTAACACTGATTCGTATGGCATGACGACCTATAACGAAGCGGACTACCTCCAGCTTTCCGGCATCCAGCACTTTGCGTTTTGCCGCAGACAGTGGGCACTCATCCACATCGAGCAGGTGTGGTGTGATAATCTGCTGACCGTGGAGGGCAACATCCTGCACGAACGGGCGCACGATGCATCTCTCAGCGAAGCGCGTGGTGATATCATCACCACGCGCGGGATGCCGATATTTTCAAGAACCTTGGGCATAAACGGCGTGTGTGACGTGGTAGAACTGCACCGCACCGAAAAGGGTGTACCATTAAACGGCAGGGACGGTTTGTTCCTGCCTGTGCCCGTCGAATACAAACGCGGCAAACCCAAAGAGGGCGACGAGGATGTATTGCAACTCGCGGCACAGGCCATTTGCCTCTCGGAGATGCTCGGCTGTACCGTAGATCATGGTTTTCTGTATTATGGCGAGACCGCACGCCGCGTGCACGTGACTATCGACGGAGCGTTAAGAGAAAGGGTTGCCGCCATGTTCGCCGAGATGCATGAGCTGTATCATCGCAGATATACACCGCGGGTGAAAGTCACCAAAGCATGCGGCGCATGCTCCTTAAAGGATCTATGTCTGCCTAAGCTGTTGAAAGCCCGTCCGGTGAGCGAATATCTGGCCAGCCGAATCAGCGAGTTGCAAAACTAGGAGGGAACGCTTATGAAAAAGCTGCTCAACACACTGTATGTAACCTCCCCCGATACCTATCTATCACTTGATGGAGAGAATGTTGTGGTGCTCAAGGATGGGCAAGAGGCGGCGCGCATTCCACTGCATAACCTTGAAAGCATTCTCGCCTTTGGCTATACCGGCGCAAGCCCCGCACTGATGGGCAGATGTGCAAGGTTCGGGCCTGCACTTAGCTTTTTAAGCACACACGGCCGCTTTTTGTGCCGTGTTGTCGGGCAGACAAACGGCAACGTTACCCTGCGTAAAACACAGTACCGCCTCAGTGAAGATGCCGCCGCAAGCGTACGTCTGGCGCGCCGTTTCATTCTGGGCAAGCTGTATAACTCCCGCTGGGTTTTAGAGCGTGCAACCCGTGATCATTCCCAGCGCATTGATACCGCACGAGTCAAAACCGCTTCTTCACTGCTTGCATCCGCAATCTCTTCCGTCAATGATTGTGAGGATGCTGCTCGCCTGCGCGGACTTGAAGGTGAGGCTGCAAGCTGCTATTTCGGCGTGCTGGACGAGCTTATCCTGCAGCAAAAGGATGATTTCCATTTTACAGGACGCAACCGACGTCCGCCACTGGACAATGTGAATGCGCTGCTCTCTTTTGCATATACGCTGCTTGCGCATGACTGCAGCGCCGCATTAGAAGGCGTAGGACTGGATGCCTACGTAGGCTTTTTACACCGTGATCGACCCGGGCGTATTTCACTTGCCCTTGATTTGATGGAGGAACTGCGCAGTGTATATGCCGACCGTTTTGTCATCTCGCTTATCAATCGTCGCGAGATAAATGGTAAGGGTTTCTCACAAAAGGAAAGCGGGGCGGTGATAATGGATGATGATACACGCAAAGCAGTCCTGCGTGCTTGGCAGGAAAAGAAACAGGACAAGATTACCCATCCCTATCTTGAGGAAAAAATTGAATGGGGGTTGGTACCGCACGTTCAGGCTTTGCTGCTTGCACGATATCTGCGCGATGATCTTGATGATTACCCCGTATTTTTGTGGAAGTAGGTAAGTATTATGCTTATACTGATTACCTATGATGTGAACACCGAGACAGCTGCAGGCAAAAAACGGTTGCGAAAGGTTGCAAAGCAGTGTGTAAACTATGGACAGCGTGTGCAAAACTCAGTGTTTGAATGCGTACTGGATGCCGCCAAATTCCGTGAAGTTCAACACATCTTAGAGCAGATTATTGATAAAGAAAAAGATAGTTTGCGATTTTACTTTCTTGGCAATAACTATCGCAGCAAGGTCGAGCATATCGGAGCAAAACCCTCGGTGGATATTGAGGGTACGCTTTTGGTATAGTGCGAACCATAAGCTTACATGAGTTTTGTGGTAGGTTCGCACCGGCTCTATTGGTGCGAACCACGAGCAAAGTGTTTATTATCTATTGTATTTATACTGGATGTATAGTGTTCTAGTTGCTTTTTGTAGGAATGCATATCGTTCCAGGCCGGTATTGTGCATTTTTGCTGTCGCTCCCCACACGGGGAGTGTGGATTGAAATGTGCCGCATGCTTGTGTGAGTTGGGGAAAACATGTCGCTCCCCACACGGGGAGTGTGGATTGAAATAACGTTCAATATTTTTCGCCTGGTCAGTCGTTGGTCGCTCCCCACACGGGGAGTGTGGATTGAAATGCAAAGAATACGCGGCGGTGAGTGATGAAGAAAAGGTCGCTCCCCACACGGGGAGTGTGGATTGAAATGAAGCTGTACGGCGCTTGTATCAGAATAGCGCGGTCGCTCCCCACACGGGGAGTGTGGATTGAAATTTCACGGGCGACGGGAAAAACAATCATTTCACGGTCGCTCCCCACACGGGGAGTGTGGATTGAAATACAAAGTACACGTCGCTGGGGTATCTCCCGCGATGTCGCTCCCCACACGGGGAGTGTGGATTGAAATTTGAACGTTGCGTTGAAGCACAACATGGAAACGCGGGTCGCTCCCCACACGGGGAGTGTGGATTGAAATGCCTTGTCGGTATAATCGTTCCGGAAAACGAGGGGTCGCTCCCCACACGGGGAGTGTGGATTGAAATATTCCGAAGCGGGACTTATTACCGCGTCCGAGGTCGCTCCCCACACGGGGAGTGTGGATTGAAATGTCCTCTTCGTCCCGCTCTGGCGGCTCTGGTGTGTCGCTCCCCACACGGGGAGTGTGGATTGAAATGCTTTATAACATCTATACAATTCGACTTGAAATGGTCGCTCCCCACACGGGGAGTGTGGATTGAAATACGCTAAACGCGCCTACTTGAACTTTGTAATACCCGTCGCTCCCCACACGGGGAGTGTGGATTGAAATGCCTTGCCGTCGTATTTAAGACGCGCGACGGGGTCGCTCCCCACACGGGGAGTGTGGATTGAAATGGATCGTGCTTTCAACGTCGCGCATTTCCCGCGCGTCGCTCCCCACACGGGGAGTGTGGATTGAAATCGTGAACGGTACAAGCAATTTGAAATCGCCGCAGTCGCTCCCCACACGGGGAGTGTGGATTGAAATGCCCGGTCAGTCGTTGGAGAGGCCGCCGGCGTGGGGTCGCTCCCCACACGGGGAGTGTGGATTGAAATGTATGCTCTTACCGTATGGACGACAGCGACAGTAGTCGCTCCCCACACGGGGAGTGTGGATTGAAATGCTATGGAGTGCAAACACCTGATTTATATGTTTAGTCGCTCCCCACACGGGGAGTGTGGATTGAAATTAAAAGCAATTGAGATTCAGCGCAACGGCGGGAAGTCGCTCCCCACACGGGGAGTGTGGATTGAAATCAACGGTATCGACACCGTAAACGGTTGGGTCAAGTCGCTCCCCACACGGGGAGTGTGGATTGAAATCAAAAGACAACAACGACAAGAATAGCAACCCATACCGTCGCTCCCCACACGGGGAGTGTGGATTGAAATTATCGGTAGGCGGTGGCTTGTTGGTTCACCTTATGTCGCTCCCCACACGGGGAGTGTGGATTGAAATCCTACTGTTAAACTCATTTTGCAGTTCGTCATAAGTCGCTCCCCACACGGGGAGTGTGGATTGAAATTTTACTAGACCTGATGCTTGGCGTATTGTCGATACTGTCGCTCCCCACACGGGGAGTGTGGATTGAAATCGGTGTCACTCATGTGGCTGCTCACTCAAAACCGCGTCGCTCCCCACACGGGGAGTGTGGATTGAAATATTGTGTCGGTGGCTGTAATGCCATTATATAGATGGTCGCTCCCCACACGGGGAGTGTGGATTGAAATTGGTACGGGCGGACAGATTGAAGGACAGCAGAGGTGGTCGCTCCCCACACGGGGAGTGTGGATTGAAATACGGTAGAACGATTCGGATGATATGTACCGCAGGGTCGCTCCCCACACGGGGAGTGTGGATTGAAATGGCGTGGACTACATGTGGTTGGCCGGATACGATGTCGCTCCCCACACGGGGAGTGTGGATTGAAATGGCGACAAACTGCGCAGCAGAAGAAACGAACTCGGTCGCTCCCCACACGGGGAGTGTGGATTGAAATTGCATACAAAGCCAAGAAAGAAGAAACCATTAAGTCGCTCCCCACACGGGGAGTGTGGATTGAAATATCGTTATATGCTCCCTGCTTTCTCGTATCGCCTGTCGCTCCCCACACGGGGAGTGTGGATTGAAATTGTGTATGGATGGTCACAATACAGCCCCTCTTTTTCTAGTCGCTCCCCACACGGGGAGTGTGGATTGAAATGTGTCGAAGTATCTGCGGTTCGTCAATCTTGATGGTCGCTCCCCACACGGGGAGTGTGGATTGAAATGGGAACATCTGCGGCTTGACAATGAATTTTCAAAGTCGCTCCCCACACGGGGAGTGTGGATTGAAATTATCTTCCCCGTCTGTCTCATGGTACCTCCATGAAGTCGCTCCCCACACGGGGAGTGTGGATTGAAATAAGACGAATCCCCCTAACAACCCCATGGAAGTGTGTCGCTCCCCACACGGGGAGTGTGGATTGAAATCCGAGTGAGTTGCCTTATGTGGCCCTTGTTCTTGGTCGCTCCCCACACGGGGAGTGTGGATTGAAATCTGTGGCTGCCACAGCGGTAATCGTCACTATGGCTGTCGCTCCCCACACGGGGAGTGTGGATTGAAATATTAAAAGTAAATGTACAAAAATAATCAAACCTAGTCGCTCCCCACACGGGGAGTGTGGATTGAAATAAACCCAACAAACATAGTATCTCCAATAATTATTGTCGCTCCCCACACGGGGAGTGTGGATTGAAATCAGATGGTGGTGTGCTTTTAGGCGATTTGTTGTGTCGCTCCCCACACGGGGAGTGTGGATTGAAATTATATATGGTAGACATTACACCAATTGGATTTTCTGTCGCTCCCCACACGGGGAGTGTGGATTGAAATCTGTAATCGCGCATCAATGACCGATAATGATTCAAGTCGCTCCCCACACGGGGAGTGTGGATTGAAATTTTATGAAATTTGTTAATGCAGATTGTGAGAGAATGTCGCTCCCCACACGGGGAGTGTGGATTGAAATTAACATAAACCCACTCAACAACCGCCCAAACAAGTCGCTCCCCACACGGGGAGTGTGGATTGAAATGCGGACTTACATAAACGATGTGCGCCACTGTCCTCCGTCGCTCCCCACACGGGGAGTGTGGATTGAAATGTCCTGAATTGATTTATGATGAAGATTATACACGTCGCTCCCCACACGGGGAGTGTGGATTGAAATGACTATGCGCATTTTGGGTGGATGCAGTAGTATCGTCGCTCCCCACACGGGGAGTGTGGATTGAAATGACCCTAATACCAAAATCAGCAACATCAAGAGCAGGTCGCTCCCCACACGGGGAGTGTGGATTGAAATTTTGATTGCGCTATCAAGCATCTGAAAACTATCGGGTCGCTCCCCACACGGGGAGTGTGGATTGAAATACTTGCGACCCGTACCCAAGGGGTTATGACAGCACCCGTCGCTCCCCACACGGGGAGTGTGGATTGAAATATCGTGGTTGCGCGCAAGAACGGCAAAACGCTTTGTCGCTCCCCACACGGGGAGTGTGGATTGAAATTCCATCCTCGACCGTGTACCTCGCGACCACAACCAAGTCGCTCCCCACACGGGGAGTGTGGATTGAAATGCCAAGCAGCGCGGCATACATACATGGGTATCGGTCGCTCCCCACACGGGGAGTGTGGATTGAAATTGGTATCGGTAAGGATGGCCGTCTCCGCGATTACGTCGCTCCCCACACGGGGAGTGTGGATTGAAATACATGGAGATACGCGGCGAATGGTTAAGGCGGTACGTCGCTCCCCACACGGGGAGTGTGGATTGAAATACGCCTGCCTTGTGGGTCGTGTGCGTCACAAGGGGTGTCGCTCCCCACACGGGGAGTGTGGATTGAAATTAGACCAGATTAAGACGCGATACGGGCAATGGTATGTCGCTCCCCACACGGGGAGTGTGGATTGAAATACGGCTGTTATTGATGTGATTGTTGAAAATCCTCGTCGCTCCCCACACGGGGAGTGTGGATTGAAATGTGGAATATCGCAGGCGTGACAACTAAAATAGTCTTGTCGCTCCCCACACGGGGAGTGTGGATTGAAATACGCAGTAGTATTTTTCGTCCCATTCTTCTGCATGTCGCTCCCCACACGGGGAGTGTGGATTGAAATTTGTGCCGGTTGGCGGCACTTATGTAATCGTGTGTGTCGCTCCCCACACGGGGAGTGTGGATTGAAATTGTGACAAGTACCATGTGTTCGGCATCAAGGCAGAGGTCGCTCCCCACACGGGGAGTGTGGATTGAAATTTGCGGCTACTGGAATGAGGAAGAGCGAAGCCCTTGTCGCTCCCCACACGGGGAGTGTGGATTGAAATACTCGCAGTATCAACGCTAGACAATAATGTACCCGTCGCTCCCCACACGGGGAGTGTGGATTGAAATGTCAATCTTGATGATACCAATATAAGTCGTTGTTCGTCGCTCCCCACACGGGGAGTGTGGATTGAAATAAAAGTAGTTTTATAGGCAATAGCCTGTAAATAGTCGCTCCCCACACGGGGAGTGTGGATTGAAATCGGTGTCGCCCAGTCAGCAAGCTTTTGAAATGCTTTGAGTCGCTCCCCACACGGGGAGTGTGGATTGAAATATCCGGCAACAAAGAGCCTTGTCCATCCTCAAAGTCGCTCCCCACACGGGGAGTGTGGATTGAAATTGCATACAAAGCCAAGAAAGAAGAAACCATTAAGTCGCTCCCCACACGGGGAGTGTGGATTGAAATCTATTGGTTTTAGGATTTTCAAGTCTGCAAAGCGTCGCTCCCCACACGGGGAGTGTGGATTGAAATTATTATTTCGGTTTTGCTCCAGTCTCGGTCTTGAGTCGCTCCCCACACGGGGAGTGTGGATTGAAATAAGTCTGCAAAGAGTGCCGCGAAGGGCGGCTAAGTCGCTCCCCACACGGGGAGTGTGGATTGAAATAAGAGCAAGCGAAGCACGGGCGACCTTGCAAAATCAGTCGCTCCCCACACGGGGAGTGTGGATTGAAATCGTTACGAACTTTTGATGTTGTGCAACGAATGCGGTCGCTCCCCACACGGGGAGTGTGGATTGAAATGACACCTGCGACTTTTGGCGCTTTTTGTATTGGTGTCGCTCCCCACACGGGGAGTGTGGATTGAAATGGCAGCGTAGTCGCTGGCGCTATCGGGAAATTGCGGTCGCTCCCCACACGGGGAGTGTGGATTGAAATGTGTCTGTGGTTGCGCTGGCGTGTATATCGCACTGTCGCTCCCCACACGGGGAGTGTGGATTGAAATACGTTTGAACTGATGGCATTTCCGACTTTGCAGGGTCGCTCCCCACACGGGGAGTGTGGATTGAAATTTACGCCGACACCCCGAAGGCGGCAAAGAAAAAAGTCGCTCCCCACACGGGGAGTGTGGATTGAAATGTCCAATAATCAGAAGTCATATCATAATGAAAATACGTCGCTCCCCACACGGGGAGTGTGGATTGAAATTTGGCGTTAAGTTAGCCGGCTCGAAGCGCATCAGGTCGCTCCCCACACGGGGAGTGTGGATTGAAATTGACCTCTGTCGTTAACGTTCTCATTGAGCCAGGTCGCTCCCCACACGGGGAGTGTGGATTGAAATTGTCGCATGACATTTTTATAGACATCCAGTTTGTTGTCGCTCCCCACACGGGGAGTGTGGATTGAAATTTAGTTCCTTCGTCTAATGAGTTTAGCCAATTAGTCGCTCCCCACACGGGGAGTGTGGATTGAAATAATCAGCATGTCAGTTACAAATCCGATAGTAACGTCGCTCCCCACACGGGGAGTGTGGATTGAAATAATTATTTGCCGCCAAATTGCTTACGACATACATGTCGCTCCCCACACGGGGAGTGTGGATTGAAATTCCGTCTACAACCGTTTATCTCGCGACCACGACGTCGCTCCCCACACGGGGAGTGTGGATTGAAATGCTTAAATCGGCGCTAAAGAAAGCCGTCGAAAACGTCGCTCCCCACACGGGGAGTGTGGATTGAAATACAACCGCGCTGATGCCACATCACACGGACATGGTCGCTCCCCACACGGGGAGTGTGGATTGAAATGTAAGTTTCAGGGCGTTCCCCTCCCGTGTCTGCAAGTCGCTCCCCACACGGGGAGTGTGGATTGAAATATTTCAGCCAACATATCACCCCTTAGAATAATCTCGGTCGCTCCCCACACGGGGAGTGTGGATTGAAATAGTGGGGCAGGGGGGCGTCACACCATGATACGGTCGCTCCCCACACGGGGAGTGTGGATTGAAATCGCTGCTATCGATGTGGGGTTGCGGCAATCTCATGTCGCTCCCCACACGGGGAGTGTGGATTGAAATGGCAGCCTGTTGTTTTGCCACAAAATCCGGATGAGGTCGCTCCCCACACGGGGAGTGTGGATTGAAATTCCGACATAGCCGCGTGATTTACCGATTTTTTCGGTCGCTCCCCACACGGGGAGTGTGGATTGAAATAATCCGGAGCATCAGCCGCAGATGTACAACCTCAAAGTCGCTCCCCACACGGGGAGTGTGGATTGAAATTCCATCATTTGCCTCTGGATCCCCTTTAATATCCGTCGCTCCCCACACGGGGAGTGTGGATTGAAATTTGCGTTGGTCTGCGCTGATGGTGCGACCATCGTCAGTCGCTCCCCACACGGGGAGTGTGGATTGAAATATTTCGGACAGCGCGTTGTGCGACACGCTGCCGGTCGCTCCCCACACGGGGAGTGTGGATTGAAATGTTGTGGTGGTCGTGGTCGAGCCATACCCACAAGCGTCGCTCCCCACACGGGGAGTGTGGATTGAAATGCCACCTTATCGAACGACGCCCACGCATACTCGCATGTCGCTCCCCACACGGGGAGTGTGGATTGAAATCTCCCGAAGATTTGTAAAAAGTCAAGGTCGGGATGTCGCTCCCCACACGGGGAGTGTGGATTGAAATTCAAAAGGCGCTTGCAAGCGAAATTGGTGTGTCAGTCGCTCCCCACACGGGGAGTGTGGATTGAAATATCGTTAAAACATCCTCTATTTGCTTTGCAGCATGTCGCTCCCCACACGGGGAGTGTGGATTGAAATACATGCAAAGCAACACGTTTCGTCACAATGTTCCGTCGCTCCCCACACGGGGAGTGTGGATTGAAATATTGCGCCGATTGCCGTAGTTATTGTGCCAACTGCGTCGCTCCCCACACGGGGAGTGTGGATTGAAATCCCGTCCTCGACCGTTTATCTCGCGACCACGACGTCGCTCCCCACACGGGGAGTGTGGATTGAAATTCGACCGAAACCACAGTAATTGCGCCATTGAAAAGTCGCTCCCCACACGGGGAGTGTGGATTGAAATTGCCCCATGGTCCGGCATAACCGGTAAGCCGGAGGTCGCTCCCCACACGGGGAGTGTGGATTGAAATTTAATGTGCGTGTCTACGACGGCAGCATGGAGATGTCGCTCCCCACACGGGGAGTGTGGATTGAAATCATGCGGCCTTTACGAGATTAGGCTCGTATGGACGTCGCTCCCCACACGGGGAGTGTGGATTGAAATCGCTGCTATCGATGTGGGGTTGCGGCAATCTCATTGTCGCTCCCCACACGGGGAGTGTGGATTGAAATCGCAATCGACATTACGCTCGATATCCCACTGTCAGTCGCTCCCCACACGGGGAGTGTGGATTGAAATACGTCATCCAAACCCGGCAGGACGGGGCAGAGGGTCGCTCCCCACACGGGGAGTGTGGATTGAAATGGCGCGCCCCTGTGTCGGGCGGCTTACCACTAAGGGGTCGCTCCCCACACGGGGAGTGTGGATTGAAATGGCCCAAACGCCAAGCGATTCAAACGGATTTGGCGTCGCTCCCCACACGGGGAGTGTGGATTGAAATTAGCCTTGTACACGGCGTAATAAAACGGCCTAGGTCGCTCCCCACACGGGGAGTGTGGATTGAAATACTCCGGTACGATGCATCCAGCTCCGCCGCAAACGGTCGCTCCCCACACGGGGAGTGTGGATTGAAATTAGGCGGTTATCCGAGTAGATTGTGCCGTCGCTGTGTCGCTCCCCACACGGGGAGTGTGGATTGAAATAAGGCGCAGGGGTGGGATACAATCCTGCCCCGTGGTCGCTCCCCACACGGGGAGTGTGGATTGAAATCGCTGCGGCAAGGTAAGTGCCGGCATATTGGACAAGGTCGCTCCCCACACGGGGAGTGTGGATTGAAATTGTCGCTCCGGCTGCGTTGGCATGGACATCACGAGGTCGCTCCCCACACGGGGAGTGTGGATTGAAATCTTTTCGCAAAAAGGACAGTCAAAAACATGTGTGTCGCTCCCCACACGGGGAGTGTGGATTGAAATTGCTCTCAACAAATCATCTGACCATGCATCAACGTCGCTCCCCACACGGGGAGTGTGGATTGAAATATTACAAATTTACACACCCGCCGCGTAACCGTCGTCGCTCCCCACACGGGGAGTGTGGATTGAAATTGCGGTTGTCGTTGGTTAATATCCCGCACTCTACGTCGCTCCCCACACGGGGAGTGTGGATTGAAATCCGTCGGCTGCTACCTTGAGACTATATGACAAATCGGTCGCTCCCCACACGGGGAGTGTGGATTGAAATTGCCCATTGCGTTTCGCAACCGACCATCCTTTGCACGTCGCTCCCCACACGGGGAGTGTGGATTGAAATCTTCTGTCCGTCAATGCCGATCCCGTAAGGCGGGGTCGCTCCCCACACGGGGAGTGTGGATTGAAATGATGTTGTGCGCCTCCGTGTGGTGTGTCCGGCAAAGGTCGCTCCCCACACGGGGAGTGTGGATTGAAATGTCGACATCCTGTATGTTGACATAGTTTAGGCTGTCGCTCCCCACACGGGGAGTGTGGATTGAAATCCCTGTAATGCGGCGCAAACATCAGGATTATAATGCGTCGCTCCCCACACGGGGAGTGTGGATTGAAATGCGTGAGTGCGGACGCATACGACAGGGACACACGGGTCGCTCCCCACACGGGGAGTGTGGATTGAAATGATTGCCGATAGGTCGAGGCTGCTGCTTTGGCTTGGTCGCTCCCCACACGGGGAGTGTGGATTGAAATTGCAGGCATCGCTTACAGACGTACTTGCCATTACGGTCGCTCCCCACACGGGGAGTGTGGATTGAAATAAAAATCTCAAGGTCTACCGCATCAAAGTTGATTCCGTCGCTCCCCACACGGGGAGTGTGGATTGAAATCATATAAGACATATGGCAAATATCTGTCTTCCAGTCGCTCCCCACACGGGGAGTGTGGATTGAAATTGCGAGCTTGAGCGGCAGCACCCAGACGAACTGCGGTCGCTCCCCACACGGGGAGTGTGGATTGAAATAAGGTAACTTTATCTATATTAACCTTGTGGTACGTCGCTCCCCACACGGGGAGTGTGGATTGAAATTTTTGTTGCTTGATTGCTTTTTCCCGCTCTTTGGGTCGCTCCCCACACGGGGAGTGTGGATTGAAATACGGGCTTTTGTGTCGGGTGAATTGTCCCGTCGGTCGCTCCCCACACGGGGAGTGTGGATTGAAATCTGTACAGCGGTCTGCAGCTCTATGTAATCCCAGTCGCTCCCCACACGGGGAGTGTGGATTGAAATTCTGGAGCCGACCTAGCTGTCCATGTTGTGCCGTGTCGCTCCCCACACGGGGAGTGTGGATTGAAATGACGGCACAGTTATATGAGACTACCCCACACATGGTCGCTCCCCACACGGGGAGTGTGGATTGAAATTCCTCCCATACTTCAAGCGTATAACGCGCCATCACGTCGCTCCCCACACGGGGAGTGTGGATTGAAATTTGGTGAGGGTCACCCGTATCCAAATGTAACGTCGTGTCGCTCCCCACACGGGGAGTGTGGATTGAAATGTCTGCGTATTGCCATGACATTTGCTTGGTTGTGTCGCTCCCCACACGGGGAGTGTGGATTGAAATATGCGCGAGTTGTCACATGACGTATTAGAAGCAAGTCGCTCCCCACACGGGGAGTGTGGATTGAAATGCTTGTACGAGGCGATTATCGACGTGAGCCGTTACGTCGCTCCCCACACGGGGAGTGTGGATTGAAATTGAAGTTTTTTGTTGACAAGTACAGAATGATGTACGTCGCTCCCCACACGGGGAGTGTGGATTGAAATAACATTGGCTGATCTGGATTGGTCTGCGCGTCAGGTCGCTCCCCACACGGGGAGTGTGGATTGAAATGTTGTAGCCGGTCTCTTTGGCACGATCGAACATGTCGCTCCCCACACGGGGAGTGTGGATTGAAATTATAACACCCGCAGAGCTCGACATTATGCAAGCGCTGGTCGCTCCCCACACGGGGAGTGTGGATTGAAATTTCCTCCTTAATATCATCTTTGCTACGTAATTGTAGTCGCTCCCCACACGGGGAGTGTGGATTGAAATCCCGCATTTCGGCGCATACCCTTAGACCCTTTAGTCGCTCCCCACACGGGGAGTGTGGATTGAAATAAGAAATCCAGCGCACGCAGCCGGTAATTATTCATGTCGCTCCCCACACGGGGAGTGTGGATTGAAATCAGACAACAGCTATCTAAAAAGGCTGAAATATCTTGTCGCTCCCCACACGGGGAGTGTGGATTGAAATGTTATTAACTGCCGCCCGATGTTCGGGTCTTTATGTCGCTCCCCACACGGGGAGTGTGGATTGAAATTACGAGGACGGTACACATGTTTTTGATTGTCCTTGTCGCTCCCCACACGGGGAGTGTGGATTGAAATATTTAAAGGTGCTACCGTTTAAACATCCCATCCTGTCGCTCCCCACACGGGGAGTGTGGATTGAAATAAGTGCATCCTTGATTCCCTGTACGTCTCCGCGTGTCGCTCCCCACACGGGGAGTGTGGATTGAAATACCGGTAGAATTACCGAACGCTCCAATACATCAGTCGCTCCCCACACGGGGAGTGTGGATTGAAATATCGAGAGCGACGAATATTCGGATAGGCTGAACGGTCGCTCCCCACAGCGGGAAACCCTTGGCGCGGGGTGTGCAAAGGGCGTGGATTGAAATACTCTTCCCTTCTCCCTCTCCGTTGATGATAAGTCGCTCCCCACAGCGGGGAACCCTTAGCGCAAGGGACACAAAGGGCGTGGATTGAAATCACCTGCACATTTGGCGGCACACCGTATGGGTGTGCCGTTTCATATTGCCTGTCTGCAATAAAAAGCTTAGTGCACCAACCAGAACACGTCTATGTTTTTAATATAAACTGTACTTTTGGTGTATCCTTCCTCCACTTTGGTGTATATTCTACCTTCACCGAGAAACACTACAAACAAGCTTTGCATATATTACCGGAAGGGCGGATTCTCTTGCTCAAAGACTATCTTAACAAGCTTGCTGTATGGCTGATGAAGGAGCAAAACGCAGGGCCTCCCCACCCCGATTCCAGCAAAACAACCGATGAGCTGACTACTTCGCTTCGCGGTAATCTTAAGTTGTTTCGGTCCATATTGGGGGATTGCAACGATATCATCTATCGTGAGTTCTCATTTGGGCAAGGACACGTCTATCATGCGGGGCTTATTTACGTTGACGGGCTTGTCAACAGTACAGTTATTAACGAGAGCATTATTGAACCGATGATGTACCGCTCCCGGCATTTTCCGGTTAAGAAAGGGGCAACACCGCTTAGGCTTGCAGATATTAACCGTTCGTACGTCACGGCCGGCGAAACAAAGCTGCTGGATAGCTTTGAGGACATGATTAACGCCGTCCTAAACGGCGATACCATTCTTTTGGTGGAAGGCGATGCAAATGCACTGCTGATAAGCGCGCGCGGTTGGGAAAAACGGGGCATTGATGAACCGGGCAACGAAACCACCATCAAAGGCCCGCGCGAAGGCTTTACCGAAAGCATACGCACCAATACCTCGCTGTTGCGGCGTAAGATTCGCAATCCGAAGCTCACCTTTGAAAGTGTTGTACTGGGCCGAAAAACACGTACTACCATTATGATTACGTATATACAGGGACTCGCTGACCAAAAGGTGATTGATGAACTGCACAATCGCCTTGCAAAGATAGATACCGACAGCATCCTCGCTTCCGGTGTTCTGGAACAATATATTACGGGCAATCCTTACTCTCCGTTTAGCACCGTCAATTATAGTGAAAAACCGGACGTTGTGGCCGGAAGAATGCTGGAGGGCAGGGTTGCCATACTCGTAGACGGAACCCCGTTTGTCATAACAGTACCAATGTTTTTCATGGAAAGCTTCCAAACCGCAGAGGATTATAACATCAATTTCTTCTTCTCAAGCTTTCTGCGTCTGCTTCGCTATTTATCCTTTTTCATCAGCGTGACCGCACCAGCGATATATGTTGCGCTGACAACCTTTCATCAGGAACTGATTCCCACCCCTTTGCTGCACACAATGACACTTGCGCGTGAAGGCGTCCCCTTTCCTGCTGCGATAGAAGCATTTACCATGCTCATTGCGTTTGAGATAATCCGCGAAGCGGGTATTCGTCTGCCACGTCCTGTGGGGCAGGCAATCAGCATCGTTGGTGCGCTGGTTATGGGGGATGCGGCAGTATCGGCGGGGCTGGTAAGCGCTCCGCTGATTATTGTAGTTGCAATCACCACCGTGGCAAACTTTGTGGTCCCCAATCAGGCGGATGCGGCTACCCTGTTTCGTTATCTGCTCCTGTTCCTGGGCTCCTGGATGGGCGGCGTGGGGATTGTAACCGGCCTTTTAATAATGTTCATTCATCTTTCTTCAATGCGCTCCTTTGGTGTCCCCTACCTCTCCCCCTATGCACCATTGCAGCCGAGCGATCTAAAAGACAGCATGGTTCGGTTCCCCGATTGGATGATGATTAAGCGTCCCGCCAGGCTTGCGAAAAATGATGAAAAGATGGCGCGTTTCTACCTGCCGTCTGACAATGATACTAGCGGCGGATGATTCTCAAATATACCGCACCGCTGTAATACACTTTAGGCTGCTTGCTTGTTAAAAGATATACAAGTTTCCCCTTTTATACTTCTCTTGACTATAGCTTCAAAAAAATCCGCCTTGCACTTTTACCACAGGGCGGTAATACTACAAACGGAGGAACGTTTTGATGCGATATAGCGCCCGTCTTTTTGTTATTGTGCTCTGCACGCTGCTGCTATGCGGCTGCTGGGATCGGCGTGAGCTAAACACAATTGGCATTGTAGCGGGCGTTGGACTGGATATAGGGGATAGGCCTGGAGAAATAAAAATGACCGTACAGCTTGACAACACTTCTGCATCCACACCCGGCGGAAACGGCGGCGGAGGTGAGGAAGATCCTTTTATTAATATGACCAACCAAGGCTCGGAAGTTTTTTCTCTGATTCGCGATTACAACAGCGTTGTAACCCGAAAACTATATTTCCCTCACAATGAACTTATCCTGCTTGGTGAAGATCTTGCAAAAACAGAAACAATTGCATTTCTCGACTTCTTTTTGCGTGACCCCGAATGCCGTATGAACGTACGCCTAATGGTGGTAAAAGGAACGGCAGAAGAAGCGCTGAAGACAAAGCCGTTTCTCGAACAGATTCCTGCTATTGATCTTGCCGGTATTGTGGAAACACAGGCCAACAATACCGCCGAGACGCCCGATGTCACCCTGTTTGATTATTTCATCAGCCGCATTACCCCCGGCCAGACCCCGATTACCCCTTTGATAAAGATTGAAGAATTCACCGAGGGGGAGGTAGCCGTTGTAGCCGGCAGCGCCGTGTTTTTGGATGGCCGCATGGTTGGGGAGCTCAATGGTGTGGAAACACGCGGCACACAGTGGACGATGGGCAACGTAAAAAGCTGTGTCGTTAATGTACAGGGCTCAGACGGTACCGTGGCGATTGAAGTAAGAAAAGCCACCAGCAAGATAACTCCTGTAATAAAAGCCGACGGCACACCCATGGTTAAGGTTAAGATTGATGTGCTTGCTTCACTTGGCAGCCAGCAGGGTTTGGTGAATCAGGCACTTCCCGTAACACTTAAATATCTGGAGGATATGCTCACCAAGGATATACTTGCAGAAGCAAAGCTTTCCTTAGCCTTGGCACAGGACATGCGTTCGGATATCTACGGCTTTGGACAGAAATTTTCACGGTATTACCCAAACGAATGGGATGAACTAAAGGACAACTGGTCCTCACTCTTTGCAAGCCTTGAGGTGGAATTTGAAGTAAGCTGCAAGGTCTCAAGCAGTGGAATGATTACCCGGCCCGCGTATACAAAAAAGGACCCCATCTGCTAGCTTTCAAGGCTTTAGGGGATATTCCATAACAAGGAGTTGGTCAGACTGTGGAATGGATTTATACTGTCATTTTCATTCTGATTGCGCTGTTCGAACTGCCGGCACTGCTTCAAAAAAAACTGATACGGGAAATGATTGCCTTTTTAATACTTTTGGCAGTCGGAATTACTGTTTCTATACTCCTCAGCATCGGAATAAAGGTGCCAAGCCCAATTGGACTGATTAAAATCTTCATCGATGACGTATTAAAAATCAGCTATATCTAGCACGCAGGGGGTTATCATGAAAATTATAAAGGAAGGTATCACGCCACGGCAGCTTTTATTCTCTGTGATTGCATTTATTCAAAGCTCA
Source organism: Bacillota bacterium (assembly GCA_023421245.1). Taxonomy (GTDB): domain Bacteria; phylum Bacillota; class Clostridia; order Oscillospirales; family Ruminococcaceae; genus Acetanaerobacterium. The sequence goes on along the minus strand of JAEZTV010000009.1, from coordinate 81,114 downwards.
TCCATGATTACCTCATACTTTACCAGTGTGCTGAAACAAAATTCCTGGGCCGGTGTGCTTGTCGCCTACCTTGCCGGGCATATCGTTTTGTGGGTTTATCTGTACCTGCTCAAACAGCATCCGGGCAAGAGCATCGTTGAAATCAACGATGCTCTATTCGGCCGCATTGTCGGAAAAGTGGTTTCGTCGCTATTCATCTTCTACTTCTTCTCACTGATTGTGCTAAACACCTATGATGTACACTCGTTCATTATCGGCACCATGATGCCCGATACACCGTCGCCGGTTTTAGCTTTAATCTTCATCGCCGTTCCCGTCCTGCTCGTGCGCAAAGGAATGGACAGTATTGCACGCACTGCGGCAATCTTCTGCTTTATTGTTGCGGTAAGTTTTCTCATCTTTAGTTTTCTTGAGCTTGAAGATATGCATCCGGAATATATCCTGCCCATACTTCATATGCCGGTGGAAAATTTTATTCAGGGAACGCATACGATATTGGTATTGCCATTTTGTGAACTGATTGTTTTTGCAATGATTATTCCGTCGGTTGACGACCAAAAAAAGGTTCCCAAATGCTTTTTGTTGGGGTATTCATTCGGGGCCCTTTCCCTTTTGTTTTTTGTTCTGATCGAAATCTTTGTGCTGGGTCATGCAATTGAGTACTTTTCCTTGCCCGGGTTTGAGGTGGTCCGCCTTATTAATCTGGCGGACGTTATCAGCCGGATGGAAACCCTGTATGCGCTGGTACTGTATATCCTGCGCTTTTTTAAGGTAAGCGTACTGATTTATGCGTGCTCCCTTGCCTTTGCACAAACCACCGGTATGACAGAATATCGTCCGTTTGCTTCCGTTATCGCGGTGCTTGCCGCATTGATATCACTTTTTGTAATGGAGTCGGCCGCCGTTAATGCTGAGTGGGGCACCGAGACCGCCGCCATTTACTCCACCTTCTTTAATATTGTAGTGCCGTTTCTTGCGCTTGCGGTATACTTGATACGAAATACCGTAAAAAACAAACGGGCGCACAAATCCACCGCAAATACTGCCATACAATAAAACCGCTCATATAGGCAACACGTATGCCGTCGTACAGCCGCCAATCCGCTTCTTTGAAAATACTACGGCCGAAATTCTTATAAAAGATAGGCATTGTCTGTCTTGTACGATAAAAATAGTGTAAACCGCAGCCGCCGGTACAAAAGCGCCAAAGTGTGAAGCGTTTCACACTTTGGCGCTTTTACTGGATTTACGATGCGATGACCGATGCCCCAAATGGCATAAGTGCAAGCTTTGCAAGCTTAAAGCACTGCTTGCCAAACGGAATGCCGATGATAGTGACACATAAAATGCAGCCGATGATTGCGGCCTCTGCCGCAAGCGGTATGCCGCCCACAACAATCCAGATGATGTTCAAAATCAGCGATCCCGCGCCGCCGCCGTACTGTACCTCTTTGCCGAATGGAGAAAATGCAAGGCCGGCATACTTAAAGCACTGCACCCCAATGGGAATACCTATAATGGTTACGCACCATAAGATGCCTTGTATTGCCCAGCCAAGGCCAATCCAAACTCCGCCAAAGATAAACCATAAAAAATTGCCGATACATCCCATTCCATACGCATCCTTTACTGTCAAAAATATATGGCTGCTCCGCATTATAAGCATAGACCTGCTTTTAATCGCCAAGTTATTATAAGGCTTTTTGGGGCGGCGCAAAACAGCGGTCTTCAAAGATAGACATAGTCTGTCTTTGAAAGCGGAAACTACACAAGCTATACTTTGCTGTATGTTTTATTCTTTTGTTATTCCGTACGTCCAGTCAATGATGCCCCCGAAATCTTTTACCTGCGTATAGCCAAGCTGTGCAAGGCTTTGTGCCGCAAGCGCGCTGCGTCTGCCACTGCGGCAATACACCAGAACGACGGCGTCCTTCTCCGGTAAAACCTCCTGCGCGCGGGATAAAATTTCATAGTCGGGCAATAGCACCGCGCCCGGGATGTGTCCTTCATCGTATTCTTCCTTGGTCCTTACGTCCAATACCATGCAGTCCGATTCGCTTTCCATCAGTTCCATGGCCTGTTCAGCTGTTATTGTTTCGAATTGTGCGTCCTTGTCCATAGTATCCTCCGGCATACTGTTGTGTGAATTTACGGCTGAATCATCCGCTGTATCGGTGAGCAGGCGGATCTTTACCGCCGTCACCTGAACAGGGTAGCTTTCCCGTATCTCGGGCAGAGCCGTAATCTCAAGTCTCTGCCCAACAAGCAGGTTAAACTCAAACGGCTGCATATCCTCGGCAAACCCAACACTCGCACGGTCATTGCCGTTTAAGTCATCGGTAGCTACAAGCACACCGTTTTCATAGATCTCCTCAACCGCACCGGTAAAAACAATATAGCCCGCCTGTGCACAGCCGCTGAGCAGTACGGCCGCAAGCAAAGTCAGCAAAACTTTTTTCATCCTACCTTCCTCCTTCCCGCTATCAGGGTTGCCGCTTTTATAGTTCTAATGGCAGCCCATACTACCATAGTGGCAAAAAGTGAGGCAATCTATGCACGGGCAGTGCGTGGTTTTGCATTAAGCGTTATCCGCCGTGCCGTCAGCCCCATCTAGTATCCTCCGCAATCCTAAGACAAAGCTGTGCGCCAACAAACGCGGGGGCTGACCCGCCGGTTCCTCTCATTCGCAGGGTCCGCAATGCTACTGCGGGTTCAATGCCATATCCTCTCCGGTGTTTTTGGGGGTGCCGTTGCCGCCAAATAACCTACCAAGTTCCGACATCGTTTCGTCGCGAGTAGCTCTGCCCGCCACATAATCCTGCAAAGCAATGCCCATCAGCTGCTCAATATTATCCGGTCCCTCAAAAATCCACCACGCGCTGGTTGCGCACCTGGCAATTGCGCTGCCCGTTTCTTCCGACAGCGGTGTGTCGGGCATCTGTGCTCCCTTAAGCGGTGAAATCTGCTTAATTTTCTGTGGAATCCAGGCTCTGCCGTACTCGGATGTAACAAGCCATTCTAAAAACGCAAGTGTTTCCGCTTGATACGGCGAATCCTTGTATACGCGAAAGGTAAGATTAGAATCTACGGCGATGGTGCCGTTACCATCCAGCCGCGGCGCGCAAAGGTAGCCCATCGTAATATCGGGTGCCTGTTCAAGAATTTTTTGCTCCGCCCAACTGCCCTGATGAATTATTGCGGCATTTCCCGCTGCAAAATCGGCACACTGTTCCTCAAACCCCGCTTTCATCGGGTTCTCGCCGCCAAAGCGCGCAATCAGATCAAGCACGTCAAGCGCAAAGGCAAGCTCTTCATATTCATACACCGAGGCTTCACCGTTCTTTAGCTTTGCAAACAAACCCTCGTAATCGCCGTCCTCAATATCACTTGCAGACGGATAGAAGGTTTGAGGTAACACCCACCAATCGGCATATCCGGTAGAAAACGGCGTAATGCCCGCCGCCGCAAGCTGCTCGCATACCTCTCGATAATCATCAAGCGTCACCGGCAGCGTCTGTATGCCCGCCTGCTCAAACAGCAGCTTATTGTAGATAAAGGAGTGTGACTGCACTAAAAACGGAAGCCCCGTTACATTGTCGCCCTCCATTACACCCAGCAGCATGGCGGGTTCAACCTCCTGTATAAAGCTTTCATCCGCGAGGTTGTAGCTGTAGTTTTTATATACCTTGTTGTCATTATAAGCGCTGGTAATAAAAAGGTCGGGGATGTTTCCTGCGTTGATTCTTGTTTTGAGCAGCTGAGTATAGTCGTTTTGCCGTATCTCCATCTTGATTTCGATGCCGGCGTGCTGCCGGTAGGCGGCCGCCATCTCATTGAACTGTTCGGTCAGCTCCGGACTGTTGAACATAAAGCTGAGGGGTCTCGTATTACTTTGCACAAGCTCGGTATCCGGCTGCAAGGCATTTTGGCGGGATGGTGCACAGCCGCTGATTATTACCGCCGACATAGCGATTATAATCAGCAGCGCCGCAATCGGTTTGAAGTGCTTGTTGATTCTCATACCGTCCACCCTTTCTGCTTTTCACACATATTATCAAACATCGGCCCGGATAATGATAAAAGCTTTGTTACCTAGTTTTAGTATACCTTCTTACACTATTTTTGTAAATTATTATTTGATCTTTGTAATTTTAAACCACATCGTGTTAAATCCACGATTAATATATGGTATAATAACCGCAAACGGCTATTATACGCTTATTTATATGCCCAGCCTACGGCGATGGGCAATTATACCATAACGCTTCGCTTTTATGGTATAATAGCGGTATAGCATTGCGAATCTTCGATTCTCATTATGAAAACCTTTGAATCTCCCCTGTTTCATTATGCCCTATGCTTAAGGTCTGCCCCTCTATCGTATGCATTGCCTTTGAGTTGGCATGTTTATCATACAAGACAAGCAAGAACGCTGCGAATATTTTTTCATTCGGGAGGTGCTGACTATCAACAGTATAACGAAATTACGGAATTGGTTTGGCAGGCTGACCCTTGCCATCAAGCTTACCATTGCCATTGCGCTGTCGATGTCTCTTGTTCTGATTCTGCTCGTTAGCTTTACCGTCGGCCGCTCTGTTGCGGTGATGAAAAAAACCTTTACGCAATGCAATCGGGCAATTCTAAGCATGACCTTGCAAGAAATCGACTCGTATTACAACACGCTTGTCACCTATTCACTTTCCATCCGCAACGACGAGCTATTCATGCAGCATCTCACCTCTCCCTCCTCGTTTGATTACGAAGCCGAGGTTTACATCAAAAGTCTGTTGCGCAATATCTTTTACTCCCGCGATGATATTGACTCCTATACGGTGTATTTGCTCTCGGTGGGCAAGGGCTACACCATTTCATCCGCTGAGCCCAACGTGCGCGCATTTGATAACCCTCTGCCCGCTGTCATACCCGGGTATGCCGAATCGGCGCGTCTTTCCCCGTACCTGCACGTATTCCCTTCTGCAAACAATGGATTATTTACCATTACCCGCACCATCATCAATGTGTCGGATGACAAGCCCCTTGCGGTGGTCGTGCTGGATGTAAACGCATCTCACCTGACAGCATTTTCACAACAGAACTCGTTTGATATGGGTACATTCTGCCTGCTTGATTCGGATAACCGCCTGTTTTATTCGAGCAATTACGATGTGCTAAACAGCGAAGGGCTTGTTCACCTAAGTCCTTATCTTGCTAGCACTGTAACCGGCGACAGCCCCACCGTAACGGTTTGCGATGCCGAATATATCATGATTTCGGACAGCTCCTCCGAATATTTGTGGCGGCTGGTAAAGCTTTTGCCGAAATCGGTCATCGACACAGAAACCATTCGCTTGCGCAACGAGCTGGTACTCATCGCCATTCCTGCAGCAGCACTGAATTTGTTGCTCATCTTTTTGTTTGCGCGGCTGTTAACGCTGCCGCTGTACGCCCTTTCGGGCAAAGTAAGCGGAACGAATGTTCGCATGCCAAAAACGCTGCATAGAATTAGCGGCAGCGCAGAGATTTTAATGCTATCGCAGCGCTTTGACGAACTGACGGCGGAAACCGCCCAACTGGAACAAAGGCTGCAAGCCGTCCAGAACCGGCGGGATACCGCCATGCTGCATGCGCTGGAAGCACAGGCGGTGCCCGGCATCATTCACGATACTCTTGCCTCCTTTTCGGGCCTTGCCACGCGGCGCGGGCACAGCATGCTTGCACAGATAACCGAGAACATGGCCAGCCTGTTGGACTACACCTCTCAATCGGGTGAGTACGCGCTTGTGGAGGATGAGATTTTATTTACCAACAATTATTTTCACATGCTCAGGTCACAAGCCTCCGACCGATTTGACTATCATGTCAGTGCCGATAAGCAATCGTTTGCGCTGATGATTCCAAAGCTGTGCCTCTATCCGCTTGCCGCAGCTACGCTGCAGCGTGCCCATGCGTCTTCACAGGACGATATTTTCATCCGCATACAGCTGCGTGTACAGGGCGCCTTCCTGACGATTATCGGAAGCGACAACGCACCTCCGCCCGCTCCCGCGCATCTGGAGGAACTGCGCCGGCAGATTGAGTCCGCCTCCGAAAACCCCTTTATTACCGCCGGTACCGGCCTTGCAAACCTTTCGGCGCGTCTTCGACTACTGTATCAGGATCAGGCCTCTATTTCAATTGATGTTATTGAAGAAAAAACTGCCATTACCATCCATCTGCCTCTTGCGGAAGCAGAATAGCTGCAAGTACATAACTATCGGGCTATGCAAGCGTAATGCCGGCATAGCCCATTGTCTTTTGTCGGGTGGGGTATACTATGTTATACGCAATAGGCCGCATGCCGCGCCCTGGGGCAGGGAACCCTAAGCACAAAACACGGGGGTGTGCGGATTGAAATGTTTGTCTTGTTGTAGTATTATTGTAGGGTGAAAGTCATTCCCCACAGCGCAATACCCATGGCATATAACGCGCAAAGGGCGTGGACTGAAACAAAAATATCGGCGCGAGGGTTCAAATCCCTCCTGTCGCTCCCCACACGGGGAGTGTGGGTTGAAATAAAAACGGCATTGAGCACACATTTTTGTATCGCGTCACTCCTTACACGGGGAGTGCGGATTGAAATCCGTTGTACGCATTGTTATTGTGGAACGTACCCACTCATTTACCGGGCATACGGCGGGTATGATTCAAAGCTAACGGTTTTATAGATAGTGTCCAAACGCATTTAGGGAAAAGGTGGTCATAACCATGTCAAAACAGCTTGAAAAACTTTACGATCCAAAACAGGTTGAAAGCCGCATCTATGACTTTTGGCTTGAGGGAGATTACTTCCACGCGGTCGTAAATCCCGATAAAAAACCGTACACCATCATGATGCCGCCGCCCAACATCACAGGGCAGCTGCATCTGGGTCATGCGTTGGATAACGCCATGCAGGATAGCTTAATCCGCTTTAAACGGATGCAGGGCTACGAGGCGTTGTGGATGCCCGGCACCGATCATGCCGCCATTGCCACCGAAGCGAAGATTGTCGAGGATATGAAAAAGGACGGCGTAACCAAGGCAGATCTTGGGCGTGACGGCTTTATGGAGCGCGCCTGGGAATGGCGCCGCAAGTACGGCGGACGTATTACCGAGCAGCTGAAAAAGCTCGGTTCCTCCTGCGACTGGGAGCGTGAAAGCTTTACGATGGACGACCGCTGTTCGCACGCCGTACGCGAGGTTTTTGTACGCCTGTATGAAAAGGATTTAATCTACCGCGGAGAGCGTATCATCAACTGGTGCCCGCATTGTCTGACCTCGATTTCAGATGCTGAGGTGGAATACGAGGAGAAGGACGGCCACTTCTGGCACATTAAGTATCCCATAGCAGGCGGCAACGGGCATCTGGAGCTTGCGACCACCCGCCCCGAAACGATGCTGGGCGACACCGCCGTTGCGGTGCATCCCGAGGACGAAAGGTACAAGCATCTCATCGGTAAAAACGTAATCCTGCCGATTGTAAATAAAGAGATTCCCGTCATCGCCGACGAGTATGTCGAGATGGATTTCGGCACCGGTGTGGTAAAGATTACCCCCGCGCATGACCCCAACGACTTTGAGGTCGGCCTGCGCCATGATCTTCCTGTGCTAAACGTGATGAACGACGATGGCTCCATCAACGAAAACGGCGGCCGTTTTGCCGGTATGAGCGGTAAAGAGGCGCGTACCGCCATTGTCAAACAGCTGGAGGATGAGGGATACCTGTGCAAGGTGGAGGCCATCAAGCACAACGTGGGTGCGTGCTACCGCTGTGCGCATGTGGTAGAGCCGCGCGTATCCAAGCAGTGGTTTGTCAAGATGAAGCCTTTGGCCGAGCCTGCCATCGAGGCGGTAAAGAGCGGCAAAACCAAGTTTATCCCCGAACGGTTTGATAAGATATACTTCCACTGGATGGAAAACATCAAGGACTGGTGCATCTCGCGTCAGCTTTGGTGGGGGCACCGTATCCCTGCGTTTTACTGCGCGGCATGCGGTCAGATGACTGTTTCCCGCGGTGACCTTGATGTTTGCCCGCACTGCAACAGTGCAAACATCGCACAAGACCCCGACACGCTCGACACATGGTTTTCTTCCGCGCTCTGGCCCTTTTCGACCCTTGGCTGGCCGGAAAACACCCCCGAGCTTGATTACTTTTACCCTACCGATACGCTGGTAACAGGGTACGACATCATCTTTTTCTGGGTAGCGCGTATGATCTTCTCGGGTGTCGCACAGATGGGCGAAACACCGTTTCATACCGTGTTCATTCACGGTATCATCCGCGACGCGCAGGGACGCAAGATGAGCAAATCCCTCGGCAACGGCATCGACCCGCTCGAGGTGATCGATAATTACGGCGCGGACGCGTTGCGCCTGACACTGCTAACCGGCAACAGTCCCGGCAACGATATGCGCTTTTCGGAGGAAAAGATTACCGCAAGCCGTAACTTTGCAAATAAGCTGTGGAACGCTTCGCGGTTTGTGCTGATGAACCTGACCGATGAGGTAAATACCGTCGCCCTGCCCGATACCCTTGCGGTGGAGGACAAATGGATTCTCAGCAAATACAACGCCCTTGCCGCCGAGGTGACCGATAACCTTGAGAAGTACGAGCTGGGCATGGCGGTTGCAAAGCTGTACGACTTTATCTGGAACGTATACTGCGACTGGTATATTGAGCTGACCAAGCCCCGTCTGCTTGCGGGCGGCGATACCTCAACCGCTGCGCAGCAGGTGCTGGTTTATATCCTCTCGAACACCCTCAAGCTGCTGCATCCGTTTATGCCGTTTATTACGGAGGAAATCTGGCAGGCGCTGCCGCATAACGGCGACACCATCATGACAAGCGCATGGCCCGTGTATGACGAGAGCTTGTCATTCTCTGCGGAAGAGACGGAATTTGAGCGTGTGATGCTTGCCATCAGGGGAATCCGTAACCGGCGCAGCGAGATGAACGTGCCGCCCTCCAAAAAGGCGAGCGTGTTTATTGTAACCGACCATGCCAACATCTTTTTGCAAAGCAAGATGTTCATCGAGCGCCTCGCGTTTGCGTCTGGTGTTGAACTGGTAGACGAGTACTCGGGCGGCGATGCGGTAAGCGTAATCACCGACAGTGCGCGCATCTTCATCCCGATGCAGGAGCTGGTGGACCTTGCAAAGGAGCGTGAGCGCCTGCAAAAGGAGAAGGCGGCGTGCGAAAAGGATATTGCCTTCCTATCCGGTAAGCTTGGCAACGCGGGCTTCGTGGCAAAGGCACCCGCCGCGGTTATCGAGCAGGAGAAGGCAAAGCTCGGGGCCGCGCGGGACAAGCTTGCGAAGATTAACGAGAGCATCACGGCGCTTGGCTAACAGAAAACAACGAAAAAATTGCAATCCGGCAAAGGGATTCCCTTTGCCGGATTGTTTGTTATGTATCATTGCTCTGGTCACTTTCTTCAAAATGCAATGTGGTACCTTCCGATTGCACATAGACATCTTCGCAATGCTGCTGTGCAAGCTTTAACCGCTCGATTACATCGGTGACCTCGTTAAACATGGAATAATACATCCTTTTATAATCTGTCATCTTCGCACCGCCCTATTTCAACATCGTTTATAACATACATTATAACATATGAATTATTATAAATCAAACTTATACTATGTTTAAAGGAAGGTGTGTTTCATGAGTAGCGACAAACTAGTTATCAGGGCTAAAGCACCAAAGGGTGAGGATGGCTATAAAACGTTTTCAATCCGAGTAAAAGAACAACTGGTTCTACAGATTGATGATTTAGCACAGCAAACGGGACGAAGCCGCAACGAACTGATTGGGCTGTTCCTTGATTACGCCCTGAACAACTGCACAATTGAGCAGGGTGCGGAGTAGGGCTATGTCTTTGCGCACGGCTGGGAAATAACAAACATCCCCGTCCTGGAGATACCGGATGGGGATGCCGTATTACTTATATGCACCATTCATTGTAATGATATTTCCAAGCACTATCCGCTGTTGTTTTCATGAAAGGGGCAGGATATGACGCTGCCTAAACAGACTTTTAATCATCTCATAAACGGCGGTATCTTCATAAAAAATGCCGTCACAAACCATTCCCTGCGGAATTACAAGATATTCGCGTGAGATGGTTTGCGCATCAGGATGGTATCGCACGGTATACCCCTCCCCCGTTAACGGCGGGGGTTCTGTAGTCGCGGCATTTTCGGCTGCGCTGTGAAACAGCATGTTTAAGTCATATACGTCACCGCCATACCGATGAACAGGCAGTTCCACTGTTGCCATTCCCTGCTCGATTGTCACAGTCTCCAGTAAAGCCGTTTCGTATAGCGCCGTAAGCGCCCGATACCCTTTTTCCTGTTCAGGTGCAATCGCATAGGAACCAATGAGGTCGCCGCTATTGTGGTACGCATACACCACAAGCCCCTGCGGCGCATCCTGTGTTAAGGCGGGCTGCCCATACTGCGTAAGCAGCAATTCCAATTCTTCAAATATGTCGCAGCCGGACGCGACTTCCACGGATAGTTTGTCCTGCATATTTTCTATCCGGTAGCTGCTTGCAATGGAAGCCTCAAACGCGGCAACCTCTGCGGGTATCCTGTTTGTCTGTTTTAGATTCTCAGAGCGAGAGGTGCAGCTGAACAACACAAACGGACAGACTAAAAAAATCGATAGTACAGAATATGAAAAAATATTTTTAAGGCAATAACGTATATTCATGGGTTTGATCACCTGCTCTTACTGATACTCCCTCATAAGGACATACGCTTTTGTATTGAATACTTCCCCCGGGAGTTTCGGTTATAAGAATACAATCATGGGTAGAATATCTTGGATTGAATGCGAACCCATCTGTTCTTCCAGTATAACTCAAAAGATAAGTGTATTTATACCCCATTACCTCTCCAATATACCGTGATCCTGCGCGTTCCATAGTACAATAATAGGTATATGCAGCGTCTGGTGATGCCGCATAACAAAATACAGATAATAAGAGAATTAGTATCACCAGTAAAATACTCTATTTTACAATTTTCATCTTTAGCAACCTTCAGTAGCAACCTTCAGTTGAAGATGTTTTGGAGTTTTTTCAATATTATTGTAGCGTGTTAATATCCAGTCGTCAACCTTTTATGCTAATTGTTGGCGAATATGCGGTAACGAAAATTTATGTTAACCTTTCTGTACAACATCAACACATCTAAATCTCTACTGTTTATAGAACCCGAAAGTCCATATTTTTCATCGACCGCCATCGTATATTGTGCTATACTTTTGTGGCGGGCATATTGCCTGCCACATTGTTTTATCCTGCAAAGATACGAGGTTTTACCATGACCTACAATGAAGCACTCTCCTACATCCATTCCTTCCGCCGCTTCGGCAAAAAGGCCGGGCTTTCAAAGATTACACGGCTGCTTGCGCTGCTGGGAGACCCGCATAAGCAGCTACAATTTGTTCATGTGGCGGGCACCAACGGCAAAGGCTCGATTGTGTCGATGACCGCGTCGGTGCTGCGGCAGGCAGGCTATAAAACGGGGCTGTTTATCTCGCCGTTTGTGGTCGATTTCACCGAGCGGATGCAGATAAATGGTGCATACATCCCCCAAAACGAGCTTGTGCGGATAACCGCGCTTGTCAAGGCGCAGGTGGATGTTGTATCGTCAGAACTGGACGCACCCAGTGAGTTTGAGGTGGTAACCGCCATTGCGCTGTACTGGTTCTGTGAGCAGGGCTGCGATATCGTGTGCCTGGAGGTCGGTCTTGGCGGACGGTTTGACCCCACCAATGTGATCGACACCCCAGCCGTCGCGGTGATTGCGAACATCGGTCTTGACCACACCGCCATCCTCGGCGATACCCCCGAACAGATTGCCGCCGAAAAGGCGGGCATCATCAAACCCCGCGGCAGTGTGGTGTGCTACCCTTCCCTGCCGCCCGCGGTGATGGGCGTGATTTTTGAACGCGCGGCGGAGCAAAACGCCCGTGTGGTACAGGGTAACCGTAACGCCGCCCGTCTGCTGCGCGACGAGGTGCTGCGCACCGTGGTGGAATACGCGGGGCTTGTGTTTACACTGCCGCTTGCGGGGGCGCACCAAATCAGCAACCTCATCTGCGCGGTGGAGGCGATCGGGGTCTTGCGGCAAAACGGCTTTGCGGTCACGGATGACGCGCTCTTAAAGGGCATTGCAGATACCCGCGTCCCCGCGCGCATGGAGGTGTTTGCAGGCACACCTGCCGTCGTGCTCGACGGCGCGCACAACCCGCAGGGCGCCGAAATGGCGGCCGCGGTGGCATCAAGGTTGAGCGGAAAGCGGGTGCTTTTGTACAGCTCGCTTGCCGAAAAGGATTACCACAGCGTGCTTAGCCGCCTGGCTTTGGTGTTTGACGAAATTATCCTTACGCAAACCAGTGCCCCCGGCGCGCTGAGCGCCGAGCTGCTGCTTTGTGCGGCACGGGAATACCACACGCATTGCACAGCCTGCATACCGCTTACCAAGGCGCTCACGCTTGCAAAGCGACGCGCGGGGCAGGATGGCACCGTGTTTATTATAGGCTCGCTCTACCTTGCAAGCGAGGTTCGACCCTTTTTGCTAAAAGAGCCGCGCTGACAAGTGCTTTCGCGCAAATTTCCCGTGCTGTTTCGCGCATTATTTTGATGATAATCCCTTATCCTGTTTGGGTAAGGGGTTATTTTTTATACCTAATCCTATTTCCGCCAAGATAAAAAGTCCTATCATTTATCCCGCTCTGCGACGGGGCGGCAGCTGTACCGTCAGGGAGACAGTTCGAGTGCTTGTCTGCCTGCGGTATTTACCGCTGCGGCAAGCAGAACAGTATTAACAGGAACCGTCCTGAAAACGGACATGCCCACTATGCAGGAAAGGAAGTCGGGTTTACATGCCGGTATACATCACATTTGAGGGAGAGACGATGACGGCGAAGATTGTAGGCGACATCGACCACCACTCCGCCAAAGAAATTCGCGAGGATATTGACACCGCGCTGTTTGACCACAAGCCAAAGGTTCTGTATCTGGATTACCGCGAGGTATCGTTCATGGATAGCTCGGGTATCGGCCTGATTATGGGCAGATACAAGCAGATGCAGCTGCTTGACGGCGAACTTCGGGTAGTTAATGTATCATCACAGCTAAAAAAGGTAATGCGCGTTGCAGGGCTTGACCGCCTTGCCGTGATTGAAAACGGCAACAAAAAGGTCTAATCATGTCAGGAAGGGACAGAAAGACAAATGAAGTGCATCAATGAGATGAGCCTTGTATTCCAAAGCAAGAGCGCCAATGAATCGTTTGCGCGGGTGACGGTGTCGGCCTTCTTCACGCAGCTTGACCCTACCGTGGAGGAGCTTGCCGATGTAAAAACCGCCGTTTCCGAGGCGGTAACCAACTGTATTATTCATGCCTACCGCGATGAGATTGGCCTTGTGTACATAAACGCAAAGATATTTGCAGACGGCAGAATCCGTATCCGTATCCGTGATAAAGGGTGCGGTATCGATGACGTAAAGCAGGCGATGGAGCCGCTTTATACTTCTTGCCCCGCCACCGAACGCGCGGGTCTGGGGTTTGCCGTGATGCAATCGTTTATGGACAAGGTGTCGGTTGTGTCCAGACTCGGCCGCGGCACAACGGTGACGCTGCACAAGACTATTAAATCCAGAGGCATGATTGATGACTGAAGCAACACTCAAAAGCAGAGACGAGGTTGTGGAAAGCAACCTTGGGCTTGTGCACTCCTGCGCGCACCGCTTTAAGGGGCGCGGCATCGAGTATGACGACCTGTTTCAGGCCGGATGCATGGGTCTTATTAAGGCGGCGGACGCGTTTGATCATTCACGCGGCGTACGCTTTTCCACCTATGCCGTTCCGGTCATACTTGGCGAAATGCGCAGGCTGTTCCGCGACGGCGGCACCGTTAAAGTCAGCCGTACGCTCAAGGAGCTTTCGCTGCGTGTAGGCCGCGAACGCGAACGCATTGCGCAACACACCGGCCGTGAGCCAACGGTAGGCGAGCTTGCCGTGGCAATGCAGCTCGACCCCACAGAGATTAGTGAGGCGCTGGGAGCAGCACTCCCGCCCGTTTCACTCACCGAGGCCGACGAGGATGGCGGGGGGCAGTACGATATCCCTGTGGTATCACACGAGGAGGCACTGGCAGACATCCTGTCTCTTAAGGCGGTGGTCGCCGCGCTGGAGCCCGGTGACCGCAGGCTGATTGTGATGCGGTACTTCCTCAACAAGACGCAAACTCAAACGGCAGACGCGCTCGGCATGACACAGGTGCAGGTGTCACGCCGCGAAAAGAAGATACTCACTGCCCTGCGCAAGGAGCTGCTTGAATAAAGCAAGGGTCTTGGCAAGCCGTACTGTTCCGGCTTGCCAAGACCCTTTTTCTATCGGTTGGTGTCACCCAAGCGTGTGCACAATATCACTGATATCGCGCGCCACCTCGTCGGGCGGGCGCAGCGCATCAACAAAGACGATGTTCTCCTCCTCTTGCAACAGCGCAAACACCTCCATAAAGTTTTGGCGGATGCGCGCAAGCTGCTCGGCAGATCGCTCAAAAATTTCAAGGTATTCCCTGCCCTTATCCACACGCTGCTTGCATTGCTCCGCGTCAACGTCCAAAAACAGGCACAGGTCGGGGCGCGCAATCTCAGGACAGGTACAGTTGCAGGCAATCAACCAAGCAACATCGGTATCCAGCCCCTGATAGGCAAGCGAGGAATAATAGTAGCGGTCACACAGCACGTCCACGCCATCGTTTAGATAGTTTTGTATGCCACTAATAGGGTTTGTATTGTGGCGGATGCGGTCTGCCAAAAATAATGCGGCAAGCTCCGCGCCCGAGCGTTTGGTCTGCCCGCTCAGCGTCTCGCGAATCAGCCCGCCCGCAGCGGAATCGGTAGGCTCCCGCGTGACAACCACACGGCGTCCTAAGCGTTTGAGCTCCTGCTCAAGTAGTGCAATCTGGGTGCTTTTCCCCGAGCCGTCCAGGCCCTCAAACACAATAAACCTGCCTTTTCGTCCGGCACTATGCTGCATGGTACACGCCTCCTGTTCTTACGCTTTCATCTTACCATAAAGCCTCCTCTGTTTTCAACACCCGTATACCGTCATCAACTCTATCAGCCTGCCAAACGGCTGTTTTATATTAATTTGCCAAATATATTGAAAACCCTCAGGAATTAGTTGTATAATAGTTAGTAATAGCTTAATATAGGGTTTTTATCGATTTTTTTAAGAATTTTGTATCAATCGGATTTCTTTTTTCTGTTTTTATTATACTCGCCCCATTATAGTCCTATGATGGCATCTCAATACTGCATGTGCATTGGAGGCTGTTTGCTATGTCTTTTTTTCAAAAGAAAAAGGTCAAAATGTCTGCGGTCTCCTGTGCCGGTACACAACAAACCCCCGCCGCACTTCCAGGGGGCCTTCGTGCCGAACTGCTTGTGGAGCTTATCAAGTTTATTCATAAGCACCTAAATGTAAGTTGTGCAATTCTTGACGCACAGGGCAACAGCATCCTCGGAGAAATTGGCATCTGCAACAAATATAGCATAAAGGACGCCGAGCTGTGTGCCGAAACCCGACAAAATGCTCTTGCAATGGTGCGGGAATCCGGCGAGCAGCGCAGCGGCACCTGCGGGCTTGGCGTACGGTTTGCATATATCCCTGTTGTATACGCGCAGCGCATCGGGCTTGTGTGGCAGCTTAGCGAAGACCAACGCAAATACAACATAAATCCCGAACGCTTTCGCCTTGCACAGCGTATCGTTACCATGCTCAGCAGCGTTCTTGTGCAGATACTGGAGGATGCCTTGCATAACCGTGCCCAGCTTTCAAAGCTTGGCGCACATATTGCGGAACTCAAAGATGCGTTATCCTATACCGTTTTCCAAAACGAGGTTATCAGCAGCATATACGGCTCCTCGGCCTTAAATACCGCAATTGACGATGCCCTGAAACAGATTGGGGAATTCTATTCCCTTGCACGGATAGCCGTGCTTCGCCTTGCTTGTGATTTTGGAGAGCAGAAGCTGCTTGCCCAGTGGAACAAGCCCGAGCTTTCTGCTGTGGATTCTTATTGCGAGGGAGAGCAAGGCAAAGCCTTCCTGCAATTGTTGGCACAGAGCATCGACAATGACTTTGATACGGACGGTTTTTTGCATATCAAAGACCCTTCCGCCATCCCCGGGCCGGTTGGAGTTACTTTTGCCGCGGAAGGCGCCGGAGAACTGCTTGGCAACCTGGTAAAGAATGAGCAACGGCCGGTAGCCGTTCTCATCTTTGAGCGCGATGCGGCAGAGCCCGCATGGAGTGTAACCCGCCTGACGGGACTCAAGGCGGCATCCGCCGTATTGTGCGGTTCGGTACTGCAAAATCTTGCAATGGATTCCGCTGAGCACGCCAAGGATTTGATGTATACCATTGCCGACGGCAACGGTTCGGCCACCTATGCGGTAGACGCAAACTCCCGCGAGATTCTGTTTATGAACCGCACTATGCAGCTTGCGCACCCCGATGTAAAACCAGGGGATCAATGCATCCGTCTCGAACATCTTGATGACGGGCAAACCTGCGCATATTGCCCGCTTGAACGCTTTGAGAGCCCCTACTTGCCCCCAAAAAAATCACAGGACAAGCAGGTGGCCTGTCCCGCAACGGAACAGATTCGCATGGAGATCTATAAAAGCAATGTCGATATTTGGTACGAACTGCTTGCCTCACGGTTTACATGGTTTGACGGCAGAGATGCCTGTCTGATTAGCCTTACGGATATCAATACCCGCAAGGTGTTTGAGCTGGAGGTCGAAAAGCTTGCGTACTACGATGCAATGCTGGATATCCCCAACCGCGCATGCCTGATGAAGGTGCTGCGAAAGGTGTTCGAGGCACCCAACCCAACCGGCTCTGTTATTGTGCTGGATCTTGATGATTTTAAATTTATTAACGATACATTGGGCTCGCAATACGGCGATGAGCTTTTACACCGTATTGTGCAGTATTTTAACGAGAGCGACGATCTGGTAGGAAAGGTGTTTCGCTTTGGCGGTGATGAGTTCTTCATTTTGATGCAGGACTATACCCTTGCGATGGCTCAAGAGCTTGCCAAGCGCCTTTTGGCTCGTTTTTCCCGCACCTGGAAGGTGTTTGATGTAGACTGCACCTGTACCGTAAGCCTTGGTATTGCGGGCTTCCCCGATAGCGGAACAAACCCGAAGGACATTGTTGCAAGCGGCGAGTTTGCCCTATACGATGCTAAGACCGCGGGCAAAAACCGCTATGTATTATACGATGAGGTGCTGAGCAAAAAACTTGCGCGCCGCCATAAAATTCAGGAAATTATGCGCCGCGCACTTTCAGAAAGCGGCTTTGAGCTTTACTATCAGCCTATCTACAACATTGCCGAAAAACGCTTTACCAAAGCGGAGGCGCTTTTGCGCCTGCACGACGAGGAGCTGGGCTTTATCCCGCCCGATGAGTTCATCGGCATCGCCGAGGAGATTGGACTAATTACCGACATCGGCCTGATGGTGGTTGATAAGGTCTGCGCTACGCTGTGCGATCTTGCCGCAAAGGGCATTGTGCTCGATTCGATGGCAATTAACATCTCACCTCTGCAGCTGGTGCAGGAAAACTTTGTAGAAAGCATGTGGGGGGTTATCTCGCGCTATGAGCTGCCGCCCACCGTCTTAGAGTTTGAGATTACCGAAAATGTCGTTATCCGCTCGTTTGATTCGGTGAAAAAAACAATGTCCGAGCTTCAGCGCTACGGTATAAGCTTTGCGCTGGATGATTTCGGTTCCGGTTACTCGGGGCTTAACTATCTTTTAATGCTTCCCATCAGCATTCTCAAGATTGATAAATCCTATATCAATCAACTGGAGGACGGCGTAAAGAGCCGCAAGATGCTTGCAAAAATCATTGAGCTTGTACAGGATTTCAATATGCGGGTTGTTGCCGAGGGCGTGGAAACCTCAATGCAGGAGAGCATCCTTAAGCAGATTAACTGTGATTATATCCAGGGCTATCTGTACAGCCGCCCCCTGCCCCGTGCCGCTTTCGAACAGCTGATTGCACGTCAGATGCTGCCATCCTAAAAGTATCGTTATCCATTGCTTTAAATGAAAGAGAGGGATGCATATGAGACTATCCACAAGAATCATCTGGACAATTCTTCTGATGATATTGATTCCCATGCTCGTATTCGGCATCCTTATTAACATTAGCATGACACAGTATGCCTTGGATGAAAACTATACTGCGCTTTCAAGCTTTGCCGCACGCATCGGCAGCGATGTGGATGAGTATCTCGTGCGTACCGCAAAAGCCGTACATCTGATTTCACAGGATACACTCTATGCCGAGGTACTTGCTGCCTCCAATGGTGCGGCAAAACGAGACACTGCACAAGCCATATCGCTTCTCGATTTGCAAACCGGCTCACTATCCGATTGCCGTGATGCATTTTTGTTAAGCGCCTCCGGAATGGTACTCGCCTCAAGCTCAGGAACACGCATCGGCGAAATCTATGCCGAGGATACACTGCTTACCGAGCTGCAAAAACGCGAAAGCTTCTTCTCGGGTATTTTGCGGACGGATGATGGCAATCCCTACTTCTTCCAAACAAACGTCGTTCGCCAAAACGATCAGACGCTCGGGTATCTGGCAGTAGAGTTTAACAGCTCCTACTTCACCTCCCTTGTCAAAACCCCTGTGGCAGGGCAAACCGGTTACATCTTCTTCGTGGATGCAAGCGACTTCGTCTTTGCTCACCGGTATCCCGAACGGCAGCTTCCCCTCTCCGTCTATGACCGCAACAACGGGCTGTATCATGCACTTAACAACATACGTTCCAGCCAACCCACAGCGGTCGCCGAGATTTCGTATGATTACAACAACCAGATTTCGCTGCACGGTGCCTGCCTTCCCATCCCTTCCATCGGGGGTTATGTTCTGGCGGTGCGCCCTACCAGTGACCTGCGCGGCACGGCCTCAGACCCATTGTTCATGCTCAATCTCATGCTTATTATTGTGGGGTTGCTTTGTATTCTTACCGCTGCTTTTATTATTTTGTCGGTCCGGCGTCCGGCGTTTCGCATCCTTCATTCCATTGACAGCCTTCTTAAGGAAGGCGGATACATCCATTGTAATTACGATGCAGATAACGAGCTTGGCTGGATTGCTGAGTCGATTAACCGGTTAAATACCGAAATCACCAATATTATGGACGAGCTTAAAGAGAGTGAAAAGCGCTATCGCATCGCACTGGAGGCGGTAAGTGATATTGTATGGGAATATGATGTTGCAACCGAGAAATATACCTTTATGGCGAAGGATAAGAGCATGCTGGGCGCAAGACGAGTAGAAAACATCAGCATCATCAACTGTCCGTGGGCATATGCCTCCGATCCCGAGATTGAAGAGCGGCGCGACGCCGAGTTCAAGCGCTTTGTCGCGGGTGCCGTTCGCACCTACCGCACCGAGTATGAAACACGGGATATCCGCGGAAACGTAACATGGGCCGAAAGCATTGCTACCGCTCTTAAAAACAAGGACGACAAAATTGTCAAGGTTATCGGCTCTATCTCGGATATCACACAGAAAAAGCTTTATGATATTCGTGTGCTGCATTCTGCAGAGTACGATAAACTTACAAGCATCTATAACCGCGCAACGATAGAAAAGCGCATTAAAGAAGCGCTGCCAAACACAAAACAAAGCGCACTTATGATGATCGACCTTGATAACTTTAAGGTGATTAACGATACCTTTGGGCATCAGTTTGGCGACCAGATCCTGAAGTTTGTATCCTCGAGCATTGTTAATACCGTGAAGCCGCACGGCCTTGTGGGCCGTATTGGCGGCGATGAGTTTGTAGTATTCATCAAACAGTTCGATTCGGATGAAGCGCTTGAGCAGATAGCCAACAAAATTGTTGCCGCGCTGCAAAACGGTTATGAGAAAGAGGGCATCACACACCGCCTTTCCGGAAGCGTAGGGGTTGCAAAAACGGGCGAGTTTGGTGCCGATACCTACAAAAAGCTCCTCGCGAATGCTGATTTTGCGATGTACGGCGCAAAACGCAAGGGTAAGAACAAATACAACCTCTTCACAGAATCGCTGCACCGCGAAAAGGTAAAAAACGATGTTGTGGCAGAGCATCTGCGTGATATTGCGCATAACGACATCCTTACGGTTTCGTTTGAGCCGGTGTTCTGCAGCCGAAATGACCGCATTGTACGCTTTGTCGCAGATACCGATATCACTATCCCCGAGTACAGCGACCTTTCGCGCGAGGAGGTCTTAAAGATTGCTTTGGAAAGCAACCAGCAGTCCACGCTGCTTGAAACCACCTTCCGTAAGGTATGCCAGGCAATAACCTCGGTAGAAAAGTACAACAACTATCACACCTGCATTACCTTTCCCATCCCTGTCCTGTCCCTTTCCAAGGAAGCAATTCTCTCGGCGCTTGTTCGGGTATCTCAGGAGGAGGGCGTCAACCCCAAAACACTTGGATTCTCTCTTAACCCGCATACGGTTCGTTCGCTTGATCATTCCGTATATACCTTTATTGCGGGGCTGCGGCGCATAAGCTCCGATATCGAATTAACGGAGTTCGGCGGTTTGCATACCAGCTATAATGTTGTAAGTGATTTTAATTTCGATACCGTGCGCTTTGCGGAAGATACCATTGTAAAAGCGATGCACAGCCGAAAGCATCTGTCCATCCTCGGTTCTATCATGGATATTGCACGTCAATCCGCCACAGCCTGTACACTTTCGCTGTCAATCAAGCAGCATGAGTTTTTTAAAGCGCGTCTAAGCGGCTGCTACTATTACTGTACTGGGGAAAAGATGAGTGCTGAAGCGTTTTATAAGGAGATTAAGTCAAAGGAACTAACCATGAACAAGTATGACTGCCCCGACTATAAAAGCAGACTGCTTGAAAACACCATTATGGGCCTGTAACACAAAGGCATTTGCCCATTTAAGCCTGAAAACCAATATGAAAAGGAGCCTTGTGACAATGAATTTAAACTTTGATGTAGCAGTAGAAGAACAGCAAGAGGATACTCTAAAGGGAAAATATCTTACCTTTTCGCTTGGCAGCGAGCATTACGCTGTACCCATTCGTTATGTAATTGAAATTAACCGTGTGCTTGAAATCACCCCCGTACCCGACTTCCCAAGCTACATTGACGGTATTACCAACCTGCGCGGCAAGATTATACCCATCATCAATCTGCGCAAGCGTTTAGGACTTGCGGTAATTGAATTTACCGACACCACCTGCTTTATGATCCTTTCGGTCAATGACACACCGTTTGGCCTGATTGTGGATAACATTGCGGAGGTGGTAAACATCTCGGATGAGGATATCTCCCCACCGCCCGCAGAAAGCGATTTTATCTTGGGCGTTGCAACAATTGACGATAAGATTCGACTGATTATTGACAGCGAAACTATCTTCGTTGGCTAGCCCCGCACATCTGTTGTCATGCAGCTGCCATGCGGCGGCAGCAGTAACCCACGCCTGCACCCTGCGTATTGCTTCAATTTACACAAAACTATTGACTATGCGGCGGATTGTGTGCTATAATACAATCCGTCGCTGAAGTGTGCGGGTGTAGTTCAATGGTAGAATTCCAGCCTTCCAAGCTGGTTACGTGGGTTCGATTCCCATCACCCGCTCCATTGTGTCGGGGGAGACATTGGTGTTGCGGTGTATATATCCGCAGCATGGTATAGGTGCCTGTAGCTCAGCTGGATAGAGCATCCGCCTTCTAAGCGGAGGGTCGTGGGTTCGAGTCCCCCCAGGCGCGCCAATATGTGGTGGGTATAGCTCAGTTGGTTAGAGCGCCAGATTGTGGCTCTGGAGGTCGTGGGTTCGAATCTCATTATCCACCCCACATGTAACCAGAATTCATGCGCCCCTCCCCGCGTCATCCGCACGGGTGGCGCATGAATTTTTGTATATTGGGCTGTAGCCAAGCGGTAAGGCACAGGACTTTGACTCCTGCATCCCGATGGTTCGAATCCATCCAGCCCAACCAAAAAAGACCCTTTAAGTTTGTACCGCCCCAGAGTTATTGGACAGAGATTAAAAAGACCAATCGTAGAATAGCTTCAAATTACGCAGACTGACGTCGTTTTTCAAGCGGCGTCAGTTTTGTTTTAAGCTGGATACGTTCATTATTGTAAAACCAAATATACTCGTCTATAAGGAAACGCGCCTCGTCAAAGGTTTGAATTTTATGACGGTAGATACATTCGGTTTTAAGGATAGAAAAGAAATTCTCAGCCATAGCGTTGTCATAACAGTTTCCACGTCTTGACATTGACTGCGTTATGCCGTATTCTTTAGTTAGGTTAAAATACCCTAGGGAAGTGTATTGAAACCCTTGGTCACTGTGGAGCTGTAACTCTGCGGTGACCCTTTCTTTTTCTTTGGCTGCTTTAATCGTATTCAATACAAGATTAACCGTTTGTTCCGTTCCTGTCCTGTAGGCAACAATGCTGTTGTCATAAAGATCACGAATCATAGAAAGATACAATACCCCTTGTTTGGTATGGATGTATGAAATGTCCGTAACCCATTTCTGATTTGGCTTGTCAGAATGAAATTCTCGATTTAGCAAGTTTTCATATTTGTGAAGCTGTTCGCCCATCTTTCGATATTTTCTACGACGGCGGATTTCAGACAACAAGCCATATTTATTCATGATACGCAATACCGTTTTAGGATTACAATGTAATCCTTTTCTCCTTTCTAGCCATATCCAAACGCGGCGGTATCCATAGGTGTTCGTGCATTGTTTTTGACACTCGGCGATGAGTTGAGCCAGTTCAGCATCATGTGCTGGTTTGTCTATCCTTTTGATGTAATCATAATAACCGCTACGGGACACATTGAAAAATCTGCACATAGTGGAGATTGGGTATGTCTCTCGATGATGATATATGGCTGAATATTTGGTTGCTGGTTTCACCTCCTTCCAGCGAGACGAAGAAAATCCCGCAACAATTTATTTTCCATTGTCAATCGTTTGATTTCATTATCCTTTTCTTGCTCTGTGGGGACATTTCCTTTACGAGGTCTACCTCGCCTGCGTGGCACAATTCCTTCTTGTATTTGCTTCTCCGCTCTATTATGACGAGTGATTAAATTCTTTAATTGTTTTTCGCTTAATCCAAACTGTTCCCTTATTTCTCGGTTGCTTTTCCCACTTGCTTTCATTTCAAAGATATCTTTTTCAAATGATTTCACATGCACATAACTTCTAGGCATAGTAAGACCTCCAATCGTAGTTATATTCTACAATTGGAGGTCTTTTCTTGCAATGTCCGTTTTTTCTGGTTCTGTGCACAGTTCAAGGGTCTTTTTATATTTAAACCAGCCTTATATTTGTAATTACACCTAATCTTTGTTAATATTGTGCTTGATCGTGCATGAAACATAGTAGAATATTACACTAATATTATGAACGCTTGTTTTTAAACCCTGCAAACAACGTATCCAATAATTACACACAAAGTGGTTTGGTTCTTGCCAGTCTGCCAGAAAAATCATCCGCATCATTTAACCTGCACAGGCAATTGACGTTTCTTGACCTTACACAAGAAAAGATATACCAAGCAGAATTTAAGAATTACTCTACATCTGCCGAAGCGCTAGCTATTGCAGCGAATGAGGGGCAGGAGTCGTTTGTTTGTATTGTCAGTGATTTTGCACAGGAAAATCATGTTAATCGAATTGTTATTCTCGAGCGTGAACATGTATGAAAAAACTGCCCAAGCGTTTAAGCGTTTGGGCAGTTTACAAAAATCATGAGATTAGGAGTAATATCTAATGCTTTTGATATCTGTGTAGTTGCTGTCATTAAGAGTTCGATCAGAGCGAGCAGGATCATGGACATAGAAATTGGCTTTTACGGGGTTTGAGGGATTTCCGATAAATTTATATACGACTACAAAATGTCCCCCTACCGTAGTCAGAATAGTAAAAACATTACACAAAGGAGCATTTGTATGAAAAGATTAATCGGTATTCTTGCGGTGGTTTGCATGGCTGTCGTTTTTGTGTCCTGCGGGGCGGCGGCCGATAATAAGCCTGGCACGGGTAACCCCTCCCCCGCACAAGTATCCGATATCATCTCACAGCAGGCGGAACTTACCGACCGCTATTATGAAACATACCTGTCCACCCTCTCGCTCTCCAGCATTGTGTCGGCAAGCTGGGATAATGCCGGGCAGATTACGGCTGACCGCTTAACAAGCTTTTACCTAATCAACACTTTGTACAAAGAGCATCCTGACGGTTGGCCTGATATGCTGGAGGTTCCCGCGCAGGAGGTTGAACAAAGCATCCAAAGCTATTTTGAGGTTTCGTCAGCGCATATCCGGCAATCGAGCAATTATAGGGAAGAAACAAACAGCTATTCTTTTGGGTATGGTATCGGGAGCTCCTCGTACCTTGTTGTGACCGGCGCAGAACAACAGGACGATCTTTTGATACTGTCTTATGATTTCCGGGATCCGGCAGATAAATTGTTTGCACAAGGCTCGGTGAATATCATAATTACTGAAGAAGGGTACCAATATAGTTCCTGCAAGTATCAACGGGTTGACTAAATAGATCAAACAATTTCACTTACGGTATAGAATTTGACTCGAGGAGATTATGCTATGAAAAGACCAGTTACCGTGTTTCTTATTATCTTCGCTGTGCTTATCCTCATGTCCTGCGTGGCGCAATCCACATCTGGCGGGTTGCCGGATGCCCATGATGCAAGCGTGTCTTCTGCCGCAAAGCAGGAACGGCAGGATCATTTAAGCTCCCTGACGATTGACAGCGCACCGGTGAATTTAAACGACCTTGATGCGGTTACCATGGTTTATCTTAACCCGCTGATACCAACTGGACATGTGTGGTTTTACTCATGGGGAAGCGCGGCTGATATACAGCCGGATCACCTAATTCAAATCTGCGCCTACAACAATTTTCTTAATCTTCCCATGGACGAGGAATCCGTATACCTGCCGGAGTACGCCAATGCGCCCGCCGAACAGGTAGAGGCTTCTATCCAAAGACACTTTGACGTGCAAAGCGAGTACCTGAAAAACGCAACGTACTACGAAGATGACGGAAACGGCAACAGCACGTACTTTCTGGTAGGTGGCTTTGGCGGCGGTTGGTGGGCTACCGCGATGTCCGCACGGCAGGAGGGTGAGCGGATTATCATTGGTGTTGGGATTACAAAGAGCGGTACGGAAACCGGTCTGAAAGAAGGCGAAATACAGACGCCTTTCGGCCGGTTGTCGCCCGTCGGAACCTTGACGTTGCAACTGAATGAAGATAATGTTGTGCAATACCTGTCATATGATTACGATGAATCGTTTGTTGCTTCATGGACGCATAATAGTCAATCAGTCCCCGGAGAATATTCAAAAATAGATGTTTTGAATTTAGATGAACTTACACAAACGTATGTGCACCCCCTGATGCCCAGCGGCTCTATTCTGGTATCATCATGGGAAAAAGCAGAAGAGATTGCGGCAGATAATTTAATCTGTTTTTGCGCTTTCAACAACCTGCTGAACAAACCTGTGAACCCCAGTAGTGCAACAATTTTTAATGGTGCGGAGTATATTGACCATGAGGGACCTGCCGCCGATGTGGAGGCTGCGATCCAAAAATATTTCGATGTATCAAGGGAATATCTGCGCACGTCCAAGCTGTACAACTTCCATGATGAAGATGCCAAGATTCAGTATAAAGATTCCTATCTGCTTCCCGATGGTTTTGGGGGCGGAGGGTCTGTAAAGGCTATGATTGCCGAACAAAATGGAAGCCAGCTTATTATCATTGTTGGTATCTTCGGCCCCGATAATTTAAAAAACCCCGCGATGACGGGAAGGTTAACAATCCAACTGCGGGAATACGGTTTTCAATACGTTTCTTATGAACTGCTCTTATAATCTGTAGAATAATGATTTGAAGTTTTATTACGTATCTACTAATAAAAACACCTCAAAGTTTGGGAACTGATTTTAATGCGAACAAGAAAATAAATAATTAGCACCCCGGACTGTGACGATAATAATCGTCACAGTCCGGGGTATATTATACCTTCATGCCGCTTTGAAACACTCAATTTCCAGCTTATAATGGGCGAACATTTAAGTGCATCTGTAAAAAGAGTAAATTAGCTTGGGTTATAGCCACTTTTGATTTGCGCAAATTTACTCATAAAATCCACCCAAGTCCATGTTCTGGTTCCAATCTTGTTTCTTTCACCATTTTCATATCCACTCCAATTTGCATCATAAACGGTGACACCGGTACTAGATCGTCCTATCAGAATCATTGAATGATTTCCTTGGTTACTCAATCTATCACAGTTAATCATCGCGCCAATTTTTAATGAATCAAGCGCTGTTTTTGCTAATTCTGGGGTACTTGTAGTTTTTGAAGTAATTTTGGACCCATATGTATAGCTGCCCCAGATTTTTTTATAAATTAAGTAGCCAAATCCCATACATTGATAAGCGCCGTTTGTGGGTTCCTCCGTATAAAAATCTCCCGCTTCATAGCCAGAGAAAGGAACCGTCTTCCCGTTAATAGCAGCCATTAATAATCCTTCTTTCTTTATATTTTGAAAACCTCAACAATCCGTCTGCCCTTCTGCAGCAGGGAATATGTTTTGTTTTGCCTTCAATACATAAAGAGTACCTGCCTGTCAAATAATCAACCCCGAAATAAAAAATGTCAAAAAAATTACGGCGGCCCCTTTTATGGGCCGCCGCAGCATTTATATTACACAGTATTATATTGTGAACGGTTAATCCTTCTTGTCGTCCTTGCCTTTTTCCTCGGCCTCCTCCTCCGCGGGCGGGGGAAGCTTGACGACCTTCACGCTTGCGATGCGGCGATCCTCAACCTCAAGCACTGTAAGCTCCACGTTGTTGACCACCACGCTCGGGTGCTCTCCCTCGGAAGGGATATAGCCAAGGATATCAATAATCAGCCCCGCAATGGTATCATAATCTCCCTCGTCGGGCAGCACAACATCAAGAATTTCGGATAGTTCTTCGATATCGGTAGCGCCGTCCACCGTAAAGGTCATGTCGTCTACCATTTTAATATCCTCTTCCTCGTTGTCGTACTCGTCCTGAATGTTTCCGACAATCGCCTCCAGCAGGTCTTCCATCGTCACAATGCCGCTGGTACCTCCATATTCGTCACATACTACGGCAATCTGAACCTTTTTATCCTGAAACTCTTTAAAGAGTTCTTTCACATGGTTGCTTTCCGGTACAAACTGCACTGGGCGGATAAAATCCTTGAGCACGGGCTCCACGCCGCCTTTTTGTCCAATCAGACCAAGCAGATCCTTTACATATATCACACCGACGATGTTATCAAGGTCATCCTCATACACCGGAATACGCGAGTATCCCTCGCTGATTGCAATATTAACCACATCTTTGATGGAGGAGGATTTCTCCACGCCCATGATGTCGGTACGGTGGGTCATAATCTCAGCGGCGGTGATATCGTCCATCTCAAAGATGTTGTTAATCATCTCCTTGGCGCTTTCTTCTATCACGCCCTTTTCATTGCCCACATCCACCAGCATGCGGATTTCTTCCTCGGTTACGCGGTCGGGCTCGTGATTGGGGTCGATGCCAA
This sequence comes from Bacillota bacterium, assembly GCA_023421245.1. Lineage (GTDB taxonomy): Bacteria > Bacillota > Clostridia > Oscillospirales > Ruminococcaceae > Acetanaerobacterium. Next base: position 53,379 of record JAEZTV010000009.1, on the reverse strand, counting down.
ACAGGCGTACCACAGCGTTGGTGGATTTGCTGAGCAGCCACACAAACGGGCGGGTTGCTTTATAGAGCACGGTAAGCGCCCCCACGGCTGCAAACGCAAACTTTTCAGGGTTTTGCATCGCAACGCGTTTGGGCACAAGCTCGCCCAATACCAGCGAAAAATACGACAATATCACGGTAATTACGATAACCGCAATCAACCTAAGTACCGAGATCGGCAGCGGCATAACCGATGTCAACGCAGCCGAGATTGGATCGGCGAAGGTATCGGCAGCTACCGCAGACGAAAGATAGGTGGAAATGGTTACACCTACCTGAATGGTCGCCAGAAAGGAGGATGGTTCACTCACCAGCCGAAGCAGTTGACGTGCCTTTTTGTTGCCTTCGTCCGCCATCTTGTTAACCTTGTTGTCGTTAACCTGGATAATGGCAATCTCGCTTCCGGCAAAAAACGCGTTAATAAGTATCAGTACAAATAGCAGGGCGATATACAGAAAATACTGTGTACCGTTACCGTCAGGGTCCTCCATGTTGTTTCTAACTCCTTTTTCGTGCAATTATAATAGATTGGGCGATTCTACACACACTATACTCGTATGTGTGTTTTCCACAGGCATCCCAAGGTTCTGCTTTAGGGGAATTAAATGGGAATCGCATATATTTATAGCTATTATATAAAAAGACTTTGTATTTGTCAAACTCAAGCAATCAAGGCTTGCTCCGCAACATAAAAACCCGCGCTTTATTGAGTTACTCAAGATGCACGGGGCTACCCATTGGCCAGTAATGATTGAAGCCTTAACCGCATACAACCAATCTGCACAAAAGTTATACCAATTATGCACGTATTGGTGCGCCGCAACTGGGCCCATACAAAGGTTTACCCTTTTTTCATATATTAATATGGCTTTTGATATTTACTTTGCCGTTCAAAAACGGTATAATTCAAGTGAAACATTCTCTTCGTTATGTTTTTAACATAATGGGGGAATTGTTTTGTGCGTTTGTCTTTGCGGTGGGAGAAGCGTTTTTATATAGTCGATCAACCTGTAAATATATTCATTTTGATGTTTGTTATGTATAACAACAACCTTCCCCTCTGCGCTTATGTATGTTGTATGCGGCAGACAAGCTGCCGTTTCCTTTCTCCCACACACCAATAAGGAGGATATAAATCAATGGCTAGAAAAATGAAAACAATGGACGGCAACACCGCCGCCGCACACGTCTCTTATGCCTATACTGATGTAGCCGCAATCTACCCGATTACGCCCTCGTCCGTAATGGCTGAGGTGACCGACAAATGGGCTGCCGACGGGCGCAAGAATATGTTTGGAACCGAGGTAAAGGTAGCAGAGATGCAATCTGAGGCCGGCGCCGCCGGTACCGTGCATGGCTCGCTTGCCGCGGGTGCGCTTACCACAACCTACACCGCATCGCAGGGTCTTTTATTGATGATTCCCAACATGTATAAGATTGCCGGCGAGCTGCTGCCTTGCGTTATCAACGTATCGGCACGTGCGGTTGCATCACATGCTCTGTCGATTTTCGGCGACCATTCCGACGTATACGCTTGCCGTCAAACCGGCTTTGCAATGCTTGCGGAGGGCAGCGTGCAGGAGGTTATGGATTTAACCCCCGTTGCGCATCTGGCTACCATCAAGAGCAGGGTTCCGTTTGTAAACTTCTTTGACGGCTTCAGAACCTCGCATGAGCTTCAGAAGATTCATACATGGAACGACGAAGATCTTGCCGCAATGGCGGATGTTGACGCAATCGAAGCATTCCGTAAAAACGCACTGAACCCCGAGCATCCCGTACTGCGCGGTACTGCTCAAAACCCCGACATCTTCTTTCAGGCAAGAGAGGCAAGCAACCCTTATTATCTTAAGGTTCCCGCTCTTGTTGAGGAATATATGAACCTTGTTAACAGCAAGATCGGCACCGACTACAAGCTGTTTAACTACTACGGCGCCGCGGATGCCGAGCATATCATCATTGCGATGGGCTCTGTATGTGAAACAATCGAGGAGACGATTGATTACCTCAACGCAAACGGCGGCAAGTATGGCCTTGTAAAGGTTCGCCTGTATAGACCGTTCTCCATTAAGCACCTGCTCTCTGCTATCCCCGACAGCGTAAAGCAGATTTCTGTACTCGACCGTACCAAGGAGCCCGGCGCTCTGGGCGAGCCGCTCTATCTTGACGTTGTTGCCGCACTTAAGGATACCAAGTTTGCAAACATCCCCGTGTTTTCCGGCCGGTACGGCCTTGGTTCGAAGGATACCACCCCCCCGCAGATTATCTCGGTGTTCAAGAATACCGAAAAGAAGCTGTTTACCATCGGTATCGTAGACGATGTAACACATCTGTCGCTTGATATTACCGAGAACCCCGACACTACCCCCGCAGGCACCACCAGCTGTAAGTTCTGGGGTCTTGGCTCGGACGGTACCGTCGGCGCGAACAAGAACTCCATTAAGATTATCGGTGACCACACCGACATGTACGCGCAGGCGTATTTCTCTTACGACTCCAAAAAATCGGGCGGCGTTACCATCTCGCATCTGCGCTTTGGTAAAAAGCCCATTCATTCCACCTATCTCATTAATAAGGCAGACTTTGTCGCCTGCCACAACCCCGCTTATGTCGGCCATTACGACATGGTAGAGGATATCAAGCCCGGCGGCACCTATCTGCTCAACTGCCAGTGGAGCGCCGAGGAGCTTGAAACACATCTGCCCGCAAAAGATAAGCGTTACATCGCAAACAACAACATCAAAATGTACACCATCGACGGTGTGAAGATTGGTAAGGAGATCGGGCTTGGCGGACGCATTAACACCGTGCTCCAGTCTGCATTCTTTAAGCTTGCCGACATCATTCCGATTGATGAGGCCGTGAAGTATATGAAGGACGCGGCTACCGCTTCGTATGGCAAGAAGGGCGAAAAGGTTGTCGCCATGAACCATTCCGCGATTGATGCAGGCGTTACCGGCATCTCTGAGGTTAAGGTTCCCGCGGCATGGAAGAACGCTTCGGACGACAAAGCACCTTTTGTTGCGACCGGTAAGCGCGCCGATCTTGTGAAGTTTGTAAACGAGATTGAAATTCCCGTCAACAAGCAGCAGGGCGACCGCCTGCCTGTCTCCACATTTGCCGATATGGCCGACGGCACCTTCCCGCAGGGCAGCGCTGCTTACGAAAAGCGCGGCATTGCGGTGGATGTTCCCGAGTGGCTGCCTGAAAACTGCATTCAGTGTACCTTCTGCGCATATGTATGCCCGCATGCGGTAAACCGTCCGTTTGTGATGACTGCAGAAGAAGCTGCCGCCGCACCCGCAGGCACTAAAAACGCGGATATGACCGGCCTGCCCGGATATCAGTTCGGCATCCAGATATCTGTAATGGACTGCACAGGCTGCGGCTCGTGTGCAAACGTCTGCCCCGGTAAGCGCGGCAACAAGGCGCTTGTTATGAAGCCCCTTGAGTCTCAGCTTGTTCAGCAGGAAGTATTTAACTATGCCTTCGAACTGCCTGAGAAGCCCGAGGCACTTGAAAAGTTTAAACCCACCACCGTTAAGGGCAGCCAGCTTAAGCAGCCCCTGCTTGAATTCTCGGGCGCATGTGCAGGCTGCGGCGAGACCCCTTACGCGAAGCTTGCCACCCAGCTGTTCGGCGACAAGATGTATATTGCCAACGCCACCGGCTGCTCGTCCATCTGGGGCGGTTCGGCTCCCTCTACCCCTTACACCGTGAACAAGCGCGGCTTTGGTCCGGCATGGGCAAACTCGCTGTTTGAGGATAACGCGGAGTACGGCTATGGTATGTACCTTGCCCAGAAGCAGCTGCGTGAGCGCGTGATTGCAAAGGTTCGGGCACTCAGCGCATCGGATGAGGCACTGAAGGCTGCTGTCGCAGAGTATCTTGACACCATAGACAATACCACCGCAAACGGCGTTGCCAGCGATAAGCTGATTGCCGCACTTGAAAAGGACGGCAGCGCAGCGGCAAAGGCCATCCTTGCCGACAAGGAATTCCTTGCTAAGAAGAGCATCTGGATTCTGGGCGGCGACGGCTGGGCATACGACATCGGCTTTGGCGGCCTTGACCACGTAATCGCTCAGAACGAGGACGTAAACATCCTTGTATTCGATACCGAGGTATATTCCAACACCGGCGGCCAGTCCTCTAAATCCACCCCCACCGGCGCTGTCGCGCAGTTTGCCGCAGCCGGTAAGGAGATTAAGAAGAAGGACCTCGCCGCAATCGCAATGACCTACGGCTATGTATATGTTGCGCAGGTTGGTATGGGCGCAGACTACAACCAATGCCTCAAGGCATTCAACGAGGCGGAAAGCTACAACGGCCCTTCACTCATTATTGCATACTCGCCCTGCATCAACCACGGTATCAGGGGCGGTATGGGCATAAGCCAGACCGTTATCAAGAATGCGGTAGCCGCCGGTTACTGGCATCTGTTCCGCTTTGATCCCCGCCTGAAGGAGGCCGGCAAGAACCCCTTCCAGCTTGACAGCAAAGCACCTACCGTCAGCTACAAAGACTTTATTACCAGCGAGGTCCGTTATACCTCACTGACCCGTGCATTCCCCGAGCGTGCCGAGCGCCTGTTCGACGACGCCGACAAGATTGCACAGGAGAAATACAACCACCTTCTGCGTCTTTCCAAGCTCTATGATGTAGAGTAAGGCAAAGCCCGATTATCTTAGTAACAGCTCAACAGAACCCCCCGTTTCGCACTGCGAAACGGGGGGGTTTTGCGGTGTAACAGAACCTGGGGGGGGGAATTCGACCGACGTTTTATTAATTAGAGATAAGAATTAGGATTACAAATGCCATCTGGGGATTGGCGATACGATATTATATATAATAGCAATCCTCCTGCCATTTCATAGGGTTCTCATCAATATATTTTACGGTTCTTTCATATTCATCATGATTACGAATGATATGGTCGTAATATAGTTTTTGCCATATCGGGAATCCAATTTGTTTTGTTACATATCCTTTCATCTGATTAATTATTGTGGAGATTGTAGGGGCGCAAAACCTGAAGGGTTTTTGAATGCTAGCCGAAGGCTGGCTATTTGCGCGTCCGTCCTTGTTTTCTGCCATATCCATAACCTTAGATTCCTGAATCACTATTATTAAGTGTACATGGTTGGGCATGACAACATATTTATCAACCACAACACCGGTGTATATCTTCGTAATTGCCGCTATCGCATCGTTTACAATCATTCCGTATTCAGAGAGTGGCAGGGCATCTGTATCCCGCAGGGGCGTGTAACGCTGAGCCGCGCGCCATAATAACCATTCATGACGTACGGTACATATTGTAATAAAATATGCCCCCGCCGAACTGTAATCCCATGTTTTCAATCGGTTTGGCTTACGTTCTGGCAATTGCATTTCATCACCCCAAATTATCAGCTTGAAGTTATTCTATTTGATATTATATCATAAAACCACAGCACAAAACGGCATGTCGTTTTGTGCGCAGCTTTGCTGCGAATGCGCCGGATACCGGCGCATGAGTGGTTCTTCGATGAAATAAATCCTCTGTGTCGTCATACGGCACAGACCGCGCAAAGTGCGGGCAATGGCTGCTCTACAGCCATTGCGGATTTATTATATCATAAAAAGCGAAGCGTTTATGATATAATCGCACACATGAAAACCGCGATATAACCGTAGGGGCGCGCACTGCGCGTCCGTCATAAACGTCAAGATGCTCACACATGAAAACTGCGATATAACCGTAGGGGTATGCCATACTTTTTGTTCTGTCATGTTCTCGTCCTCCCGTCCATGGAAACCGCGGACGCGCAATGCGCGCCCCTACGGCGGGGTGGAGGATAAAAAACCTCCCCCGCCATCATGGCGAGGGAGGTTTTAATGCGCATCATGCGCATGCGCAGGTTCCTGCGCTTATGCGTTGTGTTAACAGACTGAACTGTGCTAAAACTATTAGCCGAGCAGCTGCAGAACGCCCTGAGGCAGAGCATTTGCCTGCGCAAGCATTGCCTGCGAAGCCTGCGAAAGAATGCTGTACTTGGTGAAGTTGGTCATCTCTTTTGCCATGTCAACGTCACGGATACGGCCTTCAGCAGCGCTCATATTCTCAGCGGTGGTGGAAAGGTTCTCGATGGTCTGCTCCAGACGGTTCTGAACAGCACCAAGGTCTGCTCTCTGAACAGAAACCTTCTCAATCGCGGCATTGATCTTGTCGATTGCAACGGACGCAGCGTCAGGCGTTGTCATGTCAAGAGTCGTCTCGTCATCTTCAAGGCCCAGCAGAGTTGCTGCATCCATCTTGCTGATGTTAACATCAATCTTATCTGCCAATGCAGAAGTAGCACCAATCTGCAGTTCAAGCGCTGTGCCGCCACCTGCCGCCTTGGCAGCTGTACCGCCGGCAAACGAAATGGTAGCACCGGTAGCATCGGCAGTACCGGTCAATGTAATTGTAGCAACGGTAGCACCATCAGCATCTTCCAGTTTAATAACACCGCCGGCAACGTCAGCTGTGAAAGCGCCAACGGTAGCGCCGTCAGTGATGCCTGTTAATGCAAATATTGTGCCAGTGTGAGTATAGTTAGCGGTAATGGACAAACCATTGATTGCACTAAGCAGCTCTTCGGTAGTAGCTGTACCTTCGTCGGTAATAGAAACTGCTGCTGTAATTTCTGCAGCCGAAGAAGTTGCGGTGGGAGCTACACCTGTAATACCCTCAGCACCATCCAAGCTTCCATCAAACAATTTGATGCCGTTGAAGTTGGAGGTTTCGGATACACGGTCAATCTCGTTGATGCGTGCATCAATTTCGGACTGAATCTTCTGACGATCCTCCGTGGTAATGGTACCGTTCTTTGCCTGCATGGCAAGGGTATACATACGGCGGAGTGCGGTATGGGTCTGGTCGAGCGCACCTTCAGCGGTCTGCACCAGCGAGATGCCGTCCTGCGCGTTCTTGCTTGCCTGCTCAAGACCCGCGATCTGTGCTCTCATCTTCTCGGAGATTGCAAGACCCGCAGCGTTGTCGGCCGCACGATTAATTGCAGAACCGGAAGACAGTTTTTCGAGGGACTTGGACAGCTGGCTGTTGTTCACGGTCAGTCTGTTCAGTGTGTTTAGTGCACTGATGTTGTTACCAATACGCATAAAAATTTTCCTCCTTGAGTTTTGTTTTTTCCGTAAGACGGGGTTGATTCATTCTCCCCCGTTTTTGCTTACAAACCATATATCGTCTTTTTTGAGGAAAACTTTAGCGTTCTTTATGATGAATTTTGTAACTTTGTCACATTGATATTTTCCATCGCCCCGCTTTCACCATATGCAGGGTTTGTTTGCAGACGAACACAAAATGTAGGGGAGGGCACATAGCCAACCTTCGGTTGGCATAAAACCAACCTTCGGTTGGTATTGGGCGAATCTTCGATTTCGCATATAGCGAAACAAGTTTCGCATTGGGAAAACCGATTGTCATGTAGTCGGCGGCATCCTACAAGCCTTCTCCTGTTAGGAGAAGGTGGCATAGTGAATCTTCGATTCACTATGACGGATGAGGTCTCATAGCCAACCTTCGATTGGCATAAAGCCAACCTTCGGTTGGCATAAAGCCAACCTTCGGTTGGCATTGGGTGAATCTTCGATTTCGCATATAGCGAAACAAGTTTCGCATTGGGAAAACCTCCGGTCTTCCGGCTTAACTACCTTACGGCCGAAAGCAACAAAAAGAGGAACACGGCGTTGCCGCATCCCTCTTTCAATGAGTATTCCCTATTTCTTAAACAATGTTTTGCCGGTAGAATTAAGGTCGTTGCACGCCTCCATCACGCGCTTTGCCATCGCCTTTTCGGCGGCGGCAAGGTAGCTGCGGGGGTCATACACCTTCTTATTTCCAACTTCACCTTCCACCTTGAGTACGCCGTCGTAGTTTTTGAACATATGCTCCACCACAGGGCGGGTAAAGGCGTATTGAGTATCTGTATCAATGTTCATTTTAATCACGCCGTACTGCAGGGTTTCGGCAATCTCATCCTTGCCCGAACCGGAGCCGCCGTGGAATACGAACCAGAACTTGTTATCCTTGCCGTATTCTTTTGCAAGCGCCGCCTGTCCGTCGCGCAGAATCTTGGGGTTAAGCTTTACGTTGCCGGGCTTGTACACGCCGTGCACGTTGCCAAACGTTGCGGCAAACATATATGCGCCGCCCTCAACAGAGCTTAGCTCCTTATAAACATACAGCATATCCTCGCTTGTGGTATACAGCTTATCAGCGGGCGCATCCTCGTTGTTTACGCCGTCTTCCTCGCCGCCTACAACACCGGCCTCAACCTCAAGCACAATCTCGCTTTTTGCACAGCGGGCAAGCAGCTTTTTTGAAATCTCCATATTCTCTTCCAGCGTAATGTCCGAGCCGTCAAACATATGGCTGTTAAAAAGATTGGGCAGCCCCTGTGCGCGGCGGCGCTCGGTTTCCTCAATCAGGGGAAGCATAAAGGAATCCAGCTTACCCTTGCCGCAGTGGTCGGTGTGCAGCGCAACATAGATGTCGTAATGTTTTGCCACACTGTGCACATGGTTTGCAAGGCTGATTGCGCCAAGCGCGCTGTCCTTGATGTTCTGGCCGGAGGCATGCGCGCCGCCGCCCGTGGAAACCTGAATAATACCGTCGCTCTTCGAATCCGCAAGACCCTTTAGCACGGCGTTGGCCGTTTCAATATTGCTTACGTTAAATGCAGGATAAGCATAATGACCGCGAGACGCGGCGTCCAGCATCTGCTGATACTCTTTGTAGTTTACTACCGGCATGTTGTTATCTCCTTTGTTCATGTAATATGTCTCAATGGTTATAATTATAGCATCAGGAGCGCTGTTCGTAAACCTTTAAGGGCAAAAAACCGCGCATATACGCTTGTTTTAGTATACTCCACCGTAAACCATACCATGCGCCCCCTTTGCTTGTGTTTAAAAATACATTGATAAACACAAAAACTCATTTGTCAGAGGATGTAAAACATAATAATAATTTGATGCACAGTTTACACAATTTTTGAATCTAAAAATAGCGCATTCGTAAATTAAGCGGATTGAATCGCTCGGCTTCTTGACTTTTGTTACCGGCCATAGTAGTATAAATAGGTAATATTGTGATGATATTAAACAAAATATATAAGGCTTTTACAACATAATCTGTGAGGTGCAACTAGCTATGGCGAATGAGAAAAAGGTTCGGAGTATTATTGAAGCTGCCCAAAAAGGAAAGATGGATAAGGTTCTTTCATTCTGCGGCAACAAGGATCCGGAAATCCGTGAAGGTGCGGCGATGGCACTGCAATACATCAAACACGATGATACATATAATCAGTTGATCATCATGCTGCATGACCCCGATGCCGCCGTACGCTTGGCATCCGCCGCTTCGCTTGGTTTTTCGGGCAGAAAGTCCGGTATCGAACACCTTCGTCACCAGATGAACCGCGATACCGATATCCGTGTAAAGGAAGCGTGCAAGCAATCCATTGCATCACTCAACGCTAACGGCAGATAACCGTAAACATGAAAATATTAGCCGTTCTGTCCGGACCGGACAGAACGGCTTTTTTCGTTTAAAAATTTTGTGCATAGCAAAGGTGTACAAGCTCCACCGGTACCCCCGCAATTGACGCTATCTGCTCCGGACACACCACTCCCATGCCTGTATGCTCCGTCTCCTCACGGTCAATCAGCAGATAGGCGCAAAACAGGTCTGCCTCGCGCTCGTACTTTGGGCAGCAAAAAAAGGTATCGCGCAGCAGCTCCAGCACATTATAATCGCTGTGCAGCAATGCGTGGGCAAGCTCGTGCGCACACACTACCCGTGCGGTGTTATCATCCAGCAGGTTGTTGATGTAGACGAATTTGTACCCGTCAATCATTTGGTAAAAGCCCTGTACCGTCTCGGGCAGGTTTGCAAAAATTATATTAACGGCAAGCTCTCCACACAACACAAAAGGGTCGCGCGTGTGATACTTGTTCACCAGCGACTGGGTAAACGCCATAATCTTGTTCATGCGGTTGTATTTCCTTTCGCGGCAGACGGTTTGCCTGTATCTTAACTGTCTTTTGGCGGCTTTCGGCAGGTGTATCAGTCGTCAGACTCGCCGCGTTTTTGTGCGCTTAGCTGGCGTGCACGCTGTGCGCCAAGCTCCAGCGCATCAATGATCTTCTGTGTTCCCTCGGCGTCCACCGGCTTACCATGAAACATCAGCGCCTTTTGCTCAAGCAGCACATCCCGCATATCTGAGATAATATCTTCTAATCGCAGCGGTGTGCGTACCTCGCGGCTGCTGCTTTCGCCCAGCAGATAATCGGCATTTACCGAAAACACCGAGCAGATGCGTAGCAGCATAGCGTTGTCCGGCTCACGTCTTCCCTGCTCATACATCCCAACGCAACTCGCCGATATGCCGAGAATCTCACCAAGCTCCGCTTGCGTATATCCGTGCTCTTTGCGCAATGTACGCAGTTTATCTTCGAACATACATTCTCACCTCGCCCATACTATATCACAATACATTCCATATTTCAAGATTAATCTCACTTAATTTCACAAACAAATTGACACTGCCACCCTTGACATCACACAATTTGTGTGATACGCTAAAAATAAAGAACATATGTTCCCTTGGCTTGCCTGACTGAGGAGAACATCAGAAAGGTTGGGTTACGTCAATGAGCCTTACACTGCATGAGCTTGGGGAGGAGTACCTGCACCGGTGCAAGATACTCCGTGCGCGAATCCGCCTGCTGAAGCTCCGGCATAAAACAGCGCCTGCAGAGCAGCTGCGTCCCATCGAGCAGCGCATCGCCATCCTGTACGACGAGCATGGCCAACTCAAAAAAACAGGGCAGCTGCTGCGCAGTTACTACCACACACAGCAGCAAAATCCCGCACCGCGGGATACCCCTGCATCATAAAACCAGAAAGGATGCAAGCGTGTGAAACGAAATCTCTATATCGACTTTAAGGGGACCTTTGCACAAGGGCTCTCTTTTTCTGCTTACCGCAAACAAAACGCCGCCACAAACACGGATGATTATCGGGTGCTGCGCGCCGAAACCATGCGCGCACTCAACCAATGCCTCACCACACGCCAGCGCGAGATGCTTGTGCATTACTATCTGTGCGGCACAAATATTCCCGCGCTTGCAAAACGCTATGGACTCAACAAATCCACCGTGTCGCGCCATATTACGGCGGCGAAGCGAAAGATAAAAAAATCGGTTCTCACCACGCTTTGCGACCGGCAAAACTAGCTCGCCCGCTTTCTTTTTGCCTTCTCCGGTCACTTTATGTCTGCCGGTTCATGCTGTTCTGCCTGCGGCTGCCGCCGCAACGGCAAGCAATGCTTTGCTTGCCGATTAAAAACACAGTTATGTTTTTAATGCAGAAACAGTATTACTCTGCTATAATAAGGACTACTGAAGCAAACAATTGATAAAAACGGCTCAACCAGGCCATTTTTATCAATTCAGGCATTCCTTTTAATACAGGAAAGGGCAGACAGGAGGCGTTTGGTATGAACACAATAAACTTTGGAATCCTCGCTACCGGTTCAATCGCGGAGAAATTCACCAAAACCTGCTCCTACGTTATGGGGGTAACCGCTTACGGCGTCGCATCCCGCACCTTGGAGAAGGCACAGGCGTTTGCACAAAAAAATGGAGTGCCCCATAGCTATGGAAGCTATGAGGCGCTTGTCAAAGACCCTAACATCCACGCGGTATATGTCGCTACCCCTCATCCCATGCACTTTGAAAACTGCATGCTTGCGCTTGAAAACGGCAAGCATGTCTTATGCGAAAAGCCGATGGTTATGACAAAAGCGCAAGCGGTCGCGTTGTTCGGTTACGCAAAGGCGCAAGGGCTGTTTTTGATGGAAGCGATGTGGTCACGCTTTTTACCCAACATCATCACCGCAAAACGGTGGATTGAGGAAGGGCAGATCGGCCGCATACGGTTTATTGACGCAATGCTGACGTTTGCAGTGGGCAGCATCGATGCCGCCCATCGTCTGGTCGACCCCTCGCTTGGCGGCGGCTCGCTTTATGATCTTGGCGTGTACACGGTAGAACTCTCCTCCTACCTTGCGGGGGCAAACCCCTTGGCTTATGCGGGCTTTCATACCGATTACTGCAAGGGCACCGATGCCACCGCCGCGCTTACTGTCAAATACCCCCGGGGTATTCTGGCTACCATGCGCACCGGCCTTGTGGTCAACAGCCGCGAGGTGTTAACCGTTGTCGGTGATAAGGGACGGATTGAGATCCAGCGCCCGCACTTTGCAAATGAGGTGCGGCTGTACATCGGCGATGAACTTACCGAACAGATTCAGATGGAGTACGACCTGCCCAGAGGCCACGCGTGGCAGCTCGAAGCGGTCTGCGGATACCTGCGCGACGGCATTACGGAAAGTCCGGTTATGCCCGCTGCCGATACCATCGCCACCATCGAGATGCTGGAAACGCTTAAAAACAGCTTTGACGCGCACCAAGATTGAGGCCGATAAAACACAACAACCCGCCGGCCGGCGGGTTGTTGTTGCGTGAGGGTTTTATGCGCCTGTAAGCAGGCGTCCGATTGCCTCTGTTACAGGCGGAAGGTTTACGGCAATGCTTAGCGCAAGTGAGAATATGAACATCAGCACAAACAGCGGGCTGCGCAGTAAAACCTCAAACCGCCCGCGTCTGCTCAGCTGCGTATCGCTTGCTCCAAGGCGCAGCTTATCGCGGTGGCTTACCAGTGTAATGATGCCGAGCACAATGCCCGCGATAATTGCCGCAATCACCACCAGCGCGAGGATTCCCAGCACCGCCAGGTTGTTTGCGCTGTAGAACGTGGCAATCGTAATTCCAAGAAAGTTTATGGCAATATGGGCGATGATGCAGGGAACAACCGAGCCCGAGCGCACATACATCATACCAAGCAGAATGCCAAGTGCGGTCGCATACAGCATCTGCGCAATATTAAGGTGCGCAAGCCCGAACAATATTCCCGACACAATAACGGCAAACCAGTTTCCGTGCTTTTTCAGTGTGCCAAGCAATCCGCCGCGAAATAAAATCTCTTCATACACCGGCGCAATCAGCACCATCCAGATGTAGTTGAGCACTACACCCAGCGTTCCGGTGGGCAGGTTTAAGAAGGGGTTCTTTTCTACCATCTCGTCAATCGAGCCTGACTGCAGCACGCTTACAACTATGACGGTGAGATTGATAAGAATTGTTACCGCGTACATGATAGGAATCGCTGCCGCTACCTGACCTGCGGGCATACGGCTTTTTGTAACCATCGCACGCAGGCCGCCATGCCGAAATACACCCAAAATCCACAGGGCGATAGGGGTAGCTACAATATATACCCCCGCGGCCGAAAGCGCAATCATAACAATCTGAACCATATTATCCGAAGCGCCGCCCGCTATCAGCATTTTAGAAACCGGAAAGGTGGCAAGGTCAAACAAGATGCGCAAAACCACCCATACCGTTACTGCCGTACCCGCACGCGCGGCCGTTTTTGCAAGGGATGCTTTTTCCTCCGCAGCGTCCGTAAAGCCTGCTGTCATGGTTTCTTCTGTCATAGAATAAAACCCCTTTCATTCGTTGTTGTCATCTATCAAAGCCTGTCTATATACTCTGCCGCCGCAGCATCCTGCGCCCAGTCAGCAGCAGAATTGCTGTAACCGTTACCGCACAAAGGCAGATTATGAGTGCGGCAAGGTATTTTCCGTTTTGCGGCAGCGCAAAAAAACCGTCGATCCACATAGGAAGCATAATAACAATCAGTGACAGCAGCGAAGATCCGCCGACTACCAGCTTAACACCATAGCGCAGGATGAGCGCTCCCATCATCATCCCAAGCGCGGTATAGAACAGATGCAGTATTACCTGTGCCGGGCATAGAGCCCCAAGCACCTTCACCATTTCTTTTACATCGGTTGCGGTGCCCTCACCTGCCTGTATGAAGCCTGTACAAAGCAAGCTTGCACACAGTGAAAGCACAAACAGCACACCGATGTAAATCAGGTTAATTCCCCCTGCCGCACGCAGATATGCTGTTCGCCGCATACCCGCGCATACAGCGGTTGTAAAGCCCGAGGTGTACAACGAAACGTTGCACAGCACCAGCACCCACAGGTTTATGAACATTACAATTGCGATATAAACAATATACCCTAAGCCCGCTTCAGGATCGTGCCGATTTGCAAACGTGAGCACGGCAATAACACCCAGCACAAGCAGGTGCAGCCCGCTGATGATAAGCAGGGTAAGCACTATGCCGCGGTTTGCATGAACTGCCTGTTTTAATGAATTGCGTATCATGGGCAAAACCATCCTTACCTTCAAAACTTTATATGGTCAGCTTACATAGTATTTTTTTACGGTACGCCAGCCGATGCCATACAGCAGTATGCCCAACCCGAAGATACCAAGGGATAGAATCAGCATCAAATTGTTGCCTACGGAAATCGTCATTCTATTTTGTAATATCCCCGCCCCAATTACACCGCCAACCACACCGCCTGCAAGCACAAGCAGAATAAACATAATAATAAATACCTTGCGCCCGTATCGGTTCACCAGCCCGCCAATCAGCGTGCCCGCCCCAAAGGCAAGGGTATCGATGCAAAACGCTCCGCCAATAAGCCCGGGGCTTACAGCCGTCATAAGAATCGTTTTGGCCTGCACCGCGTCAAACGGCAGCAGAATAATTCCCGTTACAACAAGCGGTAAAACCGTAAGCACAAGAAACATTACCGCCGAACATAGCGCGTTGCTAACGTAAAAGACACGGCGTGTGCTTCCCATAGAAAGCGCGGTGTGAATGCTTGTGGTCATGCGCGTGAGAGAAAGTGTTAAAACCCCGGCCGGAATTGCCAACAGCGCCATCATAAGCATAAACGACTGCGCATTCCATACACTGCTCTTGCCAAAGATAAAGAAGACGGACATCACCGGTACAATAAGCGTCAACTTTACACTTTCCCACAAATTTGATATCAGCTCGCATTTTATCTGCTTCATCAGCAACTTCATATCACCGTGCCTCCCGTCCGGATGACACTCTCCCGCTCATACCCTTCGGTAAGGTACACAAATATCTTCTGCAGCGTTACGGGGGATACGTCTACGTCATACTCTGCAACACGCTGTGCTACGTTGCTTGCCTTCACGCAGACGGTAAGGCTTCTTGCAACCCCCTCGCGATGTACAATATCCATGTCTTTTACCGCCTCAAGCACAATATCCTCTCGGCCACTGACATAAGAGAATGATGCGCGCAGCTCGTCGGTATTCTCTTTGAGCATCACTTTACCGGAATCAATGAGTATCACCTCTTCAAACACATTGCTCGCTTCGTCAATGATATGGGTAGAGATAATAAAAGTTCTGGGGTTTTTCATATAGTCCTCGAGCAGCAAACGGTAAAAGGTCTCGCGCATCATCACATCCAGCCCCGCTACCGGCTCATCGAGCAGGGTAACCGGCGCACGCGACGCAAGTGCAATGACAATACTAACCATCGACAGCATGCCCTTGGATAGCTTGTTGAGCGGCTTTTTAACATCAAGGTTAAACTTTTTAAGCAGCTCCTGTGCGTACTCCTCATCCCAATTAGGGTAGAAGATGCGGGCGATACGCAACAGAGCCTTTACCTTTCGGGTATCCGGCCCAAACGCGGTGGAGGGGTTCAGCTCGCGCGAAAAGCAAAGGTTCTCAAGCGCGCTTGCGTTCTCCCACACAGGCTCGCCGTTTATGGTTACACTGCCCGCATCGCTGGGGTTTTGCCCCGAAAGTATGCCAAGCAGCGTGGTTTTGCCCGCACCGTTGCGGCCAATCAGTCCGTATATCTTATCTGCTTCAAGCGTCATGCTTATGCCATCGAGCGCCGTCAGCTTGCCAAATTGTTTCACAACACCCTCACATTGCACAATATTGTTCATTCTATACATATCCTTTCGTACTCAAGATAGTGTGGCGGTACGGCACTAACGCTCACGGCTTGCGCGGGTAATCATCTCGTATAATTCCTCGGTGCCAATGCCAAGCTGTTTTGCCTCGCGCACAAGCGATACAATAAATCGCTCATAAAAGCCGGTTTTGCGTTTTGTAACAATGGTTTGTTTCGCGCCTTCGGCTGCAAACATACCAATCCCTCTCTTTTTGTAAAGAATACCCTCGTCCACAAGCAGGTTGACTCCCTTTGCTGCTGTAGCGGGATTAATTTGATAGAGCGCCGCAAGCTGATTGGTGGATGGCACGCTTTCGTTTTCATCAATAATACCACGCAAGATGTCATCTTCAATCCTCTTTGCAATCTGAATATAGATCGATTGCTCACCTGTCAGTGCAGTGTTCAAGCTTCTACCTCCCTCCTTCAGGCTTCTCTAGTGAATTGGTTAATTACTTATGTAACTAACTATATACCCACGTGATTTGTTTGTCAACCCCCACCCGACAAAAAGTTAAATAAATGTAACCATTTGCTAATCCACTTGATTTTTTATGCCAACATCTGCTATAGTAAGTAAAACAGAATATCTGCTAATGGGGAGTAGTTTTAAATCCCACGTCAACACACGGACCGTTTGCGCGGTTCTGGCTTGGGGTCCGATTAGGTAACAAGACTTTTAGCGTGTCCGGATAATTTTCCGACGCACGGACTAAAGGTCTTTTTTGTTTCAAAATTCCGTGCTTTTCTGCCGGTACAGCGCATAATAACCTAAGATGGACGGGTTTTGCGGCGTGACACGGACAAATTCTGTAATACACAATAAGCATTCGATAAAAGGAGTGTCAATATGATGTATGAGCAAAAAACAGCGGATGAGGTATGTACTGCGCTTGCGGTACGCCCCGCCGACGGGCTTTCCGGCGCACAGGCCAAGGAGAATTTCTCCCGCTATGGCGCAAACGAGTTTACCGCCAAAAAGCCCAAAACCAAGCTTTCCATGTTTTTAAGCCAGCTCAACGACCCCATGATCTACATTCTGTTTGTGGCGGCCGCCATCTCGCTGTTTCTGCGAGAGGTTGGCGATGCGGTAATTATCCTCGCGGTTGTGCTGCTCAACGCAATCATCGGTATGACGCAGGAGGCAAAGGCCGAGGCGGCTCTGGCCGCGCTCAAGCAGATGACAAGCCCCACGGCGCTTGTGCGGCGCGACGGCAAGCTTTCCGACATCCCCGCACGCGAGCTTGTACCCGGCGACATCGTTATTCTGGATGCCGGACGTGTCGTGCCCGCCGATCTGCGCCTTATTACGGCGGTTAACCTGAAGATAGACGAATCGGCGCTGACCGGTGAATCGGTACCGAGCGAAAAAGATGCGGTTTTTGTCGCCGACCAAAAAACCGGTATTGGCGACCGCCTGAACATGGCGTACTCCTCCACAAACGTCACCTATGGGCGCGGCGAGGGCGTGGTTGCCGCCACCGGTATGGATACCGAAATCGGCCGCATTGCCGCCATGCTTGGCAATGAAAAGGAAGAGCTGACCCCGCTGCAAAAGCGCCTTGCCGACCTTGGCAAGATGCTGGGAATCCTTGCGGTGGTCATCTGCGCCGTGATGTTCGGCATTGCGGTACTGCAACAACGGGATATTGCCGAGATGCTGCTTACCGCCATCTCGCTTGCGGTTGCCGCCATCCCCGAAGGGCTGCCCGCCGTGGTAACCATTGTGCTTGCATTGGGCGTTTCGCGTATGGTAAAGGTAAACACCATTGTGCGCCGCCTGCCCTCGGTAGAAACACTGGGTGCCGTGAGCGTCGTGTGCTCGGATAAAACCGGTACGCTTACCCAAAACCGCATGACGGTGGAACGGGTAAATGTACATGGGCAGAGCAAGGCGGTATCCGCACTGTCGCCCGAGCAGGACCGGCTGTTTCTTACCGGATTCGTTCTATGCAACGACGCATCCATTCTAAACGACGGCCGTGTTGGTGACCCCACCGAGCTTGCGCTGCTTGATATGGGCGCGCCAAGCGGCTTTTCCCGCGAAGGGCTTGAGCAAGCTTACCCGCGCATCAACGAGCAGGCGTTTGATTCCGAGCGCAAGCTGATGACGACGGT
Organism: Bacillota bacterium; assembly: GCA_023421245.1. Taxonomy (GTDB): domain Bacteria; phylum Bacillota; class Clostridia; order Oscillospirales; family Ruminococcaceae; genus Acetanaerobacterium. The sequence goes on along the minus strand of JAEZTV010000009.1, from coordinate 35,241 downwards.
GCACAAGGCTCCCGACGGACGTGTGGTTGCGTTTACCAAGGGTGCGATGGATATTTTGCTCGCACGCTGCACACACATCATGGACGGCACTGACCCGCGCGTGTTGACCGGCGAGGATAAATCCGCCATCGAGCAGGCATCGTCGCTGATGGCGCGGGATGCCCTGCGTGTTCTGGCGCTTGCGGTTAAGTTTGATGACGACTCCGCCGCCGAGCAAGGCCTTGCGTTTGTCGGGCTTACGGGGATGATTGACCCTCCGCGCCCCGAGGCAAAGGAAGCGGTTCAGAAGTTTAAGGATGCGCATATCCGAACGGTGATGATTACGGGCGACCACCGCGATACCGCGCTTGCCATCGCGCGCGAGCTTGGCATTGCCGAAGATGAGAACCAGTGCGCCACCGGCGCACAGCTTGATGAGATGACGCAGGAGGAGCTGAACGCGCGCGTGGATAACCTGCGTGTGTTTGCGAGAGTTTCACCCGAGCATAAGGTGATGATTGTTAAGGCGCTTAAATCGCACGGGTATATTGTTTCAATGACCGGCGACGGCGTAAACGACGCGCCCTCGCTTAAGGCGGCGGATATCGGCGTTGCTATGGGCATTACCGGAACCGACGTCGCAAAGGGTGCCGCCGACATGGTGCTGACCGACGACAACTTTGCCACCATTGAACTGGCGGTGGAAGAGGGACGCGGTATCTACGCAAACATCAAAAAGACGGTATTGTTCTTGCTTAGCGCAAACTTCGGCGAAATCATCTCAATGTTTACCGCCATCGCAATCGGGCTTGCCGCCCCTCTGCGCGCAATCCATATCCTGTGGGTAAACCTCATTACCGATACCCTTCCGGCGCTTGCTCTGGGCGTAGACAGTAAGGACAAGGACATTATGAAAGCGCCGCCGCGCAGTCCCTCCGAAAGCCTGTTTGCGCACGGCGGGTTTGCCCTTACCCTGTTCTATGGCTTTGTTATTGCCGCTATCACACTGGGCGCATTTCTGTTTCTGCCCATCCGCACATTGCTTGTTCAAAATGCCGCCGTCACGTTTGATGCGGTCAAACAGCTGCTGCTTGACCCTGCCGTGCTTACCCATGCGCAGACCTACGCGTTTGTAACGTTGGGTGTTTCACAGCTGTTTCATGCCATAGGCATGCGCAATACCGACCGTTCGGTGTTTGCCATCAACCATCTTGAAAACAGGCTGATGGTTGTCGCATTCTTCACCGGCCTTGCGCTTCAGGTTGCCGTTACCGAGATCCCCTTCTTAACCGATTTGTTCGGTACCGTAGCGCTCACCTTTGGCGAATGGCTGGTACTAGTCTTGCTTTCCGCTATCCCCCTTTTGGTGCACGAGCTTGTTGCACTGGGCAAATTCCTCTACCGCAAGGCGGCGGCACGGTAAGCCGATACGCCGCGATTTACCGGTTATTTTGCCGCGAGATGCCCCCGTCTTTTGGCGGGGGCATCTTTACTATTCGCAAGCTCAGCGTATTGCCTCGTACATAGCCTCTTCACATTGCAACAGTACTGCGCCGTGCTTTCATTTTGCGCATTTTACTGTACTGCAAATCCACTCAGCCTCTTAGATTGTATGTTTGTGCCACCGCCTGTCAATACTATCCACAACGGCTGCCGTATTGTACATATGGCACCCAAACCAAATCAGGGCAGGGGGAAGACGCGTATGAAACGATCAAGATTGCGGCGCGCAAAGGCATTTGCACTCTCCTTCGGGGTATCGCTCGTTATCCTGTCGCTTATCTTTATCCCCATCATGCTTGAGATCAGCCCCTTAAAAGACAGCTACTTTACCACCAGCAGCAAGGCACAAAGCGAGGTGCAAAACACCTACGTACCTACCGAGAGCGACGCGCTCAACGCACTGATTGTGGTAACGGAAAACGGCGTTGGGCGGTACTTTCTGCTGGTGCGGTTTGACCCTGTCAACCGGCGCATTCCGGTCTCGTCACTGCCCTACACCATGCGGGTGGTAACCGGAGAACGCACCGATTCCCTCGCAGGCTTTGATGTATACGGCGGCACGCTCATGGTAAAAGAGATTCTGGAATCGGCGCTTGGCATTGCCATCGACCGCACCGCGCGCCTTTCATCCGACTCGTTTGTTAAGGCGCTCAATACGCTGGGCACGGTGAAGTATAGCCTGCCCTACTCGCTTGTTTACAAGGATACCGCAAGCAGCACCTACATCAATGTGCCCAAGGGCACACAAACGCTTGACGGACGGGCGATGTACGATATGTTTCGCTTTCCGCAGTATGCCGAGGGCGAGGAGCACCGTTACAAGGTGCACAGCGACCTGCTCACTAAGCTGCTCAACCAGCGCATGGATGAATGGCTGATAAAGCACGGTGACAGTGTCTTTCACACGCTGGTGGGGCTGGCCGAAACCGACATCTCGTACAACGACTACAAGCAGCGTATCTCGGCCATGCGCAGCTTTTCGCAGATGGAGGAGGTGTCGATTCCCGTGTTTGTAAGCGGCCGGTTTTCCCCCCAGAGCTTTGAGCTTTCGCAGCAATCGGCAGATACGCTGACAATGTACTTCTCTTCTGCTGAAGACCTGCAACCGGCTGACACGGTATAGCGGACATAAAACGGATAAAGGCGGACGCTTACGCGTCCGCCTTATGCTAAAACAACAAAAACTATCTTCAAATCAAGCAGCAGGACTACTGCTTCTTTGTTTCCTCCGTAATATCAAACGCCTTACGTCCTGCAATCCTTTGGCTGAAATAGATCAGCAGTGCGCCGAATGCCGCGCATATCATGAGCGCTATTACGCCCAGCGCCACAAACCACATACCGTTCATCACGCACTGTGCAAGCACATAGCATACCACTGCCCCTAAAAGCAGCATAGCAATTACCTTTGCAGACGAAATGCCGTCACCGGAAAATGAATCTTCACTGATGTTAGTGTTTTTCTCCATCCATACCCCGCTTTCCATGCACACGCAGCATGGTACAATTACTTTTTCCCGTCCGGCAAGCCTTCGCAGCGACGCCCGAACCCAATTCGTATCTGTTTACATAACTATATCACGACGAGACCGGCGGTTCAAGAACAAAAGGTTTACAATCCGGGTACTTAATTAGTGCACGGTGCAGGTTGTTTTATTGCATTCCTTTCACAATTCTTTGCCGCCTGCCTCGCATTTAAGGCGGATATTACGGCTTGGTTACAGCTTGTCATAAGGGGCCCCCTGTGTTTGGAACATAAACATTACCTTACACGCCGCATTGCTAGGCACGTTCTTGGCAGGCCGCAAGGCAAACGATCCGCCGTCCCTCCTTCAAAACACAACCTTGTGTAATAATCGTAGAAATCATTACACAAGGTTGTTGTTTTGATTTGCATTTGCAGGGGTATCTTCGCCCTGCGCATCGGGCTGTGCCTGTGCCGATTTTCTCTTGATAACCTTAAGACGCGAAAATTCCTCGCGTTCCTTCTCCTCCAGGTAATCCGAGATATACTTCTCCGTGCTTTGAAAGCGCGGGATGATGATGTTTTTCAGCGAGTTTGCCCTGCGCTGCGTCTTTTTAATGGCCTGTGCAAGACGGTACACACTGTTTTCCACCTCGGCAAGGGTTGCGGTCAGATGCAAAAGGTTTGTAAACGAGCTGTATGCGTCATCAAGCTGTGAGGTAGTCTGGTATAAACCGTAATGCGGCTTAAGCGTTACCTCCTCGAGCACAATGCTCGGAATCTCCACGCCCATAACGCTTCGCACGCGAATATCCAGCCCGTGATAGATTGGAATTGCTCTGGCATCGTTATCCACAATGCCCATGTCCACATTTGCAAGCTGCAAAGAGCGGTACGCCTCGGTATAGGCCTTATCAATCTGTTCCCCGATGGAGTTGGCCTTTTCAATCAGCTGCATCATCTCACGCACCAGAATATTGCGCTTGCGGTCGAGCAGCTCAAACCCAAGCGTCGAGAGCGCAAGCGATTTTTTGGTGGCGATAAGATTGCCCTTAGTTGGAAAAACCTGCTCGGCCATCAGTCATCACCTCGAAAATCATATCCCGCGTCTTTTACAAGGTATTGCTCCACCATCTCGTTATCCAGACGGTCAAGCTCCTCGCGCGGCAGCAGCGAAAGCAGCTTCCAGCCCAGAGTCAGGGTCTGTTCGATGGTGCGGTTTTCATCAAAGCGCTGCGTGATAAAGTGTTCTTCAAACTGTTTGCCAAACTTCATATACTGCTTATCGACCGGCGAAAGCTCCTCTTCGCCGATTACCGATGCAAGCGCACGCGCATCCTGCACTCTGGCATAGCTTGCAAACAGCTGGTTGGCAACCGCCGAATGATCCTCGCGGGTGTAGCCTGCGCCAATGCCATCCTTCATCAGACGCGACAGCGACGGCAGCACCGCAATGGGCGGATATACGCCCGATTGGTCAAGCGTGCGGTCGAGTACAATCTGGCCTTCGGTAATATATCCGGTAAGGTCGGGCACCGGATGTGTGATGTCGTCGTTTGGCATCGTGAGGATGGGGATCTGCGTAACCGACCCGCCCTTGCCCTTTACAATGCCCGCGCGCTCGTACAGCGACGCAAGGTCGGAGTACAGGTAGCCCGGGTAGCCCTTACGCCCGGGAATCTCACCCTTGGAAGAGGAGAATTCACGCAGCGCCTCGGCATAGGAGGTCATATCGGTAAGGATAACCAGGATGTGCATTCCATGCTCATACGCAAGGTATTCCGCGGCGGTCAGTGCACAGCGCGGGGTGAGAATACGCTCGATAATGGGATCGTTTGAGAGGTTTAAGAACATCACAACCTTCTCAAGCACTCCGCTCCCCTCAAACTGACGGCGGAAGTAGTCGGCAACGTCGTTTTTAACGCCCATGGCGGCAAACACAATGCCAAACTCCGCATTTTCCCGCTCGGCAATCTGTGCCTGACGCACAATCTGCACGGCAAGCTTGTTGTGGCTCATGCCCGAGCCGGAAAATATGGGCAGCTTTTGACCGCGAATGAGTGTAATCAGCGCGTCAATTGACGAGATGCCGGTACGGATATAGTTGCGCGGGTAGACGCGCGATACGGGGTTTAGGGGCTTGCCGTTGATATCGAGCTTCGTGTCATAATAAATCTCGCCCAAGCCGTCAATGGGGCGGCCCACGCCGTTGAAGATGCGCCCGAGCAGCTCTCGCGAAACAGGCAGTTCCATCGGGTGGCCGGTCAGGCGGGTGGTGGTATTGGTGAGTGAAATGCCATGTGTGCCCTCGAACACCTGTATAACCGCGCGGTGTCCGTCTATCTGCACAACGCGCCCCGTGCGCGTTTCGCCGCCGGCAAGCTTAATCTGCACAATCTCATCAAAGCTGACCGAAGGGATGTTGTCGAGCACGACAAGCGGTCCATTAATCTCGCTAAGCCCTGTTAATTGGGTGTTCATAGTATCATCTTCCTTTTTTGCAGCGGCATTACTTAATGCTGCGCAATGCGCTGTCAATGCTTGTGTAGTAGTCCTCAAACATCTGTAGCCTGTCGTTGGGTATCTCATATTTCATCTTAATAAGCGTTTCAAATATTCCGGTCTCCGCCACAAGGCGAACGGGAATACCTTTCAGCACAAGGGCGTGCGCCTGGTGGTAGAGGTATAAAATAACCTCCATCATCTTCAGCTGCTTTGTAAGCGGCACGTAGGTATCCTCTTTGTGAAAGGCGTTTTGCTGCAAAAAGCCAACACGAATCACACGCGCAATCTCAATAACCAGCTTTTGGTCATCGGGCAGGACGTCCGCGCCAATCAGCTTAACAATCTCAAGCAGCTTGCTTTCCTCCTGCAGCACCGTTGCAATCTCCTGCCTGCGCTTAAGAAAGCTGCGGTCTACGTTTTGCGCATACCAGTGCGCCAGATCCTCTACATACTCACTGTAGCTTGTCGTCCAGTTAATCGCGGCATAGTGGCGCGCATAGGCAAGCGATTTATCCAACGCCCAAAAGCAGCGTACAAACCGCTTGGTGTTCTGTGTCACAGGCTCGGAAAAATCCGCGCCCTGCGGCGATACCGCACCAATCACCGACACCGAGCCAACGTCACCCGAAAGCGTTACCATCTCGCCCGCGCGCTCATAAAACTGCGAAAGGCGTGATGGCAGGTAGGCGGGAAAGCCTTCCTCGGCGGGCATCTCTTCAAGACGCCCCGAAATCTCACGCAGCGCCTCAGCCCAACGCGAGGTAGAGTCTGCCATTACCGCCACATGGTACCCCATATCGCGGTAGTATTCCGCAAGGGTAATGCCGGTGTAGATTGACGCCTCGCGCGCCGCTACCGGCATGTTAGAGGTGTTTGCAATGAGCACGGTGCGGTCGGTAAGCGCCTTGCCGGTGCGCGGGTCAATAAGCTCCGAGAACTCCTCAAGCACCTGCGTCATCTCGTTGCCGCGCTCTCCGCAGCCGACGTATACAATGATGTCGGCATCGCACCACTTGGCAAGCTGGTGCTGCGTCATTGTTTTACCCGTGCCAAAGCCGCCCGGCACCGCTGCCGTACCGCCCTTGGCGATGGGGAACAACGTATCAATCACGCGCTGGCCGGTAATCAGCGGCTTTGTAATGGGCAGTCGCTCCTTTGCCGGACGCGCGATGCGGATCGGCCACCGCTGGCAGAGGGTCAGTTCATGCTCACCGCCCTGTTCGTCCGCAAGCCTTATAATGGCGTCATTGATGGTATACTCGCCGTTTTCAGCAACCCATGTTACAGTTCCCGATATGTCCGGCGGCACCATCATGCGGTGCTGGACCACCGGGGTCTCCTCACACACGGCGTACACCTGCCCGCCTGTGAGCTGCCCGCCGATCTTTGCCGTAACCGTAACGGCCCAACGGCGCACTTCATCCAGTGAGGGAACGTTTATGCCCTCGCCGATAAACGCACCGGTGCGGCGCTCAATCTCATACAGCGGCCGCTCAATGCCGTCAAAGATGTTGGACAAAATACCCGGCCCCAGGGTAACGCTCATGGGGCTGCCGCTGGGATAAACCGGCTCGCCGGGGCAAAGCCCTGTGGTTACCTCGTATACCTGTATGGTGGTTGCGTCACTTGTAATCGCAATCACCTCACCCACAAGGCGCTTGTTGCCTACATGCACCATCTCAAGCATCGAGAAATCGGTGGTGTTTCTTACGGTCACAACAGGACCGTTGATAGAATAGATTACATTGTTCAAGAACGGTTCATCCCTTTCAGATGGGATTGGCGCCTGCAAAACGTGTGCTTGTAAGCTGTACGCGCCTTATGCAATAGTTCCTACAGCTTACAGTTGTGGTAGAACCAATCGTGCTGGTCCAAAAGACGGGTATCAAGGGTCAGGTCAATCACAAACCCGCCATTGTTATCCTTGAGCATAATTCCGCCAAGGGCAATCTCGTCGGTAAATACAATCTCGCACGGTGCGCCAAAGCTCTCCCGTACCACAGTTTCATGGGCTCGGTCATCGGTGCACAGAGCCAGCGTAACTGCCCTGCCCTGGTACTCTTTGGTAAGCCGTACCGCCGCATGCTGCAGGTACTGCACATACGCAGGCGACGCAGTATATTCCTTCAGCCTTGTTCGCACGGCGTCAAATACGTTTTTTTCATACTGTGCTCGCTTTGCAAGATGCTCCTGCTTTTGTTTTAAACGCATCTGCGAAAGCTCTCGCGCAGAATCGGTGGTAATATCCGACACCTCGTCCTGAATCATCTCGTACGCCGTAGAGAGCGCCGCGTTTTCGCTAAGTGCAATCTGCTCCTGCTTGATTGCGTCCATCGCGTCGAATATCTCCTGCGATTTTTGAGCCGCCTGTTCTAAGATCGCCTGTTCTATGAGCTTTAGCTTTTCATCCAGTATTACCAAATCGACCACCTCCTATGGTAGTTTTATCTCTCACTTCGGGTTACAGCTTCAACCCGATCGCCTCACTGACATACCGGCGGATGGTGTCGCCCACACCGCCTGCGCCGTGACGGTCAGGCACGGTGGCAATCAGCGGACGGTGGCGGCCCAGCTTAATATTGTACACAAGCTCCGGGCAGAGCGACAGCAGCGTTTCGGTCATAAGCACAACCCCCACCTCGGGGTCATCCGCCGCCTTTTGCAAATGCTCCTCCACCTCTTCGGGCCGGTGCACCACCACGCCCTCCATGCCTGCAAGACGCAGCCCCAGAAAGGTGTCGACGTTATCGCTGATTACAAAAAATTTCATGGCCTCGCCTTCCTTCCGCCCCGTCGGTCCTTTGATTACAAATGGTATTGTATTCTGTAAATATTACTTTACGGAATTTTGTTTAGAATCAGGATAGAGATCAGCAGGCCGTACAGCGCAACACCTTCACCCAATGCCACGAAGATCAGCGCCTTACCGAACGCCTTGGGGTCCTCTGAAAACGCGCCGATTGCGGCAGGTGCCGCCGCGGCAACCGCAATACCCGCGCCAATGGCGGAAAGACCGGTTACAAGTGCCGCCGCCAAAAAGCCCATACCGGCAGGGCTTGCGCCCGTTGCCGCGACAGCGGCTTCGGCGGTCTCGGCCGCGCTGAGCATTCCGCCCGCGGGGAACAAAATGGCAAGCAGGCAAACGCCAAAGAATGCGGCAATATGAAACAGCACCGCGCGTTTGGCCTTTACACCGGTGGTCACACCGGTATAAACAGGAACAAGGGGCATAAACAGCAGTACGACCGCAGCAAGCGGCAGAAGATAAAACAGCATATTCATTATAATTTCCTCCTCAACAATTGTGCACAGATTAACTATCTATCCGGTTAAACAAGGAGCTCTTCTCCTCAAAATTACGCCCTGTTGTTTTCTCTTGTGGTTACACCTACAGTAATTGGGGTAAACGCCTTACCGTCGCCCTCAAAGAAGCGGCTGAACATCTCATAAAATTCAAGCCTCAGCACCTGAATCCCTACGATAAGGCCCTCCAATGCCATAACAAAGGCGTTACCGATAATAACCACAACAAGGGATGCCCCTCCCTCTGCCATTGCTGCCAGCGTCATTACCACCGCCATCATGCCTGCATGGCTTAGAATAAAACCGCCGACACGAAGGAAAGACATTGTGTTGGTAACAAAGCTGAGCGCAACTTCAAACATTTCAAAGAAGTATTCGATGATAAGGGAGCCTAGGCTCTCTTCACTTTTCTCCGTCTTTTTCTCAAGATGCGCGCTCGCCCTTTTCGCCTCGGCAATGCCAATCTCCATCAAACGGCCGATGTCTGCTAGCGTTTCGTCCGTAAGCTCTTCCAGATCGGTCGGCAGGCGCAGGCGCTCAAAATACAGCGAGTTAAATACCGCGTCGGTTTCACGAACGGAGTCAGCGGGTGCAAAATAGATGCCCCAGTAGTATTCATCATCCTGCTCGGTGATGTAAAAAATAAACAGGCGCTCATCATAATAATGCAGCTTATCAAAGCTTGCTTGCGGCAGTCTGCCAAAACGCGCCGTGAGATACGTGCAGTCAAGAATCCGGCGGATGGGGGTGTTGATATCCTCCCCGCGCAGGGAACGGCACACCGACACCGGCGCATCTTCCGCCTTTGCTTTTTTGGCGCGCGGCTTGCCGCTGCCTTTTTTCAGCCACTTTGCAATGGGATGCCGCAAAAAGATAAGCAGCACCGGCAGCACGATGCCCAAAAGGACGACAACTGGGTTAAAGATGCTGATGCCGTACAACAGGTTGAGCACAACGCCCACAAGCACCGTACAGTACAGCACAACACCAGCAATGCCGTTTTGGCTGAGCAGTGCACGCGAAACATCTCTTTGTTTGATGCCCATAATGATATTAATCAGAATAACAATTACAATAAGCACAACGCCAATGCCTACGGCGCCAAGCAGCACAACGTTGGTCATCTCGGGCGCCAGCAGCTCAATCGGCTTTTCGTGCAGACCGAATACCGTTTGGTAAAACGGGTCAAGCAGATGCTCGTAGCCAAACACCGATCCATACAACACACCGAAGAGCGCCGAAGAAAAACCAATACGCACAAAAATTCTGCCAAGCGTCATCCGCTTTGTTTTCCACATGATTAAGCCGATGAGCGCAATACATAAGCCTTGCCCTACATCGCCAAACATTAATCCAAACAGCAGCGTATAGGTAATGCCCACAAAAACCGTGGGATCAATATCCCGATACGACGGTAACCCGAACATATCCACAAACATCTCAAACGGCTGGAAAAAGCGGTTGTTTTTCAGCTTGGTGGGCGGCGTAAAGCGCGTATCGCTTTCCACCGGCTTAATGGTTGCCGAAACACCGGGCAGCTCATCAAAGCTCTTTTTAAAGGCCTCGGCCTCCCTCTCCGGAACAAAGCCCACAATGTGGAATACATCGTCAAACACCGAGATATACCGGCGCATCTCAAACGAATCGCTTAAGAATTTAACCTGCGCGAACATCTCATAAAAGTACAGCTTGCGGCGGTTTACCGTCGCCTTAAGCTCACCCAGAATATCGGCAAGCTCGCTTTTATCTTCGTGCAGCATCTTGGTAATCTGCGCGCGCGACTGGCCGGGTGTACCGTGCATTGTATCAGGAATATACAGTCGTTCAAAATACAGCGACCGAAACACCGAATCGCATTCCGCGGCAGACTGCGTGGGCGCAAAGTAAACGCACCAGTGGTATTGCTCGTCACTGTTAAACGAAAGGAAGATAAACGGCTTGTCATCGTAGTAGGACAGTTTGTTGTAGCTATCCACCGGCAATCTTCCAAAGCGGATTTTAATAAACTGGCATGAGAATATCTCCTCAAACGGAATGTTCAGCCCTTCAATGTGGTGAAGCTGTATGAGCGTCTGCTCGTTGCGCGCAATGCGCTCGGAAAGCTCGTTCTTTCGCTCTTTGAGCGCTATTACCTCACGCTCAAACTGCTCCATGCTTTTGAGCAGCCGGTCACGGTCAACACGCACCGCTTTGCCCCTGCGCTTACGAAAGCCCTCGGGGTCGATAAAAATATCACGCGGCACGCCAATGCGCTCAAAGTTATGGGCGAAGAAATAGCGGTCCACCAGCGCCACCGCACTTGCCGCGGTAATGTATACTCCCCACTCAAAGTACTTATCCGATTGCAGCGGGTAGAAGATATAGTTTTTGCCCGTGCCCGATTTAATCTTCTTGTAATTTTTAATCGGCATGCGGCCAAAGCGGTATTTTACGGTAGCCGACTGAAAGATATCGCTTTTTTCAATCTCCTTCTCCTCAATCCGCTCTACCATAGCCCGTATTTCGCCGGCATGCGCCTTGATGGCGGTTATCTTCGCGGCAAGGTTCTGGATGTAGTCGAGCGTAAAGGCATTGTAGCCCTGTGCGTCTTCTGCAGAAAGTTCAAATCCTGCCCGTGCGCCTATCTCGGTTATCTTGCGCATCAGCTCTGTGTAGGGGTTTTCCTCGTTATAGGTGGGAAGCGCTCCCATGCTTTCGTAATACATAGATGCCTGCTCGGGATGAAAGTTGTTTCCATACGAGCACTTGAGCACGGCAGCATCAAGCTGTTTGATATCCCCATCGATGTTAATAAGCTTCATCTTTGCTATCGCCATACCCTATGCACCACCTTTCCTGAAAGTTCGGGAGCCGGTTGCTCCCGATTGTATCGATTGTTTGATCCTGTTTGTTATGCGTTCCCTGTTTGAGTTCATCGCCATAGACCTGTCACACCCGGCAAACCGGCCGTACGGCGCTTATGCCACCACATGCTTTGCAAGCTCGCTTTCCGGCACCTTGTAGCGGATGCCCTCGATGATGCTGGCGAGGTTGTCAATCTCAATCTGGCTGAGAATCAGAAACGAAGCAAACACCACCGGCGGGTAGATCGAATATGACACAAACCGCCGGTTCACATCAAACCGCCTGCGCTGGTTCGCTTGTTCAATAAATGAAAATCCGCCCTCTGCCGAATATACGTTGTGCCGATGGCTCTGGTTGAGCAGGGCAAGCATGTCCTCCGGTGTTTTTGTTGCAATCAATGCCTGCATACGGCGGTCAAAGCGTTTGTCGTGTGCCTTGAGGATGCGGGACGAAATCTCCCCGGGTGTGGAGTGAAAGTAGCGCTTTAAGCGGTAGATGCTCGAAATATTACCAAGCTCTATCTGCATGGTAAATATCTCGGTGAGCTGTTTTTTCTGCTGGCCGTGGTAATGCCGGTCAATCAGCTCAAAGGTTTTATCATAAAAGAACTGGCGCAGTGCAAACTCGCACGCAAACAGGTCGGGATGTGCGCCGGGCCCGGGCCGAAAGGGCGCAAGCACGTCGTAGTAGTCTGTTTTTGCAAGCACTTGCAGTATATCGTCAAACGAGCGCGCCTGTGCAAGCTTGATAACATCAATGGAAATGAACTCCTGAAGGTAGCCCGGCAGAGTTTCAATATACCCTTCGGCAAGCCCCGAGTTCATCAGCTTCAGACACGTTAGAATCTGCTCCGTTTCAATGTTAATAATATAGTAACGGTAAAACCCTTTGTCGGGCGAGCTTTCATAACGTGAAAGCCTTATATATTTACGCAATGTATCACGGCGAATCAGATTTTCGAGCTGACCGCGGTGTATCAGGCTTTCCTGTATTCCGGCGAGCGTTTTTTCATAAGCGGTTTCGGTTTTCAGGTACAGGGCGACCTCATTGACCGAGTGCCGGCCCAGCAGGTACTTATAGTCCTCCGATTTTAGCCGCTTGCCGTACATTGCCCGTGACTTTGTAAGAATTGCATTGCTTGAGCTTTGCGCAAACACCGGTATCTTCCCCCCTGCCCGTTTCTGTATTAAATGTGAAAAGCCGCGCCGAAAGGTCGACACGGACTGGTTATTCGGCTGTCGCGTTTTCTATAAAAGCTCTGTGCAGCGTGCAAACAACGCATCCTCCCACGCAGTGTGGTTGTTCTCAAAGTTTTCTGTCAGCTGCTGCATCCGGCGTTTACCTTCAGTCTCAATCGCCTGCTTCTGTCGCTCCGCCTCATTGGTGGTCTCGGTCTTAATTTTATCAATTCGGTGCTGTGCCCGCTCAATAATCTCGGTCTCAAGCCTCGTTTTGGTCGCCGCAAGCTCAAGCTCGGCATGACGGCGCTGCGTCTGCGCATCCTCTACCATCTCGCGGGCGTGGCGGTCCATCTCTATGAGCTGGCGAATGATATCCTGTTTGTTAGCCTGCACTGGTACATCCACCCTTTCCGGAATACTGCAAAATAGTTTAGCGTATCGTTTTTTGGCCTGCACAGCAGGCTTTGCGGCTAAGATATTCTTTGCAAGGTCGAATGCCTTTATCATATTACTATTATTACTAAAACGCAATAGCCAATTCGTGCAAAAAAATAAAAGCCCAAATTTAAGTTCTGTGCAAAATTATACCTATTTCATATGCTTTCTAATTCTATTATGCCACACTTCAGCAAAAAAAGAAAGCCGCGGGCCAATACGCTTGTATTTTACAGCCTTTGCGAATATAATAATGAATGGATAATGGGGTATTTATCGTGCTTTTCACGTTTTTTCAGAAAGGCGGTATGTGAAGTGAAGCGTCCGATTGGAGCGGTAATTCTGGCGGCCGGCGATGGCAAGCGGATGAAGAGCGTCAAACCGAAACCGATGCTTGAGGTGTTGTTCCGCCCTATGGTTGACTGGGTGTTCGATGCCGCTGTCGGTGCAGAGGTTGCCGAAGTGTGTGTCGTCTGCGCGCCCGGCGACCTGATGGTGAAGTATTTTGAAGGCAGGGCGCAAACCGTAGTGCAGCGGGAACGTCTTGGCACCGGTCATGCCGTGCTGCAGGCGCGCACATTTATCGAGAGCTTACGCGGCGGTGATGTCGTGGTGCTCAACGGCGATATCCCCCTGTGCACAGGGCAGACGGTCAAAGCTGCAATCGACTGTCACCGCACCGCGCAAAACGATGCAACCGTCATCACCGCACAGGTGAAGGACCCTGCCGGATACGGCCGCATTGTGCGCGGCGAGAGCGGAATCAGCCGTATTGTAGAGCACAAGGATGCGGATGATGAGACCCTTGCCATCTGCGAGATAAACTCCGGCGCGTATGTGTTTACCGCCGACGCGCTGCTGGACGCCCTTGACCGGCTGAGTAACCACAACGCGGCCGGCGAGTATTACCTTACCGATACCATCGAGCTTATTCTTGCGGCCGGCGGTAAAGCCGGTGCCTTCGACGCACAGGACGAACGTGTGATTCTCGGTGCCAACGACCCTTGGCAGCTGTATGAGCTTAACAAAACCGCAAACGAAGCCGTGCTGCGCGCCCATGCCGAAAACGGCGTTCGGTTTATCAGTCTGGATGGGATTATTATCGCCGCCGATGCAAAAATCGGCGCGGATACCACAATCCTGCCCGGCACTGTCATCAAAAGCGGATGTATCATCGGCGCAGGCTGCATCATCGGCCCAAACACCATCTTAGAGCACAGCCGGGTGGGCAGCGGCAGTACGCTCAACTCCTCACAGGTGTACTATTCCCGCGTCGGCGACCATGTAACAATCGGTCCGTTTACCCAGATTCGCCCCGGCTGCGACATTAAGGACAATGCCAAGGTGGGCGATTTCGTTGAGGTAAAAAACTCGGTCGTGGGTGAAAAAACAAGCATTGCGCACCTTACCTATATCGGCGACAGCGATGTGGGCAGCGGCGTAAATTTTGGCTGCGGTGTCGTTACCGTAAACTATGACGGCAAAAATAAAGCGCGCACCGCCATCGGCGACAACGCCTTTGTTGGCTGCAACGCAAACCTTATCGCTCCGGTAACGGTTGGCAACGGCGCGTATGTTGCGGCGGGCACTACCGTTACCGACGACGTTCCCGCCGGTGATATGGCAATCGGGCGTACACGCCAGACTAATAAAAAGGGGTATGCCAAGGGGCGGTTTCAAAAGAAATAGGCTCCCTGCGGCAAACGAAACAAAAAGGACTGGACAGATGTTATTCAGAAGAAGCGGCGGCAAAGCCGCAGGCAACCGGCAAAACAGCTCCGATGCGGTGGAGTTTCTCATCGCAGGGCTTGGCAACCCGGGCAAACAGTACGAACACACCCGCCACAACGTTGGCTTTTTGGCGCTCGATGCGCTTGCGGCGCGCGGCGGTATTAAGGTAAACCGCTTAAAGTTCAAGGCGCTGACCGGCATAGGACGTATTGCGGGCAAAAAGGTTTTATTGCTCAAGCCCCAAACCTTTATGAACAACAGCGGCGAAGCCGTACGCGATGCCATGCAGTTTTATAAGATTCCGCCCGAACGCACCATCATATTGTTTGACGATATCACACTCGATGTCGGGCGGCTGCGCATCCGCAAAAAGGGCAGCGATGGCGGGCAAAAGGGCATGCGCAGCATCATCTACCTCACAGGCAGCGACAACTACCCGCGCGTGCGCATCGGCATCGGCGCAAAGCCGCACCCCGACTATGATTTGGCGGCATGGGTACTCTCCACCTTCCCCAAGGCGGATGGCGAGCGGCTGGAGCAGGCAATTGCAAACGCATGCGACGCGGTAACGCTTTTGCTGGAAAACGATTTTGATGCCGCCATGAATCGGTATAACGCATAACACATTGCGTGTTATGCGCAGTAGAGCCTTGCCCTACAGCGCATCCCACTTTTTCACCACACTACTACTCCGCTTCCGAAAGGAACCACCATGCAGCTATATAACCAATTGTTTGAGCGGCTGCCCGAGTATGAACGCATACGCGATGCCGCCATAAGCAAAACCCCCTGCGATGTTGTCGGGCTTTCGCCAATTCACAAGGCGGGGCTCCTCCACACCCTGACCGCCGGTACAAACCGGCGCGCGCTGTGCATTGTTGCCGATGAAGCGGAGGGTCGCAGGCTTTGCGAGGATATCAACGCTATGTCCGGCGAGGATATGGCGCTTTTGTTCTGCTCGCGTGATTTCACCTTCCGTCAGGTAGAGGGGGTCTCGGGCGAATTTGAGCACGCGCGGCTTGCGGTGCTCGGACGCATTCTAGCAAAGGATTACCGCGTTATTGTCGCAAGCGCCGAGGGCGCGGCGCAGTATACCGTCCCGCCCGAAACACTTGCCGCGGCCTCGGTAACACTCCGCGCCGACGCAACTCATCCCTTGAATGAAATTTTGCGCGTGCTTGCGGCGGCGGGCTATCAGCACCGCCCGCAGGTGGACGGCGTATGCCAATTCTCGCACCGCGGCGGTATTATAGACTTCTACCCGCCCGACCTGCCAACCCCCGTGCGCATCGAGCTGTGGGGGGATGAGATCGACACCATCTCCTCCTTCGAGCTTGAAAGCCAGCGCCGTACCGATACTATGAAAAAGGTGCACATCACCCCCGCCACCGAGGTAATCTGCACCGATACCGGCCGCCTCTGCACGCAGATTCGGGAGCTCGCCTCCAAGGTGCGCGGCAAGCTTGCCGCCGAGGTAACAAAGAATTGTGAGCAGGATATTACCGCACTTACCGACGGCATATACCGCGGCAGTCTGGACAAGTACCTGCCGCTCATCTATAAAAACCCCGCTACCATATTTGACTACTGCAAGGACAATCTTTTATTTGTATCCGAAACCTTTAAGGTTAAGGAGACCCTGAAAGGTGCTATGTGGCAGCATCATGAGGATATGAAGCAGCTGTTTGACGAGGGCATCCTGTTCAAAGGGCTGGACCAATACTCCCTCGAGTTTACCCACCTTGCGGCCCATTTTGGAGAACGGGGCGCTACGCACCTGAGCACCTTTGCCCGCAGTCTGGCGGATGTGCGCATCGCGGAGCTTATTTCCGTAAACGCCGCCTCACTCTCTGTATGGGGCGGTGAGCTTGCACTTTTACGGGAAGACCTTGACAGCTATCTCCACCGCGGTTTTTGCTGCGTGGTGCTTGCCGGCACGGCGCGTGCGGCGGACACCCTGCGCCAAGACCTTTCCCGCGCGGGGCTGCCTGTGTTGGAAGACGGCGCGCCGCCTGTAAACGGCAGGGTGCTCGTGGCATCCGGTGCGCTTTCGGCAGGCTTTGAGCTGCATGACGCGCGCTGTGCGCTGATTACCCACGGCAGAATTGCGGCACTTTCCAAGGCGCGCATCCGGGCAAAACGTTCCGCGAAGGAGATTATAAGAACCCTCAGCGACCTTACGGTGGGCGACTATGTCGTGCATGTTTCGCACGGCATCGGCGTGTTTGAGGGCATCCACAAGCTTGATATGCAGGGAGTTATCAAGGATTATATCAAGATACGCTATCAGGGCGCCGACACGCTGTATGTGCCCGTTACGCAGCTTGACCTTGTTTCCAAATACATCGGTCCGCGCGATGACGGCGCGGTTCGGCTGCATAAGCTGAGCGGCGGCGAATGGGCGCGTACCCGTTCGCGCGTAAAAAGTGCGGTTGCCGATATGGCAAAAGAGTTAATTGAACTATACTCAAAGCGGATGCAGCGGGAGGGCTATGCCTTCTCCGCCGACGACGACCTGCAGCGCGAATTTGATGCGCGCTTTGAATTTGAAGAAACCGACGATCAGCTGCGCTGCATCTCTGAGATTAAGCGCGATATGCAAAGCAGCGTGCCGATGGACCGCCTTTTGTGCGGCGACGTTGGCTTTGGAAAAACCGAGGTTGCGCTGCGCGGTGCGTTTAAGTGCGTCACCGAGGGCAAGCAGTGCGCACTGCTTGTACCCACCACCATCCTTGCGTGGCAGCATTACCAGACGGTGCTCCGCCGCTTTGAAGGCTACCCGATCCGCATAGAGCTGTTATCGCGCTTTCGCAGCGCAAAGGAACAGGAAAAGATTGTGCGTGCGCTCGCACGCGGCGACATCGACCTGATTATCGGCACCCACCGTTTGGTGCAAAAGGATATCAGGTTCAAAGACCTTGGGCTTGTGATTGTGGATGAGGAGCAGCGGTTTGGCGTGGCGCAGAAGGAACGGCTCAAGGAGCTGTGCACAAACGTCGATGTGCTCACCCTTTCTGCAACCCCTATCCCCCGCACACTGAACATGGCGATGTCGGGCATCCGCGATATGTCGGTGATTGATGAAGCGCCGCAGGACCGCCACCCCGTACAAACCTATGTGCTGGAGCATGACGATAACGTGATAGCCGAAGCGATGCGCCGGGAGCTGCGGCGCGGCGGGCAGGTATACTATATCCACAACCGCATCGAAAGCATCACATCCCGCGCGGCACAGATTTTGCGCGATCTGCCCCACGCACGCATTGCAACCGCGCACGGCCGCATGGGTGAGGAGGAGCTTTCGGAGGTATGGCGCAAGCTGGTGGATCATGAGCTTGACATTCTTGTGTGCACCACCATCATCGAAACAGGGGTAGACGTTGCCAACTGCAACACCCTCATCATCGAGGATGCCGATTACATGGGGCTTTCGCAGCTGTATCAGCTGCGCGGGCGTGTGGGGCGCTCCAGCCGCCGCGCGTTTGCATACATGACATTTCGGCGCGGCAAGGTGGTAAGCGATATTGCGGCAAAACGGCTTACCGCCATCCGCGAGTTCACCAAGTTCGGCTCGGGCTTTCGCATTGCAATGCGCGATCTTGAAATACGCGGGGCGGGCAGCATCTTGGGCGGTCAGCAGCACGGGCATATGGCCTCGGTCGGATATGACCTGTACGTTAAGCTGTTAAGTGAGGCTGTGCTCGATGCACGCGGCGAGCAGCCTGAAACACCCGATACCTCCGAATGCCTGATCGATGTACGCATTGAGGCGCATATCCCCGAACGGTATATTGAGCATACCACCCAGCGTATTGAGGTGTACCGCCGCATTGCCGGCATTCGCGACAACAACGATATGCTCGATGTCATCGACGAGCTGATTGACCGTTTCGGCGAGCCGCCGCCGGCAGTGCGCGGCCTGATTGACGTTGCGCTTATGCGCAATCGCGCGGCACGCTTTGGCATTACGGAGATCAACCAAAAGGCGGACAGCCTGCTGCTGTATATGAACAGCTTTTCCATGCAGACTGCAAGCGGCCTTGTGGCGGCACTGCGCGGGCGCGTACTGTTTAATGCCGGCAACCGTCCCTATCTTGCAGTGCGAATGTTACCCGGTGAGCAGCCCCCCGATACCATCACGGCGGTGCTTGATGCACTGGAGGAACAAGCTGTCAAACCGGAAACGTAATGCCCCTGTTCCGGCCTTCATTGTATGGACAATCTGCCCCAAAAGGTGTATAATCAACAAAGCTTGTCGGCATTTTTTGTTTTGGGCGCAGTATATTGTGCATTTAACTGCACTATAAATAGGGGTTGCACGCTCAAAAGCGTCACTTATTATGCATCCGGGCAACTTAAAAAGGCGCGGAAACCGCAAAGCACTGCAATCTTTTTGAGTTGCGGAGTGAACCCCAAATGCAGGTTGTGCAGCTCACATGGTTCTACTCCTTGTTAGGACAAGCCCTGCCGCACGGCTGTTTTCGCATCGCGGCATATTATATTGCATGGAAAGGCATGGTTTTTTGCATATGAAAAACACACTACGTATCGTTTC
Organism: Bacillota bacterium; assembly: GCA_023421245.1. Classification (GTDB taxonomy): domain Bacteria; phylum Bacillota; class Clostridia; order Oscillospirales; family Ruminococcaceae; genus Acetanaerobacterium. Next base: position 15,740 of record JAEZTV010000009.1, on the reverse strand, counting down.
CCTGGTACTCACGGCAGTCATGCTGTTTTCACTCACTGCCTGCGCGGGCAGAAACCAAACCTGGGCGGTTGAGGTAGATGGTGAGCAGATTCCCGTCGGCCTATACCTGTACTATCAGTTTAACGCCTATCAACAGGCCTCCAGCCTTGCAGCCGACGCGGATACCGCCGTGCTCAAGCAGAAGATCGAGGATCAGGACGCCGGCCTGTGGATTCACCAAAAGACCATCGACTACTGCAGAAAAAACATCGCCACCGAGCGCGAGTTTGAGCGCCTTGAGATGACACTCTCAGAAACCGATCTTTCCTACATCGATTCGATGGTCACCTACATCCTGTCATACTACGGCGAAGTCTTTGAGAAAAACGGCATCGGAGAAGAATCGGTCCGTAAGGCCTGCACCACCGATCAAAAGACCTCCGCGCTGTTCTATAAGTATTACGGCACCGACGGTCTCGAGGCGGTAAGTGAAACCGAGCTTATGAGCTACTACACCGAAAACTATGCGGTTGCCTATATGCTCGGCACCACCCTCACTCCAATGGAGGATGAGGATGAGCAAAAAGCACGGGACGAAAAGGCCAGAGCCGCCGCCAACAATGCCGTAGAAAGCATTCAGGCCGGCAAGGGCATTGCCGAGACCGCAGCCCAAATGAGCAAAGAGCTTGACGAAACCACCCAGACCGATGAAACGCTCGATGACTCGGCATACCTCTCGGTCGTTAAGAAGGACGACACAGGGTATCCCGAAGCGCTTCGCGAGCAGGTCTTCAAGGCCGCGGTAGATGTCCCTCTCATCTACGATCAGGACAGCCATCTGCTCGTTTATGTGCGCAAGGATGCCGCTTCGCAGACCGACGTGTTTGAAAGCCTGAAGAACACTATCCTCCAGACACTCAAGGGCGACGAGTTCAGCGCAAAGCTTGCAGAGATGGCAAACGCATTGGCGGTAAACGAGAACGCTTCCGCCGTCAGCTACTACAGCGCAAGCAAGATTAAGGACTTTGAGTAATATAGCCAGTAACAAGTATAACGGCATGGGATGCATCCCATGCCGTTTTTATATGAACTTCAGTTTCTTCTCATCTTGGCAAAAGCATTGCAATCTTAAATAACAAAGAAGTCGACGGCCGCACCGTCGGCTTCTTTTGATGAAAATTTTGGAGGTACCACCCGGATTCGAACCGGGGAATGAAGGTTTTGCAGACCTTTGCCTTACCGCTTGGCTATGGTACCGTGCATATCATGTATACGGCATTTTGTTACAGTATATTCCGCTGCAGGCCGGTGCCGGCTTGGATTACGCCCAGCAAAAACGCACAAGGCCGGCTGCATATGCAGCCGGCCTTGTGTTAATGGAGCGGGTTACGAGGTTCGAACTCGCTACCTCCACCTTGGCAAGGTGGCGCTCTACCAAATGAGCTAAACCCGCGGATACCATGGTGCTTCCGGTCGGAATCGAACCAACGACACGAGGATTTTCAGTCCTCTGCTCTACCAACTGAGCTACAGAAGCACTTGGTGGCGACCTGAAGGGGGCTCGAACCCCTGACCTCTAGCGTGACAGGCTAGCGTTCTAACCAACTGAACTACCAGGCCATGTGGTGGGAACAACAGGGCTCGAACCTGTGACCCTCTGCTTGTAAGGCAGATGCTCTCCCAGCTGAGCTATGCTCCCACATTGCCGTGCACCCATAAGGTGGACGGCGCAAAAATTATTATACACAAAATACTCGGATTCGTCAAGACTCATTCGGCACTTTTCCGTACTTTTTATCTATAATTTTATTACAGTGCAAGCACGCTCAGCGCACCGTCCACAACATCCAGTTTCATCACGGTAGGGTAATCGCCCGGGTTGTCGGCAATCATCGACGCTACCCTGTCCTCCACCGATTTGCGGATCACACGGCGAATCTCTCTGGCACCGGTCTTGCTGCCAAACGACAGCTCCGCAATCTTCTCGCACGCGGCGTCGCTGTACGAGAAGGTGATGCCGCGCTCCGAAAGCGGCTCGACAAGCTCGCTTAGCATCAACGCCGCAATACGGGTATAATGGCCCTTATCAAGCGGTGAAAACACCACAATCTCATCCACGCGGCTGATGAATTCCGGGCGCAAAAACTCGCCCAGCGACTTCATCGCCTTGTCGCGCGCCATATCTCCCTGCGACTTGTTAAAGCCCAAGGAGTTCCCCTTAAACTGCGAGCCCGCATTGGACGTCATTGCGATGACGGTATTCTCAAAGCTTACCTTGCGCCCATGCGCATCGGTAATGCGCCCTTCATCGAGAATCTGCAGCAGGATGTTGAGCACGTCGGGGTGCGCCTTTTCAATCTCATCAAACAGGATGACCGAGTAGGGCTTTCTGCGCACCTTTTCGGTCAGCTGTCCGGCCTCATCGTACCCGATGTAGCCGGGAGGCGCTCCGATAATGCGCGATACCGAGTACTTCTCCATATATTCCGACATATCAAGACGGATCAGCGGGTCGGGCGTGTCAAACAGCTCCCCCGCCAGCACCTTTACAAGCTCGGTTTTGCCCACCGCCGTGGGGCCGACAAAGATGAACGACGCGGGCCTGCGCCGTGCGGAAATCTGCACCTTGGCACGCTTAATGGCCGCCGCCACCAGCTCCACCGCCTCATCCTGCCCAATAATCTTCGATTTCAAGCGCGCTTCAAGATTGCGCACCCGCTCAAACTCGTTTTCCTTAATCTTAGCCGACGGAATCCCCGTCCACAGCTCAATAACCTTGGCAACATCGTCGTCCGTGACGGCAAGGCTATCCACGACGGGGGAAAGCTCCTCCATCTTCGCCTTCAGCTGCAACGTATGTGCGCGAACCGTGGCAAGCTTTTCGTAATCAATGCTCTCCGCATCCAGCTCAAGCTCTTCTTCTTCGGTGCGGCTGCGCTCGTACTCGCGGGCTATGGTGTCGTAGTGCGCAAGCTCACGGCTGCGCAGCGCAGCGCAGGAGCACGATTCGTCGAGCAGGTCGATTGCCTTGTCGGGCAGAAACCGGTCGTTGATGTACCGCTCACTGAGCAGCACCATGCCGCGCAGCATGGTGTCGTCCACCCGCACGCGGTGATATTGTTCATAGTAGACCTTTATCCCGCGCAGAACCTCAATGGTATCGGCAACGGTTGGCTCCTCAATAACAACGGGCTGAAAACGGCGCTCAAGTGCCGAATCCTTCTCTATATTCTTGCGGTATTCGTTGAATGTGGTAGCGCCGATTACCTGAATCTCTCCGCGTGAGAGCGAGGGCTTGAGGATGTTCGCAGCGTTCATCGAGCCTTCGCTGTCCCCCGCGCCGACGAGATTATGCACCTCGTCAATAAACAGGATGATGTTGCCCGCCTGCTTAACTTCCTCTACCAGCCCCTTTACGCGGCTTTCAAACTGGCCGCGAAACTGTGTGCCGGCTACAAGCGCGGTTAAATCAAGCAAGAATATCTCTTTATCCATCAGTCTGGGGGGTACGTCACCCACCGCAATCTTGATGGCAATGCCTTCGGCAATTGCTGTTTTACCAACACCCGGCTCACCAATTAAGCAGGGGTTGTTCTTGGTGCGGCGGCCCAGAATCTGCACCACGCGCCCAATCTCCTTGTCGCGCCCAATAATGTTGTCAATCTTACCGTCGCGCGCCTTTTGGGTAAGGTCGTCACAATATAAGGTCAGATGCTTGCGCGTCTTCTCCTGCTCTTGTTTCTCCTTCTTCGCACGGCGCTTATCCGCCGAACGCTTGGTGTCGGGGTCCTGATTTTTACCCTCGCCCGAGGTAAAGAGGTTTTGCAAAAACGGGAAGGTCGTGGCACCGCCGGGTTCGAACATCTCCTCGCCCTTGCCGCCCATAAACTCCATCAGTTCCTTGCTTACATTCTCCATCTCGTCATCGGTGATGCCCATCTGCTCTACCAGGTCGTTCACCGGCTTAATGCCAAGCTCTTTGGCACAGGTAAGACACAACCCTTCGTTGACCGATTTATCACCATCTATCTTAGTAACAAACACTACCGCCATTCTTTTGTTGCAACGTGAACATAACATATTTACCTCCATCTCGCCGCTTTCGGGCGCAATAAACAGCAATGAAAAGGAGCAGTTTTGCATGCGTAACCGCAGACAAGCGGCAAAATCGCAATCAATACAAAGACCCTCTATCCCCTTGCGCAATGATATTAACTTTTAAAAATTGCAACCTCACAATGAGAAACCGCGCATCATGCTATGCGTCCTTTTTACCATCCTCAGCATCCTCTGTTGCCGTATGCAGTATGCTGAAAAAGGTGGGAATATACCGCACCAGTGCAAAAATCATGCACGCCGCCGAGATTGTTATCATAACAGTCCTTGCGGTTTCGCTAATGCTCGGCAGCGCAATAATCAACACCATCACAGCGTAAAAAACAGCGGTGGCAAGCTTGCCAAACCATCTGGAACCGTCAATCTTCCCGCCCTTGGTAATCAGAAAGATGCTGGCACCCGCCATAATAAGCTCCTTGACAATAAACACGCCCAAAAGCAGCGCCATGCCGTCAATTCTGATTGCAAGGCAGATTGCAACTGTTGCCTGCGTCAGCTTATCCGCCGCAGGGTCAAGCAGCTTGCCAAGCGAGGTAATCATATCATACCGGCGCGCGATATAACCGTCGAGCAGATCGGTAAACCCCGACAGAAGCAGTATCAATGCGGCAATCAAATAGTCTCGGTTGTCCTGCGCTGTTAAATAGAGCACGGCAAACAACGGCACCAACAGTATCCTGATATAGGATAGGATGTTAGGGATGCTGAGTGCTTCACTTTTTTTGCCTTTCATCATCTGTCCTCCGTCTGCTGTAGAGTTTTATCAGGCTGTAAAATGAGGTGAAACAGTATCGGCCTTCCTGCCTTGTATGATATCCATCGCCTATCCCCCGCAGGCGGGGCATAATGAAAATGAAATCAGGAAAATCGAAGATTCGCTATACGCAGTGGTTTTTCAGTAGAATAAATCCTCCGCGCCGTTATGCGGCACAGACGTGCAAAGTGCCGGAGAATGGCCGCAAAACAGCCATTACGGATTTATCATACCACAGCCATATTTCACGCACGTTGATAATATATGAACGACATATTAACCCTTTTTACTACAAAATCATCGGAAGAATCGGGTTGTTCCTTATAAAAAAGGACGCAAGTGTCGTCGTTTGCAGCGTTTGGGTGTTTACCCAAGAGCTTGCATCTGCTGTAACGGCAGCATACAAAGAAAGCAGCGCTGCCGCTATCATGCACACCAATATGCCGTTTACCACGCCGACCACTCCGCCCAAAAGCCGGTTGATTCCATTTAGCACCGGCAGCTCAAACACCTTGCCGAGCACCGCGACTAATATGTTTACTATAACCATTAACAGACCGAATAGTACGAAAAACAATACAAGGCCCATCAGCGCAAGCACAAGGGGAGCCACCAGCGTATCAAGCAGTGTGTGCGACACCATCTCCGCCGTACCCGTAAGCGTTTCGCCAATCCGCTCGCTCGCCTCGGACGCAGCAACATCAAACAGCGCCCGTACCCAAGCCGGCAGCACTTCACCGATATTGTCTACACTGTTAATAATCTCACCCGTGGGAACAAGTGTCAATACTTTTTTATAAATGCTGTCATAAAGCGGCTGCTCAACGACGGTGTGATACAGGTAATCTGCCACCCTTGTACAGGTAAGCATCGCAATCACCGCCGCGGCAATAAATCCAAAAAAGGACACAATGGTCTTAACGAACCCTCGGCACCACGCAACAATAACGCAGATAAGGAGGATTGCCGCAAACAGAATATCAATCACATAGGGTGCTACCATATCATCTTCACACCTTTCATGCCGCCTGCCTGATATTATTGCACCGGCACAAGCTTTTCTATACCATGCTGCTGCAGAAGATACACATCTTCCCCGTTTGCCGCAACCGCAATCCAGCCGTTTGTGTTGGGTTGTGTCAGTTCGGCCTGCCCACTTTGATTGTAAACGGTAAGCGCCGTATCCGTCAATACATAAGTACGCTGTGCGTCGGTATAAATATCACGCACCGGCTCGTGTAAAACAAGTGCAAACCGCACATTGCATAGCTGGTCGAGCGACACAACGCTCACCTGATGCTCGGTTTTATACTCCCCCAGCACAAGTGCGGTCGAGCCGCCTGTAAAGGAGTACGCCGCAAGCGGCTTGCCGGCATAAGAATATCTGCCCTTTTCGGCACCGGTTTCATCCATAAACAGCGTGCTGTTATCTAAAACCACCTGTACGCCCTGCGCAGTATATTGCAGCGCAAGCAGCAGCGATTCCTCAAACCTTGCCTCGCACAGCTCCTCCTGCCCCGCAATGGAAAACATCTTTACTGCCGAAAGCAGCGCGCCGTCCTGCGCGGTAACCGTCCCCACGCAAAGCTTGGAGGTATCGGGCGACAGGCCAAGGGCCAGCACCTGGTTTTCCGCCGAATACCAGGTAAACAGCGTTTCAAAGGCACTGTCAAATACCCGCACGCTTGCGGCATGGCGCATGGCGGGCGTTGCGGCGGCAACCCGCCCGTTTGAGCCCACCTCGGCGGTAACAATTATCTCGTCAAGCTCGGTTTCCGCAAGTTTGCCGCTCTTGCCAAACAGCGTAATGCCCTTTGCACCCCTGCCATACAGGATGGCACGGGAACCATTTGTTTTGACCACCGGTTCGGCAAACCTGTTTTGTACCGATGTATATGGCCGCCCCGCAGGTGAAAATACCTGTACGTTGGTATCGGTCAGTACCGCCGCGGCACCGTCGAGCGTGTAAATCCTGCGTGCCGTTTCCCCAACCAGCGATGCAGGAAAGCTGCCCGATTTGCCCACCGTGCCAAAGGCTTCCTGCAAAAAAACCGAAACGCTCACGCCTTCGAGCATCGGGCGCGCGTAAACGGCGGCAATCATCAGCACGCCAAGCAGCAAGAGCACAATAAGGCGTTTCATTCGTTTGGTGCGCACACGCTTTTTGCGTTCGATACTAAGCTCCGTAACTGTCGCCAAGCCAAAACACCTCGCCTTTGCTTTCATTATATTGTCCGTCCAGCCGAAAAGATGCCGCCCGCAAAGGGTGAAAGGCGCTGCTATATAAATATACTGTCATCGTAATAAACCTTACTGAGGTATAAACCATGCGCAGGGGCGGTAAATCCCGCGCGGGAGCGATCACGGGAGTTCAGTATCTCCGCTACCTGCCGTGTTTCTCCGCCGGTCTCATATACACGCAGCAGCGTGCCGGCCATAATGCGAACCATGTTGTACAAAAAGCCGTCACCCCTTACCCTAAACAGCACAAGGTCGCCGTCGCGCGTCACCGAACACGCAGCTATCGTGCGCACCGTATCCTTCACCGAGGAATGCGCCGCACAAAGCGCCGCAAAGTCGTGGGTGCCTGCAAAGCCCTGCGCAATGCCGTCAAGCTCGTGTTCGCCGAGCCTGTGCCGGTAATGGTAGGCGCGCATATGCCAAAACGGGTTGCGTACCGCGCCGTTATCAATTTTGTAAACGTACTCCTTGCCCTTTGCATCGTACCGCGCATGAAAGCCCTGTACCGTCTCTTTGCAGTCGTACACCGCAATATCGCGCGGGAGATTCGCATTGAGCGCGCGCACCACCGCCGCACAAGGGATGGTACTGCCGGTCTGAAAGCTTACGCAAAACATATCCGCGTGCACGCCGGAATCGGTGCGGGAGCAGCACTTAACGGGCAGTCGTGTCCCAAACACCGCCTCAATGGCGTCCTGCAGGCGCTGCATGATGCTCACCCCATTGGGCTGCACCTGTGAACCGCAGTAGCCTGATCCCACGAATCTTAGATACAGCAGCAGGCTGCGCACAGTGTCTCCCCCCGTTTCATCTGCCAGGGCCGATTAGTACAAGCTCGGAAAACGCAGATTGATGATAATGATAGCCGCAAGGCAGAGCGCAAAAAACATAACGCTCCATGCGTCCACCGGCGAAAGCTTTAGCTGCTTCATACGTGTTCTTCCCTCACCGCCGCGATAGCAGCGGCATTCCATCGCAAGGGCAAGCTCATCCGCGCGGCGAAACGCCGACACAAACAGCGGGATGAGGATAGGAATCAACGCCTTTGCGCGCTTGGTAAGGCCGCCGGTTTCCATATCGGCGCCGCGCGCCTTCTGCGCGCTCATAATCTTATCGGTTTCCTCAATCAGCGTTGGAATAAACCGCAGTGCTATGGTCATCATCATCGCAAGCTCGTGCACCGGCAGCTTGATGATTTTCAGCGGTGACATCAGACGTTCCAGCCCATCGGTCAGCACAATCGGCGAGGTGGTATAGGTCAAAAGCGAGGTGCCCGCAATCAGGCAAAGGATGCGTACCATCATTACGCCCGCAAGTATAAGCCCTTCGTAGGTAATGCGGAAAATCCACCACCGCAAAAGCGGTGTACCCTCAACAAAAAAGATGTTGATGATGGCGGTAAACAACACGATGGGCAGCACCGGCTTCAAGCTTTTGAGCAGCATGCGCACCGGAATCTTCGATATAGCATAGCCCACCACAATCACCAGCGCCCCCACCACAAGCCCGAGCGGGTTGCTAACAATAAACAGCATCACCACATACACAATGGTAAGTAAAATTTTAACGCGCGGATCGATGCGATGTACCGCGCTCTTGCCGGGATAATACTGCCCGAGTGTAATGTCTTTCAGCAACGCGGCTCACCCCTTCTGCATGGTGTGTGCGCTTTGATGATACAAGCGCAACACCTCGTTCTTTGCGTCTTCTATGGTATAGATATTGCGGCGCACATCAAAGCCCTGTCCGGCAAGGTTTAAAAATATGCGGGTAATCTGCGGCACCTCAAGGCCCATCCTCATCAGCTCATCCGCACGCGAGAACACGGTATCCACCGTGTCAAACATCGTTACCTTACCTTCCCCCAGCACCAGCACACGCCCGGCAAACCGCGCAATGTCCTCCATGCTGTGCGAAACCAGCAAAACCGTACTGCCTGTCACCTCGTGGTAGCGCTTTATCTGCGACAGAATGCGCTCACGCCCTTTAGGGTCAAGCCCTGCGGCGGGCTCATCCAGAATAAGTACCTCGGGGCGCATGGCAATCACACCGGCAATCGCGGCGCGCCGCTTCTGTCCGCCCGAAAGGTCAAACGGCGAGCGGGCAAGGTGTTTTTCGCGCAGGCCCACAAATTCAGCCGCTTCGCGCACCCGTGCGGCGATCTCGTCCGCGGAAAGCCCCATGTTTTTAGGGCCAAACGCAATATCCTTTTCCACCGTTTCTTCAAACAGCTGGTGTTCGGGATACTGGAACACCAAGCCCACCTTAAAGCGGCACGCATGTAAAACCGCCTTGCTTTGCCAGATGTCCTCGCCGTCGATGAACACCTTGCCGCTTGTCGGCTTAAGCAGCCCGTTGAGGTGCTGAATCAGTGTACTTTTTCCTGAACCCGTGTGCCCGATGACGCCGATGAACTCTCCCTTTTCAATGGAAAGATCAACGCTGTCGACCGCCGTCTTTGCAAACGGCGTATTTTGACTGTATGTGTGGGAAAGCCCCACGGTTTGAATTACCGGCATAGTTTTGCCTTTCTCTCGCAGGGTGCACCATACGTCTTGCGCACTCCACTCTGCGGGTGAACTCATTTTTTGGTGATAATGTAAATGGATAATATATTTAATCGAAAATCTAATTTTCCTCTATGGCGCGTCCTGTTTTTGCCGCTCCAGCAGCAGTGTGGCGATGGCCTCAGCGCACTCGTCCACAAACAGCAGGTCATCCGGCAGGGTAAGCCCTGCCGCCCGCAGCTCTGCTGCAAGCTCGGTAGGCTGCGGAACATCAAGGCCAATCTCCTTTAGCAGCGCCATGTTTTTAAACACCTCGCGCGGGGTGTTATCGAGTACCACACGGCCGTTATCCATAACCACCACGCGGTCGGCCTTTGCCGCTTCATCCATGTAGTGGGTGATTAACACCACCGTAATGCCGTAGTCGCGGTTGAGCCGGCGGATGGTTTTGAGCACCTCGCGCCTGCCGCTTGGGTCAAGCATTGCGGTAGGCTCGTCAAGCACAATGTACGCGGGGCGCATGGCAATGATACCCGCAATGGCAACCCGCTGCTTCTGCCCGCCCGAAAGCTGGTGCGGCGCGCGCTCCCGCAGCTCGTACATACCAACGCTCGTCAGCGCTTCATCCACCCGCTCACGGATTTCGGCAGGCGGTACGCCAAGGTTTTCGAGTGAGAACGCAACGTCCTCCTCTACCACCGTGGCGACAATCTGGTTGTCGGGGTTTTGGAACACCATGCCCACCCGCTGCCGGATATCGTAAACCCGTTCCTCCTCGGCAGTGTCAATCTCATCTATGTACACCTTGCCGCCCTCAGGCAGTAAAATCGCGTTAAAATGCTTGGCAAGCGTGCTTTTGCCCGAGCCGTTATGCCCCAAAATCGCGACAAAGCCCCCACGGTTGATGGTGAGGGTAATGCCGTCAAGCACCGGCTGCGACGCTGTATTCTCTTCGGTTTGATAGCGAAAGGTTATGTTTTTCGTCTCTATTTTGCCCGACATGTTTTTTGCTCCATCCTATATCAAATCCCGGTTATCCGCCTGCCAAACAGCAGTGGAGCCGCAGGGCAGGGCCGCGCCCGTTCGGGTAACGGCAAGCCCAATCTCATCCGCCCAAACCCTGCCGCCAAACCGCTCACGCAGTGCGGCATCCAGCACATACGCCATCACCGACGGCGAAAGCCCTGTGGTGTAAGAGTTTAGCAGAAACAATACCGGCTTGTCCGAAAGCACCTGCGCACAGAGCGTAACCAAGGGATAAAGCTGTTCTTCCAGCTTCCACACCTCGCCGCCCGGCCCCCTGCCGTAAGAAGGCGGATCCATAATAATCACATCGTAGCGCACACCGCGCTTAATCTCGCGTTCCACAAACTTTTTGCAGTCGTCTACAATCCAACGGATGGGCTTGTCCGCAAGTCCGGATACCTGCGCATTCTCCCGCGCCCACGATACCATTCCCTTCGCGGCATCCACATGGCAAACCGTTGCGCCTGCCGCCGCCGCGGCAAGGGTGGCCGCACCCGTATACGCAAAGAGGTTAAGCACTCTCACCGAACGGTTTGCCGCCCGTATGGCATGGTCTAACAAATCCCAGTTGCACGCCTGCTCGGGGAACAAGCCGGTATGCTTAAATCCGGTAGGGTGCACCGCAAATTGCAGGTGACGGTAAGAAACCTTCCACTTCTCCGGGAACCTTTTGAGGTTATGCCACTGCCCCCCGCCGTTTGAAGAGCGTACATACCGCGCATGCGGGTCATCCCACAATGGGTGCCGGCGCTCCGTTGCCCATATAATCTGCGGGTCGGGGCGCACCAGTATAATATCGCCCCATCGCTCCAGGCGCTCGCCATCGGTGGCATCCAGCACCTCGAAGTCGTTCCATCCGTCCGATACTCTCATCATTTCTCCCTTAATCCATCCCAAGTAGGGTAACATGCTTTTACAGCGCACGCACCGCAGCCGCAATCTCGCCGACACAGCGTGCAATAAGCGCGTGGTCTTTGCCCTCAGCCATAACGCGCACCAGCGGTTCGGTGCCTGAGGGGCGAACCAGTATGCGGCCATTATCGCCGAGCTGATGCTCCCATTTTTGTATCAGCGCCGCAATATCCTTATCGGCAGCAAGCAGACCCTTTGCGGTTTTGCCTACCGTTACGTTTTCCATTACCTGCGGGTAGACCGTCATAACCGATACAAGCTCCCGCAGGCTTTTGCCTGTGTTTTTAATCATCGCAAGAAGCAAAACCGCCGAAAGCTGGCCGTCACCGGTGGTGGCAAAGTCGCGGAAAATCAGGTGTCCCGACTGCTCACCTCCCAGTGTGTAGCCGTTTTGCAGCATACACTCCAGCACAAAACGGTCACCGACCTTAGTGGTTTTTATCGTAATCCCATTTTCCTGTGCACAACGAATCAGCCCTAAGTTGCTCATGACGGTGATGACAAGGGTATCGTTTGTAAGGGCGCCCTGCTCCTTCATATACAGTGCAAATGCCGCCATAAGCATATCGCCGTCTACCACATTGCCCTCACCGTCACAGGTCAGGATGCGGTCACTGTCGCCGTCAAACGCAATGCCAAGGTCGTACCCTGCCCCCTTCACCCGCTTTGCCAGCGCCTCAATGTGCATCGAACCGCAGCCGCGGTTGATGTTCACCCCGTCCGGTGTGTTGAAGATGATATCGGCCTGCGCACCCAAGGCAGGGAATATCCTGTGCGCGGTAGCGCTTGCACTGCCGTTTGCGCAGTCAATGAGCACGCGCAGGCCGTCAAACCGCACATCGGCAGCGGCAATAAGATGGTTTACATAATCCTCCACTGCGGCTTCACACCGATGGGGGATACCCACACGGTCTCCCGGTGCAAGGGGAATCTCCTCGATGCTGTCGAGCACCAGCGCCTCAATCTCCTCCTCGTACTCATCGGGAATCTTATAGCCGTTTGAATCAAATATCTTAATACCGTTATATTCGGCGGGATTATGCGACGCGCTGATCATAATACCGGCATCCGCCTGGTATTTGCCCACAAGGTACGCCACCGCAGGGGTAGGCACAACGCCCAGCAGATGTACCTCGGCACCAAAAGAACAAAGCCCCGCCACCAGTGCCGCCTCCAGCATCTCACCGGAAAGGCGGGTATCCCTGCCAATCAGTATCTTCGGCCGGTGATGCGTGTGCTTGGTTAATACATACGCGGCGGCACGCCCGAGCGTTACGCAAAGCTCACAGGTCAGTTCCGTGTTTGCAAGCCCTCGTACGCCATCGGTTCCAAATAATCTTGCCATATACTCGTTACTCCTTTGTCCCTGCACTCACTCTACCCTGCCGCACATCCGATGATATGGAACGGCGGGCGTTGTTATTCCGTTTAGTCCAGCATCTGCTGACCATCCCGCGCAATACCGAGATGGCTGTATGCAAGACCGGTCACACACCGGCCGCGCGGGGTACGGCTTAAAAAGCCAATCTGCATCAGATACGGCTCATACACATCCTCCAGCGTAATCGCTTCCTCACCAATGGCAGCGGCAAGTGTCTCAAGCCCTACAGGGCCGCCGCCATAATTCTTGATGATGGTGTGCAGCATGGTGCGATCAATGGCATCCAGCCCCAGTGCATCCACCTCAAGGCGGTCAAGCGCATCGTTTGCAATCTCCTGTGTAATAACACCCTGACCGATGACCTGCGCAAAATCACGCACCCGTTTGAGCAGACGGTTTGCAATACGCGGTGTGCCGCGCGAACGGCGTGCAAGCTCCACCGCACCCTCGTTATCACACGGGATATCCAAAATGTGCGAGCTGCGGGTAATAATCTGTGTAAGCTCTCCTATAGTATACATCTCAAGCCGCATGATTACTCCAAATCGGTCACGCAGCGGGGCTGTTAACTGCCCCGCACGGGTGGTTGCGCCAATTAAGGTAAAATGCGGCAGATCAAGGCGAATGGAGCGCGCACTCGGCCCTTTGCCGATGATGATGTCCAGCGCATAATCCTCAAGCGCAGGGTAAAGCACCTCCTCTACGCTGCGCGAAAGACGGTGTATCTCGTCAATGAACAGGATGTCACCCTGCCCAAGATTGGTAAGCAGCGCGGCAAGATCACCCGGCTTTTCGATGGCAGGCCCCGACGTGATGCGGATTCCGGCGCCCATCTCGCTTGCGATGATGCCGGAAAGTGTAGTTTTACCAAGCCCGGGCGGACCGTACAGCAGTACGTGGTCAAGCGCCTCACCCCTTCCTTTTGCGGCCTCAATAAACACCGACAGGTTCTCTTTTACCTTTGCCTGCCCAATATACTCCAAAAGGGTTTTGGGGCGCAACGAAAGCTCGAGATCGGAGTCCTCCGGCACGCAGTCCGGTGCGACAATCCGGTTTTCAAAATCCATCTCCAGTTCGTTGTTCAATATAGTCCCGCCCTTTCAGTATATTATCCTTCGCCCCGCAACATACCGCGGGGCAAGCGTTTTATGCCATCCCGCTACATGGCAGACAGCAGCTTGAGCGCCTGGCGAATCAGCTCCGAGGACGAAAGCTCCTGCGGCAGTCCCTTTACCGCACGCACCGCGTCGCTTTGCGTATAACCAAGCACCACCAGCGCGCTGATGGCTTCGCCGGCACTGCCGGTTGTACCCATCTGTGCACCCGTGACAGTATCCTCGCCGCCCAGTGCGGCCATATCGGCATTCTTAAGCTTATCCTTCAGCTCAAGAATAATGCGTTGCGCAAGCTTTGGCCCTACGCCCTGTGCCTGTGTAAGGGCTTTTGTGTCGTTTGCGGTCACGCTTAGGGCAAACCGCTCGGGGCTAAGGTCGCTCAGCAGCGAAAGCGCCACCTTAGGTCCAACACCCGAAACCGTCAGCAGCATCTTAAAGCAGTTCAGTTCCGCAAGCTCCGCAAAGCCAAACAGATCCAGAATATCCTCCCGCACATGCAGGTAGGTGTACAGCATCGTCTCGCCGCCCGTTTCTCCGAGCTTTGAAAGCGTTGCCGTGGTGGTGACGCACTTAAAGCCTACGCCGCCGCATTCTATCACCGCAAGGTAGGGCTCCTTATGAATCAGTTTGCCTTTTAAACTATATAGCATGGTACGTCTTTCCTTTGTGTAAGTAATGAGATCTGCCGTCATCTGCGTGCGGGCAGCCCCGCAAGCAGCGAAGATGCGGTATGCGCATGACAGATGGCAATCGCCAGGGCATCCGCCACGTCGTCCGGCCGCGGAACCTTTTCCAGCCCAAGCAATATACGTGTCATCTCCATCACCTGGTTTTTTACCGCCTTGCCATATCCCACCACGCCAAGCTTAACCTGTAGCGGGGTATACTCGTAAACCGGCACCCCGCGGTTGACGGCTGCAAGCAGGATAACCCCGCGCGCTTCCCCCACCGCAATGGCGGTCTTTTGGTTGCTGGTAAAAAACAACTGCTCAATCGCAAGTGCATCCGGATGGTAGGCGTCAATCATCTGCAATACCCCGTCATACACCTGCTTTAAGCGCAGTTCAAACGGGGTTCCCGCCTCGGTGGTCACCGCGCGGTAATCTATGGCTTTAAACCGGTTGGCGTTGTACTCGATGACACCGCATCCCACAATCGCGTAGCCGGGGTCAATACCCAAAATAACCATCCGCGCCCCTCCAAACCCGAATTTATCACAATATCAAGCTTCACTTGACATTGTGTATTATAGCACAAAAAAGCGGCAAGCGCGCGGGTGGTGAGCCGTCCGGCATAATAAAATAACTAAAAAAGCCAAAGCTCCTCCAAATGCCAGCCTACGGCTGGCTATGTGCCGAGATGAAGTCTTACCGTTTCGCGGAAAACCGCAGGTTTTCCAAATGCCAGCCAAAGGCTGGCTATGCACACACTGCTGATTTGTTTCTGCCGTAGGGGGAAATGCCAAGCGCAGCTTGGCTATGTCCTCGACGCCCCGCGTAAAGCCATATCCTGTTAGGAGAAGGTGGCACGTAGCACCGGACGAGGTCAAATGCCAGCCTTGCGCAACCGTAAAACCTCAGGCTTTTAGAATGCGAAACTTGTTTCGCTATGTCACCTCATCAGTCAGCCTGCGGCTGCCAGTCTTCCCAACGTCAAGCAAAACTTGACGCTTCGGGGAAGCCTTATAAGCCTTCTCCTGTTAGGAGAAG
>JAEZTV010000036.1 GCA_023421245.1 Bacillota bacterium | reverse complement strand
TCATTGCCTCGTGTAAAGCCTTCTCCTGTTAGGAGAAGGTGGCGCGTAGCGCCGGATGAGGTCAAATGCAAATCTTGCATAATACGGAAAACTGCAGGTTTTCCAAATGCGAAACTTGTTTCGCTATATGCGAAAACGAAGATTCGCTATATGCCAGCCGAAGGCTGGCTATGCCCTGCGGGTATTATTTCATAAACAGCGTGCCAACCTGCCTGCCTTCCAGCAGGTCATACAAAAGCTCGGGGTCACCGCCGTTAATAATCGCCATGGTAATGCCCTTTTTAAGCGCAATCTCGGCGGCATGCAGCTTGGTAATCATCCCGCCGGTGCCCATTGCAGAACCGCTGCCGCGCGCAAGACGGCAGATGTCGTCGGTAATCTCGGTCACCCGCTCAATCAGCTTTGCATCCTGATTGGTATGCGGATCATCCGTATACAGGCCGTCAATGTCGCTTAGCACAATCAGCGCCTCTGCATCGCACACCTCGGCAACCAACGCCGACAGTGTGTCATTATCGCCAAAATTGCCGCCGCTTTCAATCTCGTCGGTGGCAACGGTATCGTTTTCATTGACAATCGGAATACACCCCATCTCAAGCAGCCGGCCAAACGTATTTTCTACGTTGCGTCTGCGCGGCGCATCGTCTATAACATCGCGCGTCAGCAGCACCTGCGCCACAGTATGGCTGTACTCACTGAATAATTTATCATATGTATACATCAATTCACACTGTCCAACGGCGGCAGCGGCCTGCTTGCTTGGAATATCGGTGGGTTTCCGCGAAAGTCCAAGCTTACCTACCCCAACGCCGATTGCACCGGACGAAACCAGTACCACCTCGCGCCCGGAGTTTTTAATATCCGCAAGCACTTTAACCAGACATTCAATCTTTCTGATGTTCATTCTGCCGGTCGGGTATGCGATGGTGGAGGTACCCACCTTAACCACGATGCGTTTCGCATCCTTTATGCTGCACATTGCAAGCGTTCCTCTTTTCCCTGTTCTGGTATAATTCTCTCGTTCTTCCTCTATACTACGGCGCACGGCGCCGCGTGGTGCACATTTATACCGTGCATTATAGCACAATCCCATATAACCCCACAAGTGCATGGGGCTGTAATTCATTTAAAGTTCAGAAATTCGGCTTTCGCCGCGATGCTCAAATTGCCGTTGTATAGCTTTTGTTTTTCCTTTCGGATAATTGCGCTTATTGTTCGGCGGTCAGTCGCAGAGAATACAAAACAACACCGTGCCCTCGGTACTATCGCCATGCCCTCCCGCTATCCAAACGCAGGGCGAAGGCAGAGGGAACCCCCTATGCCTTCGTAATCAGTTACTTCAAAAACTTCTCAACAAGAAACCGCGGGCGCTGTTTCACCTCGCTGTAAATCTTGCCGATGTACTGCCCCACCACACCAAGGCAGATAAGCTGTACGCCGCCCAAAAACCACAGCGATACAATGGTGGAAGTCCAACCGCTTACCGCCCTGCCCAGCAGGTACGAAACCAGCGCATAGACGGCGGCAAGAATGCTCAGCGCAAAGATGACAAACCCCGCTGCGGTAATAAGCGCCAGCGGCTTTACACTAAACGAGGTAATGCCGTCAAACGCAAATGCCAGCATCTTTTTCAGCGGATACTTCGATTCTCCCGCAAACCGTTCCTCGCGCACATAGCTAACCGTTGCAAATTTATAGCCCACCAGCGGCACCATGCCGCGTAAAAACAGGTTAACCTCGCGATACTCGGCCAACGCGTCGAGCGCGCGCTTGCTCATCAGGCGGTAATCGGCGTGATTATACACCACCTGCGTACCCATTGCCTGCATCAGGCGGTAAAAGCCCTGCGCGGTAACACGTTTGAAAAAGGTATCCTTCTCGCGGTTTTCGCGTACGCCGTACACAACATCGCAGCCTTCCTCAAAGCGGGTGAGCATCTCATCCACCGCGCCGATATCGTCCTGCAGGTCGGCGTCGAGCGACACCACGCAGTCAGCATACTCCTTGGCGGTCATCAAGCCCGCAAGCAGCGCGTTCTGGTGGCCGCGGTTGCGTGAAAGCTTAAGTCCCAGAATATGCGCATCCTGCGCGTGATACTGTTCAATCAACTGCCAGGTGGTATCCTTGCTGCCGTCGTCCACAAACAGTACGCGGCTTTGGTCCGAGATACGCCCGCTCTCCATCAACGCATTTATCTTTTGCAAAAAGCGTTTGCTGCTTTCGGGCAGCACCTCCTGCTCATTGTAGCAGGGCACAACCAGATAAAGTGTAGTCATAATTAAAGTTATTCTCCCTGTTTATTCTTGCGTGTCACTGTCATTGTTGTTGTCAATTCCTAAAATAAACTGCTCGTCGGAGGACAGCATGCGCTTTAACCGCTGCCCGAGCGGTTCCTCCTCCGCCGATGGTATGCCCGACGGGTAAAATCCCTTTTTGTCCGGCGCCGTGTCATCTATGGGGTTATCGGCTGCCCGTATCTCCTCTTGGGGTATGCCAATCTCTGCCGTTGCCTCTTGTGTAATACCGCGCGCAAAGGCGGTAAGCATACCGGACCCCTGTACGGGATTGCGCGCAATCTCCTCATCCTGCAGCGGAGCCGGCACAAACCCTTTTGGGGCAGGCGGCGCCTTTGGCGCAAACCGCTCGGTCGCGCTCAGCGCACGATAGCGTCCGGTGCGCAGCGACTGCACATTGTGCGCGGACGGCGGGTCACCATCTACCGAAAAGTATGGCTGCTGCTCCTCGCCCAGCGGGTCGATGGCAAGGTCGGGCATCTCGTCGTCAATATAAAGCGCCAGCTGATCGCCCACAACAGGCGGCGGCTCATCCTCGGGCAGGCTCCCGTCCTCGGGCGGCGGACCGCGCCTGCGGCGAAGGAGCAGAACGATCAAAAGATACACGCCAAGCACAAAGAGTGCGCCAAGCGATAGAATAATACCCTCCTTAAGACCCGGGGTGTTGTACTCAAAGCGTATCACATTCTCGCCCGCGGGCGCACGCACCGCCATAAATCCAATGTTCGCGCGCTCAATCTCTGCCGGCTCTCCGTTGATATACGCGGTAAATCCGTCGTCATACGGCACCGAGAAGAATACAAGGCTCTCCTTTTGCAGGTTGATGCCCGCCGTAAAGCCGTAGCTGTCAAACGCAAAATAATATGCGCTTTGTGCCGCACGCGCCGCACTATCCTCGGCAAACTGCGCCTCGGTAAGGTAACTCACCTCGGCATCGTCCGCGTGGGTGAGGATATCCATGTGCCGGTCGGCGGTCTCCCAGTCAAGGTATACCGCGTGCACCAAAAGGTTGCCGCGCTGCACGGTGGGGGTATCCTCAAACTGTATCTCATCCACATAGCTGTCGTATACAAACCCCATGGGGATGTAATTTTCATTTTCGTATATCTCATAGCCGTTCTGGATGCCGTAGTACCGGTAGCCGGGCATTGCAAACTCGCGGTCACCCTCGGCATTTACAAACAGCCAGCGAACCGAAAGCAACGAGCGCAGCGCATAGTATTTGGTCTCGGGGCGCGAGCCCACCGCGCGTTCTACCCCCACCTCAGGGTAGAACTCCATCACCGAGCCCGGCACAATCGAATGAAATGCCTGTATCGTCGGCATATGCCAGAACATCGACTGGTTATCCATGCCGTCGTATACATCGGTACGGAAGAACTGGTCCTTGGTTTCGGGCAGTGTAAAGTTATCCCGCCCTTCAATCGCGGTGTTAATAATGTACTCAGTCGAATACGAATGCGTCTTGCCAAGCCCTATAAACAGCATACCGTATGCACACGATACCACACAGGCGGTAATCAGCGCATAGCGCGGAAGCTTTGGATGGTTCTTATATCCTTTAAACAGTATTGCCATCAAAACAATGCACAATACCGCAATGCCCACATAAAGCCAGAACCGTCCGGGGTATGCCTGCAGCCCTATCGTATATTCCTCGCCGTCTTTTACCGGCATCAGCCCGATGGCAACTGCAATGAGCGCGGTCACTACACCCGCGCCGCGAATGCCGGACAGTACATCGCACTCCTTATCCTCAAACGCCATGACGGTTGCAAGGGCGAGAAACAGGATGGGCATATAAAACCACCGTGCATAATAGCTGCTGTTAAACGCAAAAAACGCGCTGTTAAGAATCGGCACAAGGGCAAATACGAGGCTGGTTAAGATGATGCGCCTGACAAAATGGCCGCGTCGCGTCTGCATAAACGCAAACACGCCGCACATCCCCGTAAGCGGCAGCCATCCGGCCACCGATGCCCACTTAACGTTTCCGTCCGGGAAGAAGTTGGGGCGGCTGGGCAGATCAGGCGGAAAGAAGAAGGTTTGCAGTATCGCGCCATACCGCTGTTCATTGCTGTAAAACAACGCGTTCCAGCCGTTAAAGGTATCCCCCACACGCGGGTTTTGCAGCACGGCAAGTGCCGACGGCACAAGCAAAAAGGAAGAAAGCAGCGTACCGGTTACCGCCTCCAGGGCAAGGCTGAAAAAGCGCTTGGGGGTCATCCTATACGCGCCGCCCGCAAGCCGGATGATGAAGTAGATGATGACAAACACCACCTGCCCCACAAAGAAAAAGTAGTTGGAGATAGCACAGATAAACACCGACAGCGCAAAAAATCCGCGGCGGTCGTTTTGCATATGCTCCTCCAGCGCGATGAGCAGCAGCGGAAAGAACGCAATTGCCTCGTGAAAGTGGTTAAAAAAGATATTGTAGATGGAAAAGCCCGAGAAGGCATACAAAATCGCACCCATCAGTGCGTAGTCCTTATTCCTCACAAAGCGGGTAATATACCCGTAGCCCGTCAGCGATATAACGGCAAACTTCAGGCAGAGCAGCGGTGCCATCAGGTAGGGCACCACCACGGTGGGCAGCGGCAGCGTCAGCCAAAAGAATGGGCTGCCCAGCAGATAAAAGCTGTACGAACCAATGAAGTTTACGCCAAGGTCGGTATACTCGTTCCAGTACACCGCACCGCCGCGCACCGCCTCGTGTGCAAGCTGGTAGAATGGAACCTGCTGCACGTTGAAGTCGCCGAAAAAGAAGAAGTAGCCCCTGTCATAGATCACATAGGGCAGAAACATCACCGCCGCCAACAGCAGCGCGACTAAAAACGCCTGCTTGTATTTTTCCTGCGCTCCCGCTGTCAATATTTTTTTCATTGCGTTCTTCCTCGCTTTAGCGAAAACGGGCGCCGTCATGTTCCGCCCGCCGGTTCGCTTATTTTAGTCTTTTCCGCCGCTTTTCAAAAATGCCGTTTTGGGGAAGCCTTAAGCCTTCCCAGCGTCAGGCAATGCTTGCCGTTTCGGAGAATGTGGCAAAGTGAATCTCTAATTCACTTTGACGGATGAGTTCAAATGCAAATCTTGCACAACACGGAAAACCGCAGGTTTTCCAACTGCGAAACTTGTTTCGCTATGTTTCGCCCTTCGGGCGACTTCCTTTTGCTGAATGCGTAGGGGCGCGCATTGCGCGTCCGAATTTGACCTCACCGCCCATCGCCGCAGACAGGGCATGATGAAACAGGCGGAAAACCGCAGGTTTTCCAACTGCGAAACTTTGTTTCACTATGTGCCGGATGAGGTAGCCTCCGCAGAGATGCTAAGGGTTTCGCCTGCGGGCGACTTCCTTTTGCTGAATGCGTAGGGGCGCGCATTGCGCGTCCGAATTTGACCTCACCGCCCATCGTAGGGGGCGGCATCCTTGACGCCCCGCGAAAATCCTTCCCAGCACAGATTTTCTAAATGTTTCACCTGCGGGCGACCTACTTTTGTATTTCAACAAAAGTAGGCAAAAATGAATCAAGTGGCTTCGCCCCTTGAAACCCCAACCGCAGCACGGGCGAACTACACCTCGCAGTTTCTATTCACAAAGAATTATCGGCGTTTGTGCAAAATGGCATGGGGAACAGTTTTGCACAAACG
>JAEZTV010000029.1 GCA_023421245.1 Bacillota bacterium | reverse complement strand
TTTTCCAAATGCCAACCGAAGTTTGGCTATGATAAGCGTCAGCTTAGCTATGCTTGCGGTTATTATACCACAAACAGACTGCAAAACGACTAATGTCGTTTTGCTTAGGACATAGTCCTTGCAAATGTTGATTTCATCAGCATTTGCAGTTTATGGTGTAACATGGCCACATTCGTATTTTGCTATGCAAAATACTCATACTCGGCTTTGCCGAGTTCATTCAAAGCTTTGCTTTGAATGTGGTTGTGGATATATTATACCATAAAAGCGAAGCGTTATGGTATAATCGCCCATCGCCATAGGCGGGGCATAATGACAATAAAAATGAATCTACTGTGCCGCACATCAGCCATTATGGATTTATTTTACCCCAGTTTTAGTATACCACAGATTTTTAGGCTATACGAGTGGGCATTACAAACTATTACACCTTGCGGTTATCAATGACACGCTTTGCCTTGCCTTCGCTGCGCGCAATGGATTTCGGTTCCACAAGGCGCACCTTAGCAGATATCCCAAGTGTTGCCTCCACCGCGGCACGAATCTTTCTTTCCTGCTCCTCTATATATCTTACCGCGTCTGAGAACATCTCGTTTGACATCTCAACCTGTATCTCAAGCGTGTCAAGGTTACCAACCCGGTCTACAATCAGCAAATAATGCGGCGCAGTCTGTCCAAGAGAAAGCAGTACGCTTTCTACCTGTGAGGGGAATACGTTAACCCCGCGGATGATGAGCATATCGTCGGTTCTGCCGCAGGGCTTTGTCATCTTAACAAACGTTCTGCCGCAGGAGCAGGCTTTGTGTGTTAGTGTGGCAATGTCCCTTGTTCTGTAGCGGATAAGCGGCAGGGCTTCCTTGGTTATCGCGGTAAACACCAGCTCACCTTGTGCTCCCTCGGGCAAAACCTCACCCGTATCGGGATCGATAATCTCGGCAATAAAATGATCCTCATTGATATGCATACCGCTCTGCTCGCTGCATTCAAACGAAACTCCCGGCCCCATTACCTCCGAAAGTCCGTAGATATCATAGGCCTTAATACCCAAGAGAGCCTCTATCTCCTTGCGCATGTTTTCGGTCCAAGGCTCTGCGCCAAAGATGCCTGCTTTCAGACTGAGTTTCGATTTATCATGCCCCATATCCCGAAGTGTTTCCCCCAAGAATAACGCATAACTTGGCGTTGCACATAGAATAGACGAGCCGTAATCAAGCATAATCTGAATCTGGCGCTGCGTGTTGCCGGTGGATACCGGAATAACCGACGCGCCCAGCTCCTCGGCACCGTAGTGCATGCCCAGGCCACCCGTAAACAAGCCGTAGCCGTACGCAATGTGTACAAAATCCTTAGGCGAGGCCCCGGCCGCAACCAGAGAACGTGCGGTAATTTCACTCCACACATCAATGTCGTTTTGCGTATATCCCACTACCGTTTGCTTTCCGGTTGTGCCCGAAGACGCGTGGATACGCACAATCTGGTCCATCGGCACCGCAAACATCCCATAAGGGTAGTTGTCGCGCAGATCCTGTTTCACGGTAAACGGCAGCTTTGCAAGGTCCTCCACCGTTTGTATATCCGCCGGAGCAACACCTGCCTCATCCATTTTTGCCTTATAGTAGGGTACGTTCTCATACACCTTACGAATTGTCTGCGAAAGTCTAAGCGATTGCAGACTGCGCAGCTCATGCTGCGGTGCGGTTTCAATCTCTGGCGTTAGGTAATGTTCACACATCTAGATGTTCCCCCTCAAACTGGATGTTATTGTACGGTAACCTTTGTATTCTTGCCTATTTCAAACGCCTTGTGGTTAATCTCTCGAAAACGCTCGGGAACACATTCGTCAATCGCTGTTCGCCACACCGATGCGTCAATATCCATATAGTTGGACAGTACGCCCATCAGCACAACATTTACCGCCTTGGCGTTACCTGCCTGCAGTGCCAGTTCCAATGCATTGACATCCGCAATATGAATCCCCATTGCCCTGATCTTTTCCACAATATTGCCTGGGTAAGCAGCGGCACCTGTAATAACCGGCATGGGGTCGATGCGCTGAGCATTTACAATAATGGTAGCATTCTCTTTAAGATAAGGTACATAACGGGCAGCTTCCAACAGCTCAAACGAGATAATCAAGTCCGCTTCTCCCAGTTCCACTGTCGGTGAATACACCTTATCGCCGTACTTTACATAGGTAACCACCGAGCCGCCGCGCTGCGACATACCGTGTACCTCAGATACCTTTACATCATATCCCTTAGCAAGCAGTACATGCCCGAGCAGCTTACTGGCAAGCAGCGAGCCCTGTCCACCGACACCAACGATCATAATGCTTCTATTTTCATTTGCCAAAATTATCATTCCTTTCCCCTGAACAGCTTGGAACATTCGCACCGCTTAACAGCGATAGAATCTTTGTATGTTATTTGGTATGTACTAGTCACTGTCCTTTTCCACTGCCATTGCACCGAACGGGCATAGGCTTGCACATAAGCCGCAGCCAAAGCACAACGTCCGGTCAATCGAAGCCTTGCCATCCACCTTGCTGATGCACGGGCATCCAATCTTAAAGCAGACGCCGCAGTTGCGGCATTTATCACGGTCTACGGTAAACGGTTTGCCGCGGCGCACGGATTTCAGCAGCGCGCAGGGACGACGCGCAATCACAACCGACGGCTCCTCTACCTCAAGCTCCTCTGCGATGACTGCAACAACATTCTTCACATGGTTGGGGTCCACAATGCGAACACGGTTGATGCCAACCGCCTCACAAATTTTCTCAATGCTAATCTTGGCCGTTGGGTCGCCTTTTATGGTAAAGCCGGTCGTCGGGTTTTGCTGATGCCCCGTCATACCGGTAATCGAGTTGTCCAGTATCAGTACGGTGGAAACGCCCTGATTATATGCGATATCAATCAGGCCGGTCACACCCGAATGCATAAACGTAGAATCACCGATTACAGCAACACTCTTCTTGGCGCTCTCTTTGCCGCGTGCCTTGTTAAAGCCATGCAGACCGGAGATTGACGCACCCATGCAGATGGTGGTATCCAGCGCATTTAACGGCGGCGCCGCGCCTAGCGTATAGCACCCAATGTCGCCAAACACGGTAACGCCCAGCTTGTTAAGCGAATAAAACAGTCCTCTGTGCGGGCAGCCGGGGCACATCACCGGCGGACGCACCGGAACAGTTTCATCAAACGATTTGCTGTTTACCGTCACACCCAGCAGCTTCTCACGAATCAAACGCTGCGAGTATTCGCCGATCAGTGGGAATATCTCCTTGCCCGTTACGGGGGTGCCAAGCTTTTTGCAGTGGGTCTCGATAAAATCATCAAGTTCCTCCACTACATACAGCTTATCAACCTTACTTGCAAACTCTGCAATCAATCTTTGGGGCAGCGGGTACACCATACCAAGCTTTAAATAGCTTGCCTTATCCCCCATTGCCTCCTTTGCATATTGATACGCGACACCCGAGGTAATAATTCCAACCGATGTGTCGTTGTATTCCACCGTGTTAATTGAGGCGCTTTCTGCGTATTCCGTCAGTTTTATGGTCCGTGCTTCCACTACCACATGTTTTGCCTTTGCATACGAAGGCATCATAACATATTTGGCAGGATCCTTTTTGTATTCTTTGAGGGTAATATTTGGTCTTTCGGTGGTTTTGAGAACACTTTGAGAATGAGATACCCTTGTGCTCAACCGCAGCAGCACGGGGGTATCATACTGTTCCGAAAGCTCGTAGGCAAGCTTTGTGAACTCTTTACATTCAGCGGAATCGCTCGGTTCGAGCATCGGCAGCTTGGATGCCAATGCGTAGTGCCGCGAATCCTGCTCATTTTGGGATGAGTGCATGCCGGGGTCATCCGCAACGCCAATCACAAGCCCTGCGTTAACTCCCGTATACGACGCGGTAAACAAGGGGTCAGCCGCAACATTAAGCCCTACATGCTTCATTGCGCAAAAGGCGCGCGCGCCGCCGATTGACGCACCCAAGGCAACCTCAAGCGCAACCTTTTCGTTGGGTGCCCATTCGCTGTATATCTCTTCATATTTACAGGCGTGCTCGGTAATCTCTGTACTGGGCGTACCGGGGTAGCTGGAGATTACCGTAACCCCCGCCTCGTACAGACCTCTTGCAACTGCCTCATTTCCTAGCATAAGTCCTTTCACTGATGAGCTTCCTCCTTAGTATTGCGCAGATCAATTACGCGTTTTGCCTTGCCCTGAAACCGCTCCAGCGACTTTGGTTCAACCAGTGACACCTTTGCGTCGATACCCAGCACGGTTTTAATCTTTGAGTTAATGCTTCTTTGCAGCTTCTCAAGCTCCGAATATTTTTCCAGCAGTGAGGTATCCATTAACTCGACCTTAACCTCAAGCGTATCCATGTAGCCTTCACGGCGTACAATCAACTGATAATGTCCGCCCACCTGCGGGCAGGAAACCAAAACGCTTTCAATCTGTGACGGGAATACGTTCACGCCGCGGATTTTCAGCATATCATCGGTACGGCCCATAATCTTATCCATGCGAACGTGGGTTCTGCCGCAGGCGCATACATCGTAATGCAGGCGTGTAATATCCTTGGTACGGTAACGCAGAACCGGAAAGCCTTCCTTGGATATGGTGGTAATAATCAGCTCACCAACTTCGCCCTCACCCAGAACTTCCCCTGTTTTGCTGTCGATAATTTCGGGGATAAAGTGATCTTCCGCCACATGCATCCCCACACGGTATTGACACTCACCCGCAACACCCGGGCCCATCAGCTCGCTCATACCGTAGTTATCGGTGGCAAACAGCCCCCAAACATCCTCTATCTTGTCACGCATTTCGGGCGTGCAGCCCTCGGAGCCAAACAGCCCAAGGCGTATTTTAAAATCCTCTTTCTTCAGTCCAAGCTCGCGTGCCACCTCTGACATATACAAAGCATAGGATGGCGTTGAAACCAATGCCGTTGCGCCAAAGTCCTTCATCAGCATCAGGTTTTTCTCGGTATTTCCACTCGAGGTAGGAACAATCGTTGCACCCAGGGTTTCAAGCCCGTAATGAAGACCCAAGGCACCTGTGAACAAGCCATAACTAAAGGCAATATGTACAATATCATCTTCGCTTGCACCACCCGCAACGCAAAGACGGGCAACAATGTCGCTCCAGTTCTTTAAATCGCTCTTGGTATACCCCACCACAGTGGGCTTGCCAGTTGTTCCGGAGGAGGCATGAATACGCACAATCTTGTTCATGGGTGACGCAAACATCCCAAAGGGGTAGGTGTCGCGGATATCCTCCTTGGTGGTAAGGGGAATATGCTGCAGGTCGCTCAATGTCCTTAATTTATCGGGATGGAAGCCCGCCTCGTCAAGTTTTTTTCGGTAAAGCGGCACGGATTGATAGCAATGGTTAACAATCCACTTCAGGCGCGAAAGCTGAACCTCATCGAGCTCCTTCCTCTTTAGTGTTTCAATATCCTTTTGCCAAAACATAAGTAAACCATGTCCTTTCTTTGGGTTGGATGCCGCATAAGATATCTCTCAACCCATGATACAGATTGCCGCGGCGTCTTTTGCCTCTTAAGCGAGTGGTGTGAGCCTATCGTAATTCCTATATTACATGCAATCCTATTAAACGACACAATACTAAACCACCCGAAGCCGGACAGTTTAGTATTATTATGCCGTAAATACGCTGAATTGTAAATGATAATTATACGTTTGCCGTGTCAGCCGTCTGCAACGAAAAGCTATTGTCATAGAACTGGTCTTTTGCGGTAATCTCCTCGGGGGTATCCTTTCGGCCAAGCTTGCTGCCAACAAAACAAGCCGCAAAGGAAGCCGCAATCGAGATTACTCCAAACACGGCGGAATTTGCTGAGTTAAAGCCCGAAAGCACCGCAAGCGTAACACAAACGAGCGGTCCGGTAATCAGGCCCGCCCAGGCACCGGTGTTATTGAGTCCCTTCCAATAGAGTGAAAGCAGGTACGGTGCAAGGAAGGCTCCCGCAACACTGCCCCATGAAAACGCCATAAGCGTAAGGATGGGTGATTTAAACGACGCAATTAAATAGGATGCCGCTATAAATAAAAGACAGAGCAGCCTTGTTACAAGCAGCGTGGTTTTCTTGCTCATGTTAGGAAGCAGGGTTGCCTGCACAAGGTCAAGGGAGAATGCCGAACAAGATGTCAGCGTAATGCCGGAAAGCGTAGAAACCGACGCGGACAGCACTAAAACCAGTATTACGCCAAGCAGTACCGCGGGAAGGGATGAAACCAGAATTTCGGGGACCATAACATCATAGTTTTTGATGCCGTTTACCACAGGAACCTCCGCGAAGAAAAGGCGGGTTAAGGAACCGACGAAGTATGCACTCACCGCAATAATCGCGCAGAACACTGTAGAGATAACGGTGCCCGCCTTTGTGCTTTTTTCATCGGCGATACCGTAGAATTTATGTATCATCTGAGGCATACCCCAGCTGCCAAGGCTCGTCAGGATAATAAGACTGATAACGCCGATGGCCGTCTGAGAGACCGATGCGTTCATACCGTCCTGCACCATAATATCATACACACCGGAAACACCGTTTGCAAATGAACCGACCGTGTCAGAACGCATGATAAAGAATACCATTGCAATAACGCCGCCGATCATGATAACACCTTGAATTAAATCTGCCTGCAATGATGCAATATAACCGCCTGCCACCAAATACACCGCCGCAATGACCGCAATACCAAGCATTGCAATATGGTAATCGATGCCAAGTACCTTTTCGCACAGATAACTAAGGCCCGAGTAGACGGACGCGGAATAGGGTGTCATAAAGATAAAGATGATGATTGCAGCGTATATCTTCATGCTTTTGCTAAAGAAGCGTTTTTCAAAAAACTGAGGCATCGTTTTAATCTTTAAGCGTCGCGTTACTTTACGGGTGCGCTCGGCAAGCACTCTCCATGCAAGATATGCGCCAATCAGCGCATTACCGACGCCAATTAAAACTGCCCACAGGCCAAAATCCCAGCCGGAGCGGCCTGCGTAACCGATAAAAATAACAGCCGAAAAATATGTAGTGCCATACGCAAACGCGCTCAGCCAAGGGCCTGCGCTGCGCCCACCCACCACAAAATCAGTCAATGAGTTTGCCCTTCTGACACTTACAATACCTACAATTAGCATAAGCAAAAAGTAGATTGAGACACAAATCCATATTGCCATGATAAATCTCCCCATCCTGTCATGATACATCATTACACAAAACCCAAAACGACCGCCCCATATACCATTTCATTGGTACAACAGCCTTTTTATCAGTTTAAAGTGTTGCGCTTTAAAGCGATGCAATGTTTTAATAATACGACAGCGCGGGCGTTTCGTCAATGCCTTTTCAGCCAAAGTAACCCCCGCGCTGTTTAGTTATTATGCTAAAAAAATGTATGCTCGATAAATATCTTTACACCAACCAGAATAAGTACTACCCCGCCAAAAATCTCTGCCTTATCCTTAAGCAGACCGCCGATTCGGTTGCCAAGGCACGCGCCAATCAAGCACAAAACGAAGGTGATTGCAGCAATAGTTGATGCAGAATAGATAATGCTCACGTTCATTGCCGCAAGGCTTACCCCCACAGCAAGCGCATCTATACTGGTTGCAAACGCCTGAATCAAGATGGTTTTTGCGCTGCAGTCACTGCCCTCCTCACATTCATCACCTTTTTTTTTGCTTTCGATAATCATTTTAAAACCGATTGCGCTGAGTATAATCAAGGCAATCCAGTGGTCAAGCCTTTGAATCACCGATGCAAACGCTTGACCCGCAAACCACCCAAGCACCGGCATAATCCCCTGTGCCGCGCCAAATGCAAACGCGGATGGAAGTGCACATTTAATCCCCTTTTTTGTGGAACATATACCGTTGCTGACTGAAACGGCAAACGCATCCATCGCAAGCGCTACAGACAGAATTAGGAGAGTTAACACGCTCACACAGGTTCATCCTCTCAAACCAAACGAATTTAAGGCAATATTTCATATCGTATCAAATAATTCGCAGATACGCAATCTTTTATAGCATACAATTATTGAAAAGATACACAAAGCAGAAGCAATACCGGATAAATTCACAGTTGATGCTGTCGCCAAAGACCTATAGCAGGATTATTTACAGTTTTTTAATTGTATTAGCTAACAAAAAACAGTAAAATCAAAGCAGAGGTTCCGCGCATTAATATAGTTATGCCAATCTGTACCGCGGTACTTTCAGGTGATGAATTGTTTGGGTATATCAGACCGCTAAAACCGGAATTAAAGATCAAAGACTACGAAACATACCGTTCTGTTTACTGCGGGCTGTGCAAAGAACTGGGGCGAGCTTTCGGTCCCTTTTCGCGCCTTACCCTAAACTACGATTTTGCTTTTCTCGCCTTACTGCAGCTTGCAGTAAACGACCAAACAACCCACGCTGCCATGCAGCGTTGCTTTTTGCATCCCTTTCGCAAGCGGATGTGCTGCCAAAGCGCGGAGGCCTTACAGCTTACTGCAAGCGCCGCAATGCTGATGGTTTACCACAAAAACGAGGATAATCTCCATGATGGCGGATTGTTCGAGAAGATTGGGTCACTCATGCTGCGCCCCTTTACTCTATCTGCACGGCATCGCGCAAAACGCATTCACCCGGTGCTTGATGACGCCCTTGCCGATATGATGGTGCAGCAAGCTGCACTGGAACAAGCAAACTGTCGCAGTATTGATGATGCTGCCGACCCCACCGCACAGCTACTTTCAACCATATGCACAATGCTGTCAAACAATGAACGGCAGCAGCGGGTTCTGTCCCGTTTTGGATATCTGCTTGGACGCTGGATTTATCTCATTGACGCGGTAGACGATCTGGCCGATGACCATAAGCATAAGAGATATAACCCCTTTTTACTTTCAACGCAGTACCCGCAGCTAACAAATGATTGTTTGTCCGCGATACAAACACAGGCACACGCTTCTTTGCAATTAACCCATGGAGAGCTGACAAAGGCCTATCAGCTGCTGGAGCTGCATCAGCACGCAGAGATCCTTGAAAACATTGTTTTTCTCGGACTGCCTGCTGTGCATGAAAGGGTTACAAGCAAACTCGCAACCCCAAAACCATAGGTTTGATTTAACTGCCTTATCATTTTTTCTGTGTATGATGAGGATAATACAGCAGTTTTTCGCCGGTACACAGCGGCAGATTGGATGAAAAGCATGGACCCCTACAAAGTTTTAGGC
This sequence comes from Bacillota bacterium, assembly GCA_023421245.1. GTDB lineage: Bacteria > Bacillota > Clostridia > Oscillospirales > Ruminococcaceae > Acetanaerobacterium. The sequence continues at coordinate 38,455 of JAEZTV010000029.1, read as the reverse complement.
GTATCGCCCACCGCAACTGATCAACAGATAAAAGAGGCGTATCGTGAGCTTGCGAAAAAATATCACCCCGATTCCTATGCAGACAACCCTCTTGCGGATCTTGCATCGGAGAAGATGAAAGAGATCAACGAAGCGTACGATACCATTATGAATATGCGCAGATCAGGCGGCAACGGGCAAACGGGTTATACGTCCCCGAGCGGCAGCACCTCTCAATTCGCTGATATCAGGCGCTTGATAAATGAAAACCGAACGGTCGAAGCCGAGGAACTACTCGACGGCATCCCTCTTCCCTCCCGTGATGCAGAATGGCATTTTCTCAAGGGAAGCATTCAATACAAAAAGGGCTATCTTGACAGCGCGTATTCCTACTTTTCCACCGCCTGCCGCATGAATCCCAGCAATCCAGAGTATGCAGCGGCGCTCAATACACTTAATTTTCAACGCAGGGGCGGTACCTACCCCGGGCGCAACGGCGGGTACCGGATGAATAACACCTCTATGCTCGGATGCTCCCCCTGTGACCTATGCTGCGGCCTGATGTATGCCGACTGCTGCTGCGAATGCTTAGGCGGTGATTTGATTGACTGCTGCTAACCGCAAAAGAACAAGCTTTAAGGTTGCGCTGGGGGGGATTATCACCGCTTTGGCGCTGATCCTTCTTGTTTGCACGGGTATTGTCCCCATTGCCACCTATGCGCTGCCCGGCCTTGCCGGAGCGCTGATGATCTGCGTAGTGACAGAACTCGGCTACAAGTGGGCATTTTCCGTTTTCGCGGCTACCGCTCTGCTGTCACTTGTGCTTACTCCCGACCGCGAGGCGGCGTTGCTTTTCCTTTTCTTCTTTGGCCACTACCCTGTTTTGAAATCGTTGATTGAGCAAAGAGGCAAAGCCTTGATTGAATGGGTGCTTAAGCTGTCTGTTTTTAACCTGTGTGTGTTAGGCTGCTATGCGCTTATCTTTTATGTTTTTCAACTGCAATATGTGATCGATAGCTTTGGTGAGTTCGGGCAGTATACCCTGCCTGTTTTTTTAGGTCTAGGTAACGTAGTGTTTGTACTGTACGACTTCACCCTATCAAGCCTTGCGAGGTTTTACTGCCGGTGGGTTCGGGTGAAGCTGTTTCGGCGTCTGTAAGTCCGCCGTGTTTTTTTGTGTTATGAAAGAATATATTTGACAAAAAGGATCAATGATGCCATGAAAATAAATCGTATTGCCGCAATTATTCTAACCGTTATACTCTGCTTGGCTCAGGTTCCGGTCTATGCGCTAAGCAGCGAAAACCAAAAGCCCGCCGAGCTTTTACAGGCGCTTGGCTATCTGTCTGACCGGAATGGCAGATGGACGGTTGTTGCGCAGAATGCAGCGGGGGCAACACCTGATAGTGAACAGGCGCGGGTAATCAAAGATGACGCACAATCCAATCTGAAAACCGGATATTCCAAGCCTACCGATCTTGCTTACGATATTCTGGCATTATCCTCCTGTGGGTATGATGCATCCGGCCTTATCTTACCGCTGCTAAACCGTGATGATATGCTGGCGCAGGGTGCAAACGGGCCAATCTATTCCTTGCTTGCGGTAGATTGCAGCGGCTATACCGTTACGGACAGCACTTTATGGGACAGAGATGCACTGTGCGATGCGATACTTACATTTCAAACCGCTGAGGGCGGATTCCGGCTTGATGACGGCATGGACGCGGATGTGGATATTACCGCTTATGCGCTGACCGCGCTCAGCCCATATTCCGAGAACAAAGAGGTTGCGGATGCGATTGCGCGTGGAGTGAATTGGCTGATGCATGTACAGAATGAGGACGCAACCTTCTCTTCGCTCGGTGCGCCCACCAGCGAAAGTACTGCCGCCGTAATTATAGCGCTTATCTCGCTTGGCACCCCTGTGACCGGCCAGCGATTTTCCAAGGATGGGGTAACCGTATACGATGCCCTGCTAAACTTTCAAAATGCCGACGGTGGCTTTGCACACCGGCAAGACGGCAGCGCCAATCTGCTTTCTACCGAGCAGGCTGTAATGGCAATGGGCGCGGTCTGTTTTGGAAAATCACCGTTTCGATTGGCAGTGATCACTCCCCCCGCCGATACAAGCGAACTATCCCTTTCCTTTGTATTCTCAACAGTCGGCATTATCGTGCTCATTTACCTTATCCTCCTTCTCGTCCGTAAAATTGGTGACCGTTATGCATCAAAATCTGCACGGCACGCAACTGCTGGGGATGAGGATAAAGCACCCTCCGTCAGCACGCAGGATATAGACAGTTAACAGAAAGGACGGCCGGTTTGTAATGCAAAAAAGACTGTATGCCATACTGCCTTTGCTGCTTATCATAATGCTTTTGTACTTCGGCTGCACAAAAGCAGATACCCTTTCATCGCACGAAGCGCCGATGCAGGTAACCATGAGCGTGCTTGGCTATGAGGGCGAGGTCATCCTTGCGCCGACCGGCGTTGGGCTGTATCCCGACGAAACCGTGCTCGATGTTCTGGTACGCGCATCCCGCGAGAATGATATTCTTCTGGATTATTCCAGCAGCGGCGCTACTGCATACGTAAAGGGCATTGCCAACCTTTATGAGTTTGATTATGGTGCACAGAGCGGGTGGATCTATACGGTAGAAAGCTACAAGGGTACGCCCGGTGTAAGCTGCGGTGCGTTTTCACTTGCGGACGGTGATTCAGTTGAATGGGTGTATATCGTCAGTCAACGCTGAAAATAAGGCCTTGCTTTCAGGGTGGCAGGCAAACCCTGCCCATGCCGTGGGCACCGCGCGAAAATTCACACAACTGAATATGCTTTAATTTTGAAGTTTGCTGAGTATATCAGCAGTCATAGAGAACAGCCCCACGCGCATCATTTTTCGTTGTGGGGATTGTTATTGTCCCTTTCGCCCATAATAATACGGTAACATATACCGCGGTTATGGGAGGGATTGGAGCGTGACAGGTGTTTATTATACCGCAATCTGTGTTCTGCTCGCCACGGGGCTTGCGTTTTATTGCAGCGGACAAACCAAAACCAAAAGCATCGTTTTCCTGTGTATTTCGCTTGTCCTTCTTGCAGGTATCAGCGCTATGCGGTATGAGGTAGGCGATGATTATTATAACTACATGAATATATTTCTCACTGTACGTGGGCTTACGCTTTCCGACTGTTTTTCGTATCAGCAGGAACCGGGGTTCTTTCTTCTGATAAAACTGGTGTTGCTGTTTACCGATCATTTTCAGTGGTTCTATGCGTTTGTTGCGGTATTGACTACGGCTTTGGTTTTGCTGTTTATCTACCGCGAATCACGACTGCCCTTTTTAAGCGTTGTATTATATATGACCATGCTGTTTTATTATTGGTCACTTAGTCTGATTCGGCAGGCATTGGCCGCCGCAATCTGCACCTTAGGAATACGATATATTAAAAGCCGCCGTTTTTTGCCGTATCTTTTACTTGTCGCGGCAGCGTCATCCATACATCTTTCGGCCCTTATCATGCTGCCGGTTTATCTGGTTGCGCAGATACCGTTTCACTACAAATCTTTTATTGCCGTTTGCGGAGTAGCCACCGTTGCCTTTGTTGCGGCCCCCGCTATCCTTTCTTTTATCACGCAATATGTCTATCGTGGCTATTCTCCCGATTCCAGGTTCGGGAAAGGCTCATCAATACTGTATGGCATCTTTCCGAGCATTATATTTGCCGTTGTATGGTGTTTTAAAAGAAAACTGCTGCTGCAATCAAAAGATAATAACGTATCCATTAATTTTATGCTTTATGCAGCAATTATATCGCTGTTCATTGTGCGAATATATATCGTGGAGCGACTTGCAATCTACTTCTTTCTGCCCGTAATCGTTCTGGTTCCCAATATGCTCGTCACGCTTTTGCCAAATGAGCAGCAACTTGCCGCCTACAAGGTAGCACGCAATAAGCTGCGGCTGTTAAAAGGCGAAGCGAAAAAAAGACAGCGAAAAAAACTGCAGGAAAAATCTTCACAAATCAAGGACGCCCGTATGCTGTTTGGCTTTGCGGTGGGATGCACCGTCACCATTACCCTGCTCTACCATCTGTTTGCGTTTTCGCAAGGCTTTTATGGCGTGCAGAACTATCAAACCATCTTTAACAAGCACCCGACCAAAAAGTTTCAGGCGTCCCGCGAATTGTATCGTGATTATCTCTCTGAAATTGAGTACCCAACACAATAGCGGCGATGTTTACATTCATTTAACTAAAAATACTTGAAAAATATGTTCGATTAATATATAGTAGTATTAGCACTCGAATCCTTCGAGTGCTAATACATTGCTGAGGTGATTCTATGGCTAAGAAACAATTTAAGGCGGAATCAAAACGCTTGTTAGATTTAATGATTAATTCAATCTATACGCACAAGGAGATTTTCCTGCGGGAGCTGATCTCCAATGCCAGTGATGCGATAGACAAGTTGTACTTCCGCTCACTAACCGACCCTGGGGTTGGTCTTGGCCGCGAAGACTTTTCCATACGGCTTACGTTGGATAGCGAGAAACGCTTGCTCACCGTTTCGGATAACGGCTGCGGCATGACCAAAGAGGAGCTTGAAAACAACCTTGGCGTAATTGCAAGCAGCGGATCGCTTAACTTTAAAAAGGAGCACGGCGAGGAAAACGATGATATCAATATCATCGGGCAGTTCGGTGTAGGTTTTTATTCCGCATTTATGGTCAGTTCCAAGGTTACGGTTGTTACGCGCGCATATGGCGCAGATGGTGCGTACCGGTGGGAGTCTGGCGGTGCGGACGGTTATACGGTAGAGCCTTGCGAGAAAGACGGCGTCGGCACCGATATCTACCTTACAATTAAGGAGAATACCGACACCGAAACCTATGATGAGTTTTTGGAACCGTTTCGCGTCTCTTCAATTATAAAGAAGTACTCCGACTATATTCGTTACCCCATCAAGATGGATATGGAGCGCGAGCAGCTTAAAGCAGGAAGCACGGACGAATACGAGACGGTTGTGGAAAATAAAACACTCAACAGCATGGTACCGTTGTGGAATAAGAACAAGGGTGAGGTCACTACCGAGGAATATTACGGTTTTTACAAGGACAAGTTCTATGACTATACCGACCCCGTGCGTGTTATCCACAGCAAAACCGAAGGGGCAGCAACCTACAACGCTCTATTGTTTATCCCTTCCACTGCGCCGTATGACTATTATAGCAAGGAATATGAAAAAGGCCTTGAGTTGTACTCAAGCGGCGTTTTGATTATGGAAAAATGCTCAGACCTTCTGCCCGATTATTTTAGCTTTGTCAAGGGCCTGGTTGATTCGCAGGACCTTTCGCTCAACATCTCACGCGAGATGCTGCAGCACGACCGTCAGCTTAAGATTATTGCAACAAGCCTTGATAAAAAGATACGCAGCGAGCTGCTTAAGATGCTCAAAGATGAGCGTGAAACCTATGAAAAGTTTTATAAGAGCTTTGGCATCCAGCTAAAGGTTGGGGCATATACCGGCTTTGGCCAGAACAAGGACCACCTGAAGGACCTGCTGTTGTTCTACTCCGCGGTAGACAAAAAGCTCGTTACGTTTGAGGAATACAAAAATGCGATGAAGGACGAACAGGAGTTTATCTATTACGCGGCGGGTTCGAGTATTGATCAGATTGCTTTATTGCCGCAGACCGAGCTTGTGCTGGATAAGGGCTTTGACATCCTCTACCTCACTGATGATGTGGATGAATTTGCCCTGCGCATGATTGATGAGTACGACGGCAAAAAGTTTAAATCTGTTTCGGCCGATGACCTTAACCTCACCACCGAGGAGGAAAAAGAGGAGATTAAAAAACAGACCGAAGAATACAAAGACCTGTTTGCAAAAATGCAAACCGCGCTTGATGGTAAAGTAAAGAACGTTGTACTTTCCGCCCGTTTAAAAACACATCCGGTGTGCCTTTCCAGTGAAGGTGAAATCTCGCTTGAGATGGAAAAGGTGCTAAACGCTATGCCCACCGAACAAAAGATTAAAGCCGCCCGTGTACTGGAGATTAACGCTTCTCACCCCATCTTTACAGTACTGTCTAAACTGCATAAAGAAAACAGCGACAGACTTGCGGCATACACAAACCTGCTCTATCATCAAGCCCTGCTTATAGAAGGCATGCCGGTGGAGGATCCCACCGCATTTGCCGGCGCAATCTGCGATTTGATGATAGACAAGCAATAGGCTTTCGCCATACCCTCTCCTATATCGATTCAACAAAGCAACACCCCGCCGTGCATCTGGCGGGGTGTTGCTTATGCGTGATTGTCTGTTATACAATATCTGCTGTACCGGTGCTTGCGCAAGGAAGCGCTAACCCAGAAAAATAAATAACACCATAAACTTCAAATATATTTGCACATTCTTCAATTCGCTTGAGCATTCAATCTGCTTAATGCACATTGTAAAGTGTTACATTATTATCCTTGAGCACAACGTCATGTGCGCCGCCTTCCACGATACTGGTGGCGGAAACAAGGGTAATCTTCGCATTCTCCTGCAGCTCGGGGATCGTCAACGCACCGCAGTTACACAGGGTGGAACGCATCTTGCTCAAGGTAAGCCCTACGTTATCTTTCAGGCTTCCCGCATACGGAACATAAGAATCCACACCCTCTTCAAACGAAAGCTGCTGCGAACCGCCCATGTCATAGCGCTGCCAGTTTCTAGCACGCGAAGACCCTTCGCCCCAATACTCTTTCATATAGGTTCCGTTTACGTTTACTTTGTTGGTCGGGCTCTCGTCAAAACGTGAAAAATAGCGGCCAAGCATCAGAAAGTCGGCACCCATAGCAAGGGCGAGTGTCATATGGTAGTCATATACAATGCCGCCATCAGAACAGATAGGGATATAGATGCCGGTCTTTTCATAGTACTCGTTACGCGCCTGTGCAACCTCAATAACCGATGTCGCTTGCCCGCGACCGATGCCCTTCTGCTCACGGGTAATGCAGATAGAGCCGCCGCCGATACCAACCTTAATAAAATCGGCACCCGCCTCGGCAAGGAATAAAAATCCGTCCTTGTCCACAACATTTCCGGCACCAACCTTGACCGTATCGCCATATTCCTTGCGGATATAATCAATGGTTATCTTCTGCCACGCAGAATAGCCCTCAGAAGAATCAATGCACAGTACATCGGCACCCGCCTCAAGCAGCGCGGGAACACGCTCCGCATAATCGCGGGTGTTAATGCCGGCACCCACTACGTAGCGTTTAGAGCTATCGAGCAGCTCATAAGGGTTTTCTTTATGAGAGGAGTAATCCTTGCGAAACACCATATAGAGTAATACGCCCTCGTCATCTACAATCGGCAGACAGTTTAGCTTATGCTCCCAGATGATATCATTCGCCTCTTTGAGCGTGGTGTTCTTTGGTGCATATACAAGCGATGCAACCGGAGTCATAAACTCGCGAACCTTAATGTCGGTGGACATTCGGCTGATACGGTAATCTCTGCTGGTAACAAGGCCAAGCAGCTTGCCGTTGGCGGTGCCGTCAGCGGTAACCGCTACAGTAGAGTGCCCCGTTTTCTCCTTAAGCGCAAGAATATCGGCCAGTGTCGCGTCCGGAGTAATGTTGGAATCACTCACCACAAAGCCTGCTTTATTCGCCTTGGCTTTTGCAACCATGGCAGCCTGACTCTCAACCGACTGCGAGCAGAAAACAAACGAAATGCCGCCCTCCTTAGCAAGCGCGACCGCCAATTTGTCGTCAGAAACCGACTGCATGATGGCTGATGTCAGCGGAATGTTCATGGAAAGCGGCGATTCCTCACCCTTTTTAAACTTCACAAGAGGGGTTTTGAGTGAGACATTGGCAGGGATGCATTTATCGGACGAATACCCGGGAATTAAAAGATATTCGCTAAAGGTATGAGATGGCTCGTTGTAATAGTGCGCCATTTTCAATCGCTCCTCTACTAAAATCTATTCACTAACTATATTTTTATTAGTATACCTCAATTGACCTATTTACTCAAGAGTAAAAGGATAAAAACGGCGCGCACCTTCCCGTACATATTTTGTTCATTGTTACCGCACTTTTACGTTAATACAGCATGTCGGCACCAATGCGTTCTTCCCACAGCTGTCTTAAGACGGCGACTTCTTCACTAAGCTCCGCCTCGGTCTGGGTTTCCTTTTGTGTCACCTCTTCCAGCACCTCAAACACAAATGCACCGTCACCCAAAAGGTTCCAATCCTCTTTCAGCTTAATATTAACGCAAGAGTCCGTCATCACCGAAAAATCGAATCTGTTTTTGCTGCCGCGCAGGTCTGTAGTGCAACAAAGCAGTTTCTTTTTGCTCTGCGTATTGGTTATGCTATATATCCCGCCTACCATCGTGCGCTGTTTATAGCTGGCGATCTTCTCTTTGCGGCCTTGGGCATTATTCATATCAGTACCCCATCCCTTTTAAGATACGCGATAAGGTCCGTAAGCGCTCGCCCATCGATTCCCCATCCTCCGCAAGTGCCTGCGCAAACAGCTTAATATCATCATCTATGCGTTCATTATCGGTGCATACTTCAAGCTGCATGGCATCTCCTTGCAGCCCCACGCGTTCAATTACCGTATTGGCTTCATCATAGAGTTTTGGGGTTCGATATGCCTCACGAAAATACTCTTGTGTGCGCAGCACCATAATTGCAAGGTCAAGGACGCGGTGCAGCGGCAGCTCCTCCGACTGGCGTGACCATTTTTCGCCTGTATGCCGCCACACCTTGGCGGATATCTCTACCTTGCCCCGGTCGTTCCACTGCGCAAGCCCAAGCGAAAGGCCCTTGGCATCCGAACTATAGGCGTAACGTCCGTCCACATTCTCGTAGTTCTCACAAACAATCACCGGTTTGTGCTTTAGCGTTGTTGGTATCTTCATATCGATTCCTTCCTTCCTGCTTCCGGTTAGTATAAAAACTTGCTCTTTGTTTTACTGTTACTAGATTAGTAGTCTAGTAAATTACTAATCTAGTATATCCATGTAACACTATTCTGTCAACCGATATCTCCGTTATTTATAGAATAAAATCACGCGTTGACATAAGCATTACAACATGATAGAGTTTTATTGTTAAATATTGTCGTTCGTTTAATAAATCGATATCTATATGGGGGTAACAACAGTGGACTTGGACAGGATAATCTCTTTTATTAAACGGCAGAAGGTTGCATTTATTTCATCTGTGGATGATAACGGTGTCCCCGCCATCAAGGCAATGCTGTCCCCGAGAAAGATAACAGATAACACGGTGTTCTATTTTTCCACCAACACCTCTTCCCTTCGCGTGAAGCAATATCAACAAAACCCGGGGGCAAGTATCTACTTTTACCATAAGGGGCTGTTTCGATACCGAGGTGTGATGCTCCAAGGCACTATGGATGTATTGGAGGATGCCGCGATTAAAGAAGAACTGTGGCATATAGGTGATACCATCTTTTATAAGCAGGGCGTTACCGATCCCGATTACTGCGTACTGAGATTTACCGCGCAAAGCGGACGATATTATTGCGATTTAAATACACAAAGCTTTTCATTCCCATCATAAAACCTGTGCACAGCTTTGGCTGCAAGGGCTACGGAAACCGGCACAGAGGATTTATTTCATCATAATAGCTACAAGCCCTGCTGCATCTGATAGCTGCAGCAGGGCTTGCTACGTTATGGGGTGTAATAGACCTAATGTTTTGGCATATCTCTTGTTGCGATAAAGTTGATTCCCATTTTCAGAATATCCGCCGCAACAATATCTCCCATCTTAACGGGAGCCTGCACAATAATACCATCCAGTATGGCCATCGCATCCATGAGCATTCCTTTCGGAACCTCCCCATCCGTTTTTACAGGCAGGCGGCGATGGTCCGCCCCTTCAATTCTCACGGTGGATGTAACTACCCTTGTGGGGTTTAACAGTTCCTTTTTACCGTATACCTCACCACGCGGGCAGGCATTGCCGCTCACGGCATACCCGTTTTCCTCATCTATCAGCAGGCGGCATCCCTTAGGGCATACAATGCACACAAGCTCCTTCATGCTCCACCTCTTACCTTCTCTGTATCAATGTCATTGATTTCCGATTGCTTCTGTTCAATACTAACTGTTATCTCCTCGCCATTTGCCTTGTTAAGCAAATTCTTTGGCAATACAATCCGCTCCATCTCGCCCGGGGTCATATGCTCCCGCCGAAAGGATGCTAATTTGCTGTCATTGCAGGCAACCGTAATCTTCGCATCTTGATATACATAGCGCACACGCAAGAACACATCCACCGCTTTCTCCGCGTTCTCCACCCTTATCTTCTGCGGAACCGTGTAGCTTACCCCCTCGCCGTTTACCACCGACAGGCAACTAACACCCTGTGCCTGTATGCCTTTTGCATACTCCGCAGCCGCGCGGCCTGCCTTTTGACTTTCCCCTGTAACAAAATCGACGAGATCATGCACATGCACAACATTTCCACCGGCGAATATGCCCGGCACCGATGTTTCCATGTTTTCATACACACACAAGCCACCGGTTCTTGCATCCAATACGGCACCCGCGCCGCGCGACAGCTCGTTTTCGGGAATAAGCCCGACAGAAAGCAGTACAGTATCACAATCAATTTCCATCTCGGTTCCCGCAATGGGTTTTCTATTTTCGTCTACCTTCGATACCGTCACGCGCTCAACCCGCTTATCGCCTTTGATATTTGTAATCGTGTGCGAAAGATAAAGAGGAATGCCGTAATCGTCTAAGCATTGCACAATATTGCGGGTAAGGCCGCCGGAATAGGGCATAATCTCCACACATCCCACTACCTTTGCCCCTTCGAGCGTCATGCGACGCGCCATAATAAGCCCAATATCACCCGAGCCAAGAATAATCACCCTGCGCCCCACCATATAACCGTGAATGTTCACAAACAGCTGTGCCGTACCCGCCGTAAAAACACCTGCGGGGCGATTACCCGGGATAGCAATTGCACCGCGGGTACGCTCGCGGCAGCCCATCGCGAGCACCACTGCTTTTGCATGCAGCTGCATATATCCATTTCTGCTGTTTATCGCACAAACCTTTTTATCAGCGCCAATCTCAAGCACCATAGTATCGGTCATAACCTCTACACTTGTTTGATGCAGCAGTTCAACAAATCTGCCCGCATACTCCGGGCCGGTCAGCTCCTGCTTAAAATAATGCAACCCAAAGCCATTATGAATACATTGATTGAGAATGCCGCCAAGCTCGGCGTTACGCTCAATCAGCATAACACGCTCGGCACCGTTTTGTGTGGCAGAGATTGCTGCCGCAAGACCCGCAGGTCCGCCGCCTACTACAATAACATCATAAATCACCGCGGCTTCACCACCCTTTCCTGTGTAGTGACAGCGTTTGGTCCTTTGGTTTCACCGGTTAAAATTAACGTACCATCCCGGTCAAGGGGGACATCAATAACACCGATACCGCGTTCGCGCGCGATAATCTCCTGCACACGCGGGCCGCAGAATCCACCCTGACAGCGCCCCATGCCGCAAAAACAACGACGCTTTACGCCATCTACTGAAACCGGCGGTATGGGCGCGTGCAATGCCGCGGTAATCTCTGCCTCTGTTATAGTTTCACACCTGCAAACAACCTTGCCGTATAGTGGGTTTTCATTTACTGCCTGCATACGCTCTGTTGCATCCATCTCACGGAACCTTGCAACCGCTCGCGTCTGCACGATATCCTTTTTAGGCTCAAGTGTAAGCCCCGCTTCTTTGAGCAACCCAACCATCCCTCGGGCAAGCGCGGGTGCTGCGGTTAACCCGGGCGATTTGATACCTGCCATATGAAACAGGCCTTGCTGCAGCTTTGATTCTCTCATAATAAAATCTGCTTCATTTGCAATGGCGCGCACACCGGCAAAGGTACGAATACACTCGCGAAAGTTGATGGACGGTACCGATTGCTGTGCAGTTGTTTTAATATAATCAAGCCCTGCCGCCGTCGTTGCGGTATCCTCGGCCTCGCCATCCATCGCATTCGGTCCAACAATCAGGTTGCCGTGCACAGTAGGTGCCACCAAAACACCTTTTCCCTCTTTGCCGGGACACTGGAAGATCACATGATTTACAAGCGTTCCCTGACTTTTATCCATCAGAAAATACTCTCCCTTTGAGGGCAATATTTCAAAGCTATGGTCACCCGCCATACGGGCAATCTTATCGGCAAACACGCCTGCCGCATTCACAACAAAACGAGCCTTAATTGTCCTTTTGCCTATGCTGATAATAAAGTGGCCGCCTTGTTTTGTAATTGCACTTACCTCGCTTTGCAGTGCAAGCTGGGCACCGTTTTGCACCGCAACTTGTGCAAGGGCAAGTGTCAGCTCCCATGGGCTGACGATTGCGGCGGATGGTGCCAGCAATGCCCCAGCAACCGCGCCCCTCAGTTGAGGCTCCATAGCAAGTGTTTCCTCTTTGGTAAGCACGCGCAGGCCGGGTACGCCATTTTTAATGCCACGGCGATACAGCGCATGCACCGTTTCCATCTGCTCGGGTGAAAACGCTGCCACCAAAGAGCCGATCTGCTTGAATGGAACATCAAGACGGCCGCAAAGCTCCTTGATTATGGCGTTGCCCTGCACATTGCTGCGTGCCATGAGCGAACCTTCCGGCGGGTCGTATCCGGCGTGTACAATTGCACTGTTCGCCTTTGTTGTGCCAAGCGAAACATCATTTTCCTTCTCAAGCAGGATAACGCGCAGATGATAACCCGCAAGCTCATAAAGCAACGAGCAACCCGAGATACCCGCACCGATAATCGCTACATCGTACACATTGCTCCCTCCCCATTATGCCGATTGCCATCGGAAAAACAAAAAAGCCATTCAATACTTGGACCTGTGCAAAACACAAGCCGAATATTGCCTGACTCTAAACTCTCAGCATCATATTAAATTGCTAATATCATTATAACATATAGGGTAGTCTTTTACAATTAAATTATGCTTTCAGCCGTATATTTACATTACCCATATGCTTTGGTTTGTGGTGGATACCGCAACTGCTCCTGCGCCGAGCGCCGCCATAACATCCTCTTTATCCGACACAAGTCCCCCCGCGATAACCGGCGTATTAATTGATGTGCGAAGGCGGTGTATTATCTTTGGCATTACGCCCGGCAAAATTTCAATAAAATCGGGCCTGCTCATTTCCAGCTGTTTTGTGATGTTGTGCAATGCGATAGAATCAATAAGAAAAAACCGCTGGATTGCAATCAGCGAAAGCTCCTGCGCACGCCGTATCAATGCAGGCCGTGTGCTGATAATGCCGTCGGCTCGTGTATTCAGCCGGATATAATCAACTGAAACCTCTTTTGCGGATAGCCCTGCAATCAGGTCAATATGCACGATGGCAGTCTTGCCCGCATCCTTAACCTTGGCAACAAGATCGCTTATGTTACATACCGTTCCATATAAAATGAAAACCACACGGCTATCACATGCAGCGGCTTGCGCTAAGCCCTCGTCATCCTTTACAGCGGCAACGATAGGGCAATCATCGAAATAGCTATTCCATTCAGTTTTCATACGGTAACCCCCAAAAACATTTGATACTCAAATTGTTGAATAATCACAAATAATATGTTATTGTTTATGATATGCTTATTTAATATTTTGCCTGCTACAGCCTGTTTTGATGTAAATTATATAACTAATGCCTGCCAAACCGGTGCTTTCAGAAGCAACCACTATCAATCAAAAGGACGCATACGCATGGTCCCATTGATTCCGTCCCTTGGTTTGTTGAGTGAACACTGACTAGGAGAACAGCTATGAACTATACCGTAAACAAAAAGCGTAAACTGCGCCATATCGTTGTATATATGGTTACGGTTCTATTATCGCTTGCATTTCTATACTTTGGGAACCAGCTCACAGGCAAAGATGCCGCAAATATCCTTTCCAATACCACAAGTCTTGACCCCGAGCGCGCCACGGTATCTATGGTGCTGGAGCGCACCGAAGAAGAGTATGACCTTGGCGGAACCTTTATTACAAACGTTACCATCCGCTTTATCGCCCATCTGGATAGCGGTACGGACAAGGGCACGGAGATCATAGCGGTTCAAACCATAGACGGCTACCTCCCCTCCGGCCTGAAAGAGGTGCAGGTGGGCGACAAGGTGCTGATTTCATTGGATCTGGACGATCCCGCCGCATACGAATGGATGTTTGTTGAGTATCTGCGAACTGACACGTTAATTATCATCGGTGCGGTATTCGTCTTGTTTTTGATTGTGTTTGGCGGATTAAAGGGCTTTAACACACTGCTTTCACTTGCCTTCACCTGCTCGGCTATATTCTTCGTGTTCATCCCCTCAATCCTTGCCGGATATAATATTTATCTATCGTCCATTATCATCTGCTTTTTTGTTATTATCATGTCTTTGCTTATTATTAACGGACCGGATCAAAAAACGTTCACCTCAATTATCGGGTGCTTCGGCGGTGTGTTGATTGCGGGACTGATTACTGTTATATCCGACACGTTTTTGAAGCTCAGCGGTTATACCGATGAGGACTCCGCTTTTCTTGCAATGCTTGAAACACCAACCCCCATTGATTTAAAGGCAATCATCTTCGGGGCAATCATCATCGGTGCGATGGGCGCAATTATGGACGTATCGATGTCCATTGCTTCCGCGCTGCATGAGATCAGCACCGAGGCAAAAAACCCTACCTTTACCACGCTGCTGCGTTCCGGATTTGCGATGGGACGGGATATGATGGGCACGATGTCCAACACCCTAATCCTTGCGTATATCGGCAGCTCGCTTTCGGTGGTTATGCTGCTGATTGTATACTCTCCTTCTATCCTGCATCTGTTAAACCGGGAGATGATTATAGTAGAGATTCTGCAGTCGTTGGTGGGCAGTTTGGGCATCCTGTTCAGCATCCCCTTTACCTCTGTGCTCTGCGCTGCGCTCTACTCGCGCAACCGAAGCAAACAAACCACAGATGAAGTCGTTGAATAAGTGAATTGGCGGCAACTACTATAACGCAAAGCTTCTGTAGTACTCTTTGGTGCCCCGCAGTGGCTGCTCAGCGAAATGGTATGCTCCAAAAACGCAAGCACTTTACCGAACCGCGCAAACTTTTTTTCATTATTCGTTTTCTTCAGTATCGATTTATTCAGCAGACATTAACACAAGCACCCTGCCGGATGATGGTTCTTCATTTAGCAGGGTGCTTTTATTGTTTCTATTTTGATTTTGATATTTTGTCATCGGGCTCAACTTCAGGTAGCTTAGCTGCAAGCTCTTCTTCGCGTTTTTGGCAGATTACCCGTTCGGCAAATATCTTGCTTGAGTTTGCGGTTACGGCCATTTTGAGCGTGAGCTCTACCAACGACTGTTCATCATCATTTTTTTCATTTACTTTCTTATTAAAATACTCATGCCGCGCAGTTTCCACCGCTCTTTTGGTAGCTTGCTCCTGCTCTTCGCAGAACTGATCATATACCTGCGTAATGGTTGCCGTCTGCAACTGGTACGCGATTAAATCAGTTACCACCGAGATGGGCAGCACCTGCTTTAAAATACAGATCATCATTAGATACGCAAGATGGGTGCGGGAATACTTCTTTTTAAGCGGCTGCGGGATGATGCCGAGCTTGACGTAGTTATTAATTATTGACGGGGAGATCAGCTTGCCGGCATACGCCCCCGGAAAACGCGAAAAAATTCGTTCGAAAAACACGATAACCTGATCCATATACAGGTCAATTTCAGGCAGCTCAATCCACCGGGGCAGATGAAACGAGATAATATCTTCCGTCCAGCCCAAAAGCCCCTGTTCAAGCTTATTTTCCACCTTACGGCACTCCTTTGATATAAAACTGGATATGTGCTTTAGCACCGTACCCAAGCAAGTTGCAAGCACTCACTTCTGAAAAACATTTTACCATAAACGTTAAATAAGTTCAACAACTTCAACAAACCACTTGACATGGTATATAAACAGTGATATTCTAGTCTTAATAACTAGATTGGGTTTATTGTATCACAAATTGAGTAAATGAAACGGGGTAACAAAATGGGTTTTGAAATTGTAACAGATTCCTCCAGCAACCTGACAGATGAACTGATTCAACAATACAGGTTGCACATCCTTTCACTAATGTTTCGGGTGAACGACAAGGAATATTACAGCTATGAAAAGGGAAAGAAAACCGATTTAAAACAGTTTTATACCATGATGCGTAACAAAGAGGAGATTACCACAACATTGATCGACATCAATGTATGTACCCCTATCTTTGAGGAAATCCTAAGGGCAGGCAACGATCTTCTTTACATCGGTTTTTCATCTGCGCTCAGCGGTAGTTATCAAGCCGCTGCAATGGTGCTGGAAGATTTAAAGGTCTCTTACCCCGACCGAAGGATATTGTCGGTAGATACCCTTGGCGCTTCGCTTGGCGAAGGGCTGCTGGTATACCATGCAGCAAAGCTGCGCGAGCAGGGCAAGAATATTGATGAGGTGTACGAATGGGTGCTTAACAACCGTCTGCGCCTATGCCACTGGTTCACCGTAGACGATCTGTTCTTTCTGAAACGCGGCGGACGTGTTTCGGGGGCTGCTGCGGTACTTGGGACCATTCTCGGCGTAAAACCGATTATGCATATGGATAACGAAGGACGTCTCATTCTGGTGGAAAAGACGCGCGGGCGCAAACGGTCACTGGATATGCTGGTCGACCGCATGGAGCGTACCGCTATCGAGCCGCAAAGCCAGACTGTATTTATTACGCACGGCGATTGCATTGAGGATGCCGAATATGTCGCTGAACAAGTACGTAAGCGCCTGAAGGTAACGGACATTCTAATCAACTACGTAGACCCTGTTATCGGTGCCCATTCGGGCCCGGGAACGATTGCGCTGTTCTTTCTTGGCACAGAGCGCTAACAAACAGTTGATTATTCAATAGGAGGGGTTCGTATTGGATATTGTAAAACAGATTCAGATCTATGGCGATTCAATTATGAAAGGTATTTTGCTCGACAAAGAGAGCAGCCGGTACTACCCCATGAAACAAACGGAGACCGAGCGGATATACACAAAGCTTGGGCTTGCGGTCAACAACCGATCTCGGTTCGGCTGCACCATAGAAAAGGGGCAGCAGCAATTGACACGCGCTTTGGAAAAAGGCCTTGCCTGTGATGTTGTATTACTCGAATACGGCGGAAATGATTGCGATTATGACTGGGAGCGTGTTGCAAACGATCCTGACGCAAAACACGAGCCGCATACGCCGTTTAAAAAGTTTGAAGAAATCTATCACAATATGCTTCTTTCCATCAAGCGCGGCGGTATCACACCGGTTGTGATGTCGCTTCCTCCCATTGATGGAGAGCGTTACTTTAAATGGATTACCCGAAATGGGCTCAACGCCCAGAACATCCTGCGATTTCTCGGCGATGTTCAGATGATTTACCGCTATCAGGAGATGTACTCGCTTGCCGCAACCAAGCTTGCATATGAAACGGGTGCAATGTATGTGGATGTGCGCTCCGCATTTTTGGATAAGCGCAATTATAAGGATTCACTCATCTGTGAGGATGGCATACACCCAAACGAGAACGGATACCGGTTAATTGCACATGAGCTGATGCGTTTTGCATCGGATAATCTTGAAAAACTCAATAATTCCTGCGCATAAGTAAATTGCAGACCATATCGGGCAGAGTGTAACACTCTGCCCGATATTTATGTATATGCCTAACCAAGCTCTACACTATCAGCAAGTTTCGGATTCGGCGGTATCCGATTTTGGAGTGCCCGAGTCGTCTGTAAGACAGTATGCCTTGTATTCCCTATCAAGATGATACCCCAGCCGTTGGCATAATTTCACCGATGCAAGGTTTGCAGCGTCCCAGCTTGGGTAGATACCGTGTTCAAGGCAATCAAGTATTAAAGCCGCGGCACAGACAAGTGCGAGTCCGCGTCGCCTGAAGTCTATGTGGGTATCAACCTCAATCTCCAGCCCGCCGTCGTATATGGTGTAGGAGGATGCTCCGCACACAAGGCGATTGTTATGTAATATAGCATATCCCCTGCCGCGCGCCAGATAATCCTGTGCACTTTTAAAATGGGCACAGAAGTCGTGGGACCAATCGCTTTGCATCGCCTCGTAATAAAGCGCTTCATCAAATCGCTTTATTGTGTATTCGGATGATAGCCCCTGTATTGCTGCGCGGAGTTGTTGCCGGTCAAATATATCCCCCTCGTGTTTAATGGCATAGCGTGTAATGGTTACCGCGTTTGGGTACAGCGCAAGCAACAGTTCTTTCCACCCATCATGCTCAACAACCACATCGCAGCCATTCGGCGGCAATTGACACAACAGATCGCGTGCGTGCGTTGCCGCACAATTACCTGCTACATAACAGAAATTTGCCACAACAAGCATCGCACAGGTGGGCGCGTTTAAATCATCCGCCCATGCTTCCCCCATATGTCCCTGCAGACATGTTTGTATTAAAGTATCACGCATGCCGCTAAATAACGGCGCGATACGACTCCTTCTCTCTGCATGAATGAAAAGCATCTGTTACCTCCCATAATACTCTTTTCGAGGATTAAAAGCATCGCTCGCCTTGTTTTTTGGGGCAGGCTGCCTGTTTATCGCACTGATAACAGATCTCATTGGTCAAATCTCTTCCATCGAAGTATTCTTTTAAGTTTTGAAGCGTGGTCTGCGCAATGTTCTGGAGCGCTTCTTGTGTTAAAAATGCCTGATGCGATGTAACAATTACGTTTGGCATAGAGATAATGCGGGCCAAAACATCATCCTGAATGACGGTGCTTGAAAAATCCTCAAAAAACAGCTCGGATTCTTCCTCGTACACATCAAGCGCAGCGCCGCCTACCTTGCCGCTTTTAATTGCTTCCACAAGCGCCTCGCTGTCCACCAACGCTCCTCTGGAGGTATTGATAAGATAAACACCGTCACGCATCAGTGCAAATGACTGTTTGTTGATTACATGATGTGTGTCTTTGGTGAGCGGGCAATGCAGCGAGATAATGTCTGACTGCCGAAACAACTCTTCGAGCGAGACATAATCAATCCCTTTGCCCGATATCGGATAGGGGTCAAACGCAATGATGCGCATGCCAAAGCCTCTGCAGATATCGATAAACACCTGCCCAATCTTACCTGTGCCGATTACCCCCATCGTCTTGCCGTGCAGGTCAAAGCCCGTTAATCCGTTAAGGCTGAAGTTGTAATCACGGGTACGGTTGTAGGCACGGGGAATCCGCCGGTTGATGGCGAGCAACAGTGCTGCAGCATGTTCCGCTACCGCGTACGGCGAATAGGCAGGTACACGTACCACATGAATTCTGCCAAAAGCAGACTGAAAATCCACATTGTTGTAGCCCGCGCTGCGCAGTGCGATAATGCCAATCCCCTTTTCCTCCAAAACATCAAGCACCTTCGCAGTGATTTCATCGTTAACAAATACAACAACTGCATCACTGCCTGCCGCCATTGCCGCGGTATCCTCATTCAGCTTGCTTTCATAATACTTGATTTTAAACCCATATTCCTCTTTCAGCTTGTCAAACCAAAGCTTGTCATACGGCTTTGCATCAAAAAACGCGATCCTTTTCATCATACTGCCTCGCCTTTTCACGTAATGTATTTGTATCGTTGCGTTTGAATTTAGTTATTGCCCTGCCATCTTTTAATTTTCTATTATACTTATTATACCTGATTTCTTTGCAAAATCCACCATATTTTTTCATTCATATATCAAACCTCATACTCCCCCCCGTGATATGGGTTTTCCTGAGCTGATATGCACAAAGCAACCGCACCGGGCGGTTGCTTTCTTAGGTAACCTATCTGTTCTATACTAATATAGAGCGCAGAATCGGCACCATATTTTTGGCCGCGTCATAGCCTGCACGCATGCATTCTGTTACATGAGAAAAATCCAGAAACTTCGCGTTATCCGGCAGCTTTGGTCTTAGCAAGAGCCGTTCTCCCGCAGACGAGCACTGACGTAAACGCCGGCTCATGATCGACAGCGAATGGGATGCAAGCTCGATGATGTTCTCTCCGTCGGGCGGCTCATAGCTTTCCGAAATATCGACCGCAAGCACATTGGGCTCTCCAGCCGCAACAAGCAGGGAAACAGGCAGATTATCGGTCATCCCCCCATCGAGCAGGGTAAGCTTCCCTACACGGCGCGGCCGAAACGCGATGGGAACCGATGCCGAAGCACAGCAGGCCTCGGCTAACAGGATGTCATCACGCCACATCACATCAGTTACCGCAGGTTTGCCTTGTGCACGATTGGTGTATACCACAGTTCTCGCACTTACCATATCAATAGCAGGGATAACAAGTGGCATTGTCACTTTGCTTATTGTTAAGCCCTTGGTGTAGTGTGCTATGTAATCATATAGTTTTTCGCCCTTCATCAGTCCTGTAAGTGTGAGTTCACGCCCGCTTAGCACCTGAAAAACACCCTTGAAGATACCCGCAACATCAAAATCGAGCAGAAGCTTGCCATTTTGCGCAAGGTAATAGACCATTTCCTTCAGCTCGTGCGGTGTAATTCCCGCGGCATAAAAGCCCGCAACAATTGCCCCTGCGCTTGTACCGGCAATCGAACGCGGAATCAGCTGCGCCTCGTGCAGGGCAAGCAGTACACCAACATGCGCCGCCCCACGCGTTCCTCCGCCACCCAGTGCTATACCAAATCCCATAGAAACAGGCACCTCCCCGCAGATAGACCAGACTTTGTATCCCCTGATCTATTGTATGCGGCAAGGTGCCTTGCGTTCATTTTGTTGCCCGGGTCTTGTGTCGGGACTAGTCCCTGAGCTTAAAATCCGAAATAATGCCGTGGAGGGCAGCCGCCTGTGCAGAGAGCTGTTCGCTGGCAGCGGCACTCTCCTCCGCAGTCGCAGAGTTGTTTTGAATTACCGCTGCAATCTGCTCAATGCCAATCGAAATCTGTGCAATGGCTGTCGCCTGAGCGGAAGACGACTCATCAATCTCTGCCATCGCCTGCTGAACCTGAGATGTTTTGCTTGCAACCTCTTCAAGCTCCTTGGCAGTATTGCGAACAATCTTAACGCCGTCCTTAACCGCTAAGCCCGAGCGCTCAATCAGTCCGGTCGTCTGATGTACCGCATCGGCAGATTTTGAGGCAAGGTTTCGCACCTCATCCGCCACAACCGCAAAGCCTTTTCCGGCAGCACCCGCTCTTGCAGCCTCTACCGCCGCGTTGAGCGCAAGGATGTTGGTTTGGAACGCGATATCGTTGATGATCTTAATGATCTTGCTAATCTCGTCGGAGGATTGCGCGATGTTATCCATCGCACCCTGCAGCTGCTGCATCTTATCGTTGCTGCTCTGCACTCCATCTCCGGCATTTTGTGCAAATTCCGCCGCCTCGCGTACAGCGGCCGCATTGGCACGAATCTTTTCAGACACCTCTGCAATGGAGGCACTCAGCTCTTGGATAGAGCTCGCTTGCTCGGTCGTCCCCTGTGAAAGGTTCTGCGCGCCGCCGGCAATCTGATCCGCGCCGGCATTCACTT
Organism: Bacillota bacterium; assembly: GCA_023421245.1. Lineage (GTDB taxonomy): Bacteria > Bacillota > Clostridia > Oscillospirales > Ruminococcaceae > Acetanaerobacterium. The sequence continues at coordinate 16,840 of JAEZTV010000029.1, read as the reverse complement.
CACTGGCCGAAATATTGATGCGGCGCATGATATCATTTAGATTCTCAAGTATAATATCAAGGGCGTTGCGTATCGGCAAAAAGTCTCCAATATACTCTTGTGTTATCTCGGCGGAGATATCCGCCTGCGAGATGCGTGAAAGCTGACCCGAGATGTCGTTTACATACAACTTCAATGTATCGCTGATGGAGGATAAAGCTCGCGATAACGCTCCGATTTCGTCGTTTGATGTATATGTAGTGTGCCCGACGTTTAAATTGCCTTCAGCAATTTCTTTCGATACCTCCGACATCTCACGAAGCGGGTTAGAGACAATCTTGCGAAGCAATACAATACACGCAAAAATCAGCGCAGCAGTAATGACTGCAAGTACTGCAATAACAATTGAGATGATTAAAAGCTGGCCGTCCTGTATCTCTTTTAGCGGCTTCCCCGCAAAAATGACGCCTATGGCCTCTCCGTGATCGTCAAGCAACGGCTTATATATGGTATAGTGGGGAGCGCCGAGAATGTCCGCCTTGCCATAGTAGGCTTGCTTGTCACCAAGGACGGTGCTTGCTATCTTCTGGTTAAGCTGTGTACCAACCTGCCTGACCTCATCAACGGTAATTGTAGTGTTAATGCGCTCATCACCAAGAAAGATTGATATCTCACAGCCATTGGTTTCCTTTAGGCTGTCCACAAGAGCCTCATCCGTCAGCTCATACCCTGTAGATACAACGCCGATAACCTTGCCGGCGGTATCCTTTACCGGTGTGGCAGATCGTGTGGATAGCTTAATTTCAGTGCCCTCTTCAATAAACGAGACTGTATCTCCCGCCATTGCTGCGGAAATATTGCTTTGGTACGCAAGCGAATCACCTGTTTTACTGCTATGTTCCCGCACAAGCACGGTGCCCTGTTCATCGGTCACCGTAATAAAATCGGTATCGCTAAGTGTCTCCTGCTTAATTGCTGTAATGCGACTTTTCATCCCCGCGGCATTGTGTGACTGCATTTCCGCTTGAAATGAAGCATCTGTTGCAATCGTCTTTGCCAGAGTCTGAGCTTTTGTGTTGCGCTCGTTCATCTCGTACTCAAATGCATTTATTGCTGTGTCGGCTTGATTTTTCAGCATTGTATTAATGATTGTATTCGTACCAATATTCATTAAAACAATCGCTATGATTACTGAAATCGTGATACCGCAAAATGCCATCGCTGCCAGTTTTGAGCCAATAGCTTTCATTATAATACTCCTTAAATATTTAATCTATAGCAAATCCATATGAATAAAAAGTAAATATTCCATCCGTTTTTACACATTATATATTATTTTTCTTATGATTGCTATAGTATTTACCAGATAATTAAGAAGTATAATTTTACTATTTTACTGTTTATTCTGCTGGCCGGGTGTTGTTCCCCAGTACTTTTTATAGATTTTCGAGAAATAAACAAAATCTTTATAGCCGAGCATTAATGCGACCTCTTTTGTTTTCAGGTGCTTTTCAAGTATGATGTTGCGCGCCTTCTCCATCTTAACTCTTGTCAAATATTCGGTTATCGCGCAACCGGATTTGGATTTAAACAGCTCGCTGAGATAGGTCTTGCTGATATAAAGCTTCTCAGATAAGCTTTCAAGTGAAAGCTCCTTATCAAGGTTTACCGTTACGTAATCCGCCAAACGGCGAATGGTGGGGTTTTCAACATGCTTTAGCGCAAGGTTGCGCATACATCCGCATAGGGTATCTGTTATCTGCACCGCCATGGAGCACAGCTCATCGAAATTGCTGTATTCTGCTGCGCTTAGCTCCAAAAGCTCTTGCTGTGATAAAAATTGATGCAGCCAGCTGTTCTGGTAAAATACCTTCGATACAATCTCATGCATACTACGGCTGATAATAAATGATACCTTGTAAAAATCATCGTCCAGTGCACGCCGCGTTTGATTTATCATAGACAGCGCATTGTCGCTTACCCCCTCCACTCCGTCGAGGATATGCAGAACCAATTGTGATATCTGCGCCTTAGGATAATAATGCCCCACCTTGTCGAGCACAATGCGCACAAGGTTTTCGATATGCTCCTTGTTTTGTTTCTTTTCTTCCAGATAGTATTTTACCCTTTGCAACAAATCCTCAAGATACAAATTCTCGGCAGGCTTTACTAAGTAATCGAACGCTCCAAACTCAAGACCCTGTCTCGCCTTTTGTATATCGGCACGAGAGGTAAACAAAACGACCGCGCCCGCCATGTTCTTCTTTTTAACGTCCTTGAGCAAAGTAATTCCGTCTATATCGGAGACAGCAACATCACAAAGCACCAAATCCACCGGGGTATGCATCAGATAATCAAGCGCGGCGGAAACCGTCTTTGTTCGAAACACAATATTAAAACACTTAAGTGCTTCCCATGCCTCCAGAGAAATGATGCTTTCACTATCCTTTTTTGTTTTTAAGACAAGCAACACATTATACATCAACGTCTCCATTCCGCTGAGAGAGGGTTGTATGACCAAATAATTTATCGGCATATCAATGTTTATATCTCCGCAGCAGCAGTCTGTTAAAAATACATTACAAATAACAAGAAACCTATCCTTTATGTAAAACACTTGTAAAGGAAAGGTAAATTACTAACGGTGCGTTATTTATAATAATCTTCCAACTAATATTAACAAACAACGACACCAAGCGCAATAGTTCACCGAGAAACAAACGTTTATTCAAGCATAAAATGCATAACATTTTCTAATAACATATTTTTTGATTGCTTTTTTTGTTGTGTGTGCGCAAAAAACGGATGGCAGTACAGCAAAATTGCATCATACTGCCATCCACTTTGTAAACGCACCGATTGTTAAACGCTCTCTTTCATATACCTGTCAATGGCCTTCGCAGCATTTTTCCCTGCGCCCATCGCCAGAATTACGGTTGCCGCACCGGTTACGGCATCACCGCCGGCATACACGCCCGCGCGTGAGGTTTGCCCCGTATCCTCATCGGCAAGGATGCAGCCATGACGATTGGTTGCAAGACCCTGTGTCGTATTTCGAATCAAGGGGTTTGGCGAGGTACCGATGGACATGATAACACAGTCCACGTCCAGTACAAAGCCGGAGTTCTTCTTTTCGGCAGGACTGCGCCTTCCCGTAGCGTCAGGCCCGCCCAATTCCATCTCCACGCACCTCATGCCGCTGACAAATCTTTGCCCATCACCCAGAATCTCGACCGGATTTGTCAGCACTTTAAAGAGAATACCTTCCTCTTTGGCGTGATCTATCTCCTCATGGCGTGCCGGCATTTCCTCCTCAGAACGGCGGTAAACAATATATACCTTCTCGGCGCCCAGACGTTTAGCGCACCGCGCCGCATCCATCGCAACATTGCCGCCGCCTACTACCGCTACACTTTTTGCATACTGGATGGGGGTTTGCGTATCATCCTTATATGCCTTCATCAGGTTAATGCGGGTTAAAAATTCGTTGGCGGAGTATACGCCTTTTAGATTTTCGCCCGGGATACTCATGAAGCGTGGCAGTCCCGCACCCGAGCCGATAAACACTCCCTCGAAACCCTGTTCAAACAGTTCGTCGATTGAGAGCACCTTGCCGATTACCATGTTGGTGTTAATGGTAACCCCAATTGCTTTTAGGTTGTCAATCTCCTTTTGAACAATCTCCTTAGGCAGGCGAAACTGTGGGATTCCATAAACCAATACACCGCCCGCCATATGCAGCGCCTCAAACACAGTTACATCATACCCCATCTTGGCAAGATCTCCGGCACAGGAGAGGCCAGCGGGGCCGGAACCCACCACCGCAATTTTGTGCCCGTTTCTTTTGGGCATCGGCGGCTTTTTTGTGCTGTTTTGCATATGGTAATCCGCTGCAAAGCGCTCAAGCCGGCCGATTGCAACCGGCTCGCCCTTGATACCGCGCACGCATCTTGCTTCGCACTGCGTTTCCTGCGGGCAGACGCGCCCGCACACCGCAGGCAGCGATGTGGAACGGTTGAGTATATCGTAAGCACCCTCAAAATCACGGTCTTTTATCCGCATGATAAATCCCGGAATATCAATCGCGACGGGGCAGCCGCCCACACATGGGCGGTGCTTGCAATTTAAGCAGCGCTCCGCTTCACTGACCGCTTGCTCCTCGGTATAACCCAGCGCCACCTCGTCAAAATTGCTGCCACGCACATCGGGGTCCTGCACCGGCATTGGGTTTTTATTTGGCATCATATTCGCCATACTTCATTCGCTCCTTTTTCCGGTTTCGCGCTACTTCTCATCTGCCGCGCGAATCAGCCTGCAGGCATCCTCATTCCGGCGATGCTCAAAGCCTTTGTACATCGTGCTGCGCTCGATTGCCTCATCAAAATCAACCAGATGCCCATCAAATTCAGGGCCGTCTACACAAGCAAATTTCATCTCTCCGCCGACAGTCAAGCGGCAGCCACCGCACATTCCCGTGCCGTCTATCATTACGGGATTCATGCTTACCACCGTCTTAATGGCGTACTCTTTCGTAAGCCTTGCCACAAATTTCATCATAACAAGCGGGCCGATAGCGATAACCTCATCGTACTGCTCGCCTGACTCAATCAGCTGTTTGAGCGCATCGGTTACAAGGCCCTTGGTACCGTACGAGCCATCGTCGGTCTTGATTATCAACTTATCACTAACCTGCGAGAACTCCCGCTCAAGAATTACCAGGTCCTTCGACCGAAAGCCGATAATGGTATGGACTACCGCACCATTGCGGTGCAGCTTTTTCGCAACAGGATACGCAATTGCGCAGCCGACGCCGCCGCCGACCACCGCGACCTTTTTTAAGCCCTCGGTATGGGAGGGCACACCGAGCGGCCCAACGAAATCGTGCAGACAGTCGCCCTGTTCCAATGCATCAAGCGCCTTAGTCGTTGCGCCGACAATTTGAAAAATAATTGTTACCGTTCCCTGCTCTCGGTCAAAGTCTGCGATGGTCAGGGGAATTCGTTCGCCATTCTCATCGACTCGCAGCACGATAAACTGACCGGGCTCCGCTTTTTTTGCAATTAACGGCTCGTAAATCTCCATTAGGCTAACCGAAGGGTTAAGTGATCTCTTTTTGATAATTTTATATCTCATAGTACATTCATCTCCTTTATGAAAAGTACAAGGAAAGAGAAGCTATAACGGCAGCTTCTCTTTCCTTCGCTGTTATGCACAAACGCGCAACTGTGCCGCATTGCTGCTGCATTACACATCGTACCGGTAAAAAGCACCGATCCTTACCTATCATACGTTCATTGAAGCGGCTATTGGGATATCTGTGTTATGAAGCATACATCTAAAAATATTATAATATATTTTGAGATGACTGTAAATGTCGGGTTCGCTAATCCGGCAGGCTGCATTGCGTACCATTTTTTACAACATTGCTAAATTTACTGTGAAAGCTCGACATATTTGGTTGCAACACGCCTGCAAAACGCACTGTCGTGCTCTACAAATACGATGGTGGGTTTGTATTGGAGCAGCAGCTCTTCAATCTGCATCCGTGAAAGCACATCGATATAGTTAAGGGGTTCATCCCAGAGATAAAGATGGGCACGCTCACAAAGGCTTGCCGCAATCAACACCTTTTTCTTCTGCCCTGCGCTGAAGTCGGATAGTTCCTTTTCAAACTGCACGCGCGAAAAATCAAGCTTTCTCAAGATAGCTTTAAAGAGACTTTCATCAATCCCTCTATTTTCTGCGTACTCTGTTAAATTCCCCGCAAGGTGATCGGCCATTTGAGCAACGTAAGATATAACAAGCCCGCTGCTCTTGAAGTATTCGCCGGTGTAGGCAACATCGCCGTTACAAATCAGCCTGAGAATACTGGATTTACCTGACCCATTTTTACCGCACAGTGCGATTCTATCCCCACAATTTACCTCAAAACCGATGTCATTACACACGATATTTTCGCCATAACGGACAGACACGTTACTAAGCTGTATAAGGCGGGTGCCGTGAAAGGCAAGCGGGGCTATCTTAAGCCGCTCACTGGTTTCGATGTTTTTAAGCAGCTTGGATTTATCATCAGCCGCAATCTGCTGCCTTGCCTGTATTGACTTTGAGCGCTTCATCATCTTTGCCGCTTTGTGCCCGATATAGCCCTTATCCGGCTTCAGCCCTGAATTCTTTGTGCCATACTTTGTTTTTTCTACCTTCCCCGACCAGTCGGATGCTTGCTTTGCGGCATCGGCAAGGCGGCTGATGTCTTTTTTAAGCCTTTCATTTTGCGCCAGCTCAAAGTTATCCTGCATCTGCTTGTTTTTCCACCAGCTTGAAAAGTTACCTTTCTGAATCTCAATGCTTGCTTTGTTGATGGACAGGATATGGTCGGTACACCGGTCAAGAAACGCGCGGTCATGAGAAACGAGAATGAATCCACGCTTACCTTGCAGGTAGTCACCCACAATTCTTCTCGCATCCTGATCAAGATGGTTGGTCGGCTCGTCAATGAGCAAAAACCGGTTTTCTTTGAGAAAGAGCACCGCCAGCAGCACTTTGGTCTGTTCCCCCTTAGAAAGTGTTGCAAACGGTCGGTATAATACATCCTCTCCCACCTCAAGCAGCGTAAGCTCCTTTACCAGTTGCCAGTGCAGATAGTCGGAGTGAATGCCGTCAATAATATCAATGGTATCGCTTTGCATATCGCAAACCTCATACGGAAAATACTCAAAGCCAACACTGGCAGTGATACTGCCGCTGTACTTGTATTTACCCAAAAGCAGATTTAAAAAGGTGGTTTTTCCTCTGCCGTTTCGTCCCGTAAAGCCCAGTTTCCAATCGGTATCAATTTGGAAGCTGACATCCTTAAATATATCGTCATAGCTTCCTTCATATGCAAAAGTAAGGTTTGTAACGTTAATAAGTGACATACACAATTTCCCCCTGTATCAAAATAAGCCGCAAGAAGGCTACTTCTTGCGGCTCGCAGATACAGTAAGACCACACCAAAAAAGGCATGGTTATGATATATCATTTAGAGCGAAAAGCATTGGTAACCATCTTGCTTTTGCATAACAAAACAGGCGGAACAAACCGCACTTATCTTCTTATTATGCATAAAATAATTAGCAAGAATAATTACGCACTTTCCCAACTCCAATCCATTATTTTAAATTATTATAGCATAGCGCCTGCGATATTGGCAATACAGAAGCAGATATTCTAACCAAAAGGCTATAACCATGTCGTAAGGCGTTCATCTGAATATGACACATCATTTACAAAGACTTTGCATTACGCATGCCGCGCTTTCACAGTTGATTCACAAACTTGTGGTATAATATGTCCACATACTCATGTGGCCATGTTACACCATAAACTGCAAATGCTGATGAAATCAGTATTTGCAAGGACCGTGTCCTAAGTAAAACGGCTACCCGTGGCTCACCGCTTATGCCCCGCTTGGCTTGCATAGATTTTCAAACCTGCATCTCCCTGAAACAGGCCATTATTTGAACAAACTTTTTATGCACGATAAGGTAATAATATGCAATAATCAGATGATTCTGACCGTCATAATGCTTGCGAAAAATCAAAATAATGCTATAATGTCAGTTATATGGGTAAAGGCGGAAATACCGTCCTTGGTACAATAGATTGAATGCTGGGGGATTTCCTTGAACATTGGACTTGATATTGGCTCCACAACCATTAAGTGTGTTGTGACCGATAAAACCGGAACAATTACATACCGTTCTTATGAACGGCATTTTTCTCAAATCACGCAAAAAACTGTGGAACTGCTGCAGACGGTGCAGAGTATTTTGCCCGCACACAGCAGCGCAAAGATTGCCATATCCGGTTCGGCGGGTATGGGGCTTGCACAAAGCTGCTCCATTCCGTTCGTGCAGGAAGTGTACGCTACGCGCATTGCAACAACAAAACGCGCGCCCGGCACCGACGTGGTTATTGAGCTTGGCGGCGAGGACGCAAAGATTTTGTTTCTTTCCGACGGTCTGGAGGTTCGCATGAACGGCTCCTGCGCGGGCGGGACAGGTGCGTTTATCGACCAGATGGCTACCCTGCTCAACGTGTCGCTGGAGAATATGAATGATTTGGCAGCACAGCACGATAAGCTGTATACGATTGCCTCACGCTGCGGCGTTTTTGCAAAGAGCGATATTCAGCCGCTGCTCAATCAAGGTGCGAAAAAAACCGATATTTCGGCCAGCATCTTTGGTGCGGTAGTTAACCAAACCATTGCCGGGCTTGCTCAGGGGCGTCCAATCACAGGCAACATCCTTTATCTTGGAGGGCCTCTCACCTTTTTATCGGAGCTGCGTAAAAGCTTTGACGATACGTTGCAAACCACGGGGGTCTGTCCGGAGGACTCCCTTTATTACGTTGCACTCGGCGCCGCGTTTTCTGCGGACCAGGATATTGATATAGATAAGGCGATTAACCGGCTCTCACATTTCGAGGCCGCACAACAGTATGCGACGATGACCCCGCTTTTTAATAACACCGAAGAGTATGAACGCTTTTGTGCGCGACATGAGCAGCACAAGGTATTGCAGGCGGACCCAGTCGCCTACCTCGGCAGGGCGTATCTCGGTATCGATGCGGGCTCAACTACCGTAAAGGCGGTAGTGCTTTCGGAGGAAGGCAAGCTGCTTGTTACAAGCTACCGCCCCAACAGCGGGAACCCCGTACCGATTATCCTTGATTTTTTACGAGATTTGTACGAGCGCTATCCCGGCATTGAGATTGCCGGCTCGACTGTGACCGGTTACGGTGAGGAGATTATAAAAAACGCCTTCTGCACCGATTACGGTATTGTGGAAACAGTTGCTCATTTTACCGCTGCAAAAAGCTTTTTGCCCGATGTCGAATTTATCATCGACATCGGCGGTCAGGACATCAAGTGCTTTAAGATAAAGAACGGCACTATCGATAACATCTTCTTGAACGAGGCCTGCTCCTCTGGCTGCGGCTCGTTCTTACAGACCTTTGCCAATGCGCTGGGGTACTCTATCGAAGAATTTGCCCGCCTTGGCCTGTTTGCCGACCGTCCCGTTGATCTTGGTTCACGCTGTACCGTATTTATGAACTCCTCGGTAAAGCAGGCACAAAAAGACGGCGCGTCGATTGAGAACATCTCGGCCGGACTTTCCATCAGCGTGGTGAAAAACGCACTGTACAAGGTTATCCGCGCAACGAGCGCCGCAGAGCTTGGCCGCCATGTTGTGGTACAGGGCGGCACCTTCCTCAACGATGCGGTGCTCCGCTCCTTCGAACAGGAGCTCGGTAGCGAGGTTGTCCGTCCTGCCATTGCAGGGCTGATGGGCGCGTACGGTGCTGCGCTGTATGCAAAGGCGCACAAAAAAAGCGATGCCGAAAGCACCGTTCTTTCGGCCGATGCACTTGCCGCTTTTACCCATGAGGTTCGTTCGGCAAACTGCGGGCTATGTGAGAATAACTGTCAGCTTACCATCAACACCTTTGATGGCGGCAGACGCTTTATCAGCGGCAATCGCTGCGAACGCCCCGTAACCAAAAAAACCGCAGACAACAGCCTTAACATCTATGATTATAAGTTTAAGCTATTGCAGGAATATACCCCCGTCGCAGGGACGCGCGGACGGATCGGCATCCCGATGGGGCTGAACATGTACGAGCTTCTGCCCTTCTGGCATGCTTTTTTTACAACACTCGGCTTTGAGGTGGTACCCTCTCCGCCATCCACCCGTGAGATGTACCTGCTTGGACAGAGCACCATCCCGTCCGATACGGTATGTTTCCCCGCAAAGCTTCTTCACGGTCACGTTCAAACGCTCATTGAAGATGGTATCGACACCATCTTCTACCCCTGCCTTACCTATAATGTGGATGAGGGACTAGGGGACAACCACTATAACTGCCCTGTGGTAGCGTACTATCCCGAGGTGATTACCGCCAACATGTCCGATGTCGATAACATCACATTTATCAAGGATTATGTGGGTATTCATCGCCGCCGTGATTTCCCAAAAAAGATGCACGTCATCTTAAGCAGGTATTTTGATGACATTACGCCAAAAGAGGTATGGGCCGCGGCACAAAACGCATATAACGAGTTTTCTGCCTTCTTTGACCGTGTACGCCGTAAAGGGCAAGAGATTGTCAGGCGCGCACGCAGTGAGCATAAACCGATTTTAGTGCTTGCCGGCAGACCGTATCACGTTGACCCCGAAATCAACCACGGCATCGACCGTTTGATTGCCGGCTTCGACGTTGCAATAATTTCCGAAGATTGCGTGAGCGGTGATGTCAAGCGGTTTAAAACCACTGTACTCAACCAGTGGACCTACCATTCCCGCTTGTACGCGGCGGCAAAATACATAGCCGAACAGCCCGATATGAATCTGGTGCAGCTGGTCTCATTCGGTTGCGGTGTAGATGCTATAACCACCGACGAGGTGCGTGATATCCTTGAAAAGGAAGGGCGCATCTATACACAGATAAAGATTGATGAGATTACAAACCTCGGTGCGGTAAAAATACGCCTGCGCAGCCTGTTTGCCGCAACGCAGGAGCAGTAATTGTTATTGTAGCGTAAATGACCGTTTTACCGGTAATGTACGCAGCGAAAGGATGACCATGCCTATGGCACAACTCAAACATGATAAGTCGGGGCGCCTTCTTTTTACCAAGGAGATGCGCCGCGATTATACAATACTGATACCGATGATGGCTCCGATTCATTTCGAGCTTATCAAAAATGTGTTTTCCAACAGCGGCTATTGTGTAGAGCTGCTGAGCAACACCGGCCCTGAGGTGGTGTTGCAGGGCCTGAAATATGTGCATAACGACACCTGCTACCCCGCCCTGCTTGTTATAGGACAGATGATGGACGCACTTTCGAGCGGTAAATATGACCTTGACCGCACTGCATTGATTATTACTCAAACAGGCGGCGGTTGTCGTGCCTCCAACTACATCCATCTGCTGCGTAAGGCACTGGTTAAGGCGGGATATGAGAAGGTTCCTGTGGTTTCACTCAACCTGTCTGGCCTTGAAAAGAACAGCGGCTTTAAGCTGACGCTGCCCATGCTGCGTAAGATGATTGTATCGCTTGTTTATGGTGATGCGCTGATGCTGCTGAGTAATCAGGTACGCCCCTACGAGCTTAAACACGGCGAAAGCGATGCCCTTACGACAAAATGGATTGCTGCCCTTTCCGAACTATATCAGCATGGCAAAGCACTGAGCGTGCGCGAGATGAAAGAGAATCTTGACCATATTACCGCAGAGTTTGCCGCTATACCCATAAAAAAGCGCTCCATCGTAAAGGTGGGTGTTGTGGGCGAAATTTACGTAAAGTATTCCAGCCTTGGCAACAATAATCTCGAAGAATTTCTGGCGGAACAGGATTGCGAGGTTATGGTGCCCGGCATTATGGGCTTTATGCTATTTAAGACGGATAACCGTCTGGAAGACATTAAGCTATACGGCGGCAGCAAGCTTAAGGCCGGTGTGGTCAAGTTACTTATGAACTATATGCTTCGAATGGAGCATGCCTTAATTGACGCGGTTAAGAAATACCCGCAATTCTTGCCGCCGTCCTCTTATGAGCATACCAAATCACTCGTAGATGGGATAATCGGTTATGGCAGCAAGATGGGAGAGGGCTGGCTTTTAACCGCCGAGATGCTTGAGCTTGTGGAACTTGGGTATGAAAACATTGTCTGCACACAGCCGTTTGGCTGCTTGCCCAACCATATATGCGGCAAGGGCATGATTCGCAGCATACGCGCAGCCAATGGACGCGCTAATATTGTACCGATTGACTATGACCCGAGCGCCACGCGCGTGAACCAGGAAAACCGCATTAAGCTGATGCTTGCGGTTGCGCGGGAACAGCTTGAAGGCAAGGACATACAGCCCCGAAAAGAAGAAAAAACATACGCCACGGTAGGATGATATTACGTAATGCATCAGCCGCTTTAAGAATTAGTGCTTGTTGTTTGACAAATGAAAAGATTACTTTTATACTTAAAACAGACCAACAGATAAAAGGAGAATTCCTATGAGTGAGAATTGTTCCAACGATTGTTCCAGCTGCGGCGAGGATTGTGCATCGCGCAAAACTGACCCAAAGGATATGCTCGAGCCCGGCCATTCGATGAGCAGTGTAAAGCATGTCATCGGCGTAGTAAGTGGCAAAGGCGGCGTAGGCAAATCACTTGTTACCTCTCTACTTGCAATTTTGTTTAACCGTAACGGCTACCGCACCGCTATTCTGGATGCGGATGTAACTGGTCCGTCCATTCCCAAGATATTCGGTCTGCATACCGGAATTCAAACCAATGAATGGGGGATGCTCCCCGCAAAAGCTAAAACCGGTATCGAAATTATGTCGGTAAACCTATTGCTCGAAAACGAGAATTTGCCTGTAGTTTGGCGTGGCCCTGTTATTTCGGGTGCCGTCAAGCAGTTTTGGTCGGATGTAATCTGGTCGGATATTGATTATATGTTTGTGGATATGCCTCCCGGTACCGGCGATGTTCCCCTGACGGTATTTCAGGCGCTTCCGTTAGACGGTATCGTTATTGTCACCTCTCCGCAGGATCTTGTTTCGATGATTGTAAGCAAGGCTGTTAATATGGCAAAAATGATGGACATCCCCATCCTCGGTATTGTTGAGAACATGAGCTACTTCGAATGCCCCGATTGTAAAACGCGTACCAGCATATTCGGCGAAAGCCACATTGTTGAGGTTGCAAAAGCAAACGATACCCGCGTATTGGGACAATTGCCGATTAATCCCGAGCTTGCACGTCAATGTGACGAAGGTTTGCTTGAGCTGTTCGTGGGCGACTGGCTGGACAAGGCCGTTGTGGATATTGAGGAAGCGATTAAACAAAGCAAAAACAATCAGTAAACTTTAAAAAATGTAACAAAAGCGGCTTCCCTATCGCTTTGGGCAGCCGCTTTATGATTTGATATTCTAAACATGAATATGCCGATTTGTACAGCCGGCCCTGATAGTGATTGCTATGGGCGATTAGCTGTGTCGAAAGAACTGTGCGTTCGCAATGCAGGAATCAAGTGGGAGCGCCCTCTTATAATTCTATAAGCCTTCTTTAAACAGGAGATAATACATCGACTTCTTCCATATTGTGTAGTAAACTATGTTTATTATTGCTTGAGGTGATGGATCAATGACGATAAAAGAGCTGTCAGAGCCTGATAAAATAGATGCCATGAACCTGGTATGGAGCGTGTTTTTAGAGTTTGAAGCGCCTGATTATGAGGAAGGGGGCATTCGTACTTTTAATAATTTCATTAACGATGAAAGCGTAATTCACGGGCTTCTGATGTATGGCGCTTATGAGCAAAAGAACCTTGTTGGCGTCATTGCAACAAGAAATGAGGGCAACCATATTTCGTTGTTCTTTGTACACTCAAAATATCACCGGCAAGGTATTGGACGAAGATTATTTGAAGTAGCTGTAAAAAACAGCACCTCAGAAATTATTACAGTCAACTCTTCCCCTTATGCCGTAGCGGTTTATCATAAATTGGGGTTTATAGATACCGGGGCGGAACAAACACAGGATGGAATGCGGTTTACACCGATGCGGTACCAAAAATGAATCAATAAAGCCACTGTCTTCATATTGTCGAAGCTTACCGCTTAAAAGCACCGTCGCTTATTTAAGGCGAAAATCCCACAAAATACATCACGGCTTCGACTTAGAAATATATTGTTCGTTCTTTTATAAAATATCATTTTTTCAATTGACAACGTCCTTGATTTTAGATATAATAATTAAGCGTTGTCGATCCTGGACAACCGAAAACACAGCATGGAGAAGTCGCCTAGCCTGGTCGAGGGCGCACGACTGGAAATCGTGTAGGCGCCAAAAGCGCCTCGAGGGTTCGAATCCCTCCTTCTCCGCCAAAAAACGCCGTTGCGCAACGGCGTTTTTATGAATATTTTGGCCTGTACAACCAGCTTGTTTGGTATAGTATGGGCGATTAGCTCAGCTGGGAGAGCGCTGCGTTCGCAACGCAGAGGTCGAGGGTTCGAGCCCCTTATCGTCCACCAATGTGTAAACACAAGGAAGTCGATTGCTAATGCAATCGACTTCCTTGTGTTTTGGAACAGAGAAAACAGCACTTATGTCATGCCGTCAGTTTAGCAATTTAACCCACAGGGGTAGTGTTTAGTGCGACAACAACACTAAATCGCTTTCCCCGTAACTGCAATAAGATTCATATACCTGCCGCCATCGGCAGAAATCATTGCCCTATCTTCAATTGCATAGGGATTGTCGGTAGAAAGCCATTCTTCCCAAGCTTTGTCGAAGCACTCCATCTCTTTAACCGTAAATTCGCTAAGTGAATGTTCCAGCTTTGCTCTCCACCAACTCACCGAATGCCACATTGCCAGTGTCTCTTTTTTCCAGAAGGGTTTCATTTCATCGGGAATATTGCTATGCACTTCGTATTTCGTACCCAGAAAAGCAATTGCAACCAAAGTACCCTTTTTTAGTGTTGGTCTTAGCTTTTTTGAAAAACAGCTATCATTGCTACCAAAATAATGATACGCATCAACGCTGATAACAGCATCAAAATAACCATCGGCAAAAGGCAAATTCATTGCATCCGCATGTATCGGAACAATTAAGTCTTGCAGCCCCATCTGCTTGAATCGGTTGAAATTATTTATGGCAGATACCCATAAATCTACCGCAAAAACTTGTACTCCAAACTCTTTTGCCAAAAAAATTGAGGTGAGTCCATTTCCGCAGCCTAAATCCAATACTCTATTTGCGTGCAGCAGCGGTATATTTTGTACTAATTCTTCTTAAATTATCATTGAGTTTGGGCCCATCATATTATGGGCAAGAAAATCCTTGTTGTATCTATCTGTTTTAAGGTAAGACTTCATCACTATCCTATAAAATAATTATTTTTCGTTTTTGGAGGCAACGTATTTCTATGTTAATCCTCCAACAACAATACCGACTCTCGTATACCAAAGGTAATAAACATAAACATATCCTCCAAGCTCAAATCGTGATTCAGCCGGCATACTGCGCAGGCTTTTTTGCTATATAATCGCGAATTTGATTCTGCCATGACTGGTAATTTATTTCAACACAATATTTCAAAACACGACTTCTATGCCTGTTTTATAAACCTATAGCTTTTCAAGCTTTCTTGTTTCAAGATGTTTTGCAGCCTTTATGGATTGCGGAGGTTTTTATTTTATGCTATAATCAATGCATCTTACAATTTAATATATACTTTGCCGCCGGGTAAAGAAGATTAATCAGCGTTCGGATTTCATACCGTTAGGCCTTTGAAGGTATGAAGTTCCGGGCGTTTTTATGTTGGAGGAAATAATGAAACAGAACTCAGTGCTTCGAACATTCGCAAAATACGCCTCGCTTAATGTGCTTGGTATGATCGGGCTTTCGTGCTATATTCTTGCCGACACCTTCTTTGTTGCAAGGGGACTAGGGGCCGACGGACTTGCCGCACTAAACCTTGCAATCCCCATTTACAGCTTTATCCACGGTTTGGGCTTAATGATTGGTATGGGCGGAGCTACAAGGTTTTCCATCCTGCACAGTCAAGAAAATACTGTCGGTGGAAACAAAATCTTTACTCAATCTGTGCAGTTTGCACTGAGCATTTCCGCCGTATTTGTTTTAGTAGGGCTATTGCTTGCAGGCACGTTAACCTCTTTGCTTGGTGCGAATGAATCAATACACAGTATGACTTGCATCTATCTTCGCGTTATACTGTTATTTGCACCGATGTTTATGCTAAACAATGTTATGCTCTGCTTTGTGCGAAACGATGGCAACCCCAATCTTGCAATGATGGCTATGCTCGGCGGAAGTCTTTCGAATATCATCCTTGATTATGTGTTTATCTTTCCGTTTGGGATGGGGATGTTCGGCGCAGTTTTAGCCACGGGGCTTGCACCGATAATCAGCTTATTGATGCTGTCACACCATTTTATAAAAAGGAAAAACGCCTTTCATCTCATCAAGGTAAAACTCACATCGCATGCATCAAAGGATATCTCGGCGCTGGGGCTATCCTCGCTGATAACCGAGATTTCGTCGGGAATAGTAATGATTGTGTTTAATTCGATTATACTACGCCTGAATGGAAACATTGGTGTCGCAGCATACGGTGTAATTGCGAATCTATCCTTGGTTGTCGTTGCTATCTTCACCGGAATCGCGCAAGGCATACAACCTATTATCAGCCGCAACTACGGCAGCGGAAATAACGACAACGTAAAAAAGACTTACCGCTACGCCCTTGTTACTTCGACCACTTGCTCTGCTATTATCTACACTGTTTTTGCATTGTTTGCCGCACCGATTATTGGCGTGTTTAACCGGGATAACAGCGCTGAGCTTTTGAGCATTGCCTCAAGCGGCATTTATTTATACTTCACCGCGTTTTTCTTTGTAGGAATCAATGTGATTACCGCCGTGTATTTTAGCTCCGCCGCAAAACCCAAGCCATCATTCCTTATTTCTATCCTGCGGGGCTGTGTGATTATTATACCGATGGCGTTTTTACTGTCTGCATCGTTTGATATGACGGGGGTATGGCTTGCTTTTCCAGTTACCGAGGCGTTGACTACGGGTATCATCATCTGGCTGAAGAGACGTTCTACGGCGACAAAATGACTTGGTGACTTGCGGCGTTGAATCGGCCCTATGCTTTGTGGTATAATATCCGCAAAACGTCTATTATACATTTATTCTTATGCCCCGCCTACGGCAATGGGCAATTACACCATTACGCTTTGCTTTTATGGTGTAATATCCGCAAAACGTCTATTATTCATTTATTC